>NZ_JBSFVE010000019.1:185494-195596 GCF_053592165.1 Streptodolium elevatio
GGCTGATGTGGCTCGGGCCGTGGCTGGCCCGCGGCATCGCGACGCTCGGCCGCGCGTTGGCCTGGCCGTTCGTCAAACTCTGGGCCGGGCTGCGGCGCCTCGGGCCGTGGGTGCGCTCGTTGCTGCGGTCCTTCGGGGCCGTCCTGGCGTGGCCGCTCGTGCAGGTGTGGCGCGGTCTGTGCGCGCTCGGGCGCGGACTGCGTGCGGTCTGGCGTACGGCATTGGACTGGCTGGGCCGCGCATTCGTGTGGCTCGGGCGCGGCTTGGTGCTGCTGGGCAAGGGGCTCATCTGGCCCCTCGCGCAGATCTGGCGCGGGCTCATGTGGCTGCGGCATCCGCTCGCGGCTGTCGGTCGTGGCATCTCTGCCGCCCTGGCCGCGCTCGGAGGCGCCCTCGTATGGGCGGTCCGCATGTCGGCGCTGGTCCTCACCTGGCCCTTCCGCCAATTGTGGCGGGGCCTGTGTTGGCTGGGACGGGGAGTACGCGCGCCTCTGGTCTGGGCCGGCGGCGCGGTGGCGAAGGCCGGCCGCTGGGTCGTCAAAGCGGTCATATGGCCGTTCCGCCAGGTCGGGCGCGGCGTGCGCAAGGGCGGCGGCACGCTCGGCCGTGCCCTGAAGACCGCCTTCGTGTGGGCCGGCAACCGTTCCATGCGTGTCCTGCGCTGGCTGTGGCGCGTGATCTCGTGGCCGTTCGCGGCCGGATGGCGGTACGTCGTCCTGCCAATCGGCAGGGCGATGCGCGAAGCGGTCCGGTGGGCCGGACGCGCGGCGGTCAAGGTGTGGCGCGTGCTGGTGTGGCCGTTCACCGCGGCGTACCGCGCGGTGCTCGCCCCGATCGGCCGTGCCGCGAAGTCGGCGTTCGGCGGCGTCGGGCGCGCGGCGCGGTCGGCCGTACGCGCGACGCGCCAGGCCGCGGCCGACACGCGCGCCGCCATCCGCGAGGCCCGGAAGAGCGTCGGCCAGACCGTCAAGGACGTGACCCGCTCGATGCGGCGCGGCGGCCGGTGACGGCGGGGTCCGCGCGGGCGCGTGCTCCCCGTACCCTGGAGCCAGAGTTCATCCCTGATATCGCACTACTTGAGGACTGAGTAGCCCTGGCACGCCGAATGCCCGAAGGACCGCCGCCCGCTCCGGCCGTCCAGAAACTGCGCCTGCGCTACGCCAAGCGCGGCCGCCTGCGGTTCACCAGCCACCGGGATTTCCAGCGCGCTTTCGAGCGGGCGCTGCGTCGTTCCGAGGTGCCGATGGCCTACTCCGCCGGCTTCACGCCGCATCCCAAGGTGTCGTACGCGGGCGCCGCGCCGACCGGCGTGGCCAGCGAGGCCGAGTACCTGGAGATCTCGGTCGTGCGGCGCTGCGAGCCGGACGAGATCCGGGCACTCCTCGACTCCTCGCTGCCGCCCGGCCTGGACGTGCTGGAGGTCGTGGAGGCGGCGCCCGGCAACCTCGCCGAGCGGCTGCAGGCGTCGGTGTGGGACATCCGGCTGCCCGACGTCGAGCCGGAGACGGCGCGCAAGGCGGTCGAGGTGTTCATGGCCGCGGAATCGGTCGAGGTCGAACGCATGACCAAGAACGGCATGCGCGCCTTCGACGCGCGGGCCGCCGTGGCCGCGCTGGACACGGACGCTCCTTCCGCCGCATCGGACGGGGCGGATGGGTCCCATGCGTCCGATGATGAGATTGACGCAGGTCACCAGGGTGTCGATGGGAGCGGCGACCGACCCTGTGCGATACTGCGACTGGTTGTACGGCACACCACACCCGCCGTCCGACCCGACGACGTTCTGTCCGGTCTCCGCTTGGTCGCCGACCTCGCGCCGCCCGTTCCCGCCGCGGTGACTCGCTTGGCGCAGGGGCCGCTCGACACCGCGACCGGTGCGGTGACCGATCCGCTCGCGCCCGAGCATGCGGTGACCTCGACGGGGAACGAGGAGCCGTAGACACGGGGCGGAGCCGAAGCCACGGACCGCCGTCGACGCCTCGGCCCGGAACTACCGGGTGCCAGGGGCGCATTCCGACAGACTTTCGTCGGCCCTGCCAGGTGCGGGGTCGGCGAGCGAGAGACGAGCTTCTGTGCGGCGCCCTCCTTGGAGCGCCCGGAAGCGTGACGGGAGACAGACCCGCATGCTCGAGAACGAGCCGAACGGTGCGGCGTCCGACGACGCCCAGCCGCACGACACCGCGACATCCAACGACTCCACATCCACCTCGGACACGGGTGCGGGCGCGCCCTCGGCGGACGCCGGGGCAGAAGCCCCCGCTGCCCCCGCGCGGCGCCGCCGCCGGGCCGCGAGCCGACCGGCCGGGCCGCCCAAGCCCAGCACCGGGACCGACGACACGACCGACAGCACCAACACCACTGACACGCCCGACACGGCCGGCGCCCCTGCCGACGCCGATGTCGCACCGGCCATAGCTGCGGCCGCGGACACCCCTGCCGCCGAGGCGGCACCCGAGCCGACCGGCGAGCCGGACGCGGATGCCGCGGCGGAGGAAGAGGCGGCCGAAGCGGAAGCCGACGCGGCCGCCGAAGCCGCGCCGGAGCCGGAACCCGAGCCGGCACCGCGCCGGGCCCGGCGTACCCGCAAGCGCGTGGTTGCCGAGCCCGAGGACGAGCCCGCGACCGCCGCCACCGTCGAGCCCGAGACGGCCGCGCCTGCCGACGCGCCTGCCCCCGTCGAGGAGGCCGCGGCCGAAGAGGCCGAGACGGCGCCGCGCCGGACGCGGCGTACCCGCAAGCGCGTGGCCGCCGAGCCCGAGCCCGAGTCCGTGCCTGCCGAGACCGCGGCGGAGACCACGCCCGAGGCGGCCCCTGAGGCCGCCGCCGAGCCGGAGCCGGAGGAGGCGCCGGCACCCACGCGTACCCGCCGTGCGGCGCCTGCCGTCTTCCAGCCCCTGTTCCAGGCCCCGGAGGCCCACACCGCCCGCGCGGTCACGCCGGCGGCCGCCGTGGCGGACGACGAGCACGACGACGCGGAGGAGCCGGCCGACGAGCCGCGCACCCGCCGCCGCCGCACCCGCCGCAACCCGGCCGCCGAGGCCGCCGCGAGCATTCCCGGCGTGACCGTCGCCGGTCCGGGCGCCGGGCGCCCGGCGGCCGAGGACGACGCCGAGGCGGAGGCCGAGGGCGCCGAGGGCGAGGCCGACACCGACCACGACGCCGAGGGCGACGAGTCCGGCGACCGCCCGACCCGGCGCCGCCGCCGCGGTGGCCGCCGCCGTCGGGGCCGCGACGCCGAACGGGCCGACGGCGAGAACGAAGGTGACGAGTCCGACGAGTCCGACGAGGACGCCGAGGACGCCGAGCCCCGTGCGAGCGACGCCCAGGGCGCCGACGAGGACGACGACGACTCGGCGACCACCACCAGCCGTCGCCGTCGCCGTCGGCGCCGCCGCGACGGCGCCGACGGCGAGTCGCCCGCCGCCGACGACCCCGAGCGCACGGTGGTCAAGGTCCGCGAGCCGCGCGCCCGCCGGGCCGACCGCGTAGCGGAGGGCGAGGACGTGGGCGACGGCGTGCAGAGCGTCAAGGGCTCGACGCGCCTGGAGGCCAAGAAGCAGCGCCGCCGCGAGGGTCGCGAGCAGGGCCGCCGCCGCGTGCCGATCATCACCGAGGCCGAGTTCCTGGCCCGCCGCGAGGCGGTCGAGCGCGTCATGGTGGTGCGCCAGACCGGTGAGCGCACCCAGATCGGCGTGCTGGAGGACGGCGTCCTCGTCGAGCACTACGTGAACAAGGAGCAGGCCACCTCGTACGTCGGCAACGTCTACCTGGGCAAGGTCCAGAACGTGCTGCCGTCCATGGAGGCCGCCTTCGTCGACATCGGCAAGGGCCGCAACGCGGTGCTCTACGCCGGCGAGGTCAACTTCGACGCGGGCTCCCCGCGCCGCATCGAGGCGGTCCTGAAGGGCGGCCAGTCGGTCCTGGTGCAGGTCACCAAGGACCCGATCGGCCACAAGGGCGCCCGCCTCACCAGCCAGGTCTCGCTGCCGGGCCGCTACCTCGTGTACGTGCCCGAGGGCACGATGACCGGCATCAGCCGCAAGCTGCCGGACACCGAGCGCGCGCGCCTGAAGACCATCCTCAAGAAGATCGTTCCCGACGACGCGGGCGTGATCGTGCGTACCGCCGCCGAGGGCGCGAGCGAAGAGGAGCTGGCGCGCGACGTCACCCGTCTGCAGGCGCAGTGGGAGGACATCAAGAAGAAGGCGGCGACGGCCAACGCGCCCGCGCTGCTGTACGGCGAGCCGGACATGACGGTCCGGGTCATCCGCGACATCTTCAACGAGGACTTCACCAAGCTCGTCGTCTCCGGCGACGAGGCGTGGGAGACCGTGCACAACTACGTCGCGCACGTGGCCCCCGACCTGGCCCCGCGCCTGTCGAAGTGGTTCAGCGAGACGGACGTCTTCGCGACCTACCGCGTCGACGAGCAGCTGATGAAGGCGCTCGACCGCAAGGTGTGGCTGCCCAGCGGCGGTTCGCTGGTCATCGACCGCACCGAGGCGATGGTCGTGGTCGACGTCAACACCGGCAAGTTCACCGGGCAGGGCGGCAACCTCGAAGAGACGGTCACCCGCAACAACCTGGAGGCGGCCGAGGAGATCGTCCGCCAGCTCCGGCTGCGGGACCTCGGCGGCATCATCGTCATCGACTTCATCGACATGGTGCTGGAGAGCAACCGCGACCTGGTGCTGCGGCGCCTGCTGGAGTGCCTGGGCCGGGACCGTACGAAGCACCAGGTCGCCGAGGTGACCTCGCTCGGCCTGGTCCAGATGACGCGCAAGCGGGTCGGCCAGGGGCTGTTGGAGGCGTTCTCCGAGACGTGTGACAAGTGCAACGGGCGCGGTGTGCTCGTACGCATGGACACGCCCGAGCAGAAGTCCGGCGGCTCGAGCCGGCGCCGCCGGGGCAAGGGCGGCGGGAACGGCAACGGCAACGGCAACGGCGCCCACGAGCACACGCACGACGAGCTGGCCGAGACGGTCGCGGCCGACGAGCCGATCGAGATCATCGACGTGGTCGATGTCGAGGACGCCGTCGACACCGACGAGCCGATCGAGGTCGTGGAACTCGTCGAAAGGGACGCCGACAGCGAGGCCGACACCGAGGTGCCGGTCGAGGCCGAGGCCGAGATCGTCGTCGCGGCGGAGTCGGAGCCGGTCGAACTGGTCGAGCCCGCCGAACTGGTGGAGTCGGCAGAGGCCGCGTCGACCGAGTCTGCGGACGAAGCCGCGGAGACGGTCGAGGCCGGCAGCGCCGAGGCCGATGCAGACGCCGAAGAGGCCCCGAAGAAGGCCGCCAAGCGCGCCCCGCGCAAGACGGCCGCCAAGAAGACCGCGGCGAAGAAGACGGCTGCCAAGAAGACCGCCGCCAAGAAGTCGACCCGCAAGTCCGTCGCCGCCGGAGCGGATGCGGCCGACACCGCATCGACGGACTCGTCGCCGGCCGAATCGGCCCCGGCCGAGCAGGCACCCGCCGAACCCGCGGCCGCCCCCTCCGGGGACTCCGCGGCACCGGCGGAGCAGCCCGCAGCACCGGCGAAGCGCACCCGCAAGGCGCCGCGTCGGGCCACCCGCCCGGCCGGTGCACCGACCGCTGCCACGCCCACCGAGGGCGAGGCCGCGGACGGCGCCGAGCCCGCCGCCGAGCCCGTCTCGGCGTCCGCGCCCGGCAACTAGCCCAGCGGTACGACGCCGGCTGGGAAAGCGGCGGCATACAGCGACACCCACGTCGGGGGTCGGGCCCAGGTCGGGCCCCCGACGGGTCCCGCGCCGCGCGGCCGGGACCCGGTTTGACCGGGTGCGGAACTGATCCGTACTCTTGACCCTCGGCATGTTTATGCCAAGTTCCTGAGCACCCACCTCCCGGCGTCTGCGCCGGGGGAGGCCGCCCGGCATCGGTCGGAGACGGCTGGCGTCAGGGACTCCGATCGAACAGAGAGCGAGTTCGCGGTGTACGCGATCATTCGCGCCGGCGGTAGGCAGCACAAGGTTGCCGTCGGCGATGTCTTCCAGGCCGACCGAGTGCAGACTGCGGCCGGCGAGACCGTCGAGCTTCCCGTCCTGCTCCTGGTCGACGGCGAGTCCGTGACGAGCGACCCGTGGGTCCTCGCCGGTGTGAAGGTGACGGCCGAGGTCGTCGACCACACCAAGGGCAAGAAGATCGACATCCTGAAGTACAAGAACAAGACCGGCTACCGCAAGCGCATGGGTCACCGCCAGCAGCACACCCAGCTGAAGGTCACCGGCATCGAGACCGGGAAGAAGTAGAGGACATGGCACACAAAAAGGGCGCATCGTCCACCCGTAACGGCCGTGACTCCAACGCCCAGCGGCTCGGCGTGAAGCGTTTCGGCGGCCAGGTCGTCAACGCGGGCGAGATCATCGTCCGCCAGCGCGGCACGCACTTCCACCCGGGTGCCAACGTCGGCCGTGGCGGCGACGACACCCTGTTCGCGCTCGCCGCCGGTGCGGTGGAGTTCGGCACGCGCCGCGGACGCCGCGTCGTGAACATCGTCCCGGCGGCCTAAGGCCCAGGGACCCCCTTGCTCGACCCGAAGGCGGACCGATCCACGGTCCGCCTTCGGTCTTTGCCGCAAAAAACTGCTGGAGGTACAAGTGACCACCTTCGTCGACCGCGTGGTTCTGCACGTAGCCGCGGGTAACGGGGGCCACGGGTGTGCCTCCGTCCATCGCGAGAAGTTCAAGCCGCTCGGCGGCCCCGACGGCGGCAACGGCGGCCGCGGCGGCGATGTGTCGCTCGTCGTCGACCCCAACGTCACGACCCTCCTCGAGTACCACCACTCGCCGCACCGCAAGGCCACCTCCGGCAAGCCCGGCGCGGGCGGCAACCGCAGCGGCGCCGACGGCAGCGACCTGGTGCTCGCCGTCCCGGACGGGACCGTCGTCAAGCGCCTCCTGCCCGGCGGCAAGGAAGAGGTCGTCGAGGACCTGGTCGGCAACGGCACCCGCTTCGTGCTGGCCCAGGGCGGCCGCGGCGGCCTCGGCAACGCCGCGCTGGCCTCGCCGCGCCGCAAGGCCCCCGGTTTCGCGTTGCTCGGCGAGCCCGGCGAGGGCGGCGACTACGTTCTCGAACTCAAGACCGTCGCCGACATCGCACTCGTCGGTTACCCGAGCGCGGGCAAGTCGAGCCTGATCGCGGCGCTGAGCGCGGCCCGCCCCAAGATCGCCGACTACCCGTTCACCACGCTCGTGCCCAACCTCGGCGTGGTGACCGCGGGCGACGTCGTCTACACCGTCGCGGACGTGCCCGGCCTCATCCCGGGCGCGAGCCAGGGCAAGGGCCTCGGGCTGGAGTTCCTGCGGCACGTCGAGCGCTGCAAGGCGCTCGTGCACGTGCTCGACTGCGCGACGCTGGAGCCGGGCCGCGACCCGATCAGCGACCTCGACACCATCGAGGCGGAGCTTGCCGCGTACGGCGGCCTCGACGACCGGCCGCGCATGGTCGCCCTCAACAAGACCGACATCCCCGACGGCCACGACCTCGCCGACCTGGTGCGCGCCGAACTCGAAGGCCGCGGCCTGAAGGTGTACGAGGTCTCCGCGGTCAGCCACAAGGGCCTGCGCGAGCTGTCCTTCGCGATGGCCGGCCTGGTCCAGCAGGCCCGCGACGCCGCCCCGCCGCCGGAGGCGACCCGCATCGTGCTGCGGCCGGCCGCCGTCGACGACAGCGGCTTCACCGTCACCCGGCGCGGCGACGCCTTCATCGTGCGCGGCGCCAAGCCCGAACGCTGGGTGCGCCAGACCGACTTCGCCAACGACGAGGCGGTCGGCTACCTCGCGGACCGGCTCGCCCGGCTCGGTGTCGAAGAGGCGCTGTTCGACGCGGGTGCGCGCCCCGGCGCCGAGGTTGTCATCGGCGACGACGAGTCCGGCGTCGTCTTCGACTGGGAGCCGACCGTCGCGACCGGCGCCGAGATGCTGGGCCGCCGCGGTGAGGACCACCGCTTCGACGAGCAGCGCCCGGCCGTGCAGCGCCGCCGCGAACGCGAGTCCATCCGCGGCGAGTACGAGGAATTCGACCCCTTCGGCAACGAGTGACCGACCCGGCCATGGCCGGGGGAGTGGAGCACCGCGCATGTCAGTCCCTGATCGGCGTGAGGACGTCACCTCCGCACGCCGCATCGTGGTCAAGGTCGGCTCGTCGTCCCTGACCTCCGCCGCCGGCGGCCTCGACGCGGACCGCGTCGACGCGCTCGTCGACGTGATCGCCGCGAAGCGCGCCGAGGGAGCCGAGATCGTCCTCGTCTCGTCCGGCGCCATCGCGGCCGGCCTCGCGCCGCTGGGACTCGACCGCCGACCGCGCGACCTCGCCACCGCCCAGGCGGCGGCGAGTGTCGGACAGGGGCTGCTGGTGGCCCGCTACACCGCGTCCTTCGCGCGGTACGGCCTGCGGGTCGGCCAAGTGCTGCTGACCGTCGACGACATGACGCGGCGTACGCACTACCGCAACGCGTACCAGACCCTGGACCGCCTGCTGAACCTCGGGGTTCTGCCCGTCGTCAACGAGAACGACACGGTGGCCACCGAGGAGATCCGGTTCGGCGACAACGACCGCCTCGCCGCGCTGGTCGCCCACCTGGTACGCGCCGACCTGCTGGTGCTGCTGTCCGACGTCGACGGCCTCTACGACGGCGATCCGGTACGCCACACCTCGTCCCGCATCCCCGAAGTCCGCGGTGCCGCCGACCTGGAGGGCGTCGAGATCGGCAAGGCCGGGCGCGCGGGCGTGGGCACCGGCGGCATGGTCACCAAGGTCGAGGCCGCCCGCATCGCGACCACCGCGGGCATCCCCGTCGTGCTCACCGCGGCCCGCCACGCGTCCGAGGCGCTGACCGGCAAGCAGACCGGAACCTTCTTCCACCGCACGGGTGTACGCGGTGCCGACCGCCTGCTCTGGCTCGCCCATGCGACCACCGCGCGCGGCCGCCTGGTCCTGGACGAGGGCGCGGTCGGCGCGGTGGTCGAGCGCCACAAGTCGCTGCTGCCGGCCGGCATCACCGCCGTCGAGGGCGGGTTCGTCGCGGGCGACCCGGTGGACCTTGTCGACGAAAACGGTCACATCATCGCCCGCGGGCTGGTCAACTTTGATGCTAAGGAACTCCCCGGGCTCCTGGGCCGCTCCACCCACGAGCTGGCCCGGGAAATGGGGCCGGCGTATGAGCGCGAGGTCGTGCACCGCGACGACTTGGTGCTGTTGCGCCGCTGACGCACGCGACGCGGGGGCGGCACTGTGCAGGCCCCGGCGGCAGGGACCACGCCGCCGGGGAGCCGCCCCACGTCATCGACGGGAGGCGGACCAGTGCAGGGACGTGGCAGGGAACTGCCCTGGGAGGCCGCGCCGTCGGTGCGCCCGAACGCGACGCCGGAGGGCGGCCTCGGCGGGGACGAGGCGATCCGGGTCGAGGAGACCCGGATGTGGCACATCACCCTGACCGTCGCGGGTGGTGCGGTTCCCTCGGACGAGATACGCAGAGCGCTCGAACGCCTCGCCCACGACCACCCGTTCCTGCTCGCCGGCCGCTACGCCGCCGACCACGCCGAGATCCGCTACTGGGAAGAGGCCCGCGACCTCCAGGACGCGGCGGCGCTCGCCCTGCGCCTGTGGGGCGAACACCGCCGCTCGGCGGGCCTCCCGCCCTGGGAGATCATCGGTCTTGAGGTCGTCGACCGCGGTACGTGGCAGCAGCGCGCCAAGTCGCCGGGCGGCGGCCCGATCGTGCCGGGCGGTGTACAGCCGTTCTAAGCGGCCTCGGGGAGACCGCTTGAGCCGCGACTTCCAAGTCCCGTTGGGCCGCCGGGCCCGCGAACCGCGGCACGCTCCGGGCCCGCGCCGGGCCCGGTGGCCCTCTTTCGCCCGCCCAAGTCGCCGTGTGGCGGACCTTGCCGCCTGGCCCCGGCGCGCACGCACCACGGCCCGCGGGCTGCCCGACGGGACGTTGAAGACCCCCCGGTCTACTTGTCTGCCTCCGCCAAGTGCGCGTACGTGCCACGTAGTTCGCGTTTGAGGATTTTGCCGCTGGGGTTTTTGGGGAGGGTGTCGGTGACGACGATGTATTTGGGGACTTTGAAGCCGGCGAGGT
>NZ_JBSFVE010000020.1:0-59751 GCF_053592165.1 Streptodolium elevatio
AACCCACCCCCACCCCCCCGCCCCGGGCGGCGGCCGCCCCCGGGCGGCGCGTGCGGGGGGGGGGGCGGGGGGGGTTTGGGGGGCCCCCCCGCCGGGGGGGGCGGCGCGGCCCCGGAAGGAGCCACTCATCTGATCGTGATCGCGCCAGTTCTCCTCACTCGGCAACGGCGAAATCGCTCCCGGCGCAGGTCAGGCCACTCTCACGTGTATCGAGGATCGGTTGCGCGGCGCCGCCGAGGCAGCGCCGCGCCACGACACCACAACTCGAATCGTCCACAGCCGGTCAAGGCCCAGTGCCATGTCGCAATACAGGTACGAGGCCAACAGAGCGCATCGCGCGCAAAATCGCACCATGCGATCAGAACGGACGGTGGCGCTTGGAGCCGCGCCGCCAACGGCAGCGCGGCCCCAACAAGGACAGCCAGCTCGGACGCAACTCCCTTGTCGCGTACGCAAGGCTCTGTCGCGTACGCAAGGGCGAATACGCCCCCGCATCACGCGGGCGCGCGCAGACCAGACGACCTGCTGACGTCCGCCTCAGGAGCGCAGCTCTGCAGAGACCCAGCATCTACGTGGGCGGTACGGGATGTCCGCGGCGCTGTCGAGGCAGCGCCGCGGGACAAAGCCGAAGAACCTAGTCGTAGGTTCACAGAAATCGGCGCAGGCACCGGATTCACCGCCGCCCTGCTCAGGGACCGTGTGGGGCCGTCGGGGCGCGTAGTGAGCATCGAGGTGGACCCAAGCCTTGCTGCCACAGCCCGGAAGCGCCTCAAGGATGCCGGTGTCGACGCCGAAGTCATCGCTGCGGACGGTCTGAAGCCATCCGTGCTCGACGGTCCCTTCGATCGGATCCATGTCACCTGCGCCGTCCGCGGCGCGGTACCCGCCGCCTGGATCCGGCTGTGCCCCACCGGAAAGATCATGATGCCGTGGACTCCGACGTTCACCCACGCCGCCGATTACGTCACCACGCTCGACGTACACGACGGCATCGCCATGGGCAGGTTCCGCTATCCCGTGGCGTTCATGAAGGCCCGCTCACAGCGGCGTACGCCCTGGTCCGAGTGGCCGGAAGGGGGTGAAACACGCGCGTACGAGTCTCGGCTCTCGCCGGGCGAACTCGGGGCCCCGCTCGGGAACGCGGGAGAGTTCGTCGTCGGACTGCTCCTGCCGGGCATGGAGCACTACACGACCGGCGTCCACCCGTCCGACGGGGAACGGGTGTTGTGGCTGCGCCACGGCGACCGGTTCGCGTCACTGGGGTTCGGCGCCGGGATCAGTGTCAACGTGGCAGGCGACGACGGGCTTGTCGCGGACTACATCGCCGCGGTCGAGTGGTGGATGAACCACGGGTGGCCCGACCCGGAGGGCTTCGGCCTGATGGTGCGTGCACGGGACGACTGCTCGGACGCCACGGCGGTGTGGCACGCGACACCTGGGGTCCTGGTGTCCGCCAGGTCGCACTGACCTTTGGACTTTCGCCGGCCACCTGACTTGTGTTCAGGAGCACGAGAATCGACCGATCCAGGCCGTGCAGTTCTGGGCCGATATCGAGGACCTGCCAGGGGACTTCGTCCCGTCGACCCGGTACGCGCTCGACCGCTACCTGGCGGGTGAGCCGACAGAATTGACCGTAGAGGGTTGGGACGGTTCCGCATGAGTGTTCTGGGCTCACCGAGGCCGACTTCGCTCTTGCCGCGCATATCGACTGGATCGCCAAAGGGCACGGCGCAACTCCCGTGTGAGAGGGCTTTCTTCCGTGACCCGCTTGTGGACCGTCACGCGATATGTGGACGCTGCCGGTGTCGGGGGGCAGGTGGATGCGGTTGGGGGCCTCTACGCCGCGGTCTACTCCGAAGAGCCCTACGACGAAGGGCCTGACGACGTGGCGTAGTTCATGGCGCGTGACGTTGCCCCGGCATTCCACGGCCCTGGGCTTCGCGCTGGTTGTTGCGCGTTCGCTTGACGGGGCCGCGGTCGGGATGGCGTACGGGCTTCCGCCAGCGGCCGAGACACGCTGCTGGGCGGGGACGTTCGAGCCGCTGCCCCATACGTCACCGCGGAGGACGGGCACCGCACCTTCGTGGTCTTCGAGTTCGCCATCCTGCCCGCGTACCGACGGCTCGGTCTCGGGGGCGAGATGCACGCGGCGCTTGTCGGCCCCTGGACGGGCGAGCGGACGACGGTCACCGCGCGGCCGGAAGCGCAAGGAGCCATCGCGTTCTGGCGGGCCGAAGGGTACGAACCGCTGGGCCACACCCGCCCCTGGGACACCGCACCCGTCCATCTGATGATGGTCCGCAACCAGCCGAAGCAGGCCTAGTCTCCGTCGCCCGCGGTCGGGATGCGGGCGGCGATGCCGTTGACCAGAACATCCAGGGTGAAGACGAACTGGGCGTCCGGGGGCGTGGGTTCGAGTTCGCCGAGGCGGCCCAGGTATGGGAGTTCGAGGTCCGCTTCCGGCTGCAGCCAGGGCGGCGGGAACTGCTCCAAGACCGCCGGGTCGAGGTCGGGCGGCGGGCGGTCGTACGGCCCGTCCTGCAACTCCACGAACCCCACGACCGCCCGAATCGTCTCCATGCACGCGCGGTACGCGTCCCCGAGCGGCAACCCGACCCTCACAAAGAACCCGATCAGCGCGTCCACGTTCCGCAGCATCGTGGGGTGCCGGGCCATCGTGACGTTCTCGCGCAGCGCCAACGTGGTCATGCCCGGGTGGCGCCGGTAGTGCGCGCGGAGGTCGTCGCAGTACGCGCGCAAGCCGCCTCGCCAGGCCTCCGGTGCGGCGTCCAACTCCGGCGGACACCAGTCGGCCTCGAACAGCTCAACGGCCAGGGTGATCAGGTCGCGCCGATCCTCGACGTAGTTGTAGACCGCGCGGGGTGACACGCCCAGGTCGGCCGCGAGCGAGCGCATCGTCAGCTCGGCCGGCCCGCGGCGGCCCAGGAACTCCAGTGCGGCGCGCCCGACCGACTCGCGCGTGAGCGTGCTGCGGCCCTTGCGGTGGGTCGGCCGCCGCCGGGCCGGAGTGTCGCTGCTCATCGGGGCACGAGGCTAGCAGCGCTTGAACTTCACACATGTTGACTTTAAGCCGCGGCATCGCCACAGTTGCGCGGGTAAGGCTTGCCTCACCTCGTCAGGAGTCGCCCATGCCTCGGGGCCGTTTCGCCATGGACCTCTCCCCGCTGCGCGACAGCCGCGACTTCCGGCTGCTGTTCGCCGGGTTCCTCGGCGCGTTGATCGGCACGCTCATGACCAGCGTCGCCGTGGCATGGCAGGTGTACGACCTCACCGGATCCGCCGCACAGGTCGGCCTCGTCAGCCTCGCCCGCGCGCTCCCCCTGGTGGTCGGCGTCCTGGTCGGCGGCGTTCTCGCCGACCGCTTCGACCGGCGGCTGCTGATGCTCGCCACCCGCCTCCCGCTGACCCTCGTCGCGGTCGCGCTGATGGTCAACGCGCTGCTGCCCGAGCCGCACCTGTGGCCCATCTACGTGGCCACCGGCCTGACCGGCTTGTTCGCGGGCCTCGGCGGACCCGCCATGCTGGCGGCCATCCCCTCCCTCGTCGGCACCGAACGCCTCGCCGCCGCCGGCGCCCTGACCGCCTCCTCCGCCCAGTTCGCGGCCCTGCTCGGCCCGGCCCTCGGTGGCGTTCTGGTCGCGGGCCCGGGCCTGGCCGCCTGCTTCGCGATCGACGCGGCCGGCTTCCTGGTGTTCTCGCTGGCCCTGCTGTTCGTACGCCCACTGCCGCCCACCGCACCCGAGACCGCCAAAGGCGTCCGGCAGGCCTTCGCCGCCGTGGCGGTCGGCATGCGCTACGTACGGGGCCACCGCCTCATCGTCGGCCTGCTGCTCATCGACGCCGCCGCGATGGTCTTCACCATGCCGCAGGCGCTCTACCCGGTGCTCGCCGACCAGCAGTTCGACGGCGGCCCCGGCGTGGTCGGCCTGCTGTACGCCGCGCCCGCGCTCGGCGCCCTCGTCGGCGCGGCAACCAGCGGTTGGACGGGCCGCGCCGGCGGCCACGCCCTCATCGGCGCGGTCCTCCTGTGGGGCCTGTCGCTGACCGGCTTCGGCCTGACCTCTCTGCTGCCACTCGCGCTGGTCCTGCTGGCCCTCGCCGGGCTGGGCGACCTGATCTCCGAAACCCTGCGCTCGGCACTCCTCCAGCACGGCACACCCGACGAACTCCGCGGACGCGTCAGCAGCCTGTGGATGGTCCAGGCGTCCGTCTCGCCCGCCCTGGGCAACGCCGGACTCGGCTTCCTCGCCGAATTGACCAGTGCGCGCACGGCGGTGTTCACCGGCGGGCTGGTCTGCGTGGTGTCCACGCTCGCGGTCGCCGCCGCGTTCCCGGCGCTGCGCCGCGCGAGCCTGGCGGCGCCGGACGACCGGCTGCCCGGGCCTCGCCGCACTGACGACCAGGGCGTACCGGCTCGGCAGGCGGAGCGGAGCGGTCCGCCGCCGCGCTGAGGAGATCCGTACGTCAGCACCGAAGTCCGGCCGAAACTGCGTGGACTGCGCCCCGAACGGTGCCGGACAATAGGAGGCATGCCGACAGATCTCGATATCCGCGGCTCGGTTGTGCCCGCGGCCGAGCTGTCCTGGCGTTTCTCCCGGTCGTCCGGGCCCGGCGGGCAATCGGTCAACACGACGGACAGCCGTGCCGAGGTGTCGTTCGACCTGGCCGCGACGTCCGCGCTGCCCGAGCCGTTGAAGGCGCGGGCCCTGCGGAACCTCGCCGACCGGCTGGTCGACGGCGTGCTCACGGTGGCCGCGTCGGAGCAGCGGTCACAGTTGATGAACCGGCAGGCGGCGCGACGGCGGCTCGCCGAGCTGCTGGTCGAGGCCACCGCCCCGCCCCCGCCGCCGCGTCGGCCGACACGCCCGAGTCGCGGCTCAAAGGAACGCCGTCTCGCGGGCAAGGCTCATCGCAGCGAGGTCAAACGGCTGCGCCGCACGCCGGGCGGCGACTAGGCCGTGTCCGAGGGACGACCCGGCAGGCTCGCGTACGCCGACCGCCCCACTTCGTAACGTCGGCCGCACCCGTCCACCACAGTCCGCGGCTCCACCAAATGGACGGCCTGGCTGCGGTCTGACTGCGTGTTAAATGTCGCATTAGTCCAATTTCCTGGCGACAATCAGGCATGGCCAGCACCTCGGGTTCCTCGGACACGCCTGACACGCCTGACGCACCGAAAGCACCGAAAGCGCCCGACTCCCCCGCCGCGCCGAGTGCATCGAACGCGCCGGAGGCACCGCGCTCCCTTGATGCGCCCGGCACCCCGGACCCGGCAGCCGGCGAGCGGGAAGCCGCGGCAGGCACACCCAAGGCGCCCTCGGCCGAGAAGCCGCTCTCCGACGACGAGCGCGCCGAACTGGACCGACTGCGGAAGCGTACGTCCGGACGCGTGAAGCGCCGCGTCCGCACCGCCGGGTCGGTGGTCGCGCTCACGCTCGCGTGCCTGCTGGCACTGCTCTCCGTGGTCGCCGTCTGGGCCGACGACGTCATCGAGGACACCGACACCTACGTCGCGACGGTCGCCCCGCTCGCCCACGACCCGGCCGTCCAGAACGCCGTCACCAACCGCATCACCACCGCACTGAGCAGCCGCATCGACATGGACCAGGTCACCGACGCGCTCGCGGACACGCTGTCGGACAACGGCCTCCCGTCGGGCATCGCCGACCAGTTGCGCCGCCTGTCAGGGCCGCTGGAGAGCGGCGTGGAGAGTTTCGTACGCGACCAGGTCGAGGCCGTCGTGCAGAGCGACGCCTTCGCGGACCTGTGGACCACCGCGAACCGCGACGCGCACGCCGCGATGGTCAAGGCCCTCACCGGCCAGGGCAACGACGCGATCAACATCGACGGCGGCACCGTGACGCTGCAGCTCGGACCGATCATCGCGCAGGCCCAACAGCGCCTGGTGGACCGCGGGTTCAGCCTCGCCGAGGCCATCCCCGAGGTGGACAAGTCGATCGTGCTCGTGCAGTCCGACCAACTCGACGAGGTCCGGACGTACGTCCGCATCCTGCACGCCGTCGGCTGGTGGCTCCCCCTCATCGCCCTCGCCGTCGCCGCGCTCGGCCTGTGGATCGCCCCGAACAGCCGCCGCGCGTTCATCGGCCTCGGGTTCGGCGTGCTCGCCGCGATGCTGCTGCTCGTGCTGGCCCTGCTGATCGGCCGCCGCATCTACCTGGACCGGCTGCCCTCCAACGTCGAACAGGACGCCGCGAAGGCGGTGTTCGACGCGCTGGTCAAGTTCCTCCGCCACTCGGCCTGGACCCTGGCGGTCATCGGCGCCGTCACCGCCCTCACCGCGTTCCTGTTCGGTCCGTCCCGCCCCGCCCGGACGATCCGCCGCGGTCTCACCGCAGGCCTCGGCGCCGCCGGACGCACCGCCTCCGACGCGGGGGTACGCACCGGCGCGGCCGGGTCGTGGATCGCCGGCCACCGCCACCCGCTCTACCTCGGCGTCATCGCCCTCGGCGGCCTGTGGCTCTTCCTGTGGAACGACCCGACGGTGGGATCGGTCCTGCTGGTCGCGGTGCTGGTCGCGCTCGTGCTGGCCGTCCTGGAGACCGTCTCCGCCGCATCCGCCGCAGAGACCGCGGCGACGACAGCGACGGCAAAGGACGACGAGGACAAGGCTCCGCGCCCCGACGACGACGGCGGCGCGACCACCTGGGAAGCCGAAGACACCAAGTCGCGCACGCCCGGCGGCCGCACACCCTGACACCCTGACGCCCTGACGCCCTGACGCCCTGACGCCCTGACGCCCTGACGCCCGGCAGGCTCCCGCCCAAACTCCGCCCGAATCCCGCCCAAATCCCGTCTGCTTCTCGCCCGGGGGTCCCCCCTGAAGCCCGCCCGGTCCCCGCCGAACTCCCGTGGGCGAGCCCGGCCGCACGCCCGTCCGCACTCCCGCACATCCGCCTGCCCACCCGTCACGATGTGTTCACACCTGGACACGGCACGGCGTCGGCCATCAATATGCAGATACGGGCAAACCTGACCGGCAAAACATCATGTCCGATGTCATTCCGGATCACAGGCGGAAAACCATGGATGCTTCATCACGGGGCGCTCCACACTGGCCATCCAAGCCACTCCGCACATTTGAGGATCCAGGGATGCGCCATCCCTCAGTGGACGCGTGCCGCCCCCCGGCGTTGACTTCCCGTCAGCCCGCCGCCCGGCCGCGCACCATCCCCCGCCCCCTTCCGTCCACACCCCAGGGGAACCGCCACAGGCATCGCACCTCGTACGCCACGCACACACCCGGCAGCCTCGCCGCACCGCTCGCCCCCGCCTTGCGGCGCCCTCGGCCACCCGGTCCGAACCACGTCAGAGAGCACGACCACTGCCGACCACGGGGCCGCACATGACTGTGCCAGGACGGCCCGGCTCACGCCGGGCCGCACATCGTGAGAGCGCCGAGGCGCGCGTACGCCGGTCCCTGGAGACCGCCGTGGGCGGCGGCCCCGCGGATCTCGGCCCCACACCCGCGGACCCCGGCTCCGGGTACGGCTCCGGACACTCCCCCGGCCCCGTGCTGGTCCGCTGGACACTGCCGCCGGTGGTCGCCGCGGTACCCGAGGTACGGCACCGCCTGCGCGATGTCTTACGGGGTTGGCGTATTCACCACGACCTCGAGGACACCCTCTTACTCGTCGCGACCGAACTCGTGTCCAACGCCGTCCGACACGCTGCGGTTTTGACCGAGCGGGTACGTGTCACGCTGGCCCTCACCCAGGGCCGGATCAGACTCGACGTCACCGACGACCACCCCTTTCGGCCCCGCGCGCTCATGGACACCGACGAGGAGTCCGAGGACGGCCGCGGCCTGCTGATCGTGAAACTCACCGTCGCCGAGGCGCACGGCGTCATCGACGTCCTGCCGTCCGCCGGGGGCAAGACGATCCGGGTACGCGTCCCCCTGCTCAGAGCAACCCGCTGAACCCCGCCCCGCCGGTCAGGCGGCGGGCACCACGCGCAACGGTACGCTTTCCAGCGTCCGCGAGACATGGCCGAGCCGCCGCCGCGGTTCGCCCGCGAGTTCGATGCGCTCGACCTTCCCCACCAACGCCACCAGCAGCGCTTTCGCCTCCAACCGAGCGAGCGCCTGCCCCGCGCAGCTGTGCGTGCCCGAGCCGAATGCCAGGTGGTCCACGGGATTGCGCCCCACGTCGAAGCGGTCCGGGTCCGCCCACTTGCGCCCGTCGCGGTTCGCCGAGCCGAACAAGAGCATCGCCCGCGCGCCCTCCGGCACCTTGGCACCGTCGACCTCGGTGTCCCGGGTCACCGTGCGGAAGAACGCCTGAACCGGCGCGTCGTACCGGAGCACCTCCTCGAACGCCCCCGGGATCAGCGCGGGGTTCGCGCGCAACGCGGCCCACTGGTCCGGGTGTTCGGCGAGCAGGAGCAGCAGCTGCGCGAGCGCGTCCGAGGTCGTGCCCATCCCGGACACCAGGAACGTCATGACCACCGACAGCGCCTCGACGTCGTTGACCTCGCCGCGGTCCGCCGCCTCGTAGACCTTGGCGCCCATGCCGTCCGGGTCCAGGTTCTCGCGCGTCACCACCTCGCCGACGTAGCGCACGAGTTCGTCGAGCAGCGGCAGCGCCGCGTCGGCGCGCTCGCCGGTCGGGCCGAAGTTGTCGAAGACCGCGGCCGACCACTGCGGCAGCCGCTCGCGGCCCTGCACCGGCAGCCCGACCAGGTCCCCGAGGATCTCCACCGGAAAGGTGCGCCCCCAGTCGGCGACCGCGTCGAAGGACCCGCGCTCCACCAGGTCCTTGACCAGGTCCTCGGCCCGTACCCGGATCATGTCGCCGAGGCGCGGCAGGTGGCGCGGGCCCAACTGGGCGCCCATCAGCCGCCGGTAGCGGTCGTGGTCGGGCGGGTCGACGCTGCTGGGCAGCCCGGCCTCGACCGGGTCGTCCTGCACGCGCAGGCCGATGCCGCCGCGCGACGAGAAGGTGGCGGAGTCGCGCAGCGCCTCGCGCACATCCGCGTACCGGCCGATCGCCCACACGTCGTGGAGCGGTACGTGCACCGCGGCCCCCGCGTCGCGTACGCGCGACCACGCCGGATAGGGGTCCGCCAGCACCTCGTCCGCGAACGGGTCGAACCCGGGGTCGAGCGCGGGACCCGGGGTCGCCGGGACGGGCTGCGCACTCACACGTACCTTCTTCCTCGGCCCTGCACCGGCCGTCGACGCGCCGGCCGGTCCTCGGGACGGCGGGGCCGGAAACGCTGGGAGCAAGGTAGTGCCATTCGCCGGGCACCAGAAGACCCATACCGGACGTAATGCCCGGTTGGGCCAAGGGAGTCCGCAGGCACGGGTGCGGGCACGGGCGTGGTGGTCCGCGTGTCGGACCGCCCGTCCCGCGAGGTCAGCGGAAGGCGTCCAATCCCGTCAGCGCCTTGCCGATCACGAGCGTGTGCATCTCGGACGTGCCCTCGTAGGTCAGCACCGACTCCAGGTTCGTGACATGCCGCATGACCGGGTACTCCAGCGAAATGCCGTTGGCCCCAAGGATCGTGCGCGCGGTCCGGCAGATCTCGATCGCCTCGCGCACGTTGTTGAGCTTGCCGAAGCTGACCTGCTCGGGCCGCAGCGTGCCGGCGTCCTTGCGGCGGCCCAGGTGCAGGGCGAGCAGCAGTCCCTTGTGCAGTTCGAGGGCCATGTCGGCGAACTTGGCCTGGGTGAGCTGGAATCCGGCGATCGGCCTGCCGAACTGCTCGCGGCCGCCCGCGTACCCGAGGGCGGTCTCCAGGCAGGTCCGGGCCGCCCCGATCGAGCCCCACACGATCCCGTAGCGCGCCTCGCCCAGACAGGTCAGCGGCCCGCGCATGCCGACGACGCCCGGCAGCACCGCCGATTCGGGCAGCCGCACGTCGTCGAGCACCAGTTCGCTGGTGACCGAGGCGCGCAGCGACATCTTGTGGCGGATCTCCGGCGCCGAGAACCCCGGGGTGTCGGTCGGCACGACGAACCCGCGTACGCCCTCGTCCGTCTGCGCCCACACCACGGCGACCGCGGCGACCGAGCCGTTGGTGATCCACATCTTCCGGCCGTTCAGGACCCAGTCGCCGCCGTCGCGCTTGGCCCGGGTGCGCATCGACGCCGGATCGGACCCGATGTCCGGCTCGGTGAGCCCGAAGCAGCCGATCGCCTCGCCCGCGGCCATGCGCGGCAGCCACTCGTCCTTCTGCTCCTCGGAGCCGAACCGGTGGATCGCGAACATCGCGAGGGAGCCCTGCACCGACACGAGCGACCGCAGTCCCGAGTCGCAGGCCTCGAACTCCAGGCAGGCCAGCCCGTACTGGACGGCCGACGCACCCGCGCAGCCGTAGCCCTCCAGGTGCATGCCGAAGGCCCCGATGCGGCCCAGTTCGACGGCCAGCTCGCGGACGACCGGCAGCTCGCCGCTCTCGAACCACTCGGCGACATGCGGCGTCACGCGCTCGGCGCAGAACCGCCGCACGGTGTCGCGTACGGCCAACTCCTCGGCGTCGAACAAGTCGTCGATGCCCAGTGGGTCCCGCGGATCGAACGGCGCACGCGCCATGACTGCCTCCCGGTCGATGGACGAAGGCGCGACACGGCCGCGCTTCCTGCGCCTCCCTTGCTACCACTCAGTAAGCGCGTGTGTCTGCCCGCCGGGCCGCCCACGAATCCCCTGGCCCCGACGGGGTGCCCGCGCGGCGGCCTATCGGACCGCGCCCGCCTCCGGGACCGGGTCGTGGCCGCCCGGGTGGCTGCGGTTGCAGCGGGAGAGCCGGCGCAGCGTCATCCGGCCGCCGCGCCAGGCGCCGTGGCGCTGCAAGGAGGTCGCGGCGTACGTCGAGCAACTCGGCGTGTAGCGGCACACCGGCGCGGCCCGGCGCGGGCTGACGTTGAGGCGGTACCAGCGCACCGCACGGAACATCGTGCGGGCGGCCCGGCCGTTCGGCAGCACGCTGTCGACCGTCGACAGCGGCTTCGCGGGCGTGTCCGGGCGTACCGGGCGCTTCCCGACCAGGGCGCGCAGGACCGACCACAGCGCGACGAACGGCAGCGTGAGCACCATCACGATCAGGCAGCCGTCGCATCCGCAGCCGTCGCCCCCGCCTCCGCTGCCACCACCGCGACCGCCTCCGCCACCACCGCGTCCGCCACCGCCGCCCCCCGGCATGCAGCCGCAACCGTCCTTGCCCCCGCCGCCACCGCCCTGACCGCTGCCGCCGCTACCGGTGTTGGGCACCGGGTCACCCGAAGGCCCGTTGTCGTACGGCCGGTTGCCCCCGGCACCGTCGCGGCCCCCGCCACGACCGCCCCCGCTGCCGCCGCCACCGCCGGACATCTCACTGAACGCGTCGACGATCTCGCTGTCACCGTCGTCGTTGCACGGGTTCTGGCACGGATTCCGCAACGGCTCGCGGCAGTCCCGCCGGTGCTGCACCGGCTGCTGACCGCCCGGACCGAAGGGGTTGCCCCCCTGGGGTCCCCCGCCGTACGGGTTGTTCGGATTCGCGTGAGACACGCCTTGCCTCCCCGAGTGTGGTTCTCCGTGCAGATCGCGACCGGGCAGGTCCCATCCAACCCGGTAACCCACCAGAGTTCGCAAGTGGCCGTTCCGGTTCCCGCAGGCGGCCGGGCAGGCACGGCACCGCCGCGGACACGGTAGAGCGGCGGCGGACACGTCCGTCCGCCGCCGCTCACCCCGGCATTCCGCTACGCCGGGCCGACCGCCTCGCCGCCTACTTCTTCGGCGACGGGTTGCGGCGCATCTCCTTGTGGATCACCTTCCACTGCCGCGCCCGCTCCGCCCGCAGGCGGTAGTCGGTACGCGAGGCGATCCAGTCCGCCTCGCGCCGCAGCTTCTGGTAGCTCTCCAGACGGCGGTGCGGCAGCGCCCCGGTCTCCACGGCCTCCAGAACCGCGCACCCGGGCTCGGCGACGTGGCCGCAGTCCGCGAAGCGGCACTCCTCGGCGAACGCCTCCACGTCGGAGAACGCCATGTCGAGGCCGTCGTTGACGTCGAACAGGCCGATACCGCGCAGCCCGGGGGTGTCGACGAGAACGCCCCCGCCCGGCAACGGGATCAGCTCGCGCCACGTCGTGGTGTGCCGGCCCTTGCCGTCCTGGCGTACCTCGCCGGTCGCCAGTCCGGCGCCGGTGAGGGCGTTGGCGAGAGTGGACTTGCCCGCGCCCGAGGTGCCGATGAGCGCGAGCGTCTGCCCCGCCGCGATGGCACCGAGGACCTCGACGCCCTCGCCGGTGACGGCGCTGACCACGATCACGTCCGCGCCGGGCGCGGCCGCCTCGACGTCCGCCCGGACGTCGTCCGCGTCGTCGACCGTGTCGGCCTTGGTGAGGACCACGACCGGCTGGGCGCCGGAGTCCCACGCGACCGTCAGGAGGCGTTCGATGCGGCCCAGGTCGGGTTCGATGTCGAGCGGGACGACGATGAGCACGGCGTCGACGTTCACCGCCAGCACCTGGCCCTCGGAACGCCCCGACGCCGACGACCTGGTCAACGCGGTACGCC
This sequence comes from Streptodolium elevatio, assembly GCF_053592165.1. NCBI lineage: Bacteria > Bacillati > Actinomycetota > Actinomycetes > Kitasatosporales > Streptomycetaceae > Streptodolium > Streptodolium elevatio. The sequence continues at coordinate 12,540 of NZ_JBSFVE010000020.1, forward strand.
GGTCGAGCAGCGCCTCGATGACCGGCTCGTCGTTCGGGGTGCCGACGACGGCGACGGCCGCCCAGTCGCCTGTGCACGGCAGCGGCCCGGAACCGTGGGCGGCCCGCAGCGTGCCGTGGTCGGTGACGATGTCGCACGTCGAGCGGTCGACGCGCGAGACGCGCCCGGCCACCAGACCGCGGTCGGTGTACGGCGCGAACTCGGCCGCACGGTCGGCGTCCAGCCCGAGCGCGGCGAGGACGCCCGGCGTCTCCGGGGAGCCGGGGAACGGGTGGGAGGACTGGTCGGAGAATCGGTCGGAGAACTGGTCGAACTGCGAGAACCGGGAGAGCCCGGAAGGCTCGGAGAACTCGGAAGACAAGAGAGAAGGACCCTTCGATGCGGGTCCCTGATGAAGCCGACGCGGCTGGTTGGCAGCGCTAGGCGGCGGCCGGGACCCGGAGGAATGAGACGGATGCGGGAGGGCCGTCGACACCGACAGCCGTCATCCAGGTGACGTGTGCCATCACGGTCTCCACCTCCTCTTCGTCTCGTCCTCGACAGGTCCAGGGCCCGTGGGCCTCATCGAGTATACGACAGCCGCCCCCCACGAGGCAGTCCCGTTGCGCCGATGGCCGACCGGCCTCGCGGTTGCCCGCTGCTCACCGGGGGTCGTTGCGGAAGTGCTCGTCCGGCGGACCCGACGTGGGCCGTACCGGCGGCCACAGCTGCTCGTCCAGCGAAAGCCCCGGCGGGGTCTGCCCGGTCGGCATCTGCACCGGGGGGGAACCGGCGTCCAGCCGGCGTGTCCCGTTGCGGCCCTCGGGCCGGTTGCCGCGCGGGGGCGCGTAGTTGGCCCAGCGCTCCGGGAACTCCGCGGGCGGCTCGCCGTCGTCCGCGCCCGGATCGGGGGCGATCAGGTCCACGGTGTCGTCGTTGGCGGACGGGTCCCAGTCCTCCGGCAGACCGCGGTGTCGACCGGCCCGGCGTACGGTCGCCATCGCGCTGGCGATCTCCGCCGCCGCGCGCTCCTTCTCCGCCTCGGCACGCGCCTGCGCGGTCTCGTGGCTCGGCCAGACCTGGTCGATCGCGGCGTTCATGGCGGCGCCGATGAGGATCGCCATCGCCGCGAAGTACATCCACACCAGGACCGCGACGGGTGCGGCGAGCGAGCCGTAGACGCTGGGTCCGTCGACCGTGGTCGCCAGGTACACGCGCAGCAGGAAGCTGCCGAGGATGCACAGCAGCAGGGCGACGAGCGCACCCGGGATGTCCTCGCGCCACGGGGTCCGGACCGGGACGGACACGTGGTAGAGCGTGGTGAGGAAGCAGACCGACAGGATGACGAGCACCGGCCAGTACAGGATGTGGACCGTGCCCGCGAAGTGCGGGAACGCCTTGACCACCAGCTCCGGCCCGGCCAGCAGCAGCGGGATCAGGAACATGCCGAGCACCAGGCCGACGACGTACAGGCTGAAGGACAGCAGGCGGGTCTTGACGATGCCGCGCTTGCCGGACAGGCCGTACATGATCGTGATCGTGTCGACGTACACGTTGAGCGCGCGCGAGCCGGACCACAGGGCGATGACGAAGCCGACCGAGATGATGTCCGCGCGGCCCGACGAGAAGACGTCGTTGACGAGCGGGACGACGACTTGGTCGACGCTCTTCTGCGACAGCACGCTGCCGCTGCCGTCGATGATGTCCTCTTTGAGGCCGTCGATGGTGTCCTGGCCGATGGCGCCCTGCAGGTAGCCGATGGTCCCGGCGAGGCCGAGCAGCAACGGGGGCAGCGACAGCAGCATGAAGAAGCCGGCCTCCGCGGCCAGGCCGGTGACCCGGTTCTCGTAACACGAGATGAACGTCTCGCGGACTATCCGCCAGAGTGCGCTCCGCAACCGGATGCGGCCGGGACCGCGGACCGGCGACCGTTCTTTCTTGTCCGCTGCCACGGTTCTAAAGTATCGGGAATGGGCCGTCCTACCCACGTGGTCGCCAACCAGCCGCCCCCGCTGACCGGATATGACGTCTTCGGTTCGGATCGGGTACTGGTCGAGGCCGTACGCAGGCATGCACCGTCCGCCGATGTAGAACGCCTGCACGATTTGGGCGTTCTCGCAGGATCAGAGACCGCGCAGGAGTGGGGCCGGCAGGCCAACACGGTCACTCCCGTGCTGCACACCCACGACCGCTACGGGAACCGGGTCGACGAGGTGGAGTTCCACCCGGCCTGGCACTCGCTGATGCGCACCGCCGTCGGTTTCGGGCTGGCCGGCACCGCGTGGTCCGACCCCGGACCGGAGGCCCACGTGTGGCGGGCCGCCGGCTTCATGACGTGGAGCCAGGCGGAGGGCGGCCACGGCTGCCCGGTGTCGATGACGTACGCCGCCGTCCCGGCGCTGCGCACCGACCCCGCGCTGGCCGCCGAATGGGAGCCGCGCCTCACCTCGACCGTGTACGGGGACCAGCTCCTGCTGCCGCCCGGCACCAAGCCGGGCTGCCTGGCCGGCATGGGCATGACCGAGAAGCAGGGCGGGACCGACGTCCGGGCCAACACCACCGAGGCGGTGCCGCTGGCCGCCGCGGGCGAGTACGAGCTGACCGGGCACAAGTGGTTCTGCTCGGCGCCGATGTGCGACGTGTTCCTGGTGCTCGCGCAGGCCCCCGGCGGGCTGACGTGCTTCCTGGTGCCGCGCGTTCTGCCGGACGGCACCCGCAACGTGTTCCTGCTCCAGCGGCTCAAGGACAAGCTCGGCAACCGCTCGAACGCCTCGTCCGAGGTGGAGTTCGAGCGCACCTGGGCGCGGCGGCTGGGCGACGAGGGCCGCGGCGTGCGCACGATCATCGACATGGTCGCGGCGACGCGGCTGGACTGCACGATCGGCTCGGCGGCGCTGATGCGGCGCGCGGTCGCGGAGGCGACGCACCACGCCGCGTACCGGCACGTGGGCGGCCGGGCGCTGATCGACCAGCCGCTGATGACGAACGTGCTGGCCGACCTGGCGGTGGAGTCCGAGGCGACGACGCTGATGGCGATGCGGCTCGCGGCGGCGTACCGCGCGGAGGACGCGCAGCAGCAGGCGCTGTTCCGCATCGCGGTCGCGGTGTCCAAGTACTGGACGACCAAGCGCGGCATCGCGGTGGCGGCCGAGGCCATGGAGTGCCTGGGCGGCAACGGCTATGTCGAGGAAAGCGGCATGCCGCGCATATATAAGGAAGCGCCCGTCAACGCGATCTGGGAGGGCTCCGGGAACGTCCAGGCGCTGGACGTGCTGCGGGCACTGCGCCGGGCGCCCGAGTGCCTGGACGCCTTCCTGCGCGAGGTGGGCGAGGCGCGCGGCGCGGACCACCGGTTCGACGCGGCGGTCAAGGACTTCCTGGTCGAGCTGTCGGACCTGGACGACATGGAGGTGCGGGCGCGGCGGCTGATCGAGCGCATGGCGCTGTTGTTCTCGGGGTCGTTGGTGCTGCGCTGGTCGCCGCCTGAGGTGGCCGACGCGTTCTGTGCGGGGCGGTTGGGCGGTGAGGGCGGTCTGATGTTCGGGACGCTGCCGCGCGGTGTCGAGGTACGCCAGATCGTGGACCGGGCCCGGCCGCACCCGGTCGGCGGCTGATCCGGGAGGCCGGCCGGTTCCCGCGCGGCGTCAGCGTGCCGGGACGATGACGCCGGTCAGACGGCTGATCACGCGGGCCGCGGTGAGCAGGTCCGCGGCGGGCAGGTCGGCGACGGTGGCTTCCCAGTGCTTGCGGAAGCCGGTGTCGAGTTCGTCGAGGGCGCGCAGTCCGGCGGGGGTGAGGCGGGCGACGGTCCCGCCCCGCCCGCGCCCGGGGCGCACGCCCTCGACCAGGCCCTCGCGCCCGAGCGCCTCCAGGAGTCCGCTGACGTGGGCGAGCGGCATACCGACCACGCTCGCCAGGGTCGCGGGGTCCAGGTCCAGTTCGTCGGCCAGCGTGACGAGGATGCGGTGCCGCTGCACCTGCGGCGAGTCGGATCCGGCGGTACGCGCAAGGCGGTCGGCGCGGACCGCGGACAGGAAGCCGTTCAGGGCGTACCGCAGGGTCTCGACCGAGGTCTCGCGGTGGTCGCGCTCGTCGCCGCGCGCACTGTCATCGCGGTCGTCATGTCGACATTCAGGCCGGTCGAGCAGGTCTCCGGACACGTCAATCAGCTCCTTAGCACCTCCGGTACCGTAACCAAACACTCCGCATTGGCAACTCCGGGCACCTGTCAATCGTGGCAAATCGCCCATCGTCCCGAATAATGAGACTCACTGTCCATATTTTGGGATGAGCGCTCGAATCGCGGACGAAGATGGACGACATGACGACTCCATGCCAACCTTTCCGCATGTCTCGCGCCGGAATCGCCCTCGTTGGTCGACTGCATGTCGACCTCGGACGCATGTCCAGCGCGTTCTGTATGCCGGTCTGACGACCACCGCCCGCTCCACTCACTGCCGGGCGCGGTCGTACCGGCAGCCTGCGTCCATGCGCCGAAACGGTGCGGAGCGGGACCGCCGCGTGCGGCGCGCGTCCACCTGACACCCCGTCAAAGGACGCTGATGGCCACCTCCTCCTCGGCCGCCGGACCCCGCAAGACCTCCCGCCATCGCGGCGAGGGCCAGTGGGCGCTCGGCCACCGCGAGCCGCTCAACGCAAATGAGCAGTTCAAGAAGGACGACGACGGTCTGAACGTCCGCGCCCGGATCGAGAACGTCTACGCGCACCGCGGCTTCGACTCCATCGACGGCAGCGACCTGCGCGGCCGCATGCGCTGGTGGGGCCTGTACACGCAGCGCAAGCCCGGGATCGACGGCGGCAAGACCGGTGTGCTGGAGCCGCACGAGCTCGACGACGAGTACTTCATGCTGCGCGTGCGCATCGACGGCGGGCGCCTCAGCCTCGCTCAACTGCGCGCGGTCGCCGAGGTCTCCGAGCGGTACGCCCGGGGCACCGCCGACATCACCGACCGGCAAAACGTCCAATACCACTGGATCCGCATCGAGGACGTCCCGGCGATCTGGAACATCCTCGAAGGCGTCGGCCTGTCGACCACCGAGGCGTGCGGCGACACCCCGCGCGTCGTCCTCGGCTCCCCGGTCGCCGGCATCTCCGAGGAGGAGATCATCGACGGCACGTGGGCCGTCGACGAGATCAACCGCCGCTACATCGGCAAGCCCGAGTACTCCAACCTGCCGCGCAAGTTCAAGTCGGCGATCTCCGGATCGCCGCTGCTGGACGTGGCGCACGAGATCAACGACATCTCGTTCGTGGGCGTCGAACACCCCGAGCACGGCCCGGGCTTCGACCTGTGGGTCGGCGGCGGGCTGTCGACGAACCCCAAGCTCGCGGTACGCCTCGGCGCCTGGGTGCCGCTGGAGGAGGTCCCGGACGTCTGGGAAGGCGTCATCGGCATCTTCCGCGACTACGGTTACCGCCGCCTGCGCAACCGCGCGCGCCTGAAGTTCCTGGTCGCCGACTGGGGGCCGGAGAAGTTCCGCCAGGTCCTCGAGGACGAGTACCTCGAGCGCAAGCTGGTCGACGGCCCCGCGCCCGCCCAGCCCAGCGGCGTGTGGCGCGACCACGTCGGTGTGCACCGCCAGACCGACGGCAACTTCTACGTCGGCTTCGCCCCGCGCGTCGGCCGCGTCGACGGCGCCACGCTCGGCAAGATCGCCGACCTGGCCGAGGCGCACGGCTCGGACCGGGTACGCACCACCGTCGAGCAGAAGATGCTCGTCCTCGACGTCGCCGAGGACAAGGTCGCCTCGCTCGTCGACGGCCTGGAGGCCCTCGGCCTGCGCGTCAAGCCCAGCCCGTTCCGGCGCGGCACGATGGCCTGCACCGGCATCGAGTTCTGCAAGCTCGCGATCGTCGAGACCAAGGGCCGCGGCCAGACCCTCATCGAGGAACTGGAGCAGCGCCTCCCGGAGTTCGACCAGCCGCTCACCATCAACATCAACGGCTGCCCCAACGCCTGCGCGCGCATCCAGGTCGCCGACATCGGCCTCAAGGGCCAGCTGGTCCTGGACGACGACGGCAACCAGGTCGAGGGCTACCAGGTCCACCTTGGCGGCAGCCTCGGATTCGACCCCGGCTTCGGGCGCAAGGTCCGCGGCCTCAAGGTGACCGCGGCCGGACTGCCGGATTACGTCGAGCGCGTCGTCCGCAGGTTCGAGGAACAGCGCACCGACGGCGAGCGTTTCGCCCAGTGGGCCGCGCGCGCCACGGAGGCGGATCTCTCGTGACGGAACGCGCGGCGCCCTTCTACTGCCCGTACTGCGGCGACGAGGACCTGCGGCCCCACGAAGAGGGCCACGGAGCCTGGCTCTGCGGGGCGTGCCGCCGCGCGTTCACCCTGAAGTACCTCGGCCTGGTCTTCCAGGAGGCCCCGGCCTCCGTGGCCGCACCCGCCGACGGCACCGCCGCCGGCCCGATACCGAATTCAGCGAAGGAGGGGCAGTGACCGCGACCCACACGGACGAGGCGTTGGAGCAGCTCGCCCTGACCGCCGCACGCGAACTCGAGGACGCCACCGCCGAGGAGATCCTCGCCTGGGCCTCGGAGACCTTCGGTCACCGCTGGTGCGTCACCTCGTCCATGGAGGACGCGGTCCTCGCCCACCTCGCCTCGCGCGTGCAGCCGGGCATCGACGTCGTCTTCCTGGACACCGGCTACCACTTCGTCGAGACGATCGGCACACGCGACGCGGTCGCCGCCGTCTACCCCGTCAACGTCATCACCCTGACGCCGCGCCAGACCGTCGCGGAGCAGGACGCCGAGTACGGTCCCAAGCTGCACGATCGCGACCCCGACCGGTGCTGCGCACTGCGCAAGGTCGCGCCGCTGCAGACCAGCCTGGACGGCTACGACGCGTGGGCGACCGGCCTGCGCCGCGACGACTCCCCGGAGCGCGCGGACACGCCGGTCGTCGGCTGGGACGCCAAGAAGCGCAAGGTCAAGATCTCCCCGATCGCGCGCTGGAACCAGGACCAGGTCGACGCGTACATCCTCGAACACGGCGTCCTCACCAACCCGTTGCTGATGGACGGGTACGCCTCGATCGGCTGCGAGCCCTGCACGCGCCGCGTGGCACCCGGCGAGGACCCACGGGCGGGCCGCTGGGCCGGCCGCGCCAAGACCGAGTGCGGGATCCACTGATGCGCGGCCCCCGCACCGACCACCCGACGACCTGCCCTAACCCCTGCTCCACCCCCTGGAGGCGGAAGTGACAACCGCGGTCGAACTCTCCGCGCCCGGCGCGCTCAGCCACCTCGACGCCCTCGAAGCCGAGGCCGTGCACATCTTCCGCGAGGTCGCGGGCGAGTTCGAGCGGCCGGTGATCCTCTTCTCCGGCGGCAAGGACTCGATCGTCATGCTGCACCTGGCCCGCAAGGCGTTCTGGCCGGCGCAGATCCCGTTCGCGCTGCTGCACGTCGACACGGGCCACAACTTCCCCGAGGTCATCGAGTACCGCGACCGCACGGTGGCCGAGCACGGGCTGCGCCTGTACGTGGGCCACGTCCAGGAGTTCATCGACAACGGCCGCCTCAGCGAGCGCCCCGACGGGACGCGCAACCCGCTGCAGACGGTGCCGCTGCTCGACGCGATCGAGAAGAACCGCTTCGACGCCGTCTTCGGCGGCGGACGCCGCGACGAGGAGAAGGCGCGCGCCAAGGAGCGGGTGTTCTCGCTGCGCGACGAGTTCGGCCAGTGGGACCCGCGCCGCCAGCGCCCCGAGCTGTGGAACCTCTACAACGGCCGGCACCGCGTCGGCGAGCACGTCCGCGTCTTCCCGCTGTCCAACTGGACCGAGCTGGACGTGTGGCAGTACATCGAGCGCGAGGAGATCCCGCTCCCGGAGATCTACTTCTCCCACGAGCGCGACGTGTTCCTGCGCAACGGCATGTGGCTCGCCCCGGGCGAGTGGGGCGGCCCGAAGGACGGCGAGACGGTCGAGCGCCGCGTCGTGCGCTACCGCACCGTCGGCGACATGAGCTGTACCGGAGCCGTGGACTCCCCGGCCGCCACGGTGGCCGAGGTGATCGCCGAGATCGCGGTGAGCCGACTGACCGAACGGGGTGCCACGCGCGCGGACGACAAGCTGTCCGAGGCCGCGATGGAAGACCGCAAGCGCGAGGGATATTTCTAAGATGACCAGCCAGAACTCCGGTACGGCCGCCGCGGAGGACACCGTGGACGCGCCCGTCGGCCTGCTGCGCCTGGCCACCGCCGGGTCGGTCGACGACGGCAAGTCCACGCTGGTCGGCCGCCTGCTGCACGATTCCAAGTCGGTGCTCTCCGACCAGTTGGAGGCCGTCGAGCGGGTCAGCCGGGACCGCGGCATGGAGGAGGCCGACCTCGCCCTCCTCACCGACGGGCTGCGCGCCGAGCGCGAGCAGGGCATCACGATCGACGTGGCGTACCGCTACTTCGCCACCGCCAAGCGCCGGTTCATCCTCGCCGACACCCCGGGGCACGTGCAGTACACGCGCAACATGGTGACCGGCGCCTCAACGGCGGAACTCGCCGTCGTGCTGGTGGACGCCCGCAACGGCGTGGTGGAGCAGACGCGCCGGCACGCCGCGGTGGCGGCGCTGCTGCGCGTACCGCACGTGGTCCTCGCCGTGAACAAGATGGACCTGGTCGACTACGACGAGGCGGTCTTCGCCTCGGTCGCCAACGAATTCACCGCGTTCGCCCGCGAGTTGGGCGTGCCGGACGTCGCCACGATCCCGGTCTCGGCGCTGCGGGGCGACAACGTGGTGGACCCGTCGGCGCACATGGACTGGTACGGCGGCCCGACCCTCCTGGAGTTCCTGGAGACCGTCGGGACCGGCGGCCAGGAGGAGCAGGGACCGGCCCGCTTCCCGGTGCAGTTCGTGCTGCGCCCGCAGAGCGACGACGAGTTCCGTGACTACCGCGGCTACGCGGGCCAGGTCGCGTCCGGCGTGTTCCGCACCGGCGACCCCGTCGTCGTGCTGCCGTCCGGTTCGCGCTCCACGATCGAGGGCATCGACCGGCTCGGCGCGACCGTCGACCGCGCGCAGGCGGGCGAGTCGGTCACCATCCGCCTGTCGACGGACGTCGACGTCTCGCGCGGCGACCTGATCGCCCCGGCCGAGGACGCGCCGGTCGCCACGCAGGACATCGAGGCCACGGTGTGCCACGTCGCGGACAAGCCGCTGCGGCCCGGCGACCGCGTACTGCTCAAGCACACGACCCGCACGGTCAAGGCGATCGTGAAGGAGATCCCCTACCGCGTCGACATCCAGACGCTCGAACAGCAGCCCTCCCCGGGCGAGTTGCACCCGAACGACATCGCCCACGTGGTGCTGCGCACGGCTCAGCCGCTCGCGCTCGACCCGTACGCGGCCGGCCGCCGCACGGGTTCCTTCCTGCTCATCGACGAGGCGGACGGCTCGACCCTGACGGCCGGCATGGCCGGTCCGGCGTTCGTGGACTCCGGTCGGCGCGGCGACGCGGACCCCGCTGCGGAGCGATGTCTCTAGCCGATCCCGCCCCGGGATCCGGCAGACGTCCGTAGCTCACGTCCCCTTCACGCCCACCGACTTCCGTGCCCCTGCACGGTCACCCAGGGAAGGTCCCTCATGCCTGCTGCCCGTCTCCAACGCCGCAGATCGGTACGAACCGCGATAGCCGTCGCAATCGTCCCCATGTTCGCCCTGCTGTCCGCCTGCGGCTACGGCTCGGACGACGACAAGAAGACCGACCCCGCGGCCGCCCAGCAGTCCCCGGGCGCCTCCACCGCGGCCAAGTCCAACTCGGCCTCCGAGCTGCGCCTCGGCTTCTTCGCGAACGTCACGCACGCCACGCCGCTGGTCGGTCTCAAGGAGGGCTTCTACACCAAGGAGCTCGGCAACACCAAGATCACCCCGACGGTCTTCAACGCCGGCCCCGCGGCCATCGAGGCGCTGAAGGGCGGCTCGCTGGACGCCACGTACATCGGCCCGAACCCGTCGATCTCCGGCTTCACCTCGACCAACGGCGAGCTGCTGCGCATCGTCGCGGGCACCACGTCCGGCGGCGCCTCGCTGGTCGTGAAGGCGGGCATCAACGGCCCGGCCGACCTCAAGGGCAAGAAGATCGCCTCGCCGCAGCTCGGCGGCACGCAGGACGTCGCGGTCCGCGCCTGGCTCGCGTCCAACGGCCTCAAGACCGATACCCGGGGCGGCGGCGACGTGAGCATCGTGCCGACCGACAACGCCCAGACCCTCGCGCTGTTCAAGAGCGGCGAGCTGGACGGCGGCTGGCTGCCCGAGCCGTGGGCGACCCGCCTCGTGCAGGAGGCCGGCGGCAAGGTGCTGGTCGACGAGCGCACGCTGTGGCCGGAAGGCAAGTTCGTCACCACGAACCTGATCGTCCGCAAGGACTTCCTGGACAAGCACCCCGACACCGTCGAGGCGCTGCTGCGCGGCCAGCTGGCCACCACCGAGTGGATCAACGCGAACGCGGACAAGGCGAAGGCGTCCGTCAACGCGCAGCTCCTGGAGTACACCAAGAAGGAACTGCCGCAGGCCGTCATCGACGCCGCCTGGCCGAACATCGAGGTCACCAACGACCCGCTTGCCGCGTCGCTGCTGAAGCTCAAGGACGACGGCGTCAAGGTCGGCGTGACCAAGGATGCCGACATCAACGGCATCTACGACCTGGCGATCCTCAACAAGCTCCTGACGGCGAGCGGCAAGCCCGCTGTCGCCGACGCGGGCCTCGGCACCAAGAAGTAGCGGGCCGCGGGGACGGGCTCTGGCCGGCCCGTCCCCGCCCCGGGTTCCGAACAGCGGCGAAAACCACCGGGAAGGGTGGACGCGATGTCCCAGACAGTGCACGAGCAGCCGGTCACGGCCGACTCCCCCGCGCCCGGCGCGAGCGGCACCGGGGGCACCGACGCGTACGCCGTCCGCCTGTCCAAGGTGTCCAAGGTCTTCGGCCGCGCGGACGGTCCGCCGGTGCTCGACAACATCGATCTGACCGTGGCACCTGGGGAGTTCGTCTGCCTCCTCGGTGCCTCGGGCTGCGGCAAGTCGACGCTCCTCAACCTCGTCGCGGACCTGGACAAGCCCACGGCGGGCACCATCGACGTGCGCGGTGGCCGCCCGGCGCTGATGTTCCAGGAGCACGCGCTGTTCCCGTGGCTCAAGGCCGGGAAGAACGTCGAGCTCGCGCTGAAGCTGCGCGGCGTGCCGCGCGAGCAGCGGCGCGAGGAGGCGCAGAAGCTGCTGGCGCTGGTGCGCCTGGAGACGGCGTACGACAAGCGCGTGCACGAACTCTCCGGCGGCATGCGGCAGCGCGTCGCGCTGGCCCGCGCCCTTGCGCAGTCGGGCGACGTGCTGCTGATGGACGAGCCGTTCGCGGCGCTGGACGCCATCACGCGCGACGTGCTGCACGACGAGCTCACCCGCATCTGGGCCGCCGGGCAGTCGGGCGACTCCGTCGCGGGCGGCCGCTCCGTCATCTTCGTCACGCACAACGTGCGCGAGGCGGTACGCCTGGCGCAGCGCGTCGTCCTGATGTCCTCCCGCCCCGGGCGCATCGCCCGCGAGTGGACCATCGACATCCCGCAGCCCCGGCGCATCGAGTCGCCGGACGTCTCGGCGCTGTCGATCGAGATCACCGAAGAGCTCCGAGGGGAGATCCGCCGCCATGGCAAGCACTGACCTGACGAAGTCGGTCGGGGAGGAAGCGCGCCCCGGCCCCGCGACCTCGGACGACGTGGCCGGCCTGGAGGCGGGCCTCGACGCGCTGGAGACGTACGAGAAGGACCGCACCCCGCTGTGGCGCACCGCGCTCGGCAAGGTCGGCCCGCCGATCCTGGCCATCGCGTTCCTGCTGCTCGTGTGGCAGATCGCCTACTGGGCCGAGGTCAAGCCGCGCTACGCGCTGCCGAGTCCCAAGGACGTCTGGGACGCCTTCATGGTGCAGTGGAACGCCGGCGAGGTGCACTCGATCCTGTGGGTGAGCCTCAAGCGCGCGTTCCTCGGGTTCCTGATGGCCATCGCGATCGGCACGCCGCTCGGCCTGCTGGTGGCCCGGGTGCGCTGGATCCGGGCGGCGATCGGCCCGCTGCTGTCCGGCCTCCAGTCGCTGCCTTCGGTCGCCTGGGTCCCCCCGGCGGTCATCTGGTTCGGCCTCAACAACAGCGCGATCTACGCGGTCGTGCTGCTGGGCGCGGTGCCGTCGATCGCGCAGGGCATCATCTCGGGCGTCGACCAGGTGCCACCGCTGTTCATCCGGGCGGGCCGGGTGCTCGGCGCGACCGGGCTGCTGGGCGTGTGGCACGTGCTGCTCCCCGCGTCGCTGCCCGGCTACCTCGCGGGCCTCAAGCAGGGCTGGGCGTTCAGCTGGCGCTCGCTGATGGCCGCCGAGCTGATCGCGGCGTCCCCGGACCTCGGGTACGGCCTCGGGCAGTTGATGAACCAGGGCCGGGATCTGGGCGACATGCCGATGATGCTCACGGCCGTGTTCCTGATCCTGCTGGTCGGCATCGGCATCGAGTTGCTGTTCTTCTCTCCGCTGGAGAAGCTCGTGCTGCGTCAGCGGGGTCTGCTGGTCGGCAAGTAGGCCCGCTCCCCGGGACCGACGCCCGCACACCACGCACGCCAACCACGAATCACGGACCACGAATCACGAATCACCACCACCGACCACCGACCACGAACGAGACGCAGGACATGAACCGCACCACCGCCACCGCCGCACCGGCGCTGCTCGCGATCGCGCACGGCAGCCGGGACGCGCGCCACGCCGCGTCCGTCGAGGCTCTGGTGGCGCGCGTCCGGCGGGCGCGTCCCAAGGTGCGCGTGGCGGCGGCGTACCTGGACCACTGCGGTCCGCGGGTGCCGGAGGCGCTCGCGGACCTGGCGGCGGAGGGCGTACGCGAGGCGGTCGCGGTGCCGCTGCTGCTGTCGTCGGCGTACCACGCGAAGCACGATGTGCCGGCCATGCTCGCGGCGGGACGGCAACTGCGCCTCGACGTGCGGGCCGCGGCACCGCTGGGGCCGCACCCGCTGCTGGTCGCGGCGATGGAGCGGCGGTTGCGCGAGGCGGGCGTCCGGACCGGTGACGAGGCCTGCGGCGTGGTGCTCGCGTCGGCGGGGTCGACGGATGCGCAGGCCAACGCCGCGCTCACCGAACTCGCGCGCGGCTGGCGGCGTTCCGGGTGGGGTTCGGTGGTGACCGCGTTCGCGTCCGCGGTGAGCCCGGAGGTGGGCGAAGCGGTACGCGACCTGCGCCGTACCGGCTTCGACCGCATAGTGGTGGCCTCCTACATGCTGGCCCCCGGACACCTCCCCGACCGCATCGTCCGCCAGGCCCGCGAGGCCGGGGCCGACGTGGTCACCGGCACGGTCGGCGACACGCCCGAGGCCGGCGCGCTGGCGTTGGCGCGGTATGACGAGACCGTGCGGCCCGCCCTCGACCGCTCGGCGTAGCGGCTCCGGGCCGACCCACGATGCCCGCCCGCAGTCGCCCGGCGGCACGTCCCCATACGCAGGCGTACGGAATGGTCGGATGGCTCCCGAGTTGTCCCGGAACCGCGCGTTCCGGATGTTGCCGCCACGGCAAGTGCACTGGTCGGCCCCGGTGTTGCGGTCGCGTCACGGGCCCGCCGCCGGGGCAGCCAGAACCCGCAAGTGCGGCGGAGGACACCACGCACGGCAGTACCATCTTCCGGTGATCGACACAGCGGCGGTGGAGCGGACGGTTCTCGCGCGCGCCTGCAACACGGCCGGGATCGACCCCGGCGCGGCCGACGCGGCCGAGTTGCTGGCCTACGGCGAGAACGCGGTCTTCGCGCTGCCCTGCGTCGGCGTCGTGGCACGCATCGCGCGCGGTGCGCACCTTCTCGAACGCGCCCGGCGCGAGATGGCGGTGGCCCGCTGGCTCGCCGAGGAGGACTTCCCGACGGTGCGTCCCGCGGTCCAGGTGGCCGCGGAGCCGCTGGTGGTGTCGGAACGGCCGGTGACGTTCTGGGAGCTGCTGCCGCCGGCCGACCGGGAGCCGGACGTACGCGACCTCGCGAAGCTGCTCAAGCGCCTGCACGCGCTGCCGGAGCCGCCGTTCGCGCTGCCGCCGCGCGAGCCGCTCGCGCTCGTCGAGACCTGGCTCGACTCGGCCGACGCCGCGGTGCACCTGGACGACCGGCGGTTCCTGCTGTCCCGCCGGGACGAACTGGCCGAGGCGTACGCCCGCGTGGTGCCCGCCCTGCCGCCCGGCGTCATCCACGGCGACGCGCTGCTGCGCAACGTCGGCGTGCACGGCGGCCGGGCGATGCTGCTCGACCTCGAGAACGTCGCGCACGACCTGCGCGAACTCGACCTCATGCTGATCCCGATGGCGGCCGTGCGCTATGGCCTCCCGGAGAGCGAGGCGGAACGCTTCGCGAAGAAGTACGGCTTCGACGTGACCGGGTGGGACTGCTACCCGGTGCTGCGCGCCGTGCGCGAGCTGGCCGCCACGGCGTGGGTCGCGCAGCACGTGCCGGGCAATCCGTCCGCGGAGGAGGAGTTCGAGCACCGTGTGCGCTGCCTGCGCACCGGCGACACGACCTCCCGCTGGCACGCGTTCTGACCCGTCGCGCCCCGCGCCTTCGGGCGTCGCGGGATTTTCGCTGGACACGGGTGCGGGGCGGGCCGAGCATGAGCGGATGCTGACCACGCTGATCGCCTTCCTCGGCGCCTGCATCGTCGTCGCCGCCGCGCCGGGCCCGAGCACGATGCTCATCATCAAGGAGTCGCTGCGCTCCAAGCGGGCGGGCTTCCTCACCGTGCTCGGCAACGAGACGGGCGTGTTCGTGTGGGGCGTGGTGGCGGCATTCGGGCTGACCGCGCTGCTGGCGGCTTCCGAGGTGGCCTACGACGTCATGCGGATCGTCGGCGCGGGTGTGCTCATCCTGTTCGGCGTGCAGACGCTGCGGGCCGCGTGGCGGCGCAAGGGCGGGGCCGCGGAAGGGGACGGGGACGAGGCGGCGGCGCGGTCGGGCTGGGCGTCGTACCGCATGGGCCTGGTGGTCAACCTCGCGAACCCCAAGGCGGCGATCTTCGCGATGTCGTTCCTGCCGCAGTTCGTACCGTCCGACGCCCCACAACTGCCCACGATGGTCGCCCTCGCCGCGCTGTGGGCGGTCTTCGAAATCGGCTACTACGGCCTGTACGTGTGGTTCGTCGTGCGCATGAAGGGCGTCATCTCGCGCGCGGGCGTGCGCAAGCGCCTGGAGCAGGTCTCCGGCGGCGTACTGCTGTTGCTGGGCGTGCGCATGGCCGTGGAGAGCTGACCGGCGCCAGGCGGCCGACGGTCACGGGGCGGGGTGCCTGCCCTTGGGCATGAGCTTCGCTTCCCGCGCGGTGCGGTCGGCCAGTTCGGAGCCCGGTTCGTCGCCCAGGGTCTCCCGCATCACGGAGACAATCCACGTGGGCACGCCGGGCCTCGCGAGGACACCGCCGAACCGGGCGTCGCCCGCGAACCACAGGTGCTCGCCGTCGGCTCGGTCGCCGAAGACGTCGTCGCCGAGATCCGGCACGGCCATGCGTACGGTGCGGCCGTCGGTGCTCTCCAGGTCGGCGAACAGCGTGCCTTCCTCTGCGTCGACGGCCCAGCGCGCCGGCCACGCCTGCCAGGTGTACGCGTTCAGGACGCGGCTCAAGTGGCGGTCCTCCGCCCCGGACGCGGCAATGACCACGACCCCGGCCAGGACCACGATGACGAGCACGCCGCCGACGACGGCCATCACACCGGACCACAGCGCCGCGGCCACGAAGGCCCCGGCGGCCAGCGCGGCGAACACCGCCGTGCAGCCGAAGGAGAACGAACGTCCGGACCGGCGCGAGGAGTTGAGCTTCTCCCGCACACCCGGATGGCGGATGGCCGGCTCCGACGACACCTCGATGCCGTACGGGACACCTGTCATGACCGCACCCCCGGTTTCCGGCGCGGAGCCGGTGATCGACGCGCCGTGGTGCGCAGTACCTTACTGCCGACCGCCGCGTCGGTCTCACGACTCGGACCGGCTGATGCGTCGACACCACATGGTCGCCTAGGATGGTGCCCATGCATCGGAGGACCCTGACCCGGCGACGCGCGGTGGACTTCTGCCGCGTGTGCAGCTGCGTGTGTCCGGCTTGCTGACGTTCCGTCACCCCTGAGCCGTCCGACCCTCCGTTTCCCGAGCTTCCGCCTGTCGCCGCCGTACCGCGGCCGGGCTTCCGATCCACGCCGACCGAACCGCCGCACCGCGGAAGGTAGCGCGCCCTTACGCGCGCCGCCGCGACGTGCGCTCGAACGGCGTACCCGAAGGGACATCGACCCATGACGCACGCCGTCTCCGCCGCCCGGACCAGCTACCCGACCGCCGCCTACCCGGCCTCCGCCTATCCGGCCGCCGCGCACCCGGCCGTGCATCCGGCAGTCCACCCTGCCGCTCACCCGGCCGCTCGGCCCGCGGCTCACCTGTCCGCCGCGGCCCCGGTGGTCGCGCTCCCGACACGCACGCTGCACGCCGTACCCGACTACACCGAAGTCGCCGACATCGTCCTGGAGGACGACGGCCTCCGCCTCGACCTGTCGGGGCGGACCGCCACGGTCGACGACCGCGTGCTCCAGCTCACGTACCTCGAATTCGGGCTGCTGGCGCACCTGTTGGGCAACCCGCGGCGCGTGTTCACGCGGCGTCAGCTGATGGACGCGGTGTGGGGCTACCCGGACTCGGGTGAGGGGCGCACCGTCGACGTCCACGTCGCGCGCCTGCGGCGCAAGGTCGGCGGACGGCACAAGCGCCGCCTGTCCACCGTGCACCGCGTGGGGTACAAGTACCTGCCCTCCGTGTGACGTTCGCGCAACCGACGCGGGGAGGTCGGCGGGCGCGGCGTCACGCGGTGCGCTTGCCGGCCTCCCACAACTGGTCGAACTCCTCCTGGAACAAGGTGAACAGCCCGCGCCGGGGGTCGACCGCGTCGTTCCCCGAGCGCATCACGAAGGACGGCGACTCGACGCCGCGCGAGCGCCGCAGGTACGGCTGCACGACCGCGGCGTCCCCGTCGACCAGATAGGCGTTGAAGCGCGGCGTCTCCTCGTAGAGCCGGATTTCGATGCGGCCCGGCTCGGCGAGCTTCGCCCGGATCTTGCGGGCGTGCAGGATGTTGAGCGTGGTCAGCCGCGACAGTATCCCGCGCTTGACCCCTTCGTCCTTCTCGCGCTGGCGCATCGCGTCGCCCGCGGGGTTGAGGAACAGCAGCCGCATGTGGCATCCGGCCGCGGCCAGCCGGTGCAGTTCGCGGCCCGAGTAGTTCTGGCACAGCAGGTTGAGCGAGACGCCCATGGCGTCGATCGCAGTCGCCTCGCCCACCAGGTCGGCGAAGGGCAACTTCCGTTGTAGCGACGAACGGTCGGGGAAGACCGCGACCAAGTCGCCGTAGCGGCCCGAGAACAGCTCTTCTACCGCGTCGAGCGCGAGGCGTTCGCCGGCGTGGCGGCCGAGGCGGCCGTCGAGTTCGGCGAGCACGCGGGTGCAGGCGCGCTCGACCTGCCGCAGCACGTCCGGTGACAGGACGCGGTTGCGGGCCACGATGTGGCGGCCGATCTCGACCTCCTCCAGGGCCCGTTCGAGCGAGCGGCGGTCCGTGAGGTAGGGCGCGAAGCACCACCAGTTGCGCACCAGCAGCTCGCGCAGCTGCGGCAGCGTCAGGAACGCCACGAGGTCGTCGTCGGCGGGGTCCACGATGTAGCCCCGGCGGCGGCTCATCTCGCGTACCGCCTCGGCGCGTTCGACCCATTCGCTCTGTGTGGGGCCGGCCGCGGCGACGACCCACGCGCCGTCGTCGTACGCGGCGGTCTCGACGGTCCCGTAGACCGGTTGCAGGACCTCCCGGACCACCGCGCGCAGGCGCTGCTCGACGAGGTTGAGGTAGACGTACGCCCGGCCCGCCCGACGGGCCCGCATCAGCGCGTCGCTCCAGTCGTCCTCGGCCCATGACAGGTCGCCGGGGTCGGCGGGGTCGGGGACGGCCGGACCGGGGCCCTCGGGCGGCGGCGGGCCGCTGCCGTCCAGCAGCGGGAGCAGGCCGTCGTCCGCGGCGCTGCGCGGCGACGGGAAGGGCACGCGCGAACCGTTGCCCTGGCCGGGGCGGCTGCCGCCCGGGTCGCCGGCGCCGCCGCCCGTCGCGGCCCCGGGGCCCACGTCGACCGCCCGGGCCGTGCGGCCGGTGCCGCCGGCCGGTTTGCCGGGGCCCTCCGGGGTGTTCTCGCCGGTTTTGGCGCCGCTGTCGAACCCGCCGCCGGGCACGGGGTCCTCGGGCGCCGTCGGGTCCGGCAGGTCGTCCGCCGGGCCGTGCGGCCTGTCCGCTCCCTCCCGCCCGGAGTCCGGCAGGTCGTCCGGCTCCGGGGCAGGCGGGTTCGGGCCCAGGTCGGTCATCAGCGTCCCCAATCGCATGGTCGGTCCAGCCCACCCGCCGCGCCGCGCCCGAGCCGGCGCGGACCTCGCGGCAAGGCGATCACCCGGAACCGGTCGAGCGTACTTCAGGCGCACGGGCCGACCCGCCGTATACGCGCGTCAACGGTACGCGCAGTTACGGCAGTCCGGGCTGCGCCCAGTGGACTTAATCCGCGCGACACGGCCTTGCCACAGCGCATCAAAACAATGATTGTTGGTCTCCCTCGGCAATCATTGCCAACAGTCCACGGACCGGTAGGAAACCGGCGAGGGTGCTCCCTCAACTCGCGTCTTCGGCACGCCCGGACAGAACCAAGGGCGGCCTGCGTGCGTATGTAAGTTCAGGAAACCGTGGCACCAGGAGGTCGCCATGATCGCCACACCCAGCGGGACTGCCCACATGACGGGCATCGACGAAGAGTTCGACAGGTACCGGCACGTTGTCGCCGAGATCTTCGACTGCCACCACCGCACCAACGATCCGGCCGGCGGTCCGGACACCTGCACCTGTGGTTCGGCCTGGCCGTGCCCCCAGGAGATGCTGGCCGCCGAACTGCTCGACTGGATCTGACGACCGTTCGACCGGGGCCGGGAACCGCCGGCAGCCACCCATCCGGGGGAAGGCTGCCCGCCATGCGCGCGCCGACCGGGCAAGGTACGCGAGGATACCTCTGCCCACGCTCGCGCGGCGGTGGTCCACCCGCCCCCGGTCCACCGACGTCCGCTCGAGCCCTCCGACTCGACACGACAGGTTCCCCATGCAGGTCTGGCCTGGACGCTCATATCCGCTGGGCGCCACCTACGACGGCGCCGGCACGAACTTCGCGGTCTTCTCGGAGGCCGCCGAGCGCGTGTGGTTGTGCCTGATCGACGAGGACGGCACCGAGAACCGGGTCGAACTGCGAGAGGCCGACGCCTTCGTCCGGCACGCGTACCTGCCCGGCGTACAGCCCGGACAGCGGTACGGCTACCGCGTGGAAGGCCCCTTCTCGCCCGTCGACGGCAACCGCTGCAACCCCCACAAATTCCTGCTGGACCCCTACGCCAAAGCGGTGTCCGGCGAGGTGAAGTGGCACGAGGCCGTGTACGGCTACTCGTTCGACCATCCGGACCTGCCCAACGAGGGCGATTCCGGCCCGTACATGATGACCTCGGTCGTCGTGAACCCCTACTTCGACTGGGGCAACGACCGGCCGCCGCGCATCGAGTACCACGACACGGTGATCTACGAGGCGCACGTCAAGGGCCTCACGCAACTGCACCCGGGGCTGCCCGAGGAGATCCGCGGGACGTACGCGGCACTGGGCCATCCGGTGATCATCGACCATCTGCAGGACCTGGGCGTCACCGCCATCGAGCTGATGCCGGTGCACCAGTTCGTGCACGACCACCGCCTCACCCGTCTGGGGATGCGGAACTACTGGGGTTACAACACCATCGGCTTCTTCGCGCCGCACAACGCGTACTCCTCGACGGGAGAGCGCGGGCAGCAGGTGCAGGAGTTCCGGTCGATGGTCAAGGCCCTGCACGCCGCGGGCATCGAGGTCATCCTCGACGTCGTCTACAACCACACGGCCGAGGGCAACCACCTGGGCCCGACGATGTCCTTCCGGGGCCTGGACAACCAGTCCTACTACCGGCTCGCCGACGACAAGCGCTACTACCTCGACACCACGGGCACCGGCAACTCGCTGCTGATGCGCAGCCCGCACGTGCTGCAGCTCATCATGGACTCGCTGCGCTACTGGGTCACCGACATGCACGTCGACGGCTTCCGCTTCGACCTGGCCGCCACACTCGCGCGGCAGTTCCACGAGGTCGACCGGCTGTCGTCGTTCTTCGACGTCGTGCAGCAGGACCCCGTCGTGTCGCAGGTCAAGCTGATCGCCGAGCCCTGGGACCTGGGCGAGGGCGGCTACCAGATCGGCAACTTCCCGCCGCTGTGGACCGAGTGGAACGGCAAGTACCGCGACACGGTGCGGGACTTCTGGCGCGGCGAGGAGCGCACCCTCGCCGAACTGGGCTCGCGGCTGACCGGCTCGTCCGACCTGTACCAGGACGACGGCCGCCGGCCGATCGCCTCCATCAACTTCGTGACGTGCCACGACGGCTTCACGATGCGCGACCTGGTGTCGTACAACGACAAGCACAACGAGGCGAACGCCGAGGACAACCGGGACGGCGAGAGCTACAACCGGTCGTGGAACTGCGGCGTCGAGGGCGAGACGGACGACGCTGCGGTGCTGTCGCTGCGGGCTCGGCAGCAGCGCAACATGATGGCGACGCTGCTGCTGTCGCAGGGCGTGCCGATGATCTCGCACGGCGACGAGTTCGGGCGCACCCAGGGCGGCAACAACAACGCGTACTGCCAGGACAGCGAACTGGCGTGGGTGCACTGGCCGGACAAGGGCGACCGCGACGAGCCGCCGGGCGACATGCACGCGTTCACCCGGATGCTGACCCGGCTGCGGCACGAGCACCCGGTGTTCCGGCGCCGCCGCTTCTTCCACGGACGCCCGGTGCAGGGCACACACGACGACCTGTCGGACATCGCGTGGTTCACCCCTTCGGGTGATGAGATGACGGACGCCGACTGGCGCGACGCGACCGCCAAGTCGCTGGCGGTCTTCTTGAACGGCCAGGCCATCAGCGAGCCCGACCCGCGCGGCCAGCCGATCTCCGACGACTCGTTCCTGCTGCTGCTCAACGCGTCGCACGAGGACCTGTCGTTCCACATCCCGCTGAACCACGGGACCGAGTGGAAGGTGCTCATCGACACCGCCGACGCGGGCTGCGCACAGCGCGACCCCAAGGACCTGCCGACGGTGCGCGCGGGCGAGCAGTGGCCCGTTCCGGCACGCACCATGGCGGTACTCCAGCGCCCGCAGTCGTAGCGGAGGCGGTCGCTCTCGGGGCGGTCGGCCACGGAGGTGGCCGACCGCAGACGTCCGGGCGGCCGCGGACGTCGGGCGGCCGCGGTAGGGGCGGCCGTGGAGGCGGACTACTCCGCCAGTGGCGCGGGCCGCCTTCTCCTCGGGCGCCTCTACCGCCTCCGTCCAGGCACGGAAGACGTGGTCCCGACGCACCCTCTCGCGCTCCCGTCGCCGCGCTTGCCAGGAGGCCCGGAGGGACATGAGGAATCCGATCACTTCGCAATCGTGCGGAATGCCGCGGAAAGATCACAACCCCTCGTGATCACCGGCTACTTCGCGCCGTCGAGGATCTCCTCGAAGCCGTACTGCGTGTGCGGCCCGAAGATGATCTGCTCCAGGAACCCGACGCCCTCGCGGTCGCCGATACGGGCCTTCACGATGTGGTGCACGTGCTGCGCGGTCGGGTCGCGGGGATCGGCCTCGTCGAGCTTCCACGTCTCGCGGCCGACCGTGCCCTCGCCCTTCCACGTGCCGTGCGCCCATTCGGGCGAGGTGTAGCCGAGCCCCTTCATCATGATGTGGCGCAGCGGCTCCAGCACCAGGGTCTCGGTGCTCCCGTCCGGCATGCGTACGTCGAACTCGGCGTGCGAGATCCGGCGCGTGCCGGATGTGAACGTCAGGCGGTCGCCCAGCGGTTCGGCGCGGACGACGTCGTCGTGGCCGACGATCTGCGGCACCGGGTCGGCGACCGGGATCACGAAGGCGTCGCCTCGCCAGATCTCGCCGCCCGGCCGCTGGAAGTAGCCGAGTGTGCGGCAGGAGTCCTCGAAGTGGATCGGGGCCCAGAGCCACGCGTTGGGCGTGCCGGGGGCGGGCTTGCCCTGCGGCTGCTGCCCGACGGGGCGTACGCCCCACGAGCGGTCGCGTACGCCGATGACGTCGTCGTGCGCCAGCTCGGTGGTCTCGCCGTCCACGGTGACCTGCCCGGCCCACGTGCCGAACTGCAGGAAACGGCACATGTCGACCATCACGCGGCCCACCCCGTCGTGCATGACGGTGTGGTCCTCCTCCAGCGCACCGACCCGGGCCCGCCACTCCAGGTCTGCGGTGATGCCGGTCTCGTTGTCGGCCACGGTGATCGCCAGCCGGCGCATCGGCTCGACGACGCGCAGGCGGAACGGGCCGACCGAGGTCACCGCGGGGTCGGCGGGGGCGCTGCCGGAGACGTGGAAGGCGTCCTGGACGCCGCCGCGCGAGATGGAGAGGTGGGCGTCGGCCACGCCGAGGTTGGCGTACCGGCCGAAGGCGGCCTCGACCATGAACCGCCCGCCGCGGTCGGCCGCGCCGAACCAGTAGCGCCCGTATGCGTTGCGGTCGCTGGTGACCGGGACCGCGACGGGCAGCGGCGTCTGGTGGACGGGGTAGTCGTCGAAGCTGGTGAGCACGGTCGGACCTCCGGTTCTCGGCGCGGAACACGGAGATTGTTAACTGGGGCAAACAAAAAGAACAGGCTCAGAGGAGTCCTGTCGTCACCAGTTTCCCGAACGGGGGCGGCAAATCAACCAGGTCACCGTAGGAGTAGCGACGGACGTGCTTGTAGGCCCGTTCCGCAGGATCCGGACCATGGTGCAGGAAGATCGCGCTCCCGCAGCGTCGGCCATGACGTCGAACAGGCGTACCACTTCCGGCTCCGCAATCATCATGGGCCCCTTCCCGGCGGCTACCTCCTGCCTACGAGGCCACCTTTCGTGGGATTGGGCCATGTGGGTGACGAGGGGGATAGTCAGGCAGATGGGCTAATGCGGCGTGTCGTTGCCGGTGTCGGGGCACTCGGTCTGCATGACGCCTCCTGTGGTCCCCACCGGGACGTACCGCCTCCAACTCCAGCCCGGATTCGGCTTCGCCGAGGCCGCCGACGCGGTGCCTTACCTGGCCTCGCTGGGCGTGTCCCACCTCTATCTGTCGCCGATCCTGCGTGCGGTCCCCGGCTCCGGGCACGGGTACGACGTGATCGACCACGGCCGGGTCTCCCCCGAACTGGGCGGCGAGCGGGGCTTCCGGGTGCTGGCCGCCGAGGCGCGGGAGCACGGGCTCGGGATCGTGGTCGACATCGTGCCCAACCACATGGCGGTGCCCGCGCCCGAGTCGCTGAACCGGCAGTTCTGGTCGGTCCTGGAGCGCGGGCGCGAGTCGGCGTACGCGGACTGGTTCGACATCGACTGGGACGCGGGCGGCGGGCGGATACTGCTGCCGGTACTGGGCGCCCCGCTTGACCGAGCGCTCACCGACATAAGGGTCGAGGACGGTGTGGTCCGCTACCACGACCACGCCTTCCCGCTGCGGCACGGCACCGAGGACCTGTCGCTGCGCGAGGCCCTGGACGCCCAGCACTACCGGCTCGCCGACTGGCACGAGGGCGATCTGCGCGGCAACTACCGGCGCTTCTTCACAGTCACGTCGCTGATAGGGCTCCGCCAGGAGGACGAGGCGGTGTTCGCCGCGACCCACGCGGTGATTCTGCGCCTGGTCCGCGAGGGACTGGTGCAGGGACTGCGCGTCGACCACCCCGACGGGCTCGCGGACCCGCGCGGCTACCTGCGGCGGCTGCGTGAGGCGACCTCGCCCGACACGTGGATCGTGGTCGAGAAGATCCTGAACGGCGAGGAACGGCTGCCGGACGACTGGGACTGCGCGGGCACGACCGGGTACGACGCGCTGCGCCGCGTCGACGGGGTGTTCACCGACACCGGCGGGGCGGAGGCGCTGCGCGCGCTGCACCACGACATGACGGGCGCCTCGGAGCCGGGGTTCGCCCCTGTGGCGCGGGCCGGGAAGCTGGAGGTGCTGCGCAGCGGCCTCGCCACCGAAGTGGCGCGCCTCGAACGCGTCTTGGAGCACATCGGCGTACGCGACCCGGATCGGGGCGACGCGCTGCGCGAGTTGCTGGCGTCGGTGCCGGCCTACCGGCCGTACGTCGTGGCCGGAGAGCCCGCGCCGGCGGAGGCCGCGAGCCTGCTCGGGGAGGCGCTGACCGGCGTGCCGGGCCGGCTCGCGGCGACGGCGCGGCGGATCGCGGACGCGGCGCTCGGGCACGACCCGGAGTTCGCCGTACGTTTCGCCCAGGTGGCCTCGGCGGTCGCCGCGAAGGGGGTCGAGGACCGCGCGTTCTACCGCTGGTACGTGCTGAGTTCGTGCAACGAGGTGGGCGGCGAGCCGGACGAGGTGGGCCTCGGGACCGACGGCTTCCACGCCTACGCGCGGTCGATGCACGCCTCGCGGCCGGACACCATGACCGCGCTGTCGACGCACGACACCAAGCGCAGCGAGGACGTGCGGGCCCGGCTCGCGGTGCTGGCGGAGATCCCGGACGAGTGGGGGGCGGCCGTACGCGGGTGGGAGAAGGCGGCGCAGCGGCACCGCTCGGGTCCCGGGCCGGATCGGTACGACACGTACCTGTTCTGGCAGACGCTGGTGGGAGCGTGGCCGATCGACCCCGATCGGATGAAGGCGTACCTGCGCAAGGCGATGCGCGAGGCGGACCGCTCGACGTCGTGGACGACCCCCGACACGCCGTATGAGCAGGCCACGGACGCTTTCGTGGACGGGGTTCTGAACGACCGGGAACTTCGGTCTTCCGTACAGGAGTTCGTCGAACGTCTGGCCGATTCCGCCCGCACGGTCGCGCTGGGGGTGAAACTGGTGCAGCTGACGATGCCGGGTGTGCCGGACGTGTACCAGGGAGGTGAGGCGGTGTTGCGTACCCTCGTGGATCCGGACAACCGTGCGCCGGTGGACTTCGGGGCGGCGGCGACGCGGCTGGCCCATCTGGACACCGGCGGCACACCGCGCGACCTCGACGACGAGAAGGCGCTCGTGACCTCGGCGGCGCTGCGGTGGCGGCGGCGCGATCCGGCGGCGTTCGGCGGCGAGGGCAGGTACGCGGCGGTGCACGTGCGCGGCGAGGCGGCCGCGCACGTGCTGGGCATGCGCCGCGGCTTCACGGTCGCGCTCGCGACGAGGCTCCCGGTCGGCCTCGCGGCGCGCGGCGGGTGGGGCGACACCTGCCTCGACCTGTGGAAGGGCACGTGGACGGACCTGCTGACCGGGCGCCGGGTCGCACGCGACGCGCCACTGGCCGAGGTGTTCGCACGCCTGCCGGTGGCGCTACTGGAGGACGGGGCACATTGACTCAGCCGTACACACACGGGAACACACGCCGAGGCGCGTGTCGCCGCACACCCTGCGAGGGGCACTCCGATGCGCAGTGCGGTACGCAGTGGGGTGCGCGTCGCCAAGGGCGGAGCGACACGGCCTGGAACACGCGGGATTCGGGTGGGGGTGAAGGGCGATGACGCAGTTCTCGGTGTGGGCGCCGGCCGCGTCCAGTGTGGAGCTGGTGGCCGGCGGAGCCCGCCGTGCGATGCGGCACGGGGGCGGTCCGGGTTGGTGGCGTGTCGACGTCCCCGCTCTCGGGCACGGCGACGACTACGCCTTCTCGGTCGACGGCGGACAGGCGCTGCCGGACCCGCGTTCGGCGTGGCAGCCGGGCGGCCCCGACGAGCCGTCGCGGGTCTACGACCACGACCGGTTCGAGTGGACGGACCAGGCGTGGCGCGGCCGGGCGCTGCCGGGCGGCGTCGTCTACGAGCTGCACATCGGGACGTTCACGGACGCGGGGACGTTCGACGCCGCCGCGGACCGCCTGGGCCACCTCGTCGACCTCGGCGTCACGCACGTCGAGGTGATGCCGGTCGCGGCGTTCCCGGGCCGGCACGGGTGGGGCTACGACGGCGTGTGCCTGTGGGCGGCGCACGAGCCGTACGGCGGCCCGGACGGGCTCAAACGCTTCGTCGACGCCGCCCACGCGCACGGCCTCGCGGTGATCCTGGACGTCGTGCACAACCACCTCGGGCCGTCCGGCAACTACCTGCCGCGCTTCGGCCCCTACTTCACCGACCGCTACCACACGCCGTGGGGCAGCGCGGTCAACCTCGACGGCCCGGGGTCGGACGAGGTACGCGCCTTCCTGCGGTCGAGTGCGCTCGCCTGGCTGCGCGACTTCCACATCGACGGCCTGCGGCTGGACGCGGTGCACGAGCTGGAGGACCGTCGCGCGGTGCCGTTCCTGGAGGAACTCTCGGATGCCGTCGACCGGTTGGGGGTCGCCCTGGGCAAGCCGCTGTTCCTGGTCGCCGAGTCGGACCTCAACGATCCGCGCATGGTCACGCCGCGTGAGAACGGCGGGCTCGGCGTCCACGCGCAGTGGAGCGACGACTTCCATCACGCGCTGCACGCCCTGCTGACCGGCGAACGCCAGGGCTATTACGTGGACTTCGGCTCGATGGGCACGCTGGCCAAGACGTTGCGCCGGGTGTGGCTGCACGACGGCGGATGGTCGACGTTCCGGGAGCGGCACCACGGCCGTCCGCTCGACCCCTCGCGCATGCCGGGGCACCGGTTCATGGGGTACCTCCAGGACCACGACCAGGTGGGCAACAGGGCGGTCGGTGAACGAATTTCGGCCCTGCTGCCGCCGGGGCTGCTGGCCGCCGCGGCGGCGCTGGTGCTCACGTCGCCGTTCACGCCCATGCTCTTCATGGGCGAGGAGTGGGGCGCGTCGACGCCGTGGCAGTACTTCACCGACCACACCGACCCGGTGCTCGCCGAGGCGGTGCGCCGGGGCCGCCGCGCCGAGTTCGCCGCGCACGGGTGGGACGCCGGGCAGGTGCCCGACCCGCAGTCGCCGGACACCGTGCGCGACTCGCGGCTCGACTGGTCGGAGCCGTACCGAGAGCCGCACTCGGCACTGCTCGCGTGGTATCGCGACCTGATCCGGCTGCGCCGCACGCATGCGGAGCTCGCGGATCCCGATCTGCGGGCCGTGCACCTGACGTACGACGAGGCGGCGGGCTGGATGATGCTGCACCGCGGCGCGTTCCGGACCGCGGTGAACCTGGCCGAGGAGGAGGCGACGCTGCCGGTGGGGACCGGCGGCGCCGAGGTGGCGGCGGCGTGGGACGGTGCCCGGGTCGAGCGCGGCCTGGCCGGCACGACGCTGACCCTCGCCCCGCGTTCGGCAGCCGTGGTGCGGCTGACGGACTGACCGTCGTGGCCCGCCGACCGGACTGACGGGGTCGTCGGGCTCGTCGGGCTCATCAGCCCTGTCGGACCCGTCGAGCCCGTCAGGCCGTCGGGACGACGGCCGTGCGGTGGCCCGGTGCCGGGGGGACCGGGCCACCGCCTGTCCTCGGCGGCGGCCGGACCGCGGGTGCGGTCAGACCAGCAGCGAGTTGAGGAAGCCGTTCGAGAAGACCTTGTGCGGGTCGTACTGGTTGAGCAGCGAGACCGCGCTGTCCCAGTTGTTGCCGGCCGGCACACCGGTCCGGTACTGGTTCGGCACGGTGGTCGTCAGCATCGTGGCGTCGGCCCAGGCCGCCGTCCCGCTGTAGCCCCAGCCCTTGGACCACTCAGGGCGCACCTGCGCGTATGTGCCCGAGTAGTTCGCGAAGACCCACTGCTCGGTCTCGCGGTAGAACTGCTGGCTGTACGGCGTGCCGGGCACCGTAAGGATGTCGAGCCACACCGCGACGTCCCACTCGGGGTGGTCCGCCCGGTTGCGGATCGCGGACAGCGTCGGGTGCACGGCACCGGCGAACTGCGCGTCGGCGGGGTTGTCGAGCCCGGTGACGCGGATCTCCAGGGGGCCGTTCATGGGGTACCGGCCCTGGTTGGCGTACGTGTTCAGCGAGTTCTTGTAGTACGTGTAGAACTCGCTGACGACCTTCTGGATGTCGGCGCGCTTGGTGAGGATCGCGTAGCCGTTCGCGGTGACGCGCATCGTGGTCGGCTTGATGTAGAGCATGGTGTTCTTAGACCAGCCCCACAGATCCCACGAGCCGGTCACGATGAGGCCCGAACCGACCACGCCCATCTGGGTGTTGCAGAAGGTCGGGGTCAGGTTCGCGGCGCCCGCGGTGATCTGGCCGAGGAGGTCCGCGGCGTCCTCGGACAGGAAGTCGCTGAAGGGGTAGTTGTAGGGCCCGTTGGCGGTCTTCGCGAAGAACGGCTTGCTCGGCGAGACCGACCACACCTTGAGCCACGGGACGAGGGTGAAGGGGAACCAGATGGCCTCGACGCGGCCGGTCTGGTTGACGAAGCTCGCGAACGAGTTGCCCGTCGCCGAGGCCGGCGGCGCGAACATCTCGTCGACGTTGATGTTGAACCAACTCTGGCAGCGCAGGCGCTTGTTGGCGCCCACCCGCAGGGTCACCTCGGTGACGAAAGCGCGTCCGAGGTTGACCAGGAGCGGCCCGATGGCCAGGTCGTTGCGCTGGAACGTCCGCAGTTTGTACTGGCTGGTGCCGGGGTCCCACACGACCGCGGTCAGGGACAGGATCAGGTTGCTGAGCGACCCGAACGTGTGGCCGGGGGTCAGGGTTTCACCGGTCTTGGGAACCGCCGTGCCGTGTCCGTCGATGGCCAGGACGCCGCCGAGACTGAGGTCGCCGGGTGCGGGCGTGGCGGTGACGCCGTAGCCGGCGTTCTCCAGCGCGGTGAGCAGCGTCAGCATCGACACGCCGGTCTGCGCGGTGACGCTGGCGGGCGAGCCGGAGTTGACGGTCACCGCGGTCAGGTGCTTGGTGGTGTCGACGAGCAGGATGTTCGTCGGCGTACCCGGCTGGATCATCAGCGGCGACCAGTTGTGGCTGTAGCCCTTGGCCCGGAGCTTCCAGCCTTGCGCGCGGGCCCAGTTGGCGAGGGAGACGACCTGGGCGGGCGTCGTGGGCGCGCAGGTCCAGACCTCGTCGACACGGATCTCGCCGGACCAGTTGCGGTACGCCTGGAGATACGCCGAGATCCCGGCCGGCAGGCCCGGCGGAGCGGGGACGGCGGCGTCTGCGGACTCGACGCGGAACGCGGGGGTCCACTGCAGTGCGGTCAACGCGGCGGCACCCGCCAGGCCGCCGATGACCGCCCTGCGGTTGGGCTCCGATGCGGCGGTCCCACTGGTCTGTTCGGACATGGGGTTCCCTTCCCGTGCTCGTGACCGGACCGGACCGTCGCGGCGGCTCGACGATCAAGCGGAACGACAAGATCCGGTTCCGGTTCGTACGGCAGGACGGACCGCCCCGCGGCGCGGGGTCGGGCGGTACTCAGGAACGCAGAACGGAGTACACGGAGCGGAAATACGCGAAACTGACGTACGCAAAAACGGCGGTGCGCGAACAGCGGTGCGCGGAACGGCAGAACGCGGAACGGCAGAGCGCGGTACGGCGGAACAGCCGTGCGGGCGTGCGGCATTGCGGGTGCGCAGGTGCGTCATGCCGCTTGCGATCGCCGCGGAGGGACCGAGGAGCTTCGTGCGCGGCGGCGCGAAGCCGCCGGTGGGCACGTGTCGATCAGTGTGCGGTAGCCCCGGCCGGGAGATCACCTCGGAACCGTGTGCTCCGGATCGCCAGGGTGGAACGGCCCCCCGGGCAAGTCAACCGGGCGGGCCGGCATTCTTTGGTGACACGTGTCGAGATTTCGTCCGGAACGGCAAATGCGGACCGGTTTCCTTACCGATCCGCACAAGCCCTGGGGCCCCTGTGGCGCCTGCTGTTCGAGGTGTCCCGAGTTACGTATCTGACGGAGCGTCAGTTCAGGTCTCCAGGAGGCGCTTCCGCTCCGCCTCGACGTCGAAGTGGCCCTGCGGGTAGTGCGGATCCATCTCCTCCAGATGCTCCAGGAGGAGTCGGCTGATCGCCCAATTGCGGTACCACTTGCGGTCGGCCGGCACGACGTACCAAGGGGCGGTGTCGGTCGTGCACTTCTGCAGCACGGACTCGTACGCGTCCTGGTACGCCGGCCACAGCGCGCGCTCGTCGATGTCGCCCGGGTTGAACTTCCAGTGCTTGTCCGGGTTGTCGAGGCGTTCCAGAAGGCGTTCGCGCTGCTCGTCGTACGAGATGTGCAGGAACACCTTGACGACCGTGACGTCGTCGTCGTGCAGCGACTGCTCGAAGCGGTTGATGGTCGCGTACCGGCGGGACCACACGCTGCGCGGAACCAGGTCGCGCACCCGCACGATCAGGACGTCCTCGTAGTGCGACCGGTCGAAGATACCGATCAGGCCCGGCGCCGGGACCTGTTGGCGGATCCGCCACAGGAACGGGTGCGCCGACTCGTCGCGCGTGGGGGACTTGAACGCGTGGATGTGGCAGCCGGACGGGTTGAACTGCCCGATGACGTGCTTGACCACGCCGCCCTTGCCGGACGTGTCCATGCCCTGGAGCACCAGGAGCAACCGCTTGCGGGAGCCGCCCGCGACGGCCTGGGCGTACAGCCGTTCCTGGAGTTCGGCGAGCCGCGGCTCCATGGCCGCGATGTCGGCCAGGGCCTCCGCCTTGCCGCCGGGAGCGTGCGGTGTCGCGCGGGCGTCGGCGCTGGCGAGGTCGACCGTGCCGCCGTGCAGGCGCAGGACGTCGCGGACCGACGGGACGTTCGCGGGCGCGGGCGGCACCGAGCCGTGGACCACGCGCAGCAGCGGCGAGGCAGGCCGCGCCGCCCGGCCGTCCTTCCCGCCGTCCTTGTCGTGGTCCTTCTTCTTGGCCTTCTTTCCGGCCTTGTCCGGCTTGGCGCTCTTCTCTGCCTTCTCCGCCTTCCCGGTCTTTCCCGCCTTCTCCGTCTTGCCGGCCTTCGCCGACTTCCCGGGCTTCCCGGCCTTGCCTGCGCCGACTTCGGAGGCCAGCGGGCGGGCGGGCCGCTCCACCGCGGATCCGGCGCGCCGCTTCCCGCCCGGCGTGCCCGACTTCGATGCGCCCGACTTCGATGCGCCCGACTTCGATGGGCCCGACGCCCCGGACGCCTTGGCCCCCTCGCCGGCCGCGCCGCCGTCGGCCTTGCCGCCCGGCACAGCCCGGAGGCTTGCCCTCACGAGCGCGTCGTCCGCCGCCTTGTCCGCCTTCTTCGCCACGCGTCGGCCCTCCACGGGAGTCGGGTACGTCGAACCGCAGTCCTCCAGTGATCCTCCCCGAGGAACGCGCCTGCCGCAGTTCAGCCGCACCGATGGAGGGACGCGGAACGGAACCGCGCCGAATCGCACGGTCCACTCACGCCGACGCTGCGAGGACGCCCGGCGTGAGGCGGCCGACGATCGCCGGGGCCTCGCGCACGAGCGTGTCGTCGGTGAGCGCCTCCACCATGAACAACGCGAAATCCACGCGCCGGGTCAGGTTGCCGGACAGCACGGGGTCGCCCACGTGCCGGCGCCACACCGGCAGCCCCTGGCTCTCCCCCTCCTCCAGGTCGCTGCCCCGCACCACGGTCCAGCGGGTGTCGCTCGCGAACACCCGGCGGCAGGCCTCGACCTGGTCGTCGATCTCGACCGCGCGGACGGCCTTGCCCACCCAGGCGGCAATGCGAAGCAGGGTGGTGAACGTACGCGAGTACTTGTCCTTGCCGTCGCGCGTGATGTGCCAGCCGCACGAGAACACCAGGCGCGCGCCGGGCTTCGCGTAGTCGAGGACGGCCTGCGCCGTACCCGACGAGTACTGGCGTACGCCCCACGGGACCAGGACCGTCAGCACCCCGTCGCACCCGTCGACGGCCCGCCGGATCACCTCCCGGTCGTTCGTCTGCCCCGGGACGACGGTTATCCGGCCGGCGAACGCGGCCAGCTTCGGCACGCTGCGCTCCCGGCAGACGCCGACCACCTCGTAGCCGCGGTCCAGCGCGTGCCGGACCATGTACTGCCCGAGCTTCCCCGAGGCACCCACGATGCAGACCTTCTTCACCCGGTCGTGCGCAGCATCCGCATCCATCGCGCAGCCCTCCGCCGACGTGTCAGCCTTATGATGTAAGGCACGCTAACCTTATGCCGTAAGGCAGTCAAGAACAGCAGGCCAGGGCACTGACACCACAAGCAGTGGGAACGAAGGAGGAGCGGATGCGCGAGGGAGCAAAGAGCCCCCGCAAAGCCGCGGCGCGCACTCCGCTCAGCCGCGAGCGGGTGATCCGTACGGCGATGCAGGTGGCCGACGAGAAGGGCTCGGCGGCACTCACCATGCGGGCCGTCGCCCAGCCGCTAGGCGTCGAGGCGATGTCGCTCTACCACCACGTCGACGGCCGCGACGACATCCTCGACGGCATGGTGGACGCGGTGTTCGACGAGATCGACCTGCCGCCGCGCGACACGGACTGGAAGAGCGCGATGTGGCAGCGCACGGCGTCGGCGCGCGCCGCGCTGCGGCGCCACCCGTGGGCCGTCGGGCTCATGGACTCGCGCTCCCGGCCGGGGCCCGCGACGCTGCGCCACCACGACGCCGTCCTCGGCGCGCTGCGCGCCGCGGGGTTCTCGGTCCCGATGGCGGCACACGCGTTCTCGCTGATCGACAGCTACCTGTACGGGTTCGTGATCCAGGAACTGAGCCTGCCGTTCAGCGGCTCGGACGAGTTGGCGGAGGTCGCGGGCGCGATCTTCGACGACATGGCCGCCGACGCGTACCCGCACCTGACCGAACTCGCCACCCAGCACGCGCTCAAGCCCGGGTACGACTACGGCGACGAGTTCGCGTTCGGCCTCACGCTCATCCTGGACGCGCTGCGCCCGGACGAGACCGCGGGCGGGACCGCAGACGGGCCGGCGGGGGAGGCCACGGACCAAGCGGCCGACCAAAGCACTGACACGACGGCGGGCGAACCCGGCTGAGGCCGCGTCAGGCTGGGCTCAGCCGACGGACGGCACCCGCTCGGCACCGTCGCGCGCCATGGCCACCAGGCGCGACACCGCACGCAGGTACTTCTTCTTGTAGCCGCCCGCGAGCATCTCCTCGGAGAACAGCGCGTCGAAGGGGACACCGGAGGCCACCACCGGAATCTCGCGGTCGTACATGCGGTCCGCCAGCACCACCAGGCGCAGCGCGGTGGACTGGTCGTGAACCGGCACGACCCCGCGCCAGAAGACCGCGTGCACGCCTTCGAGGAGCGCCCCGTACCGGCTCGGATGCACGGAGGCGAGGTGCCGCAGCAGTTCGGGGAAGTCGTCGAGCGCCGCGCCCGTGACCCCGGGGGCCACGGCGGTCTTGCCGACCACGTCGTCGTCCGCCGCGGGCGAGGGCGCCTCTGGCAGGCCGCGGTGGCGGTAGTCATCGCCGTCGATGCGCAGCGACCGGAAATGCGCGGACAACCCCTGGATCTCGCGCATGAAGTCGACGGCGGCGAAGCGGCCCTCGCCGAGCTTGTCGGGCAGCGTGTTGGAGGTGGCCGCGAGCTTGACGCCCGCGTCGACCAGCTTGCCCAGCAGGGTCGACACGAGGACCGTGTCGCCCGGGTCGTCCAACTCGAACTCGTCGATGCACAGGAGCCGGTGGCCGGAAAGCGCGCGTACCGTCTCCTGGAAGCCCAGCGCGCCGACGAGGTTGGTGAGCTCGACGAACGTGCACAGCGACTTCGGACCGGGGGCCGCGTGCCACAGCGAGGCCAGCAGGTGCGTCTTGCCGACGCCGTAGCCGCCGTCCAGGTAGACGCCGCTGTACGCGGGTGCCGCGGCCCCCTTGTCGCGCCGGAACCAGCGCCGCCGGGAGCCGCCGTCGCCGCCGCCCGCGGCGTTCAGCGAGGCCGCGAACTCCTCGAGCCGGGTCACCGCGGCGGCCTGGCTCGGCTGCGTCGGGTCCGGTATGTACGTGCTGAAGCGCACCCCGTCGAAGCGGGGCGGTGGGACCATTTCGGCCACCATGCGGTCGGCGGGGACCACAGGGTGGCGCGATGCGAGGGACACCGGCTCGGCGGCCGGACTCGCCGGGGACACGTTGGGCACGATCATCAAGCCTACGGTGCGTGCAAGACTCGACCGCATGCGACGTCTGCTTCCCGCGACCGACGCCCCGGGCTCCGCGCCTTCGGGGGCACCCCCCGAGACCGCCGCCGAGGTCGACCTCGACCTCGTGTACGCCTATCCGTCCGACGTGGTCGACGCGGGCCGCCCGTGGCTGCGCGCCAACATGGTCTCCAGCCTCGACGGCGCCGCGCAGGCCGGCGACGGCCTCTCCGCGGGCCTGTCCTCCCCCGGCGACAAGCGCATCTTCGGTGTGCTGCGCGCGCTCGCCGACGTCGTGCTGGTCGGGGCGTCGACGGTCCGCGCCGAGGGGTACCGGCCGCCGAAGCCGCAGCCCGCGTACGCCCCCGCCCGCACCGCCGCCGGGCGGCCCCCGGTCCCGGTCATCGCGATCGTCACGCGCAGCCTGGAGCTGGACTTCACGACGCCGCTGTTCACCGAGGCCGAAGTGCCGACCGTGGTGCTGACCGGCCCCGAGTGCGACCCCGACCGCCTGGCCGAGGCCCGCAAATACGCCGACGTGGTGATCGCGGGCGAGCCCGGATCGACCGGCGTCGACATAGGCGCCGCGGTCGACGCGCTGGCGGCGCGCGGCTGGACGCGGCTGCTGACCGAGGGCGGTCCGCACCTGCTGGGCCAGTTGGTCATGGCGGGCCGCCTCGACGAGCTGTGCCTCGCGCTCGGGCCGCTCCTGCTCGGCGGCGCGGCGCCGCGGATCACCAACGGGCCCGCGCCCGAGGTGCCGCAGGCGATGGAATTGCACACTCTTCTGGAAGAGGACGGGTTCCTCTTCGCCCGATACGTCCGCAACCCCACCGGTTGAGCGGCAATCAACCCCAACCGCCCGTCCGGGTGGCATGGTATTGCGGTACGGCGCTGCAGCGAGGACCCGAGGGAGACAACGCGTGTACACGATCGTGCTGCTCATCGAGAAGGTCATGGACGAGGGGGACGTACACCTGGTCACCGGCCTGCACGAGGACGTCGAGACCTCGTTCGTCGTGGTGCTGCCGGGTAAGACGGACCACCACCGGCTTGTGCGTGCGCTGGACGACGTGGCGCTGGGCCACCTCGAGGAGGCCGCCGAGGAGGTCGAGCGTCCCAAGGACGAGCCGACCGACGAGGCCGCGGACGCGACCCGGCGTACGCTCAACGCCTCCGTGGCGGCGCTGGAGGCCGCCGGCGTGCGGGCCGTGGGCGAGACGGCCCCCGGCGACGACCCGCTGGAGATCCTCAAGGACGTCGTCGAGCGGCACTCCGCCGACGAGGTCATCGTGCTCACCGATCCGCACCTGATCGAGGAGTTCTTCCACCGCGACTGGGCCTCGCGCGCCCGGCACAAGGTGGGCGTCCCGGTGCTCAAGCTGTTCGCGCACAACACGGCGTAGGCGCCGCGTGGTGCACAATCGTCCCCGGTCCACCCCGTCCCGGGTCGACCGGTCCGGGACTACCCGGTGCCGGACCACCTGGTGCCGGACGACCCGGTGCCGAGCCCGGTCCCGATCCACCCGGTCCCGACCCACCCGTTTCCGGTTCACGCGTTCTTGAAGGAGCCTGCATGGCATCGCCCGCCTCGCCCGCGGAGCAGTCCGCGACCGCCCCCACGGTCGACCTCGGCGCTCCGCACTTCATCGGCATCGGCGGGGCAGGGATGTCCGGGCTCGCGAAGATTCTCGCGATCCGCGGCGCCAAGGTCGCCGGCAGCGACGCGAAGGACTCCACCGCGCTGCTCGCGCTGCGGCAGCTCGGCTGCCAGGTGCACGTGGGCCACGCGACGGAGAACCTGGGCGACGCGACGTGTGTCGT
Source organism: Streptodolium elevatio (assembly GCF_053592165.1). Classification (NCBI taxonomy): domain Bacteria; kingdom Bacillati; phylum Actinomycetota; class Actinomycetes; order Kitasatosporales; family Streptomycetaceae; genus Streptodolium; species Streptodolium elevatio. The sequence goes on from NZ_JBSFVE010000020.1 coordinate 48,454, forward strand.
GGTCTCCAGCGCGATCCGCGCCGACAACCCCGAGTTGGTCGCGGCGCGCGAGCGCGGCATCCCGGTGGTGCACCGCGCCGACGCGCTGGCCCGCCTCATGGACGGCCGCCGGTCGGTGGCCGTGGCCGGCACGCACGGCAAGACGACCACGACCAGCATGCTGGCGGTGAGCCTGACGTCGCTCGGCATGGACCCGTCGTTCGCGATCGGCGCGGACCTCAACGAGGCCGGCAGCAACGCACACCACGGAGACGGCGACGTCTTCGTGGCGGAGGCGGACGAGAGCGACCGCAGCTTCCACAAGTACGCCCCCGAGGTCGCGGTCGTCCTCAACGTGGAGCTGGACCACCACGCCAACTACGCCTCGCTCGACGAGGTGCTGGACGCGTTCGAGCAGTTCGCGCACCGCATCGTCGCGGGCGGGACGCTCGTGCTGTCCGCCGACGACTCCGGGGCGCGCGCGCTGCGCGAGCGCCTCGCCAAGTCGGCGCCCGAACTGCGGATCGTCGCGGTCGGCGAGGACGCCGCCGCGGACCTCCAGATCGTCAAGGTCGAGCCGCAGGGCCTCGCGAGCAAGGTGACGGTACGCGGCAAGGCCGCCGCCGAGCACGTGTTCGCGGTCGCGGTCCCCGGCCGGGTCAACGCGTCCAACGCGGTCATGGCCCTGGCCGTCGGCCTGGCGCTCGGCATCGACCCGGCCGAGATGGGCGGCGCGCTCGGCAAGTACCAGGGTGTCCGGCGGCGCTTCCAGCTGAAGGGCGAGGCGGGCGGGGTACGCGTCGTCGACTCGTACGCGCACCACCCCACCGAGATCGCCGCCGACCTGGAGACCGCGCGCGGCGCGGTGGGCGCGGGCCGCGTGATCGCGGTCTTCCAGCCCCACCTGTTCAGCCGCACCCAGCAGCTCGGCACCGAGATGGGCCGTGCCCTGGCCGCCGCCGACATCGCCCTGGTGATGGACATCTACGCGGCCCGCGAGGACCCGCAGCCCGGCATCACGAGCCATATCATCGCGCACAGCGCGCTGGACCACGGCGGCCTCGTGCGCATGGAGCACAGCTGGTCGGAGGTGCCCGCGGTGGTCGCCGAGCTGGCGCGTCCGCTGGACCTGGTGCTGACGATGGGTGCGGGCGACGTGACGCTGCTCGGCCCGGAGATCCTCGAGGCGATCAACCGCCGCTGAGGCGCGCGGCCGCCGCCGTACGTCCGGGCCCGTAGCCGCGTCCGCCCCCGTCCCGGCCGGTGCCCGTGCCCGCCCGGCGCGCGGCCGTCACCGGCCGGTAATGCCTGTACGACCCCGCCCCGGGAACGGACGCGGGGTCGTACGTGTTGGATGTCGGTATGGCTGACACCCCGAAGTACAACGTGGTCAGGTCCGTGGACGAGTGGCTGGCGAAGCTGTCGCCGGAGGAGTACCACGTCCTGCGCGAGGCCGGCACCGAGCGCGCCTTCACGGGCGAGTACACCGACACCAAGACGGTCGGTGTGTACCGGTGCCGCGCGTGCGACGCGGAGCTGTTCCGGTCCCAGGACAAGTTCGACTCGCACTGCGGCTGGCCCTCCTTCGACTACGTCGAGGAGGAGCGCGTCGAGCTGCGCGAGGACAAGTCGTACGGCATGGTTCGCGTCGAGGTCCGCTGCCGCAACTGCGGCTCGCACCTGGGACACGTCTTCGACGGCGAGGGCTACACGCCGCGCAACCAGCGGTACTGCATCAACTCGATCAGCATGACGCTGGAACCCGCAGACGGCGCTTGATCGTTCGTGCCCGCCGGGGACCGGTTCGTGAGGGAATCCCATCGAATTGGGTCCCGGGTGGGTGGGAGTGTGCCCGGGGCAGGTACATACGGGATATGAACCGGAACATGAACCCGAACGCCCCTCCCGACGTATCGCGGATCGACCTCTACACGGCCGCGTTCCTCACCGGGGGCCCCGCGCGCGTGGCGGACGTCGCCATTCTCGCGATGCGCGCCACCGGCGTCCTGCATATCGGCCGGGACGGCACGGTCACCGCCACCGGGCGCGGGCCGGCCGACGCGGTGACCGCGGGCGTGCTGCGCGCGGTCCAGGCCGCCGGCGGGACCGCGTCCCTGGCCGTCGTGCGCCATCAGGGCGCACGTTGCCCCGAGATCCAGGGCATCGGCCACCAGTTGTTCTACTGGGGTCTGATGCGCCCGCCCGGCGAGATCGCACGGGCGAGGTCCGGCATGAGGGTGCTGTTCGCCTGCTTCGGCGGCGCCTTCGTCCTTCTGGTGATCCTCGGAATCGCGCTGCGCAACGCCGTGTTCCTTGTCGGCCTCCCCTTCGTCTTCATCGCCTTCGTGATCGTGCTGGCCACCCAGGCGGGCAAGCTGCTGATCCGCAGCGGGCATACGCAGGCCGGCATGCGGTACGTCGTGCAACTGCGCAGGCAGGCCGCGCTGCGCCACCGCCTCGACGGGACGGTGGCCGGCGGCGTCGGGCTCGGTGAGATCGCGGTTCTGGGGCTGGCCCGGCTCACCGACTACGAGCTGCTGGACATCTTCCGGCAGCAGCAGATCGCGGCCTTCGCCCAGCCCCAGTACGCGCCGCCGACGACGACCACGAGTTCCTCGGGTTCGACGTGTGCGGGTGTGTACGACCCGGGGACGCCGTCGTGGTGCGGCTCCACCTCGTGTGCGGACAACGGGTTCCGGGGGACCTCGTGCGCGGGGCCCGGATCGAGCTCGTGGTCGTGCTCGCTGGTGGGCGGCGGGTCGAGCTGCGGCGGGGGCGGCGGCGGGGGATCCTCCTGCGGCGGAAGCTCGGGCGGATCGTCCTGCGGCGGCGGCGGTGGAGGCGGCGGCTGCGGAGGAGGCAGCTCATGAGCACAGGGAACGGGCTCTTCGGTGGGAAGTCGGGGGCCGTCGGCATCGGCTGGCGGCCCGAGATCGACCTCACCGTGGAACGCCTTGCCGGCGTCGACTTCGTCGAGGTGATCGCCGAGAACGTGTGCGCCGACCACCCCGACCACCTGCCCGCCTCGCTGCGCGTGCTGCGCGCCCGCGGCACGGCGGTCGTGCCGCACGGCGTCTCGCTCGGCCTCGGCGGCGCGGACCGGCCCGATCCCGAGCGGCTGGCGCGACTGGCCGAGGTGGCCGCGGCGGTCGAAGCTCCGCTGGTCAGCGAGCACCTGGCGTTCGTACGCGCGGGCGGCATGGAGGCGGGCCACCTGCTGCCGGTCCCGCGTACGCGCGCGGCTCTGCGGGTGATCGCGGAGAACGTACGCGTCGCCCAGGACTCGCTGCCGGTGCCGCTCGCCCTGGAGAACCCGGCGACGTTGTTCGCGTGGCCCGACAACGAGATGACCGAGGGGCAGTTCCTCGCCGAACTGGTGGCGATGACGGGTGTGTCCCTGCTGGTCGACGTCGCCAACCTGCACACCGAACGGGTCAACCACGGCATGGATGTCGCCGCGGCGCTGGACACGCTGCCGCTGGAGGCCGTCGCGTACGTCCACGTCGCGGGCGGCGTCCTCACCGACGGGATCTGGCACGACACGCACGCGCACCCGGTGAGCGACGAAGTCCTCGACATCCTGGGCATGTTGTGCGAGCGGCACCGTCCGCCCGGCGTGCTGCTGGAGCGTGACGCGGCCTTCCCGCCCGCGGACGAATTGCAGGGCGAGCTGACGGCCATCCGGTCGCGCCTCGACGGCACGGCAGCCGCGGCGGCGGTGGAGGCAGGGTCAATCCGCGGAATTCCGGGGCCGCTTGGCGAGCTTACGGGATCCCGCACCGAAGTTCCCGGAGCCCTGGGCGGAGTGCCTGCGGGAGGCGGGCGGTGAGCCCGGTCGCGGGCCCCGGCGCCGCCCCGGGCGTGCATCCGGTTGTGGATCCCGTTGTGGATCCCGTTGTGGATCCCGTCGCTGCTCGCGCCGAACTTGCCCGCAGGCAGGCTGACTTGCTCGCCGCATTGGTCGCGGGAGGGCCGGTCCCGGAGGGGTTCGACGCAGAACGCATCCGCGTGCAATCGGTGGCGTTGGCCGCCAAGCGGCGTGAGGGCGTGCTGCGTGCCCTTCCTGTGCTCGCGACAGCGCTCGGCGACCGCTGGCCACGTACGTTCATGGAGTGGGCACGCACCCATCCCAAGCCCGCGGTCGGCGGCAGCCGTGCCGACGCGGTGGCGTTTGCCAAGTACTTGAAGGCCCGGGGCGAACTCCCCGAGGCGGTGGAAGCAGCGCTGTCCCCCGCGCCGCCGGATCCGCCGCAGCCGCCGCGCAGGCCCGGATTCGTCCAGCGCGTACGTTCCCGCCTGCGCCGCAACCCCGTGGGCTGGGACCCGGAAGCGCGGTACTGCTCCGACTGACTTCGGGGCAGCGGTGTGACGTACTCCGCCCGTGCTATCCAGGCGCGGCGATCCGCCGCGCGAGGGCGTCGGGCACCGGATAGACCTTCTCCACCGGCAACAACGCCTTTGCGCGGTCCGCGCGCCCGGACCTGACCAGGTCGGCGATCCGGTGGGCGGTCGGGGTCAGGTCGGTGATGCCGACGACCCATTGCTCGGCGAACTCGCGTACCAGCGCCCGGCCGACGCCGACCTGGATGCTGTAGTGGTTGAGCGGCGCCCCGCGCAGGGAGCGCTCGGGATCCCACTGCACATGCACCTCGGCGCGTGCCACCGCGTCCGGTTCCGATGTCGTCAACACCGCGCGCCCCAGCGCCTTTTCCCAGCCGTCGCGGGTGATCCGGACGGCGAGGATCCGCTCCTGGCCGGACTTGCGGCCCCAGTTGCTGCGGTGCATCAGCCACCGGAACGACGGCTTGATCCACGTCATGCGCCCGAACGAGAAGGGCGGGACGAAGCGTTGCGCGTCCAACGCGGGACCGGCGATCGCCGCGGAGTACGCCTGGTAGACGACGATCGAGTGGGCATCGAAGTCGGCGCGGATCTCGTACGGCGTGTGCCGGGTCTGCGCGTGGCTGCGCGCCTGCTCGCCGTGCCGGGGCTGCGGCTGCCGGGTCTGCCGGCCGTGCCGGGTGCGCTGGGCGGACATGCCCGCACCCTCGCACCGGCCGCGGCCGGAGCGCGAGCGGATTTCCCGCCCGGCCGCCCTGCGCGGTCGCGGCGCGGACCGACGCGGCCGGCCCGGCGTGACGCGGCCCGGTCGAGTCGCGCCCGGCTCCGGTCAGGCAGCGCGCGAACCGCGCTCCAGCGCCAGCAGTTGCTGCTTCTTGTCGAGGCCGCCCGCGTACCCGGTCAGCGCGCCGGTGGACGCGATGACGCGGTGGCACGGCACGATGATCGAGATGGGGTTGCGCCCGTTGGCGGCGCCCACGGCCCGGGACGCGGTGGGCGAGCCGAGCGCGTCGGCCATCGCGCCGTACGACGTCGTGCGCCCGTACGGAATCGTGGTCAGCTCGCGCCACACCCGCCGCTGGAAGTCCGTGCCGCGCGGCGCGAGCCGCAGGTCGAACTCCCGGCGCTCACCGCCGAAATACTCCTCCAGCTGGCGCGTGACCTCGTCGAACACGGCGTCGTCGCGCACCCAGTCGCCGCCGATCTCCGGGACGTACTTGGCGTCGGGCAGCATGAACAGCCCGCTCAGCGCCTCGCCGTCGCCGACGAGAAGCAGCTCGCCGACCGGCGAACCGACGACGGTGTGGCGCGGCGGGCCGTCGAGCGGGGGTACGAACTCCATCGGGTCCCACGCACGGTCGCCGCCGCCGTCCACGGTCATCGGCAGGGCGTCCTGCACGAGGGCGGTGGCGGCACCGGCAGTGGCTGCGCCGGTCGCGGTCTCGGTGACGGTGTCGGTCACAGTTGCGGTGGCGGTGCTCATGGCGGCGGACCTTCCTGTGGTGCTCGCGGCGGGCGTCTGGTGGTTCGGGGTGTTTCCCACCCGACCATGCTGCCGCCGCCGCGACCGGATGACCGGCGGGTTTCGGACATCGCGGTGGGCCGCCCCGGACGCGGAACGGCCCACCGACGTGTCAGGCCAGACCTGCCAGCAGCTCGCCGACCGGGCGGCGGCGGCCCGTGTAGAACGGGACCTCCTCGCGCACGTGCCGACGCGTCTCCGAGCCGCGCAGGTGCCGCATCAGGTCGACGATGCGGTGCAGCTCGTCGGCCTCGAAGGCGAGGATCCACTCGTAGTCGCCCAGGGCGAAGGACGGCACCGTGTTGGCCCGCACGTCGGGGTAGCCGCGGGCCATCTGGCCGTGCTCGGCGAGCAGGCGGCGGCGTTCGGCGTCCTCCAGCAGGTACCACTCGTACGACCGCACGAAGGGGTACACGGCCACGTAGTCGCGCGGCGTCTCCTCGGCGAGGAACGCCGGGATGTGGCTCTTGTTGAACTCGGCGGGGCGGTGCAGCGCCATGTTCGACCACACCGGGTCGAGCTCACGGCCCAGGCCCGTGCGGCGGAAGAGGTTGTACGCCTCCTGCAGTTCGTCCGACGACTCCGCGTGCCACCAGATCATCACGTCCGCGTCGGCGCGCAGCCCGGACACGTCGTAGGTGCCGCGCACCACGACGTCCTTGTCGAGCAGCTGCTCGAACAGCGCCTCGACCTCGACGGCCAGCCGGGCCCGGTTCTCGGGCAGCGGTCCGCGCAGCCGGAAGACCGACCACATCGTGTAGCGGATGACCTCGTTGAGGTCGCGGGCCTTGCGGCGCGGCGGCACCGTCTCCACGGCCGTCTCGGGGGTGTCGGGGTCCTGCGTGGTGGCGTCAGTCATACGCCGATTGTCCCTCGCCCCGACCGGTCCCCCGCACCCTGGTGGGGGTGAAGGGCTCGCACTGCCCGAACAGGCGTACGGCGCCCCGCTCCACCGCGCACGGTCACCGTCCGAAGCCGAAGCCGAAGCCGACAAGCCGCCGAGCGGCCGAGCCCCGTCAGCCCCGTGAATCCGACGAGCCCCGTGATCCCCGCGATCCCGACGCACCCCAGACGCCCACAGTCGCCAGCACCGATGCCGCCGCCCGCTGCCCGCTCGCGATGCAGGCCGGGATCCCGACGCCGTCGTACGCCGCCCCGCACACCGCCAGCCCCGGCAGCCGCTCGACGGCGTCCTCGACGCACGCCACGCGCCCGCGGTGCCCGACCGCGTACTGCGGCAGCCCGCCGCCCCAGCGCGTCACGCGCGTCTCGACCGGCACCGCCCCGAGCCCGACCGCGTCGTGCAGGTCGGCGAGCGAGTCGGCGATCAGACCGGCGTCGTCGCGTTGCAGCACGGCCTGCTCGCCCGCCCGGCCCAGCGACGTGCGCAGCACGAACATGTCCGGGTCCGCCTCGGCGATCCAGCCCCACTTGTTGCTCGCGAACGTGCTCGCCTTGATGCGGCGGCCGTCGACGGGCGGCACGAGGAAGCCGCTGCCGGGCAGTTCCGTTCCCAGGTCGGCACGGCGGAACGCGAGCGTCACGATGGCCATCCCGGCGTACTCGATCGATCCGAGTTCGACGGCGGCGACGTGCGAGTGCGGGGCGAGCAGGCGCGACGCGGGGGCGGCCGGCAGCGCGATCACCACCGCGTCGGCGTCGATGCTCTCGGGGGTGCGGGTGTCGCCGACGACGAGTTGCCAGCCGTCGGGGGTGCGGTGGAGCGCGCGTACGGTCGCATTCGTGCGTACCGTGCCGCGCCCGCTCGCGGTGATCGCGTCGGCGACCGCGTGCGGGAGCCGTCCGATGCCGCCGCGGATGCCCGCGAAGACCGGTCCGGCGCCGGCGGGGTCGGGGGCGCGGTCGAGCAGGTCGCGTACCGCGGTCAGCAGCGAGCCGCCGGCGCGGGCCGCGGGGAGCAGCTGCGGCATCGCGGACTCCAGCGAGATCGCGTACGCGTCACCCGCGTACACCCCGCCGAGCAGCGGTTCGACGAGCCGGTCCACGACCTCGTGGCCGAGGCGCGCGGCGACGAACTTGCCGACGGTCACGTCGTCTTCGTACGGGTGCGGTGGCAGGGCATGGTCCACCGGGAGGCGCGCGAGGCCTGCGGGCGACAGGACTCCGGAGGCCGCCAGCGAGGACAGGTCGCCCGGTACGCCCATGATGTGACCGCGAGGCATGGGCCGCAGCGCGCCGCGCGTCCACAAGGTCGCACTGGCGGTCGCGGGCGGTTGGAGGTCTTCGGCGAGTCCGACCTCACGGGCGAGGCCGGTGCCCTCGGGGCGACGGGCGAGCATCGATTCAGCGCCCTCGTCGACGGGTACGCCCGCGATCTCGACCGCGGACAACTTCCCGCCGATGCGCGGTGATCCCTCCAGCACGGTGACGTGTGTGCCCGGCCCGGCGTCGCGGCACAGCGCGTGTGCGGCGGCGAGCCCGGCGATCCCTCCCCCGACGACGACGATGTGCCGGCCTGCGGGCGGTTCGGCCCGGTCGGCCGCCGCGGAGGTAGTCGAACTCATGCGGCCACTTTCTCACGCGCGGCCGGACATACCCGCCGGTCACGGGCTGCGGTCGGTACGGACACGTTTCTGTCGCGGGACTCCCGAAGGCGGAACCCGCGGCGGATGGTCGCCGTCACAGGGCCGTCAGCAGGCCGCGCCAGGCCGTCTACGCCGCAACATCCTTTGGGGGGAACCGTGTTGAGACGACGAACCACGGCAGTCGGGGCGATCTTGGGGGCGGTGCTGCTCCTCGGCGCATGTTCCTCCTCCAGCGACAGCGGCAGCGACAAAAGCGGCAAGGCCGAAGCTCCCGGCGCCGCGGCGCCGACTGCGGGAGCCGCTTTTCCCACCTCTGGGACTCAGGTCGCGCCCTCACCGGCCGGAACCGGCCAGGCAGGCGCAGGCTCAGGCGCCTCAGGCGCCTCAGGCGCCTCGGGCACCAGGGCCCCGGCGAGTGCGCCGAGCGGCGCTCCGGCCGCCGACAACCCGCCCGTGCAGGACCGCAAGTTGGTCCTGACCGCGGACGTGCGCCTCGAAGCGGACGACCCGGAGGCCGTCGCGGCGAACGCCCGGTCGATCACGATCGGCATGGGCGGGCTCGTGGCGGGCGAGCAGACCACACGGTCCACACGCAACGTCTCGGTGCCGCCCGCCCCGGGCTCGACCGAGCCGACCCGCCAAGAGGTCGTGTACGTCACGACATCAGTGCTCACCCTCAAGGTGCCGCCCGCGCAGTTCGACAAGGCACTTGACCAGTTGAGCGCCCTCGGCACCGTGATCGGCCGCAACCGCACGGCCACCGACATCACCGAGCAGGTCGTGGACGTCCAGAGCCGGATCGAGACGCAGCGGCGCAGCGTCGAGCGGGTTCGGGAACTGTTGGCCAAGGCGACGTCCCTGGGCGAGATCGTCTCAATCGAGGCGGAAGTGACACGCCGCGAGGCCGATCTGGAGTCGCTGATGAAGCGTCAGCAGACGCTCACGGCGCAGTCCGACCTCGCCACGATCGCGCTGGCGGTGAACGCGCGCCCGGAGCCGACGCCGAAGAGTGAGCCGCCGAAGGCCCCCGACGCGCCGGCGAAGAAGGACAAGGGCGGCGAGAGCTTCGGCGGGGCGGTCGTCGACGCCTTGAGCGGCGGGTGGCACGCGTTCTACGTGACCGTGCGCGGGATTCTGGTCGTACTGGCGGCCGTGCTGCCGTTCCTCGTCGTCTTCCTGGTGCTGCTGTGGCTGCTGCGCCAGTACCGGGCACCCATCGCGCAGGCGATCGCCGCACGCCGCGCCGCGCGCGAAGAGCCGTTCATCCGGTGGGAGAAGCGGAACCCGGTCGGCGCGGTGCGGGACGAGGCGCGGGAGGACGACGATTCGGCGTACGAGCCCGCGGGCGCGCCGTCCCCCGTACCGGCAAAGCCGAGTGCGCCGCCGAGCGAACCGCCCGGCGCGCACTGACGCGGGCCACGTACCGCAGTCCGTCGTCCGGTCCGGCTCCACCCCGTTCGGGGCGGGGCCGGACCGGGAGGTCGGGTCAGCGCGCGGACGCGCTGTGCACGTGCTCCACGAGCGCGGTGAGCGTCTCGGGGTCGGTGTTCGGCAGCACCCCGTGGCCCAGGTTGAAGATGTGCCCCTCGGCGGCGCGCCCGGCGGCAAGGACCTCGTCGGCCTTCGCGCGCATCGTCTCGCGCGGCGTGAACAGCACGGCCGGGTCGAGGTTGCCCTGCACGGCCTTGCCGGGACCGATACGCCGCACCGCGTCGTCGAGGGGGATCCGCCAGTCGACGCCGACCACGTCGGCACCTGCCTCGCCCATCAGGCCGAGCAGTTCGCCGGTGCCGACACCGAAGTGGATGCGCGGCACGCCGTACGACGCCACCGAGGCGAGCACCTTGGTGCTGGCCGGCATCACGGACGCGCGGTAGTCGGTGGCGGACAGCGCACCCGCCCACGAGTCGAACAGCTGAACCGCGGAGGCGCCGGCCTCGATCTGCACGGTGAGGAACTGCGAGGTGATCTCGGCCAGTCGGTCGAGCAGGGCGGCCCACAGGTCGGGCTCGCCGTACATCATCGCCTTGGTGAACTCGTGGTTCTTGGACGGCCCGCCCTCGACGAGGTAGCTCGCCAGGGTGAAGGGCGCGCCGGCGAAGCCGATTAGCGGCGTGCCGCCGAGCTCGCGGGTCAACTGGCCGACCGCCTCGGTGACGTACGGGACGTCGTCGGGCGTGAGGTCGCGCAGTTGGGCGAGGTCGGCCTTGGAGCGGATCGGGTGGGCCACGACGGGGCCGACGCCCGGCTTGATGTCCAGGTCGACGCCGATCGCCTTGAGCGGCACCACGATGTCGCTGAAGAAGATGGCCGCGTCGACCTTGTGGCGGCGCACGGGCTGGAGCGTGATCTCGGTGATCAGGTCCGGCATCATGCACGAGTCGAGCATGGCGATGCCCTCGCGCACCTTGCGGTACTCGGGCAGGGAGCGCCCGGCCTGGCGCATGAACCACACCGGCGTGTGCGGCACGGATTCGCGTCGGCAGGCGCGCAGGAACGCCGAGTCGCGGACATCGGCGGTCGGAGCGGCGGGGGGCGGCGAGCCAGGGGTACGCGGGTCAGTCACATGGCCCATCCTCGCAGACCCGGAAGAGTGTGCCGTTCGCCCACGGCGAAGGCCCGCGCGCCTCCTCGGCTGGCTGCTGCCCCGCACATACGCTGCCGGTCATGGCACCAGCAGTCGGCGAAACCGAGGAGCCCGCGGAGTTCCGCCGCGCGGTGGAGCAGTTGCGGACGGCGGCGCTACGTCCCGAGATCGAGCTGGAGGACATGCCGCGCCCGCGGAATCTGGCGCCGTTCTCCGCGGCGTTCTCGGCCGAGGTCGTGGTCGACGACGAGGAGTTGGGCGGCGGGGGGGGGGGGGGGGGGGCCCGCAAGCCCCCGCCCCCCGCCGGGGGGGGGGCCGTGCGG
>NZ_JBSFVE010000020.1:59761-86395 GCF_053592165.1 Streptodolium elevatio
CTTCCCCCACCCCCCGCTTCTCCTTTCTGTGGTCGTCGCCGCGGCGTGGGGCGGGGGCGGTCTCGGGCGCCTGCACGATCCGCCCGGCCACGAGGCGTGGGAGGGCACGTTCCGGTTCGTGACGCTCTCGCGCGCCGAGTTGGAACCGGAGATGGCGACCGACCCGCTGCTGCCCGAAGTGGGCTGGACATGGCTGACCGAGGCACTGCATCTGCACGGCGCGCAGTACGTCGCGCCGAGCGGCACGGTCAGCCGTGCGACTTCGCAGGGGTTCGGCGGCCTCGAGGGCCAGATCGCCCGGACCGAGATCGAGATCCGGGCGTCGTGGACGCCGGTCGGCGACGACCTGGCAGCGCACATGCAGGCGTGGCTGGATCTGCTGTGCACGTGTGCGGGCCTCCCGCCACTGCCGCCCACGGGTTCGGACGGCGAGGGCGTGGTGCCGATGCCGTCCCGATCCGCACTGCGTGACCGCTGAGCAGGGCGTACGGTTCGCGGCCCAGATCACGGCACGGGCGTCACCCGTACGTGCGTCGCGTGTGTCTCCCGCGTGGGCACGGCGAATTCCAGCCATCAGGCAGCTGTGGGGCACCCACGTACAAAGCGTTCGATAACGGATGTGGATCTTCCGCTAAAGGCGGGGCTCCGATCTGCCGAAGGACACAGTGACCACCCCGATGGAGCAAGCACCGAGAGGCTTCGTCGGGAATCGCGATCACTGCGCAGGAGGCCCGGTGTCGGTACTTCTCGATCACCCCGCAAACCTGCTCGCCTACCGTTCGTCCAAGCCCACGGCGATGGTCGTCGTCGCGGACCCCCGGGTCCGCGACGCCGTCATCCGCCATCTGTGGGCCCTCGGGGTGCGTGACGTCGTCGGGACGTCCACCATCGCCGAGGCTCGATCCCGTGCCGGCACGCCTCGCGATCTGTGCATCGCCGACGTGCATCTGCCCGACGGTTCCGGCCTGGCCCTGCTCACTGAGATGCGGGCCTGTGGCTGGCCGAACGGTCTGGCGCTTTCCGCCGCCGATGACATCGGTGCCGTCCGCTCCGCGCTTGCCGCGGGTGTTCGGGGCTATGTCGTGACCGGCGCGCGGGCGGGATTGACTCCTGGACACGCACGACAGGCGAGCATGACGGGCATGGCGGGCATGTCCGCAGCCCAACGACTCCGCCCCGACCACAACGGAACCGACCCCACTTCGGGCTGCCGCGAGCTGTCCGCCCGTGAGATCGAGGTGCTTCGCCTCGTCGCGGAGGGGCGTTCCAACAAGGCGATCGGCCAGGCGATGGGCCTGTCCGCGCTGACCGTGAAGAGCCACCTGGCGCGTATCGCGCGCAAGATGGGCACAGGCGACCGGGCCGGCATGGTGGCCCTGGCGCTGCGCGCGGGCATCATCAGCTAGCGCCGCGACCGGGAGGGTTCACCGGTATTTGCGGACCCTCCCGGCCACAGCACTGGCGTCCGCGCCTCTCCCCCCGGCCGCGTTCCGCGGCCGAATCCGGCATCGGCCGTTCGACACGGCCGGACCGATCCGGGAATTTCCGATGCCGGGGTACCTCCGTACCGGTGCAAACCGGGCACTCAACCCGGCTCCCCGGCAGGCAGCGTCATCGCCTGCCGGGGTTTCGGCGTATTTTGTAAAGGTGACCGACGCTTTCGACTGCACAGTTTCCGAACAGCCGGCGCCGGTCCCTTTGCTGGCACCCCGCGAGGGCGTCCCGCCGGTCGTGGCGGATCCCGACTCCCTCGCCGGGACGGTCGCAGCCTTCGCCTCGGGCGACGGTCCCGTGGCCGTGGACGCCGAACGGGCGTCGGGCTACCGGTACGGCCAGCGCGCCTACCTGATCCAGCTGCGTCGCGCGGGAGCCGGCACAGCACTGATCGACCCGATCGCCTGTCCCGACCTGTCCGAGCTGGGGGCCGCCCTCGCCGACACCGAGTGGGTTCTGCACGCCGCCTCGCAGGATCTCCCCTGCCTCGCCGAGGTCGGCATGGCGCCCGCGCGGATCTTCGACACCGAGCTGGCCGGGCGCCTCGCGGCGTACCCGCGCGTCGGCCTGGGCGCGATGGTCGAGACGGTCCTCGGGTTCTCGCTGGAGAAGGGCCATTCCGCCGTCGACTGGTCCACGCGCCCGCTGCCCGAGCCCTGGCTGCGCTACGCCGCCCTCGACGTCGAGGTGCTGGTCGAGCTGCGCGACCGTCTCGAAGAGGTGCTGGAGGAGCAGGGCAAGCTCTCCTGGGCACTGGAGGAGTTCGCGGCGATCGCCGCCGCGCCGCCCTCCACCCCGCGCGTCGACCCGTGGCGCCGCACCTCCGGCCTGCACCGGGTACGGCGGCGCCGCCAGCTCGCGATCGTGCGCGAGCTGTGGGAGGCGCGCGACCGGATCGCCCGGGCCAAGGACGTGTCGCCCGGCCGCGTCATCCCGGACACCGCGATCGTCGAAGCGGCACTCGCGGGCCCCGCGTCCATGTCCGCGCTGATGGCCCTGCCGGGCTTCACCGGCCGCGACAGCCGCCGCCAGTCCGCGGCGTGGCTCGCCGCCATCGAGGCCGGCCGCGCCGTCCCCGACGAACAACTGCCGCCTTCCACGCTGCCGCACGAGGGCCCGCCGCCGGCCCGGGCATGGGGCGACAAGGATCCGGCCGCCGCGGAGCGCCTCACCGCTGCCAAGACCGCGGTGGCGGCCATCGCCGACGAGCACGGACTGCCGACCGAGAACCTCCTCGCCCCGGACTCGGTACGCCGGCTCTCGTGGGCGCCCCCGTCCGTCCCGTCCTCGGACGCGATCGCCGAGGTACTCCGCGCGCAGGGCGCCCGCGAGTGGCAGATCCGCCTCACCGCCCCCGCTCTGTCCGGCGCGTACCTCCGCATCGCCGCCCACGGCCCGAACGCCAACGGGCCCGCCCCCAACGGCCCCACCCCTAACGGCACCGCCTGACGGCACCTCTCGCGGCAGCGCACAGCCGACGCCGGCGGCGCTGCCCCTGTGTCCGGACGCGGCGCTCGCGGCATCACCGGGCAGCGTCTCGACGGAGGGGAACACACCGCGGCGCGACGACATCGACTCCCGACCGCGCGTCTGCGCCTGCGTGCGCTTGCGTGCGCCTGCGCGACATCTGACCGCGCGACCGGCCGCGCACACCGACCGCCCGCACCGGCCGACCGGACCAAAGCCCGGGGGTCACGCGACCCGTCCCGCTCTCCGTCGCCTCGCCCGGCCGCGGGGACTGACGCCCCGGATCACGCGGCCCCTCTCCCCGGTCCAGTTCCCCCCGCCGCCTCGACCGGCCGCCGCGGCGCCGCCTCACACGTCGACCGCGCGAGCCCGGAAGAGGAATCCCGCCGCGTAGCTCTCCTCCCGGCCCGCGCGCCACCGCGTCGTCCGCGCCCCACCCACAGCGCCCCACCCACGGCGCCCAAACCACGGCGCTTGGGCGCTTTCCCAAGATTTGACGAACCCCCAAGCTGCGCCTGAGGCTTCCGCGTTGACGCCGGACAATCCGGGTGCTTTGGTGAGCCTTCCTAATTCCCCTCGCTCGTCCGTGCTCCGCTTGGGCAACGCCCGCCGATCGCATGGCATGCGGACCGCGTCCCGCCACCGTTACGCCCGGCCACCCACCGATCACCGGCGCGCCTCAGGCGGTGCGCACGACGCGCGCCGTACGGTCGGTAACACCCCCCTAGGCGTTTTGGTTACTCGTGAGTAGCATGGGTGCGTAACCCTTCCACGAGGAGTGCTGCCACTGTGTCTCGTCACCCCCGGGACGTCGTCTTCGTCGACGGTGTCCGAACCCCCTTCGGCAAAGCCGGCCCCAAGGGCATCTACCACGAGACCCGCGCCGACGACCTGGTCATCGCCTGCATCCGCGAGCTGCTGCGCCGCAACCCGCAGCTGCCCGGCGACAAGGTGGACGAGGTGGCCATCGCGGCCACGACGCAGATCGGCGACCAGGGTCTGACCATCGGCCGCACCACGGCCCTCCTGTCCGGGCTCCCCAAGTCGGTGCCCGGCTACTCGGTCGACCGCATGTGCGCGGGCGCCATGACCGCCGTGACCAACGTCGCGGGCGGCATCGCCCTCGGCGCGCTGGACATCGCGATCGCGGGCGGCGTCGAGCACATGGGCCGCCACCCGATGGGCGAGGGCGCCGACCCGAACCCGCGGATCATCGCCGAGAAGCTGGTCGACCCGTCCGCCCTCGTCATGGGCTCCACGGCGGAGAACATCCACGACCGCTACCCGCAGCTGACCAAGCAGCGTGCCGACGCGTTCGCGGTGGGCAGCCAGGAGAAGGCCGCCAAGGCGTACGCCGACGGCAAGATCCAGCCCGACCTGGTCCCCGTCGCGACCCGCTCGCAGGAGAAGGGCTACGGCCTCGCCACCGAGGACGAACCGCCGCGCCCGGGCACCACGATGGACGACCTGGCGGCCCTCAAGACCCCGTTCCGCGTGCGCGGCCGGGTCACCGCGGGCAACGCGGCCGGCCTCAACGACGGCGCCACCGCCGCGATCATCGCGTCCGAGGAGACCGCGCGCGAACTCGGCCTGCCGGTCAAGATGCGCCTCGTGCAGTACGCGTTCGCGGGCGTCGAGCCGGAGGTCATGGGCATCGGCCCGGTCCCGGCCACCGAGAAGGCCCTGGAGCGCGCCGGTCTGACGATCGACGACATCGGGCTGTTCGAACTGAACGAGGCGTTCGCCGTCCAGGTGCTGTCGTTCCTCGACCACTACGGCATCGCGGACGACGACCCGCGCGTCAACAAGTACGGCGGCGCGATCGCGTTCGGCCACCCCCTCGCCTCGTCGGGCGTGCGTCTGATGACGCAGCTCGCGCGCCAGTTCGAGGAGCACCCCGAGGTCCGCTACGGCCTGACCTCGATGTGCATCGGACTCGGCATGGGCGGAACGGTCATCTGGGAGAACCCCCACTGGGAGGGCGACAAGTGACGGACCTCAAGCAGCTCGCCCAGGAGATCTTCCCGGACGAACTCGTCAGCCACTTCCCCGTCCGGGTCCTCGACCTGCCGTACGGCGCGGGCAAGTTCGCACTGATCACGATGGACAACGGTTTCGACCACACGAAGCCGACCACGTTCGGCCCGGCGGGTCTCGCCGAGCTGGGCGCGGCCCTCGACCAGGTCGAGGAACTGGCCGCGGCCGGCACCGTCGTGGCCGCCGGTGTCACCGGCAAGCCGTTCATCTTCGCGGTCGGCGCCGACCTCAAGGGCGTCGGCGTGATCCGCGAGCGCGACCAGGCCCTCGCCATCGGCCGCGCCGGCCACGACGCGTTCCGCCGCCTGCGCAACCTCCCCGTCCCCACCTTCGCGTTCTACAACGGCGCGGCGATGGGCGGCGGTGTCGAGATCGGCCTCGCGTGCACGTACCGGACGATCTCGTCCGCCGTGCCCGCGCTCTCGCTCCCCGAGTGCTTCCTCGGCCTCGTGCCCGGGTGGGGCGGCTGCACGCTGCTGCCGAACCTGGTCGGGCCGGAAAAGGCGATCTCGGTCGTCATCGAGAACGCGCTGAACCAGAACAAGCAGCTCAACGGCAAGAAGGCGTTCGACCTCGGCATCGCGGACGTGCTGCTCGACCCGGCGGACTTCCTCGCCGAGTCGCTGCGCTGGACGGCCCGCGTGGTCAAGGGCGAAATCGTGGTGGAGCGCGCCGACTTCGACCGCGGTGCGGGCTGGGACGCGGCGGTCGCCGCGGGCCGGGCGCTCGCCGACTCCAAGGTGCACGGCGCCTCCCCCGCGCCGTACCGCGCGCTCGACATCATCGACGCCTCGCGCTCCGGCGACGTCGACGCCGGCTTCGCCCTCGAGGACGAGGCCCTCGCGGACCTCATCATGGGCGACGAACTGCGCGCCGGGCTCTACTCGTTCGACCTGATCCAGAAGCGCGCCAAGCGTCCGGCCGGGGCCCCCGACCGCGCGCTCGCGCGGCCGGTCACCAAGGTCGGCGTGGTCGGCGCGGGCCTGATGGCCTCGCAGCTCGCCCTCCTGTTCGCGCGCCGCCTCGGCGTACCGGTCGTGCTGACCGACATCGACCAGGAGCGCGTGGACAAGGGCGTGGCGTACGTCCACGACGAGCTCGACAAGCAGCTCCTGCGCGGCCGCCTCAGCCAGGACTCGGCCAACCGCTACAAGGCCCTGGTCTCCGGCTCGCTCTCCAAGGACGCCTTCGCGGACGCCGACTTCGTCATCGAGGCCGTCTTCGAGGAGATGTCGGTCAAGCAGCAGGTGTTCGCCGAGGTCGAGGCCGTCGTCTCGGCCGAGTGCATCCTCGCGACCAACACCTCGTCCCTCTCGATCACCGAGATGGCGTCGAAGCTCGCGCACCCCGAGCGGGTCGTCGGCTTCCACTTCTTCAACCCGGTCGCCGTGCTTCCGCTCCTGGAGGTCGTGCGGGCCGAGCAGACCGACGACGCCTCCCTCGCCACCGCGTTCGGCGTCGCCAAGCAGCTGAAGAAGACCGCCGTACTGGTCAAGGACGCCCCGGCCTTCGTGGTCAACCGCATCCTGACCCGCTTCCTGGGCGAGGTCCTCGCCTCGGTCGACGAGGGCACCCCGATCGAGGTCGCCGACAAGGCCCTCGAACCGCTCGGTCTGCCCATGTCGCCGATGGTGCTCCTCGAACTCGTCGGCCCGGCGATCGCGGCGCACGTCTCCGGCACGCTCCACACCGCGTTCCCCGACCGCTTCGGCGTGTCGCCGAACCTGGAGCGGGTCGTCAAGGCCGGCAAGCGCTCCTTCATGACCTGGACCGCCTCCGGCACCCAGGAGGTCGACCCCGAGGTCGCCGCGTTGTTGGAGGTGGGCACCACCCCGCTCACCGCCGAGCAGGTCCGCGACCGCGCCCTCGCCGCCCTCGCCCAGGAGATCCGTCTCATGCTGGACGAAGGCGTCGTCCAGGCCGCGCAGGACATCGACCTGTGCATGATCACCGGCGCGGGCTGGCCGTTCCACCTGGGCGGCATCACCCCGTACCTGGACCGCACCGGCGTCTCCGAGAAGACCACCGGCAGGCGCTTCCTCGACCCGGGCGTCGCCTCGGTCTGACGTACGGCCCGGGCGCACGTACCCGGGTCCCGAGTACCGGGGTGGCTCCTCCCCCGTAGCCACCCCACCCCGGTGCGGCGCCCCCGAAAAGGGACGCCGCACCGGGCTTCACATGCCGTGTGTGTCCAACAGCCGCAGCAACTTGCGCTTTCTCCGCTGCTGGGTGCGCAATTCACGGACGTAGTCCGCGAAGTCTCCGGATGTGCCGAGAACTTCGTGGCAGGCGCGGGCCTTGTCGAGCAGCCTGACTATCGCTTCGTACGCGGCGTCGCCCGTGAGCACCTTGTACGTGTCGACGAGCCGTACATACGCCGCCACTGCGTCGGCCGGGTCGGCATGCCCTGCCGCCATCGGCTCGATGCCGCCCTCGGCGCACAGCACGAGCAGTGCCCCCAGCAAGTCCTGCTCCGCCCACCCGCCCGGGTTCCGGCGCAACGCCTCCACGGCGAGATCGTGGACGGCGGCCAAGCCGGACGGGCCGAGCACGGCGCAGTAGTCCCTGAGTCGGACCGCGTCGGACGCGTAGTCCCCCAGCATGTGGCCGACCAACCACTCGGCGGTCTCGGTCGGATCCGGTGCCGCGGCCTCGCAGGCGCGCAGATGCAGGTCGAGCAGGTCGGCGATCAACTCCCCAAGGGCCCCCGACGAGTCGTCGGCGTGTTCGTACAGTGCCTCGACGCGGCTGACGGCTTCCCTCGCCAGGTCGACGGCATCGACCGCGCGCCCACGGGCGACCAGGTCGGACAGCACCGGCACCGCCCCACGTGCTTGGTCCGCGAACGCATGGACGTCCGCGTACTCCATGTACCCGTAGCGCGTGAACGGAGTGGGGTCGAGCATCCTGGCCATCTCGCGGCGCAACGAGCCCGAGTCCCCCTCGGTGGCGATTGCACGCAGCTCCAGCCGCTTCCGAAGTCCCGGGTCGATGGCGGCCTGTTCCCTCACCAGGGCGAGGAGTTCCCGAGGGGAGAGCGCCTCAAGCCAGGCGTCGACGCTGCCGTCGCGGGTCCGCTGCATGCCCATGTGCTCGATCAGGCCGCCGTCGGCCAGGACTGTCAGGCCGACGGCCACGCAGTGCTTGCAGAAGTTGCCCTCCGCCCCGTACGGGCAACTACACCGCCCCACCAGCGCACCGCGGGACGCGACCGACAACCACACACGGTACGGCGCCCCGCCGTGCACGACGGCCCGAACCGTCGCCCGGTCCGCGCCCGGTTCGACCGTCAGCCCGGACACCGCGTCCAGGTATCCCGCCCCCCGCTCGAAGGAACGGTCTCCGGCCGACTCCCGCAATTCGTCCTCGGTGAAATCCCGTTGCCATGCGCGCACGGTCCCAGTGAACCTCAACTCGGCCGACCAGGTCCTCTTGATACGTGTTCCTCCGCTGCAATGGTCGGGTCTCGCGTCATGATGGACGACGCATCCATAAAGGGGGACGCCTCGATGAGCAGAGACTTCAGGACGAACGTCCGCTACGCCGGCGCCGGGTGGGGAGCGGCGCGGGTGGCGCTCGGCGTCGTCGCCATCGCCGCGCCGCCGGTCGCCTCGCGGCCTTGGGTGGGCCGCGACGTGGATACGCCGGGCGGCACCGTCTTCGCCAAGGCGCTGGGGGTACGCGACATCGCGCTCGGCGGCGGGACCGCCCTGGCGGCGCTCACCGGCCGCGGCTTCGCCGCCTGGGCCCTCGCCTCCGCGGCCGCCGACATCGGCGACACCCTCGTGACCCGCCACCACTGGCCCGACCTGCCGCGTACGCGCGTCGTGGTCGCCGCCCTCGCGAGCGCCTCCGCAGTCGCGGGCGTCGTGCTCACCGCCGCCGATGCCGTCGCCTCCCGGCGTACCCCCACCCCCGATCCCCATTGATAGTTGCGCCGTCCCGGGTTAGACCGGACTGCGTGACCAAGGATCTTGCCGCGGCAGCCCGCGAAGCCGTACTCGCCCACGTCCGCCACTGGAACAACCAGGACAAAGACTCCTGGCTGAAAATCCTCGCCGACGACGTCCGCTACGAGGACCCGCCCGGCACCGTCGCCGGCATCGGCCGCGACGTGATGTCCGTCCAGGCCTGGGACAAGTCCTTCACCCCCGACAAGACCTGGATCCTCGAACCGCTCCTCGTCATCGCCTGCGGCCGCGAGGCCCAGGTCCACATGCGCAACCACGGCTCCGTCGCGGGCAAGCCCGCGTGGGTCGACAGCATCGAACTGTGGCGCGTCAACGACGAGGGCCTCGTCGACTCCGTACGCGCCTTCTGGGAGCCCCCGGCCGAAATCCGCTCCCACCTCGGCCTCTCCACCTGGGAGGGCGCGACCGCGCTCGACGACAAATAGCCCTTGGTCCCGGGCGGGGGACGAGACCGTGACAGTGGTCCTGTCCCCCGTGATGTCCACCATGCGGAGCAAATGCGGTTTCGCCGAGGACATCACGAGGTAGGCGGCTCTCGTCCCCGCTTCGACAGGATTGACAGCCGTGGCCTCCGTCCTTCGTTTTCGCGGCCGACTGGTCTTCGTGACCCTGGCGTCGGTACTCGCAATCCTGCTGCAACTCGCCCCGGCGACCGCGGTGGCCGCCCGGCCGCCGAACCCGTTTGCGTCGCCGGGCAGTGCGCTGTCGCTCACAATCGGCGAAAGTACCTTCCACGCCGGTCGAGCCCCTGCGGACACGTGGGCCGGCTGTGGTGTATCGGACGACAAGCACAAGCTTGTGCGCACGTTCTCCAAGTCCGGCGGGCCGGGGGGCCCATCGGCGTATCTCAGGTGTGGCAGCGAAAACTGGGGCTACCGGCACATCAAGGCGCGCCACATTCAGGACTGGGAGAATCTGGCGGCCATGGCCGGAGACAATTGGCGTGCGTTCGCCGACTGGGCGATGGAACAGATCCTGAAGGTTCCCGGCTCAGTCGACTACAGGGACAGCAACGACACGTGGTCGTTCTCCGCACCGATCCAGATCAAGAGGGCCGACGGCTCCGTGGTTGCCACCTACCACCCCTTGGTATCAGTCGCGAACGACTCGAAGAACATCATCACCGCCTACCCACGGCACTGAGGGGTCCGATGGACGACGTGGAGATGTACGCCGAGCTCGTCCGGCGAATGAATCTCGACGGTTCTGTGGCGGACGCTTTGCCGGACAACCAAGGCATCGTGATCCGCCGCTGGGGTACGGACGATCTGGCGAATCCCTTGATCCTCGCGGTCGACCCTGAATCGCTCGGCGAACGTCGACGTGCGACCGCGGCGGACGCCGCGGAGCTGTTCCCGAGCAAGGAGCCGTCCATCGCGGCACTGCAGCTCCTTCTCGTGCACATCCAGGAGGCCGTCGACACACGGTCAGCCGACGCACAACGCTTGGTACTGACGTCCAACGGGGTCGCTGCCCTCTGACGGCTCTGGCACACGCGATCCGACGCCGCTTCCGGACACGGCGCGGAGCGTTGAAGTCGTCGTCCGGGGGCACGAAACGGCATCACCCGTTCCCTCTGTGAGGGATCAGGGGCATGCACCGGTTGCCGGCGAGCGCAAGAGGTCCTGGGTCTCCGCGTCGGTCGAGTAGAGGACTGTCCCAGCCATACCGCGGGTCAGCAAGACGCGATACGTGTTCTTGATCAGCTCGACGAACCGATGCGGGGGCGCCTGGGCGACAACATGATCGTGGCTCCCGGAACGATCGCCGACCCAGCTTCCGTTCCGCCACACCAAGTCCGGACCGAAGATCACGCCGTTCCAGTCGTATTCGAATCCTTGGGCGGTGTAGACGCACCCGATCTGGCCGAAGCCCGCCGGGTCCGTGGCCCACAAGGATGACGGTGGTACGCCCGGCACATCCATCGCTGCGGGCGTTCCACGGGCGCCTCCCGGAGCCGATGCGTACGTCGTCGATCAGGCGACCGTTTGACGTGGTCGTACTCCATGGCCAACAGAACCCGGCGGTCATCCTCGCGGTTTGGCCCTCGTGGAGTCGTTCCGCCAAGAACCCCTCCATGTCGGCGGGGCTCGTCGCCACCCGAACATGGAAACTTCCGTCGGCCGGCCATCGTGCGGGTCCACCAGGTCCCCTGCCGAGCAGAGACGCTACCCACTGGTCGAACGCGGCGCTGCCACCGCACCTGTACTGCGCGTCCAGCGCCAAGTACTGCAAGCGGCTGGACTCACAACGGCACCAACGTCTATCACAACTGAGCGACAGGCGGTCACGCTCGGCGTCACCGCAGTCGCTTTCGGCCGAGCGAGCCGCGGCGTCGTGCCATCTGTCCTCGTGGCACGCGGCGGTGGCGGGCTGCGAGCAGCTCAGCGAGTCGATCACTTGCCGTCAAGGAACATCACACGCGGAGCGGGGCAAAGCTGCATTCGCCGCCGGGCAAGGCGACTCCGGCCCTCGGCGTTTTTGTGGCCGGCCGCGGCAGGGTGCATGTGTAGGCGTCACGCCCAGTTGGGGCCGACGGTCATGCCGCCGTCTATGAGGAATTCGGCGCCGGTGGAGTAGGAGGAGTCGTCGGAGGTGAGGAAGAGGGCCAGTTTGGCTACTTCTTCGGGTTGGCCGACGCGGCCGAGGGGGAGGGCGGCGTAGATGTCGGCGGAGGAGGTGTCGTCGGCGACCAGGCCTTCGACGTTTTCGGGGCGGACCATGGGGGTGTCGATGCCGCCGGGGTGGATGGAGTTGACGCGGATGCCTGCGCGGCCGAGTTCGAGGGCGGCGGCCTTGGTCATGCCGCGTACGGCGAACTTGGTGGCGGTGTAGCCGATCATGTTCGCGACGCCCTGGAGGCCGCTGGTGGAGGAGGTGTTGACGATGGTGCCGCCGCCGGCCGCGGTGAGGGCGGGGATGACGGCCTTCATGCCGAGGAACACGCCGACCTGGTTGACGCCGACGATGTGCATGTAGGCGTCGAGGGTGGTGTCGACGATGGGGCCGAACTGGAGGATGCCGGCGTTGTTGACGAGGCCGTCGAGTTTGCCGAAGGCGGTGG
The DNA here is from genome assembly GCF_053592165.1 of Streptodolium elevatio. Taxonomy (NCBI): domain Bacteria; kingdom Bacillati; phylum Actinomycetota; class Actinomycetes; order Kitasatosporales; family Streptomycetaceae; genus Streptodolium; species Streptodolium elevatio. The sequence goes on from NZ_JBSFVE010000020.1 coordinate 71,795, forward strand.
TGGCCTCGGCGACGGCGGCGTTCCAGTCTGATTCGCTGGTGACGTCGAGGTGGACGTAGCGGGCGGCGTCGCCGAGGGACTTGGCGACGGCGGTGCCCTGGTCGTCGAGGATGTCGCCGAGGACGACGGAGGCGCCTTCGGCGGCGAAGAGGCGGGCCTCGGCCTCGCCCTGGCCGCGGGCGGCTCCGGAGACGAGGATGACGCGGCCGTCGAGCTTTCCCATGAGGAATACGTCCTTCCGGTTGCTGGGCGGGGCGCAGTTGCGCCGGGGCGGGCGCGGGGTCAGCCGAGGGGGATCTTGAGGTGGTGGGTCAGATCGCCGTTGTGGGTGGTGACCATGTGGCGGGTGGCGAAGCGCCAGGCGCCGTCGGCGTCGCGGGTGAAGGTGTCCCGGTAGCGGCCGGTGATGATCGGCTGGAGGGGGAGGTCGGGCGTCGCCTGGAGGACGGTGAAGTAGGAGCGGGCGGAGGCGGTGCCGGCGTCCTCGTCGATGTCCAGGATGAGGTTCGTGGTGACGTGGTTGGTGTGCGGCGTGCCGTCGTCCTCGTAGCGGCGGGTCCACGTGTCGTACATCGCGAAGACGCCGTCGCGGCCGGTGACCCTGGTGTCGGTGCCCTCGGTGGTGATGACGGCGTCGGCGAGCAGGTCGGCGACGCGGTCGAAGTCGCCGGCGTCGATGGCCTCGGCGTACAAAGCGATGAGGTTCGGGACGGCGATGTGACCGGGCTGCTTCTCGGGTGACACGTGTGCTCCTCGTCCGTCGGTCGGCCGTGATCGGCGGCCGCCTGCACGGTACGGGCAGCCTCGCGCGGAATCCAGACACACACGCGGGCACGTGGAGGCTCCCCTCCGTCGCCGGCTCGCGGGACGCGGTGGGCGTGGCCGTACGCGCCCCACCAGTGCGCGACTTTTTCGCCGGGCGCCTGGGGACGTACGCCGTCCCGGGTGCCCCCGCGGCGTGTCCCTGCCGTCCGGAGCGAGGCAAATCGCTCCCGATGGCTCTTTAGTGACGCGCCGTCAGATGGCATGGTGAGCGGGTGCGCCGCCGCCTCGGGGCGGTCGGCGCCGCCACGCCGTGCCGGGGTGGCGAGGTCGCCAGAGAGTGTGAGGTTCTGCCGTGGTTCTTGATCCTTCCGTCGCGTTGCTGGCCGGAAAGACGGCCGTTGTCACCGGGGCCGCGCGTGGCATCGGCGCGGCCACGGCTGTAGCTTTTGCGCGCTTTGGTGCGGATGTTGCCATCTGTGACAAGGAAGATCAGAGCGAGACCGCCAAGGCGATCGAGGAGGCGGGGCGGAAGGCGGTCGTCGGCACGCTGGACGTGCGGCACACGGATGCCGTCACCGACTTCCTGGCCCGGGCCCACGCCGAACTCGGCCCGCTGGACATCCTGGTCAACAACGCGGGCGGTGGGTTCTGGTCACCGTTCCTGGACATCCGCGCCAAGGGCCAGCAGGCGCTGGTCGACGAGAACTTCACCACCGTCACAAACGTCGTACGCGCCGGCGTACCGCTCATGAACGACGGCGGCTCGATCGTCAACGTCACGAGCGTCGAGGCGCACCGGGCGGCGCCCGGATTCGCCGTGTACGCGGCCATGAAGGCCGCCGTCGAGCAGCTGACCAAGTCGCTGGCACTGGAGCTGTCGCCGCGCCGCATCCGAGTCAACTGCGTGGCGCCCGACGCGATCCCGACGCCCGGCGACGAAGGGCTCGCGGAGGCCGTAGGCGGCGTCGACTACGGCGAGAAGGTGCCGCTCGGCCTGGGCACCCCCGACGACTGTGCGGCGCCGATCGTGTTCCTCGCGAGCGCGATGTCCGGGTTCATGACGGGGACGACGCTGCACGTCGACGGCGGCACCGACGCCGCCTCCGGCTGGACGCGCCGCCCCGACGGCACCTGGACGCCCTAGCTGTATTGACCCACAGCCCTGGCCCTGGCCCGGCCCTAGCCGTAGCCCCAGCCCTGGCCGCCCCTCCCCGCTCCCGGCCCCCGCCCAAGGCCCGGCTCGGGAGCCCGCCCTCCGTCGAACAACGTGCCGGGGCGCGTGTGCGTCGCCGACACGCACGCGCCCCACCCCACCACCGGACCCACGCCAGGCCCCACCCGCCCCACGTGCAAGCCCCACCCATCCCACGTGCAAGGGAGCCCCATGGAATTCGGCATTTTCGTGCAGGGGTACAACCCGAAACACCGGCGCGAGGGCAACCCCGACGCCGAGCACGAGGCACTGATGAACGACATGGCGTACGCGATCGCCGCCGACAAGGCCGGCTTCAAGTACGTGTGGCTGAGCGAGCACCACTTCCTCGACGAGTACTCGCATCTCTCCGCGAACGACGTGATGTGCGGCTACCTGGCGCACGCCACCGAGCGCATCCACATCGGCTCGGGCATCTTCAACCCGCTGCCCCAGGTCAACCACCCCGCCAAGGTCGCCGAGCGGGTCGCCATGCTCGACCACCTCAGCGGCGGGCGCTTCGAGTTCGGCACCGGGCGGGGCGCGGGGAGCCACGAGATCCTGGGCTTCCTGCCGGGCATCGAGGACATGAACCGGACCAAGGAGATCTGGGAAGACGTCATCCGTGAGTTCCCCCGGATGTGGCTCCAGGACGAATACGAGGGCTACGAAGGGCGCTTCTGGTCGCTGCCGCCCCGCCGCATCCTGCCCAAGCCGTACGGCAAGGCCCATCCCGCCATGTGGTACGCCGCCGGGTCCCCGAGTTCGTACGCGATGGCCGCCAAGCTCGGCCTCGGCGTGCTCGGCTTCTCGATCGGCGACGTCGCGCAGGCCGAGAAGGCGGTCGCCGACTACAAGCGGCAGATCGGTGACGCCGAGCCGATCGGCGCGTTCGTCAACGACAACGTGATGGTGACGTCCACCGGCTTCGTGGCGGAGACGAAGGAGGAGGCGTACCGGGCCGCCGTCGACTCCCGTCTGATGTACCTGACCAGCAACGTCTTCCGGTACCACGACACGTTCCCGCACCCGGAGGGCATCCCGTACTGGCCCGAGACGATTCCCGATCTGACGTACGAGGCCGTGGAGTTCGCGGCGGACGCGGGCGCGATGATCGTCGGCGACCCCGACACCGCGATCAAGGCGGTCCGGCGGTACGAGGCGGCGGGCGTCGACCAGCTCACCCTGGGCCTCGGCGCCGACACGCCCGAGAACACGCTGCGCACCATCCGCCTGTTCGGCGAGCACATCATCCCCAAGATCGACAGGGCTCCCGTGCACCGTACGTCGCGGTTCCGTGACGCGGCGGCCTGACCTGTCGGCGTGACCGTACCGGCGTGACCGTGCCGACCTGACGCGCGGGCCTGACACGCCGGCCAGAGGTGCCGGCCAGAGGTGCCGACTGTGATCATCCGACAAGTCAGCAGGTACTGACACCGCATCAGATCTGACGTACTGTCAGCCAGGACTTTCGGCGAAAAGGAACACCATGGGCTTCAAGGAGTACCCGATCCGCGCGACCGGGATGCTGTTCACCGCGGTCGACCCGGAGCGCGGCCACGAGGTCGAGTACCACCGGTGGTACGAGCGCGACCACTTCTACGCCGGCTGCATGATCGGCCCCGGCATGCTGGCGGGCAAGCGGTGGGTCGCCACGCGCGAGCTGAAGGACCTGCGTTTCCCGGCGGAGAGCGACGTCGTCCCGGCCATCGACGCGGGCTCGTACCTGGCGATCTACTGGGTCAACGACGGCCAGTGGGACGAGTGGAACGCGTGGGCGGTCGAGCAGGTCAACTGGCTGTACTCGAACGACCGCGGCTTCCCCAACCGCACACACGCGCACACCGGCATGTACCTGCACAACCGCCGCTGGTACCGCGACGAGGACCCGGTGCCGCTGGAGCTCGCGCTCGACCACGGGTACCAGGGCCTCGTGTCGCTGGCCGTGCAGCGCGCCGAGGGTGTCTCGGCAAATGACCTGGAGGCGTGGTTCGACGCGAACCTGCCCGATTTCCTGAGCGGTTCGGCGGTCGAGTCGGTCGCGGCGTGGACCGCCGTGCCGCTGGCCGACGACGCGCCGGCCTTCGTGCCGCGCGACCCGAACGCCGCCACGCGCAGCCTCCAGCTCTACTTCCTCGGCGGCGACCCGCGCGACAGCTGGGACGGGTTCCGGGCCTGGGCGGAGCAGATCAACGCGTCCGGCATCGGCACGGTGACCTTCGCGGCACCGTGGATCCCGACGGTCCCGGGCCGCGACACCTACACCGACCAGCTCTGGTAGACCCCTCACCGGCGTGGATGCCGGACAGCGCCGGTACCGGTACGCACCGGTACCGGCGCCGGGGGTTCACCGCCTGATCAACGCAACGCGGCGAGCGGACGCGAGCGCAGCGTCAGCACCACCGGAAGCGCGCTCGCCAGCAGGCTGAGCCCCGCGGCTCCCCCGAGGATCGCCGCGTAGTCCCCCAGCGGCAGGTCCAGGGCGATGGTCCCGGTCAGCGCACCCCGTGCGCCGGCGAGGGTGACGCACGCGATGACCGTGCCCAGGATCGTGCCGATCCCCGCGGCGACCACCGTCTCCAGGAGCACCGTCGCGGCGACTTGGCGCCGAGTCGCCCCGGCGAGTCGGAGCAGGGCGAACTCACGGGCCCGGTCTGCGGTTCCGACGACGAGGGTGTTGGCGAGCGACAACGCGGTGAAGACGACGAGCACGCCCAGGACGAGATAGCTGCCGGTCGCGTTGCGCGCGAGCGTCGTCTCGGCGTCCGCGGCGAACTCGCCGCCGGTACGCACCCGAACGGTGCGGTTCGCCTCGGCGTACGCGGCCAACGCCGCGTCCAGTTCGGCCTGCCGCCCGGGTGCGGCGCGCACGAACACGGCGTCGTCGAGGTCGGCGGCGGTACGCCCGGCCAACGCCGGTGCGGCGAACACGAAGTCGGCGAAGCCGAGGGACCGGTCGAACACCGCCGCGACGGTCAGCCGCGCGGTGGTGCCGTCCCCCAGGGTCACCGTGACGCGGCTGCCGACGTGCCAGCCGTGTTCGCCGGAGTGCGTGCGGCTGACGGCGACAGTGCCGGGGTCGGCCAGGGCCGTGAGGGACCCGGAGCGTACGCCGAGGTCGAGCACCCGCTCGGCGGTGGCCGGGTCGACCGCTGCCGCGGGCAGGACGTCCGGCGTCCCCAGCACCCGGGAGATGACGGTGCCGTACCGGGTCGCCGACACCGCCTCCGCACCCGGCATGGCGCGCACCGCGCCGACCAGTTCGTGCGGGAGGCCCACGGACGCGTCGGCCGAGGTCAGCACCCGGTCCGCGACCGTGCGCTCGCGTGCCTGGCGTCCGGTGACGTCGCGCAGCACCGAGCCCACCAACACGACCTCGCCGGCCATCGCGACGCTGAGCAGGACCGCCGCCGAAGCCCCCGCCACCCGCCGGATCGCGGCTCGTGAGTTGAGGTGTGCCAGATGGCCGGTCGCTCCGCCGAGGAGCGCGACGAGCCCGCCGACCGGCGGTTCGAGCACGCGGGTCAGCGGAGCCGCGACGAGGAGCGCGGCGACCAGGAGAAGCAGCAGGACCAGCGTCTGGAAGGCGACGCCGACCTCGCCCCCGAGGTGCTGCGCGAGCACGAAGAGCGCGGTGGCGCCCGCGAACGCGAGGACTGCCGCCACCACTCGGGGCCAGGTGACCAGGCGGGCGGGGGCGTCCGCGTCGCGGAGCGCGTCGGCGGCCCGGACCCTGGTGGCGTACCGGGACGCGGCCAGCGATGCCGTGAGGGAAAGCAGGACGCCCGCCCCGGCACCGGCCGCGCACGCCCCGGGCCCCACGGTGACGACGAGTTCCGCGGGCACGCCGGCGCGCGTCACCAGCAGCTCGCGCAGCCCGCGGGCGAGCAGGACGCCGAGGAGGCAGCCGGGGGCGGCCGCGACGACCGCGATGAGCAGCGCCTCGGCGGACACCATGCGGCGGATCTGCCACCCGGTCGCGCCGACCACCCGCAGCAGCGCGAACTCGCGGGCCCGGTTGAGCAGGGCGAGCCCGAACGCGCCCGCGATCGCGAACACGGACAGGAACGCGCCCACTCCGCCCATCAGCCCGAAGACGAGCGTGGCGTCGGCGAGCGGTCGGCCGACCTCGGGAGCCCCGGCGCGGTTCTTCGCATCGCCGGTGAGCAGGCGGGCGTGGACCTGCGTGGCACCGCCGTCCGCGGCGGTGTCCGCGGACCTGGCGCTCACCCCGGTCCCGGGTTGGTCGAGGGCACGTCGGACACCGGCGGTCAGGGTCTCGGCCGACGTGCCCGGCCGCGCGAGGACGCCGATGTGCGCGACGCGTCCGGGGGTCCCGGCGAGCCGCGCGGCGACCGGGTCGGACACGAACAGCACCGAGCGCGACGGGAGTCCGCCTTCGGAAGTACCCGGGGTGTCGGGGGCGGCGATCCCGGCCACCCGGAACGCGGTCGTGCCCTCGCTCGTGACGACGCGGGTGGACGCCCCCGGTCGGAGGTCGAACGCGCGGGCCGTCGCCGCGTCGACGACGATCTCGTCGTCCGCCTCGGGTGGCCTCCCCGCGACGAGCCGGAACGGCGTCAGACCGGCGGCGGACCACGGGTGTCCGCTGAACGCGGCGACGTCGGGCGCGGAGCCGGCCGGCCGGTCCGCGATCCGGGCCGGGAACGGCGTGTCGGCCAGCACATCGCGCACGCCTTCGACGCCGCGCAGGTGCCCGACGAGTGCCGACGGCAGTCCGACCGGCCGGTCGAGCGGCAGCCGGGTCACGTTGCCGCCGTCGGTCGACTGGAATTCGTGGTCCGGTTCGACGAGCACGGCCGCCGCCCCGAACCGGTCGGCGGAGGGCGTCGCGGCCCGGCCGGCGAAGAGCAGCGCGAGCCACGCGGTGACGAGGGCGACGGTCACCGTGACGGCGGCCAGGGTGCCGCCGAGGGCGGTCTTCCGGCTCCGCACGGAGGTGAGGGCAAGGCGCAGCACGGTCAGCCGCCCATCCGCGTCATGCGCTCCGCGACCCGGTCCGCCCGGGGATCGTCCATCGTGTCGACGATCCGACCGTCCGCCAGGAACACGACGCGGTGCGCGTACGCGGCGGCGACCGGGTCGTGGGTGACCATCACCAAGGTCTGCGCCCACGCGTCGACGGCACGGCGCAGCAGGGCGAGGATCGCGCGGCCGGACGCCAGGTCGAGCGCCCCGGTCGGCTCGTCGGCGAACACGATCGCGGGCCGTACGACGAGTGCGCGGGCGATGGCGACCCTCTGCTGCTGGCCGCCGGAGAGCTCGGTCGGCCGGTGCCCGAGCCGCTCCCCCAGCCCCGTGCGGTCCACGACCTCGGCCAGCCAGGCGGGGTCGGGCCGACGGCCGGCCAGCCGCATCGGGAGTTCGATGTTCTGGCGGGCGGTCAGCGTCGGCAGCAGGTTGAACGCCTGGAACACGAAGCCGATCCGGTCGCGGCGCAGCCGGGCGAGGCGCGACTCGCCGAGCGAGCCGAGGTCGGTGTCGCCGATCAGCACCCGCCCGGCGGTGGGTCGGTCGAGACCCGCGGCGCACTGGAGCAGCGTCGACTTGCCGGAGCCCGAGGGGCCCATGACGGCGGTGAAGGAGCCGGCCGGAAGGTCGAGGCTGACACCGCGCAGCGCCTCGGTGGCGTGTCGGCCGCGTCCGTACGACTTCGCGACCCCGTCGAGGCTGATCGCCGGCCGGGTGGTGGGTCCGGTGTCGTGGCCTGCGGCCCGACTGCGCACAAGCGTCTCCGTTGGATGGACGGTTCGGGTGGGGGATGGCAGGAGGGCTGCCGCGGTCCAGCTTGGCCGGGTCGGTTCGCGCGGACTATCCGGCCGGCCCCCGGTTCGGTTAAGGGCGTACACCTAGGTTTGAAGTCACGACCTAAGATCACGGGGCGTGAGGGTGGTGATCGCCGAGGACGGCGCGTTGTTCCGCGACGGGCTGGCCCGGTTGCTCGCCGAGCACGGAACGCAGGTGGTGGGGACGGCCGCTGACGGTCCGTCACTGCTGGACCTGGTGGCGGCGACGGTGCCGGACGTGGCGATCGTCGACGTACGCATGCCGCCGGAGCAGCGCAGCGAGGGCGTCGAGGCCGCGTTGCGCATACGGCGCGACCACCCGGCGACCGGGGTGATGTTGCTGTCGAACCACATCGAGACGCACCACACGCTGCGGCTGTTGGCCGACGACGCGTACGGTGTGGGCTACCTGCTCAAGGACCGTGTCGCGGACGCCGGCGAACTGCTGGGGGCGCTGCGACGGGTCGCGGACGGCGGATGCGTCGTGGATCCCCTGGTTTTCGCCCGACTTCTGCGTCGGCGGAACAGGGACGCGGCACTGGCGGCGTTGTCGGCACGTGAGCGCGACGTGCTGGGCCTGATGGCCGAGGGCCTGTCGAACGGTGCGGTGGCGCGGCGTCTGGGGTTGCGCACGAAGACCGTCGAGGTGCATGTGCGCAGCATCTTCGCCCGCTTGGGGCTAACGGAGTCCCCCGACGACCACCGCCGGGTGCTGGCCGTTCTGGCATATCTCGCGAGGTAGTTCGACGAGGACCGTGGTCCCCGCCCCGAGGGGGCTGGCGACGCAGAGCCGGGCACCGAGCGCGTCGGCGCGGTCCGCGAGCGCCGACGCCGACCCGAGCACGGCGCCGCCGACGCCGTCGTCCGTCACGTCGACGGACAGCGTGCGATCGGTGGCGGTGAGGGTGACGGTCACTTGTCGGGCGTTCGCGTGCTTGGCGCTGTTGGCCAGCGCCTCGGCGACGGCGAAGTACAGTCCGCGTTCCACCGGTTCGGGCAGCTGCGCCGGCCAGGTGGGGTCGGTGGTGATGCGAAGCGGCACGGGCGACCGTTCGGCGAGCGCCTCCAGAGCCGCCACGAGGCCCGCCTCGGCCAGGACCGCCGGGTACGCGCCGTGCGCGATCTGGCGCAGTTCGGCGAGGGTGAGCAGGACGTCCTCGCGCGCCTGACGCCAGGCCGCGTCGGTGCGTTCGCCCGCGAGGAGGAGCAGCAGGGACGCGAGCCGCTGCTGGGCCCCGTCGTGCAGGTCGCGCTCGATGCGCCGACGGGTGTCGTCGCGGGCGGCGACGAGGCCTGCGGCCAGGGCCTGTTGGCGCTCCCTCAGCCGGGCGATCCGCGCGTTGACGTGGCCCGCGAACAAGGTGGCCGGCCACGCGACGAGCACGACGAACAGGGCCGCGGCCAACGCGTCGGACGCGGCGGGCCGGGACGAACCCGGCCAGAACAGCGCGACCTGCCGGATGCCGAGCACCAGCACGAGCAGGGCGCCGATCCAGCCGAGAAGCGAGCGGTCCCGCCCGGTCAGGAAGAGGACCAGCAGCACCAGCGTATACGCGGCGACCACGAACGCGGCAGGGCGCGACGCGACGCCGGCCAGCCAGCCGAGCACGGCGGCGGTCTCGACGAGGTAGATCCCGGCGACCACCGCGCGCGGCAGGCGACCATGTGTGGTGAGCGCCAGTTGCGCGAGTGCGGCCAGGGTGAGTGCCCCGGCGATGTTGCCGACCACGTACGCCGCCGGGTGGTCCAGGGCCTGCACGCCGGCGAGCAGCACGCCGAGCCCGGCCGCGACCGCCGGAAGACGCCCGAGCAGCAGTCCGACGCCGACCAGCGCCCACCCGGCGAGCAGCCCGGCGAGCAGCAGGAACGTCCGGCCGGCCAGCGAGAGCGCGGTGTCGTCGCCGAACTCCCCGACGACCGGCGGAACGGACAGCAGTGCCGCGGCAATCGGCACCAGGCGGCGGAGCACTGTCGGCGGCATGCCGCCAGCGTAGGGGCGTCTCCGGCGCGGCGCCTCCGACGGCAACGCCGTGTCAGGGCGTCATGCGGCTCGATTACCGGCGGTACTTGCCTCAAGTACCGATGCGCGACTGATTCCGCGCCTCTCGTCCGTCCGTAACTTCTTGACCTGCGGAAAGCACGAAGCGGACCGCGGCGGAACCGGACCGCACCCGGACCGGAACCGCGCAGCGAACCTCCGGGTTCACCACGAAGGGACGACGCCATGACCATCGCCATCGACTACACCGCGATCGCCGAGAACTACATCGCCGCCTGGAACGAGACGGACCCGGCCAAGCGCCGCGCGCGTGTGGAGGCCGTGTACGCGGCGGACGCCACGTACACCGACCCCCTGGCCTCCGTCGCCGGGCACGACGGCGTCGACGGGATCATCGGGGCGGTCCAGGGCCAGTTCCCCGGGCTGGTCTTCACACTCGGCGGGCCCGTGGACGGTCACCACGACATCGCCCGGTTCCAGTGGCACCTGGGCCCCGAGGGCGGCGAGGCGGCGGTCGTCGGGTTCGACGTCGTGGTCCTCGACGCGACCGGACGGATCAAGGCCGTGCACGGCTTCCTCGACAAGGTCCCCGCCGGTCTGTGACGCGCGGCGACGCCCGCGGCTCACCCCGAACCCGGATCCGCATCCGACAGACAGCCCTGCCCACCGAGGAGAACCAGCCGTGCCTGCCTACGTGATCGCCAACCTGCAAGACGCCGCGCCGCACATGGACATCGCCGAGTACATCGAGAGGCTCCCCGGCACGATGGAGCCGTTCGGCGGGCGCTACCTCGTGCACGTCGCCGAGCACGAAGTGAAGGAAGGCAGTTGGGCGGGCAGCGTCGTCATGCTCGGCTTCCCGGGCATCGACGAGGCACGGGCCTGGTACGACTCCCCCGCGTACCAGGAGATCGCACCGCTGCGGGCACGGCACATCAAGGGCGACATCATCATGATCGAGGGTGTGCCCGACGGCTACACCCCGACCGCGGCCGTGAACGCGATACGCAAGGCCGCGGGCGCCGCCTGAGGCCGCCTGCGCCGACCGAGCACAGCCCGCCCCGCCCGCGCCGCCCTCCCTGACGTCCTGCCCGCCCGCGGCCCACCACCCGTCACCCGCCCCGGGTGACCTCGACGTCCTCCGCCAGCCACGCGGCGAACGAGCGGGGCTCCCGCCCCAACACCTCGCGTACGTCGCCCGTTTCGCCTTCCGCCCGCCCCTCGCGGATCACCCGGAACAGGCCGATGAACATCTCGTGGTGCTCCTCGGGCAGTCCGGCGGCGAGCAGGTCCGTCGCGTAGTCCTCCTCGCTCACCGCGCGGAACCGGAGTTCGCGGCCGGTCGCCCCGCCGACGAGGGCGACCGCCTCGGCGAACGTGAGGCTCTGCGGCCCGGTCAGCTCGTACACCTTCCCCGCGTGCCCCGGCGCGGTCAGCGCCTCGGCGGCCACCTCTCCGATGTCGCGGGCGTCGATGAACGGCTCGCGCCCCTCACCCGTCGGCAGCCGCAGCTCACCTGCCGCCAGCGACTCGGTGAACATGGGGAGTTCGGTGAAGTTCTGGTGGAACCAGGCGGGCCGAAGCATCGTCCACTCCGCCCCGGACTCGCGCACGGCCGCCTCGCTGGCCCCCTTCAGCGCCACGTGGATGTCGTCGCGGCTGCGCGCCGACAGCAGGACCTGGCGTACGACGCCCGCTTCGACCGCGAGCCTGCTGAACTCGCCCAGCGGTACCGGCCCGTCGTCCGGTTCCACGATGTAGACCGCGCCGACGCCCGACAACGCCTCCTTCCAGGTGTCGCGGTCGTGCCAGTCGAAACGCGGCGACGTGGAACGCGAGACCGCACGCACCGGGTGCCCCCGGCGGACCAGGGCGTCGACGACGTGGCGGCCGGTCTTGCCGGTACCGCCCAGGACGAGAATCGGTGTTGTGTTCATGCGTCCAGCCAACCCTGCCGAGCCTGGACGGAAAATGCTCGCGGATCCACGGGTGATGTGCGAGCGTCCAGATCCGCGACTTCGCCGTGGGCTCCCGTCCATCACGCTCTCTGCCTATGCTGGGCCGATGGACGCCCTCGCCACTCTGCTCTACGACTCGCGCGCACACGGGGCGATGTTCTGCCGTTCCCTGCTGGACTCTCCGTGGGCGGTCCGCTTCGCCAACGACGCCCCGCTCACGCTGCTCACCATGCCGAGCGGCGCCGGCTGGGTGCTGCCCGAGGACGGCGACCCGGTACGCCTCGACACCGGCGCGGCGGCGATCGTCCGCGGACCCGCGCCGTTCACCGTGGCCTGCTCACCCGACGCCGCCCCGCGCGTGGTCGTCCTGGCCGAGGACCAGTGCACCGACGAACTCGGCCGCGACCTCACCGAGTCCAGCCGCATCGGCCATCGCACCTGGGGCGACCGGCCGGACGCGGAGTCGGTGCTCCTGACCGCCGGCTACCAGCTCCGCGAGGACATCAGCACGCACCTGCTCGCGACACTGCCGCAGGTGGTCGTCGTGCCGGCGGATCTCGCCGACTGCCCCCTGATGCTCATGCTCCTCGACGAGGTCGCCGTCGACCGCGCCGGCCAGCAGGTCTTCCTCGACCGGCTGCTCGACCTCCTGCTCGTGTCCACGCTGCGCACCTGGTTCGACGGCCTGGGCGCGGACGCTCCCGCGTGGTACCGCGCGCTCGGCGACCCGGTGATCGCCCACGCGCTGCGGCTCGTGCACGACGACCCGGCGTACGCCTGGACCGTCGGCGAACTGGCGTCGCGTACGGGCGTGTCGCGTGCCGGGTTCGCCCAGCGGTTCACCCGCGTCGTCGGCGAGACGCCGATGGCGTACGTCACCGGCTGGCGCGTGTCGCTCGCCGCCGACCTGCTGCGCCGTACCGACGACACCGTGGCCGCCATCGCACGGCGCGTCGGCTACAGCGACGGCTATGCGCTGAGCGCGGCCTTCACGCGCCTGCGCGGCACCCGGCCGGGTGAGTTCCGCCGCCAGGCCGCCGCGGCCCCCGTATAGGCACGGCAGGCCCGGCAGGTGGGCGGCAGGCCCGGCAAGTGGGCGGCAGGCCCGGCAAGTGGTCGGTAGAGCCGTCCGCGGTAGGGCTGCGGCGGTCAGGTCGGCTCGGCCGTCAGCGGCCGTCGGCGCCCGTCCGCGGAGGCCCGGGGACGCCTGAGCCGGCGGCCGATGCCGCCTTGCCCAGGCGGCTGTTGCGGCGGCTGTAGAGGAAGTAGATGACGAACCCGGCCGCCATCCAGACCAGGAAGCGCCACCAGGTCTCGACCGGCAGGTTGATCATCAGCCACAGGCAGGCCAGCACCGACACGATCGGCAGCACCGGCACCCACGGCGTACGGAAGGCCCGCGGCAGGTCGGGGCGCGTGCGGCGCAGCACGATGACGCCGATCGAGACCACCACGAACGCGAACAGCGTGCCGATGTTGACCAGTTCGGCGAGCTCCTTGAGCGGGATCACACCCGCGACCACCGCGACGACGACGCCGAGCGCGATCGTGGAGCGGTACGGCGTGCGGTACACCGGATGCGTCTCGCTGAAGAACTTCGGGATCAGGCCGTCGCGGCTCATCGCGAAGAACACCCGGCTCTGGCCGAGCAGCATGATCATGGTCACCGACATGAGGCCCGCGACCGCGCCGACGTTGATCACCCAGGCCCACCCGCCGTGCCCGACCGCTTTGAAGGCGTCCGAGAGCGGTGCGTCGATGGACAGTTCGGTGTAGTTCTGCATCCCGGTCACGACGATCGACACGGCGACGTACAGGACCGTGCAGATGCCCAGCGAGCCGAGGATGCCGATCGGCAGGTCGCGCTGCGGCCGCTTGGTCTCCTCGGCGGCGCTCGCGACGATGTCGAAGCCGATGTACGCGAAGAAGACCGTCGCCGCGCCGAAGAAGATGCCCATGACGCCGAACGTGGTCGGCTCGAAGCCGCTCATCCACTCGATGAGCGGCTGTTTGAGCCCGTCGTCGGGACCGGTCTGCGGCTGCTTCTCGGGGATGAACGGCGAGTAGTTGTCGGCCTTGACGAAGAACAGCCCCGCGAAGATCACCACGAGCACCACGGTCACCTTGACGGCCACGATCATCGCGGTGAAGCGGGACGACAGCTTGACGCCGAAGACCAGGATCACGGTCAGGAGCAGCACCAGCAGCGACGCCGGGAGGTTGAAGCCCCAGTCGTCGTCGGTGCCGCCGTTGATCGCGTTGGGCAGCGTGACGTCGGCGGAATCCAGCATCGACTGCACGTAGCCCGACCAGCCGACCGCCACCACCGCGGCGCCGAGGGCGAGTTCGAGGATCAGGTCCCACCCGATGATCCACGCGGGCAGCTCGCCGATCGAGGTGTACGCGAACGTGTACGCCGATCCGGCCACCGGGACCGTGGACGAGAACTCCGCGTAGCACAGCGCCGCCAGCGCGCACACGAAGCCGCTGACGACGAAGGAGATGGCGACCGCGGGGCCCGCGGTGTCGCGCGCGACGGTGCCGGTCAGCACGAAAATGCCGGTGCCGATGATGACGCCGACACCGAATACCGTCAGGTCCAGTGCGGAGAGGGCGCGCTTGAGCCCGTGTTCGGGATCCTCCGTGTCACGGATCGACTGTTCGACCGTCTTGGTCCGGAATGGACTCGACGTAGCCATGGCCTGACCCCCGCTTCGCTCGGTGTCAGGTCATGAATAGCCGATTTGGACTAGAACACTGCTATATAGCAGTCGGGGGGGGGGGGGGGGGGGGGGGGGGGGGGGGGGGCGCGACCAACAGCAACAACCACACCCCCGTCCCCCCCCCACACGCCCGCGCCCCCGCCGGCGCGCCGGGGTC
>NZ_JBSFVE010000020.1:86405-190117 GCF_053592165.1 Streptodolium elevatio
CCCCTCTCTGTGCTTTTATATATTTTTTTTCCCTTTTTTTTCATTATACACTTCTTTATTTTCGGTGTTGCTATCTTGTTCTACCCCCCCCCCCCCCCGACTGCCTCGAACCAGATCCACCGCCCCCGTGCGCCGCTACGACGCGCGCTGCGCCGCCTCGTCGTCCGGGGCGACCGGCGGGACGGGCGGGACCGGCTGCACCGGCGAGACGCCGAGCCGCGCGACCTCCTCGACGACCTTGCGCGAGATGTCCTGCGCGTTCAGCCCGATGCGGGCCAGGATCACCCCGGGCTTCGCGTGGTCCAGGAACTCCTGCGGGATGCCGAAGTCACGCAGCGGGACGTCCACCCCCGCGTCGCGCATGGCCTGCGCGATCGCCGAACCGACGCCGCCCGCGCGGCCGTTGTTCTCGATCGTGACCACGAGCCGGTGGCGGGCCGCCAGCCCCGGCAGCTCCGCGTCGACCGGCTTGACCCAGCGCGGGTCCACGACCGTCGACACGATGCCCTGGTCCGCGAGCCGGTCCGCGACCTGAACGCCGACCTCGGCCATCGCCCCGACCGTCACGATCAACACGTCGCCGGTCTCGCCGCCGCCGTTGCGCTCGGGACCCGTGCGCCGCAGCACGTCCATGCCGCCGATCCGGCCGACCGCGGCGACCTCGGGACCCACGATGCCCTTGGCGAAGCGCACCACGGTCGGTGCGTCGTCCACCTCCAGCGCCTCGCGCAGCTGCGCGCGCACCTGTGCGGCGTCGCGCGGCGCCGCGAGCCGCAGCCCGGGCACCACCTGCAGGATCGACATGTCCCACATGCCGTTGTGGCTGGCCCCGTCGTCACCCGTCACACCGGCCCGGTCCAGGACGAACGTCACACCGCACTTGTGCAGCGCGCAGTCCATGAGGACCTGGTCGAAGGCCCGGTTCAGGAACGTCGCGTACACCGCGACCACCGGGTGCAGGCCGCCCAGCGCGAGACCCGCGGCCGAGGTGACCGCGTGCTGCTCGGCGATGCCGACGTCGAACGTGCGGTCCGGGTAGGCCGCGGCGAACTTGTGCAGGCCGACCGGGATCATCATGGCCGCGGTGATACCCACCACGTCCTGCCGCTCGGCCCCGACCTTGACCATCTCGTCGGCGAAGACCGAGGTCCAGGACGCACCCGCCGCCTTCGCGAGCGGCAGGCCGGTCTCCGGGTTGATGACGCCGACCGCGTGGAACTGGTCGGCCTCGTCGTTGCGGGCCGGGTCGTAGCCCCGGCCCTTCTGGGTGAGGGCGTGCACGATGACCGGGCCGCCGAAGCCACGTGCCCTGCGCAGCGCCTGCTCGACCTGCTCGGTGTCGTGCCCGTCGACCGGGCCGATGTACTTGAGGCCGAGGTCCTCGAAAAGCCCCTGCGGGGCGACGAAGTCCTTCAGCCCCTTCTTGGCGCCGTGCAGGATGTCGTACACCGGGCCGCCGACGACGGGGGTGCGCCCGAGGACGCCCTTGCCCCAGTCGAGGAACCGCTCGTAGCCGCGCGTGGTGCGCAGGGTGGCGAGGTGGTTCGCGAGGCCGCCGGTGGTCGGGGCGTACGAGCGCTCGTTGTCGTTGACGACGATGATCACCGGGCGGTCCTTGGCCGCCGCGATGTTGTTGAGCGCCTCCCAGGCCATGCCGCCGGTCAGCGCGCCGTCCCCGATGACCGCGACCACGTGCCGGTCGTCGAGGCCGCGGACCTGGTACGCCTTGGCGAAGCCGTCCGCGTAGGACAGCACCGTGGACGCGTGCGAGTTCTCGATGACGTCGTGCTCGGACTCGGCCTGGCTCGGGTAACCGGAGATGCCGCCCTCCTGACGCAGGGCGGTGAAGTCGTGGCGACCGGTGACGATCTTGTGGACGTAGCTCTGGTGACCGGTGTCCCACAGGATCTTGTCGCGTGGCGAGTCGAATACGCGGTGCAGCGCAAGGGTGAGCTCCACTACCCCCAGGTTGGGGCCGAGGTGGCCCCCGGTCCTGGACACGGAGTCCACCAGGAATTCGCGGATCTCGCCTGCGAGCACGGTGAGCTGCTCGGGAGAGAGCGCCTTGAGATCACGGGGTCCTCGAATGCTCTCCAGCAGGCCCACCCGTACCTCCTCAATCGGTCTGTCGCGGTCCTCGCCCGTCCCCCGGGCGGGAAACGCACTCATCGAGTCTAGACGCGAGAAAGGCCGCGCCTGGTTCGCCCCGGCGGGCGGGCGCGTCCGGAAGAGGTGGCGATACCTGGCCTCAGGCCCGGCCGCTGGCCTTCTGGCTGCGCCGGGACACCGAGTCGAGGACCACGGCGGCGAGCAGGACGGCACCGGTGATCATCAGCTTGACCGAGGAGTCCACGGACTGCAGGTCCATGCCCGACGAGATCGACCCGATGACCAGCATGCCCAGCAGTGCGGAGTACGTGGACCCGCGGCCGCCGAACAGGCTCGTGCCGCCGATGACCGCCGCCGCGATGGCGTTGGTCAGGACGTCGCCGGTGCCGGTGCTCTGGCCCGCCGAGACGATGCGGGACGCCGCGAAGACGCCGCCGAGCGCCGCCATGCCGGAGCAGATCATGAAGACCGAGATGCGGACGAACGTCACGTTGATGCCGGCGCGCCGGGCCGCCTCGATGCCGCCGCCGACCGCGTAGATCTGCCGGCCGTAGCGGGTGCGGCGCAGGATGATGTCGCCGACCACCACGAAGGCGAGGAAGATCACCAGCGCGAGCGGCGTGCCGTACCACTGGTTGAGGACGTACGCGACGGCGAACGCGATGATCGCGAGGATCGCGGTGCGCAGCGCGAGGTCCTGGATCGGGATGACCGGCAGGCCGGCCTTGGCCCGCCGCTCGTGCTCCAGGTAGCGCGTGACGGCGTAGATCGCCACGAGGACGCCGGCGATGGCGTAGCCGACCGCGACGTACTCGAAGTAGTAGCTGGTCAGCTTGTGGATGGTGCTGTTGTAGCGCAGGTTGATGGTGCCCTGGTCGCCCAGGATGTAGAGCTGGAGGCCCTGCCACCCGATCAGGCCGGCGAGGGTCACGACGAACGCGGGCACGCCGATCTTCGCGAAGAAGAAGCCGTGCAGGAGGCCGATCAGCACGCCGACCACGACGGCTGCGATGATCGCCTCGACGTCGCCCCAGCCGTGCTTGATGTTGAGGACGGCGAGGACCGCCGAACTGACGCCGCTCACCGAGCCGATCGAGAGGTCGATCTCGCCGAGGAGCAGGACCCAGACGATGCCGACCGCGATGAGCCCGGTCGAGGCGATCTGGATGGAGAGGTTCGAGAGGTTCTGCGCCGACAGGAAGCGGTCGTTGAGCGACTGGAAGACGATCCAGATGACGATGAGGCCGAAGATGACCGGCAGGGAACCGAGTTCGCCGCCCTTGACGCGGCGCTTGAACTCCGAGAAGTAGCCGCTGAAGCCCTGCTGGCGCATCACCAGGCGCGGGTCGACCTGGGCGACCGCGGCGGCCGGCGGGACGACCGCCCCGGCGGGCTCGGGCTGCTCGGGCTGGTTCCGCGTCGAGCCGGTGCCGGTGTCCTTGTCGCTCACAGCTGCTCACCCCTGTCTTGCGCGCCGCCGCTCTGTTCGCCGCCGCCCTGTTCGCCCCCGTCCTGCCCGCCGCCTTGCTCGCCGCTCTTGCGGGCCTGGCGCCGCGACACCGCGTTGTCCGTGGCTCCGGTGATCGCCGCGAGGAGTTCCTCGCGCGTGACCGTGCGTACGTCGAACACCCCGTTGTTGCGGCCCAGCCGCAGCACCGCGATGCGGTCCGCGACGGCCAGCACGTCGTCCATGTTGTGGCTGATGAGGATCACGCCGAGGCCGCGCTCGCGCAGGCGCTCGATCAGGTCGAGGACCTGCGCGGTCTGCTCGACGCCGAGGGCGGCGGTCGGCTCGTCCAGCATCACGACCTTGGGCTCGCCGAGCAGCGAGCGGGAGATCGCGACGGTCTGCCGCTGCCCGCCGGACAACGACGCGACGGGGATGCGCACGCTGGGGATCTTGACCGACAGGGTCGTCAGCAGCTCGGTCGCCTGCTTCTCCATACCGACCTCGTCGAGCAGCAGCCCGCGGCGCAGTTCGCGGCCGAGGAAGAGGTTGGCGACGACGTCGAGGTTGTCGCACAGCGCGAGGTCCTGGTAGACGGTCGCGATGCCGAGGGACTGCGCCTCGTGCGGCCTGGGGATGGCGACCTGGCGGCCCTCCCAGGTGATCCGGCCGCCGTCCGGCGGGCCGACGCCCGCGATCACCTTGATGAGCGTCGACTTGCCCGCGCCGTTGTCGCCGACCAGTGCGACCACCTCGCCGGGGTGCACGTCGAGGTCGACGTCGCTGAGCGCCTGGACCGCGCCGTACCGCTTGGAGACGCCGCGCAGCGACAGGACCGGGGCGCCCGCGCCGCGCGCCTCGCCGGGGTTGCCGCCGGAAGTCCCGCGTGGGGTACCGGCGTCGCCTGCACTGCCGGGCTTGCCCAACTTGCCGGGCTCACCGGAGTCACCGGGGGTGCCGAGAGTGTCCGTCATGTCCGCCTCCTAACCCAGGCCCGCGGTCTTGCACGCGGCCGCGTACTCGGGCGTGCAGATCTCCGAGACCGTGTAGTAGGGCTTCTTCGCGACGGTGTCCTTGACGTTGTTCCTCGTCACCGGGACGGGGGTGAGGATCGTCGCGTCCACCTCGACGGTGCCGTTGTCCTTCTTCTGGTCGGCGCCCTCGAACTTCTCGCCGATCGCGGCCGCGATCGCCATGCCGGCCGCCGTCTCGGCCTCCGGCTGGTACGGCTTGAACACCGTCATGTACTGGTCGCCCGAGATGATCCGCTGGATCGCGGCGAGTTCGGCGTCCTGGCCGGTCACCGGCGGCACGGGATTGAAGCCCGCCGCCTTGAGCGCGGCGATCGAGCCGCCCGCCATGCCGTCGTTGGCCACGTAGACGCCGACCACTTTGCCGGGGCCGCCGAGGGCCGTGATGGCCTGCTCGGTCTCCTCCTGGGCCTTGTTGTTGGACCAGTCGGGGGTGTCGTACTCGCGGCCGATGATCACCTGGCCGTCGAGGGCCAAGTGCGCGCCGCGTTTGTACTCGCCGGCATTGGGGTCGGTGGGCGAGCCGTTGATCATGATGATCGGCGCCCGCTTGGCGTCGCCGCCGCGCTTGATCGCCTCCAACAGCGCCTCGCCCTGCATCTTGCCGACGGTCTCGTTGTCGAACGAGACGTAGCCGGTGATCGGGCCTTCGGCGAGGCGGTCGTACGCGATGACCGGGACGTTCTTGGACTTGGCCGAATTGACGATCGCCGCCGCGGCCTTGGTGTCGACGGCGTCGAGCACCAGCACGTTCACGCCGTTGGTCAGCATCGCCTCGGCCTGCTGCTGCTGGGTGTTGGTCTGCTGTTGGGCGTTGGCGTACTGGACCTCGCACTTGGGGCACAGCTCGTTGACCTTGGCCTCGAAGAACGGCTTGTCGAACCGCTCGTAACGCGCCGTCTTGTTCTCCGGCAGCAGCAGCCCGACCTTGAAGCCCTTGTCGACGGTGAGTCCGGTGCCGCCACTGCCACCGCCCTGGTCGGCCTTCTCGGCCTGCTTGGCCTTGCCGCATGCGCCCACGCCGAACACGAGGGCCGCGGCGATGCCGAGCACCGCCATCGGTCGAAGCACCGTCTTCACGTGGGCCTCCTGAAAACGAGGGGTTTCCGAGGAGGCCCTTGCCCGGCATCGGCTACGAAGAGTTACAAATAGGACTTATTCCACCCGTTTGATGGCGTCCCACCTGGCCTGACAGCACATGGTCACGACCCGTCCACACAGAGCCTGCGTACCCAAGTACGCAGGCTCTGTGCCATGATCGAACATGTGAGCGAATCCAGGTCCGATGCCACCCCCCGACCCGCCTGGGAGCAGCCCGGGCGCTTCGAGCGGGCCGCCGCGGGCCGGACCGGGCAGGACGGGGTCGTACCGCCCGGGTGGCCGCACGGGGTACGCCCTCCCGGCGCACCCGACTGGGAGCGGACCGCCGTCGCCTGGCTCTACGACCTGTGCCCGCCGGGCTACCGCCGCCACGACGTCCTCCGGCGCCACCCGCCCCTGCTCGCCCGGATGGCCCGCCAGCACGTCGAGGCGGCGCTCCAGGCGGCCCGCCACGGCTACGGCACGGCCCGGGCCGACCTGCGCGACGTCGACGCCCACACCGTCGAGGCCGTCATGCGGATGTACGAGTACGAGGGCTCCAAGACCGCCGCACTGGAACGCGAAGTCCGCCTCGTCGAAGAGGCCTTGCAAGGCAAACGCTGGAACCCCCGCCTCTGACCGGCGCGTTCGCGTGCACGGCAGACGGAAGGGCCGCCTCCCCGGGGTGGGGAGACGGCCCTTTCGGTGTCGGTGCGGTGGGACTGCTCAGTTGCTCAGCCGCTCAAGTGCCCGTGCGGATCGGGTCACTTGCCGACGAGCGAGCGGAGCACGTACTGCATGATGCCGCCGTTGCGGTAGTAGTCGGCCTCGCCCGGGGTGTCGATGCGGACGACGGCGTCGAACTCGACGCCGGTGTCCGTGGTCACCTTGACCGTCCTGGGCGTGCTGCCCTCGTTGAGGGCCGCGATGCCGGTGAACGAGAAGGTCTCCGAGCCGTCCAGGCCCAGCGAGTCCGCGGTGTGGCCGGCCGGGAACTGCAGCGGGATGACGCCCATACCGATCAGGTTGGAGCGGTGGATGCGCTCGTAGGACTCGGCGATGACGGCCTTGACGCCGAGCAGCGAGGTGCCCTTGGCCGCCCAGTCGCGCGACGAGCCGGAGCCGTACTCCTTGCCGGCCAGGACGACCAGCGGGATGCCCGCGTCCTGGTAGTTGACGGAGGCGTCGTAGATCGTGGTGACCGGGGCGTCGGACTGCGTGAAGTCCTTGGTGAAGCCGCCCTCGGTGCCCGGCGCGATCTGGTTGCGCAGGCGGATGTTCGCGAACGTGCCGCGGATCATCACCTCGTGGTTGCCGCGACGCGAGCCGTACGAGTTGAAGTCCTTGCGCTCGACGCCGTGGTCCGCGAGGTACTTGCCGGCGGGGCTGTCGGCCTTGATGTTGCCGGCCGGCGAGATGTGGTCGGTGGTGACCGAGTCGCCCAGCTTGGCGAGCACCCGGGCGCCCGCGATGTCCGCGACCGGGGTCAGGTCCATCGTCATGCCCTCGAAGTACGTGGGCTTGCGCACGTAGGTCGAGTTCGGGTCCCACTCGAAGGTGTCGCCGGTCGGCACCTCCAGCGACTGCCAGCGGTGGTCGCCCGCGAACACGTCGGCGTAGGACTTGGTGAACATGTCCTGGTCGATCGAGGACGCGACGGTGTCCGCGACCTCCTGGTCCGACGGCCAGATGTCGGCCAGGTAGACCGCCTTGCCCTCGGAGTCGACGCCGAGCGGCTCGGTGGTGATGTCGAGGTCCATCGAGCCGGCGATCGCGTACGCCACGACCAGCGGCGGCGACGCCAGGTAGTTCATCTTGACGTCGGGGTTGATGCGGCCCTCGAAGTTGCGGTTGCCGGACAGCACCGACACGGCCGCCAGGTCCGACGCGTTGATCGCGGCGGAGACCTCCTCGGGCAGCGGGCCCGAGTTGCCGATGCAGGTCACGCAGCCGTAGCCGACCAGGTTGAAGCCCAGCTTCTCCATGTACGGAGTGAGGCCGGCCTTCTCGTAGTAGTCCATGACGACCTTGGACCCGGGGGCCAGCGTGGTCTTCACCCACGGCTTGACGGTCAGCCCGCGCTCGACGGCCTTCTTGGCGAGCAGCGCGGCGCCGAGCATGACCGACGGGTTCGAGGTGTTGGTGCACGAGGTGATGGAGGCGATCACGACGGCGCCGTGGTCGATCTCGTACGTCTTGCCGTCGGGGGCCGTGACGGTCGTCGGCGCGGTCGGGCGCACGCCGTTGGCCGGCGCGTCGGAGGCCGGGAAGGACTCCTTGCCCGCCTCGTCCACGTCCTTGACGTAGTCCGGCAGCGCGGCCCGGAACTTCGCCTTGGCCTCGGTCAGCACGACGCGGTCCTGCGGGCGCTTCGGGCCGGAGATCGAGGGCACGACGGTGGAGACGTCCAGCTCGATGTACTCGGAGTACTCCGGCTCGACCGCCGGGTCGTGCCAGAGGCCCTGCTCCTTGGCGTACGCCTCGACGAGCGCGAGCTGCTGCTCGGGACGGCCGGTCAGGCGCAGGTAGTTGATGGTCTCGCCGTCGATCGGGAAGATCGCGCAGGTCGAGCCGAACTCCGGCGACATGTTGCCGAGCGTGGCGCGGTTGGCCAGCGGTACGGCGCCGACGCCGTCGCCGTAGAACTCCACGAACTTGCCGACCACGCCGTGCTTGCGCAGCATGTCGGTGATCGTCAGCACCAGGTCGGTGGCGGTGACGCCGGGCTGCAGCTTGCCGGTCAGCTTGAAGCCGACGACGCGCGGGATGAGCATCGAGACCGGCTGGCCGAGCATCGCGGCCTCGGCCTCGATGCCGCCGACGCCCCAGCCCAGCACGCCGAGGCCGTTGACCATCGTGGTGTGCGAGTCGGTGCCGACGCAGGTGTCCGGGTACGCCTGGCCGTTGCGGACCATGACGGTGCGGGCCAAGCGCTCGATGTTGACCTGGTGCACGATGCCGGTGCCGGGCGGGACGACGGCGAACTCGTTGAACGCGGTCTGGCCCCAGCGCAGGAACTGGTAGCGCTCCTTGTTGCGGTCGTACTCGATGTCGGTGTTGATCTCGAACGCGTCCCGGCGGCCGAAGACGTCCGCGATGACGGAGTGGTCGATGACCATCTCGGCGGGCGCGAGCGGGTTGATCTTGGCCGGGTCGCCGCCCAGCTCCTTGACCGCCTCGCGCATGGTGGCGAGGTCGACCACGCACGGTACGCCGGTGAAGTCCTGCATGATCACGCGGGCGGGCGTGAACTGGATCTCCTCGCTCGGCTCGGCGTTGGGGTCCCAGCCGCCGAGGGCGCGGATGTGGTCGGCGGTGATGTTCGCGCCGTCCTCCGTGCGGAGCAGGTTCTCCAGCAGGACCTTCAGGCTGTAGGGGAGCCGGGCGCTGCCCTCCACCTTGTCCAGCTTGAAGATCTCGTACGACTCGTCACCCACGTTCAGCGTGGTGCGGGCGTCGAAGCTGTTCGCGGACACGACTGCTCCTATCTCGGTTCCACGGCCGGCACCCTGGGCGGCCGACGGCGGGGGCCCTACGTTTATCTTGACGTCGAGACAACTCTACTCTACGTGCCCCCCGACGTGCCCCTACCCCCGCTGCCGTGTGTCACCGGGCCCGAACCGGGGCAGAACCGCTCCCGAGCCGGGCCCGCACCGGCTCGAAGGGGCGTGCCGATGCGGGACGTGCGCCCTACGATGCGCGCACCGGGCCACACCATCAGGGGGCTGCCATGGAACGGATCCGCATCGGTGTGCTGGGGGCGGCACGGATCGCGCCGGTCGCGCTGACGAAGCCCGCGCGGCTGATCCCGGAGGTGACGGTCGCGGCCGTCGCGGCGCGGGACCCGGCGCGAGCCGACCACTTCGCGCGGCGGCAGGGCATTCGTACCGTGCACCGCACCTACCCGGACCTGCTGGCCGACCCGGACCTCGACGCCGTCTACATCCCGCTGCCCAACGGGCTGCACGCCGAATGGGCGGTGCGCGCCATGGAGGCCGGCAAGCACGTGCTGTGCGAGAAGCCGATGACGGCCAACGAGGCCGAGGCGCGCGAGGTCGCGGACGCCGCCAAGCGCACCGGGCGCGTGTGCATGGAGGCGTTCCACTGGCGCTACCACCCGGTCGCGCGGCGGATGCGCGAGATCCTCGACGAGGACGAGCTGGGCACGGTCCGGCACGTGTCCGCGTCGATGTGCTTCCCGCTGCCCGTGTTCGGCGACATCCGCTACAACTTCGCACTGGCCGGCGGCTCCCTCATGGACGCCGGCTGCTACGCCGTCAGCGCGGTACGCCACCTCTCCCCCGCATCCGCATTCCCCGTGGAACGCATCGAGGTCGCCGCGGCCCGCGCCACCACGATGCGCCGCGACCCGCGCGTCGACCGCGCGATGGACGCGACCCTGGCCCTGCCCGGCGGCGCCACCGCGACCGTGCACAGCTCGCTGCTGTCGCGGCGCGTCTTCGCGGTCAACGCCAAGGTCGTCGGCGAACGCGGCGAGATGACGGTCACCAACTTCGCCGGACCGCACTACTGGCACCGGTTCTCGGTGACGGTGGACGGCCGGAAGCGGCGCGAGCACCTGGGCCATGCGGCGAAGACGTCGACGTACCAGTACCAGTTGCAGGCGTTCGCGGACGCCGTGCTGCGCGGACGCCCGCCGCTCACCCCCGCGGAGGACTCCGTCGAGACGATGCGACTCATCGATGCGATCTACCGCAAATCCGGCCTACCGGTCCGCGGCACGGTGTGAACACGCGACGTCACAGCACGAGTTGACACATCCGAGGGGGCGGACATCGACGGCTCGCTGAGGTAGAACGTGTTTCCGTGAAGCACCTCAGCGAGCTGAACCAGAAGGCCGTCGTCAGCGTGGTCTTCGTGGCCGCGATGTTCATGACCGTGTTGGACTCGACGATCGTCAACGTCGCCATCCCGGCGATCGCCGACGACTTCTCGACGTCGCCCGAGTCGGTGGGCGGCGTCAACGTCGGCTTCCTGGTCAGCCTCGCGGTGTCCATCTCGGCGGCCGGCTGGCTCGGCGACCGGTTCGGCCAGAAGCGGGTGTTCCTGTTCGCGCTGGCGGTCTTCACCGGCGCGTCCGCGCTGTGCGGCCTCGCGCAGGACCTGCCGCAACTCGTCGGGTTCCGGGTGCTCCAGGGCATCGGCGGCGGGCTGCTCACCCCGGTGGGCATGGCGATGATGTTCCGGACGTTCCCGCCCGCCGAGCGCATGCGGGCGTCGCGCGTGCTGATCATCCCGACGGCGCTCGCCCCCGCCCTCGGCCCCATCATCGGCGGCCTGATCGTCGACCACTCCTCGTGGCACTGGGTGTTCTACATGAACGTTCCCTTCGGCGCGGCGGCACTCCTCTTCGGCGCGCTGTGCCTGCACGAGGAGAAGCAGCCGGACGTCGGCCCGTTCGACCTCCCGGGATTCCTGCTGGCCGGCGCGGGCCTGGCCGCCGTGCTCTACGCCCTCACCGAGGGCGCGCAGGAGGGCTGGACGTCGCCGCTGATCCTGGGCGCCGGGATCGCCGGCCTGGTCATGATCGTGCTGCTCGTGGTCGTGGAGTCCCGCACCGAACACCCCATGCTCGACCTCGGGCTGCTGCGGAACCGCCTGTTCCTGACCTGCACGATGGTCACGGTCACCTCGTCCGCGGGCTTCCTGGGCACGGTGTTCGTGTTGCCCATCCTGATCCAGCGGGCGCGCGGGCTGGAGGCCACCGACAGCGGCCTGACCACGTTCCCCACCGCGATCGGCATCATCCTCGCGACACAACTGGTGTCGCGGTACTACGCGAAGGTCGGGCCGCGC
Source organism: Streptodolium elevatio (assembly GCF_053592165.1). Taxonomy (NCBI): domain Bacteria; kingdom Bacillati; phylum Actinomycetota; class Actinomycetes; order Kitasatosporales; family Streptomycetaceae; genus Streptodolium; species Streptodolium elevatio. Next base: position 97,890 of record NZ_JBSFVE010000020.1, read on the forward strand.
CGCCTCACCGCGTTCGGACTCGCCGGGACGGCCGTGATGATCGCGCTGCTGACCCGGATCGGTCCCGAGACCGACCTGTGGTGGGTACGCCTCGACCTGTTCCTCACCGGCTTGTTCCTCGCCCACGTCTTCATGCCGGCCCAGACCGCCGCATTCGCCGCGATCCCGCTGCCCCGCATGGGCGCCGCTTCCACGTTGTTCAACGTACAGCGCCAACTCGGCGCGGCGGTGGGCGTCGCGGTGCTCGGCAGCGTCCTCAGCGGCGTCGGCATCTTCGCCGCCACCCCGCAGGGGCCGCGTCCCGAATACTCCGCCTACCACTGGGCCTTCGCGGCCGCCGCGCTGATGGCCGCGGTCGGTGTGGTGTTCGCGCTGCTGATCCGCGACCGCGACGCCGCGTCGACGATGGCCAAGCCGGACGCGGCGCCGAGCACGGTGGAGAAGGACGCGGCGGGCCGAAGCGCGTAGCCGAAGGGCGAGCCGCGCCCACGCCGCCGAACCCGTTCGGGGCCTGCCCGTGCCTCCTGCCGCACGGCCGGGGCGGCCTCCCCCGGAGGGCCGAAATCGCCCTGACCCGGGGGCTGATCAGGCGGGTGACCTCACCCCATAGGGTGACCGTGTGACGCGGCAAGAACTCGATCTGTGCACGGATGACGCACCGTCAGCCGACCGGCGAACCGGAGCCGGACGGACGGCGCCGGGCGCCTCCGGACCGGGCGGCAAGACCTCCCTGCGTGCGTGGCTCCGGCGCAACCGCTCGGCGGTGCGGATCGGCGCCGCGGCGTACGGCGTGCTCCTCGCCCTGTTCTGCGCGGGCCTGTTCGTCGACGACTCGATGCCCGGTGCGGTGGCACTCGGCATCGTGCCGCCCGCGTTCGCGGCGCTGTGCCCGCCCTGGGCCGTCGCCCGGCTCGCCGCGGTCGCCGCCCTCGGGGCGACGTACCTGACGACCGAGTACGACGACGCCGGAGCGGGCACCAAAGCCATCCACCTCGGCGTGGTCGTCGGCCTCGGCGCGGTCGGCGTCTGGGCCTCGGCGACGCGCGTGCACCACACCCTCCAACTGGGCCAGGCGCGTTCGGCCACCCTGATCCTGCAGCGCACGGTCCTCGAACCGATACCCGCCGACCTGCCCGGCTACGAGGTCTCCGCGCTCTACCTGCCCGCGGACCTGGAGACGAAGGTCGGCGGCGACCTGTTCGCCGTCGTACGGTCGCGGCACGGCATGCGCGTGCTCATGGGTGACGTGCGCGGCAAGGGAATCGGCGCCGTCACCACCGCCGCGACGCTCATGGCGTGCTTCCGCGAGGCGGCGCACTACGAGCCGAGCCTGCCGGGCCTGGCCGCGCGCCTGGAGGAGCGCATCGCGCAGATCGACGAGGAGAGCGCCGGCCCGGCCGACGAACGCTTCGCCACCGCCGTGCTGTTCGCCTTCGACGACCCGACCCACCTGCGCATGCTGTCGTGCGGCCACACCCCGCCGATCCACCTGCGCGGCGGCCGGGCCGTCGAGTTGGAACTGCCGATCAACGCGCCGCCGCTCGGCACCGCCTCGCTCTACGACGAAGTCGAGTACGCCGAGTACCGCGTCAGCTATGTCCCCGGCGACGTCCTGGTCGTGGTGACCGACGGCGTCACCGAGGCCCGCGACTCCGCCGGGCGCTTCTACCCGTTCGGCGAGCGCCTCATCCGCTGGAGCCACCACGGCTCGCAGCGCATCGCCCACGAACTGATCACCGACGTGACGATCCACACCGGCGGCCGGCTGCACGACGACGCGGCCGTCCTGGTGGTCCGCAAGTCCCACGTGGACGCGGCCGATGGACCCGATGCGGGGCCCGACCCGGACACCGACCCGGATCCCGGCACGAACTCCAAGGCTGACCAGGTCGCGGACGTCGCCTGACCCACCCGGCCCCTGCCGCGGCCGAAGCCGCGGCCGCGTTCCCGCAACGTCCCCGGAAAGGCCCGTCCATGGGTCAGATCAACCAGTTCGACGAGGGCCTCCTCACACCGGTCGCCGCGTACGCGATCTCCTGCGTCGGCGCGGTCCTCGGTCTCGCCTGCACGACGCGCGCGCACGCGGCGGCGGCCGGGTGGGCGCGCCGACGCTGGTTCGCGCTGGGCGCGTTCGCCATCGGCGGCACCGGGATCTGGGCCACCCACTTCGTCGCGATGCTCGGCTTCGCGGTCGAGGGCACGCCGATCCGCTACGACGTGCCGCTGACCCTCGCGAGCCTCGCCGTCGCCGTCGTCGTGGTCGGCGCGGGCCTCGCCGTCGCGGCGCACGACACGGGCCGCGTCGCGCTGTTGGCGGCCGGCGGCGCGGTGACCGGCGTCGGGGTCGCCACGATGCACTACGTGGGCATGGCCGCACTGCGCATGCGCGGCCACGTGTCCTACGACCCCGCCACGGTCGCCATCTCGGTCGGCGTCGCGATCGTCGCCGCCACGCTCGCGCTGTACGCCGCCCTCAACATCCGCACGCCCGGCGCCACCCTGGGCGCCGCTCTCGCGATGGGCGTCGCCGTCGGCGGAATGCACTACACCGGCATGACCGCGGTCTCGGTCGAGGTGGACGCCCACAACTCCCCGCTGAGCGGCGCGGAGACCTCGCACCTCCTCGCACCGCCGGCCGCCGGCCTGACCCTGTGCACGATCGCCGCCCTGTGCATGGTCGGTTGGCGCCCCCACCCCGACGAGGACGAGACACCGGCGCAGGCCGACGCCCCCGCCGAACCCCCCGGCCCCGTCACCATCGAACGCGTACCGCCCCCGAGTTGACCCCTCCGACCGTTGGGTTCGCGGTCCGGTGCTCATAGGCTGGCGGGGAGACGTCGCCGTACGGCGAGGGGAAAGAGGGGGCAATGAGTTCGAACATCGCATTCGACCGGCGCGAGCAGTTGGAGAAGATCCAGAGCGGGCTGCTGCCCGGCGAGCAGGTGCTCGCGGTCTACGACGCCAAGGGGACCGGAACGGGGTTCATCGGTCTCACGGACCGGCGGGCCATCCTGCAGGACAACTCGTTCGTGGGGAAGAAGATCGCCCTGACCTCGATTCCGTACTCCAAGATCAGCAGCGTCAGCATGGTCACGAACAAGTCCTTCGCGGGGTCGTTCTTCAGCTCCAGCGAAGTGGCGATCCACGTGGGCACGCAGACCTACCAGATAGAGATGCGCGACGACCAGAAGGGCCGCCACGTCCACGACTTGATCCTGCACTACATCATGGCCGCCTGAGCCGGGGCCGGGCGTCGCGCACGGGCGTCGGGCGGGGCCGTCAGGCGTCCCCGCCCACGGCGGGCGCCTGCCAACGGCCGGTCTTGCGCAGCCGGTCGATGGTCTCGGTGAACGGCGTGATGTCCAGGCCCTGTTCGGCCAGCCAGGCGTCGGAGTAGTAGGAGTGCGCGTAGCGGTCGCCGCCGTCGCACAGCAGCGTCACGATGGATCCGGTACGCCCGGACTCCCGCATCTCGGCGACGAGTTGGAGCGCGCCCCACAGGTTCGTGCCGGTGGAGCCGCCCGCCTTGTGGCCGGTCAGGCGGTGCAGGTGGCGCATGGCCGCGATGGAGGCGGCGTCCGGCACCTTGATCATGCGCTCCACCACCTCGGAGATGAAGCTGGGTTCGACGCGCGGCCGGCCGATGCCCTCGATGCGTGAGGCGGCGTTGACGGTGAAGTCGGGTTCCTCGCGCGTCCAGCCGTCGAAGAACGCGGAGTTCTCCGGGTCGACGACGGCGAGGCAGGTGTCGTGGCACTGGTAGTGCACGTAGCGGCCGATGGTGGCGCTCGTGCCGCCGGTGCCGGCGCCGACCACGATCCAGGTCGGTACGGGGTGCCGCTCCTGGGCCATCTGACCGAAGATCGACTCGGCGATGTTGTTGTTGCCGCGCCAGTCCGTGGCCCGCTCGGCGTACGTGAACTGGTCCATGTAGTGGCCGCCGGTCTCGGCGGCGAGGCGGCGTGAGACGTCGTACACCGTGGCCGGGTCGTCGACGAGGTGGCAGGTGCCGCCGTAGAACTCGATCAGCTCGATCTTCTCGGGGCTGGTCTTCTTACCCATGACCGCGATGAAAGGCAGCCCGAGCATGCGCGCGAAGTAGGCCTCCGAGACGGCGGTCGAGCCGGAGGACGCCTCGATGACCGTGGTGCCCTCGCGGATCCAGCCGTTGCACAGGCCGTAGAGGAACAGCGAGCGCGCGAGGCGGTGCTTGAGGCTGCCGGTGGGGTGTGTGGACTCGTCCTTGAGGTACAGGTCGATGCCCCACTCGGGGGGCAGCGGATAGACCAGCAGATGGGTGTCCGCGGACCGGTTGGCGTCCGCGTTGACCTTGCGGACGGCGTCGCTGACCCAGCTGCGGGTCCGCGTACAGACACGGTCGACATCGGTACCCACGTGCACTCCTCGATCAAATGTGATCAATCTGGCATCAGAGTACGTCGTACTCCGGTCATCCCCGGCGAAGCGGTCCGACAAGAATCTCATCGGTGCTCCGCACGGCGCCGCCGGACGCACCGGCCGGAAATTCTCGCGCGCGACGTGTGACGCGCCGGGACCCACGTCGCGTCGTACGGGTTGGAAGCACGGTCAGCGCGTACGACAAGGACCACCAGATGTCATCAGATCCGGACGAGTTCCTCGAATTCGCCACGGCCCGGAGCGGGCAGCTCTTCCGCACCGCTTGGCTGCTGTGCGGCGACTGGCACCTCGCCGAGGACCTCGTCCAGATCACGCTGGGCAAGCTGTACCGGTCGTGGCGGCGCGTCCGCCTGGCCGACAACCTGGACGCCTACGCGCGCACCGTCCTGGTCCGCAGCTACCTCTCGCACCGGCGGTTGCGCAGCAGCACCGAGCAACCGTACGGCACCCTCCCCGACACCGCCGGCCCCGACATCGACCCCGCGCTCCGGCTCACCCTCCTCAAGGGCCTGGCCGCACTGCCGCCCAAGGACCGCGCGGTGCTCGTGCTGCGCTACTGGGAGGACATGAGCGTCGAGCAGACGGCCAGGCAGATGGGCTGCTCGGCCGGGGCGGTCCGCAACCGGTCGCTGCGCGCGCTGGAGAAACTGCGCGGCATCCTCGGCGGCGAGCTGCACATGTTCGCGGCGGCATGATGGACACCCGTGCGCAGCGCCCCGCAAGGGCGACCTCCGATTCCGTGGACGGCACGGCCCGCCGCCACCCCGCGTGCGGCCGAGAGACGGTGAACCGATGAGCCCCGAGCAAGACCCGCACGACGGCCGACCGGGGGCGGCCGACGAGTCCGCGTCCCACGAGTCCGCGCCCAACGAGATCGCCCTCAAGCACGCCATGCACGCCGCGACGCGCGGCCTGCGCCCCCCGACGGCCGACCTGGTCCGCGGCGGCCTGGAGCGCGGGCGCCGCATGCGCGCGGTACGCCGCATCCAGATCGCCGGCGCGGCGCTGGCCGTGGCGGTCGCGGCCGGGTCGGGTGCGCTGATCGCCACCACCGGCTCGCACGCGTCCGGCCCGACGGGCACCGCCCACCAGCCGCCCCCGAGCGGCCGGGAGTCGGTCCCGCCGACGTCGCCGACACCGCTGCCGCCGTCGGCCCCGCTGGCCGGCAGCGCGGCCATGAAGGTGCTGACCCTGCTGCTGGCCCCCGGCGACGTGACCGACCGCGCGTTCGACAAGCAGCCGGACAACGTCACGCGCAGCGTCACGATTTCCGCGCGCTTCTGGCCCGTCGACGGAAGCGCACCGGGCTATGTCGCCATGACCTTCGGCGAGGATGCCGCGCCGATTCCGAATCTGGCGTGCCGCCAGGACGCCCCGGTGGGCGAGTCCTGCGAACTCAGGACCCTGCCGGACGGCAGCCGCCTGCGACTCACCAAGGAGTACCTGGGTCCGACGCCCCAGGGCTTCACACCGGCGGGCGGAGAGGTGATGGTCGCCACCGCGACCCTGGCACGCCCCGACAACATGATGATCTACATCCTCGCGGCCAACAGCCCCAACCCCCAGGCGTACAAGGTCTCGCCGCAGCGCGTCGATCCGGTGCTGAGCGTGGCGCAGTTGGAGGCCATCGTGACCTCCCCCGCCTGGGAGCCGCTGACCGGTCCGGGCGCGCTGCCGGACGACCCCGCGGGGGTCCCGACGTCCACGCCGAGCCCGCCGACGACCAGCGCGCCGCCGGAGACCGCCGACAAGAGTGCCGGCAAGAATCTGGATGTCCCGACCGGAGCGCCCGGCGGAGTCGCCTCCCGTTCGGTGACCACCAGTCCGCCCGAGGTCCCCTGACCGCTCCCCCGCCGACTTCCGGCGGCTGTCCCGGCGACTGTCCCAGGGGGGTGGCCGCGCCCCGCGTCACACGCCCTTTGGTCGCCCTTCCCCCACCCCACATCCGCCCTTTACCCGCCTGCTGGCATGCTGCGGAAAGGGCGGGGCAGCGCAAGGCAAGGCGATGAAGGAGTTGCGTGGGGTGTTGTTCGAACAGGCAGACCAGGAGCAGCGGGCCAAGCGGATCCTGGAGGTGTTCGACGCCGCCTTCGGGGAGCTGATCCAGGCCGACCCGGCGGCGTTCCGGGTCAAGTTCCGCAAGATGGCGGCCTCCGCGTTCGCCTTCTACCGGGGCACCGCATGCCTCTACTACGCGGACCTCGACGGCGCCCCGAATCCGTTCGTCGACGAGCGCACCGACCGGGTGTGGATCCACGGCGACCTGCATGCCGAGAACTTCGGCACCTACCTGAACGCCGACGGCCGCCTGGTGTTCAACGTCAACGACTTCGACGAGGCCTACCTCGGCCCGTTCATGTGGGACGTGCAGCGCTTCGCGGCGAGCCTGGCCCTCATCGGATACGCCAAGGCGCTCAGCGACGAGCTGATCGGCGAGCTGGTGGCCGCGTACGCCCGGTCCTACCGCGCCCAGATCCTGATGCTCACCGACGACCCCGCCGGGGCGCAGACGGCGCTCACCCTCAGCACCGCGACCGGGCCGCTGCTCGACGTGCTGCATTGCGCGCGGCTCCAGACCCGGGTCGGGCTGCTGGACGAGCAGACCGTCATCGACGGCTACGACCGGCGCTTCGCGCTGAGCGGCGGCGCGTTCGCCCTGGACGACGACACGAGGAAGACGGTCCTGGAGGCGTTCGGCCGCTACCTGGCCACGACGCCCGAGACCACGCGCGCGCGGCCGGACACCTACGAGGTGAAGGACGTCGTCGGGCGGCGCGGCGTGGGCATCGGGAGTGCGGGGCTGCCCTCGTACAACCTGCTCATCGAGGGCAACACCGAGGCCCTGGAGAACGACGTCATCCTTTACATGAAGCAGGGCCAGACGCCCGCGGTGAGCCGGCACGTGACGGACCCCGACGTACGCACGTACTTCCGCCACGAGGGACACCGCACGGTCATCTCGCAGCGCGCGCTCCAGGCGCACGCGGACCCGTGGCTGGGCTACACGGACATCGGCGGGGTGGGGCAGCTCGTCGCGGAGGTGTCGCCGTACGCGAACGACCTCGACTGGTCCGCCCTCAACGAGCCGGACGACATCCGCAACGTGGTCGATTACCTCGCGCGTGCGACCGCCACGATGCACGCCGTCGCGGACGAGGACAGCAACGGGCAGTCGCTGGTGCCGTTCTCGACCGAACACGCGATCCGCGCCGTGGTGGAGCCGGACGAAGAGGGCTTCGTGGCACACCTCGTGGAGTTCGCGCACACGTACGCCGCACGGACGCGCGAGGACCACGCCATCTTCGTCGACCTGTTCCGCAACGGCCGGATCACCGGGCTGTAGGCGCAAGCGGACGCGGGGTCGGCCGGCTCCGGGCGGCAGCCCCCGGAGCCGGCCGACCCCCGTCCGTCACGCGTCGATCGCGTCCAGCAGCATCGGCAGCGCCGCGTAGACCTCGCGCTCCCAGTACTGCCATTCGTGCTGGCCGTAGGTCATGCACACCGTGGCCGCGATGCCGCGTGCCGCCAGCTCGTTCACGAAGTCGTGGTTCTGCCCGCGGATCGCCCGTTCGACGAAGCTGCCGACCCCGTCGAAGCCCTTGGGCGGAGCGGTGGCCTGGCAGCGGCCGGGCGACGGCGGACTGCGGACTGCGGACTGCGGACTGCGGACTGCGGACTGCGGCAGGAAGCCTCGCCCAGGCGACACGTGTCGCACAAGACCGGATTTCAGTCGAACGATTGAAAGAATTTGCACGGCGGTGCGGACACCTATCAGCGGCCGCGGAAAACGTCCCGCAGGAACCGCCGGTACGTCAGCGCCGCAAAGCCCTCGACCTCGGCCCGTGCGGCGTCCAGGGCCGCCGCGGCGCCCCGGTGCGCGTCGCCGGCGGCCGCCAGCACGCCCTCGGCGTCGCGTACCGCCGCTGCGGCGCGCGCGACGTCACCGGCCCCCGATCCCTGCAGGCGGCGCTCCTCGGCGGCCAAGTCGGCGTCCAGGTCCGCAAGTTCGTCCAGCGCGGTGGTCCGGGCCCGAGCGGCCTGCCGGGCGAGGTCGAGCCGCCGGTCGGCCCGCCTGCGATGCAGTTCCTGCGCCTCCTGGTACGGCAGCACCGCCGGCAGCCGGATCCGCAGCTCCTCCACCACCTCGTCGCGCCACTCCTGGAGCCCGCGGGCGAGAGCCGGGCTCATGCCGTCGATGCGCACGGTGCCGCCGGGACGCGACACGACGGCCTGCGCACGCCGCTCGGCCGACGTCGGCACCGCGGACGTGACCCTGGTGAAGTCGGCCGCGGTCCGGACGCCTTCGTCGCGGAGCACCGCCGCAATGCGGCTCCCCAACATCTCGGCGGGGATGGGGTGGCGGCGCAGTCCCTCGTCGAGCGCCCGGTCCTGGAGCGCCCGCAGCGCGAGCAACTCCTCGCGCCCGCCGGAGCCTTCCAGCAGGACCCGGCGCTGCTCGACGGATTCGAGCACCTCGGCGAGCCGCTTCTCCACCGCCTCGCGCTCGAACTCGTAGCGGCTGTGCAGCAGCTTTCCGTCGGCGATCTGCCGTGCGGCGACGTCGGCATGCGCCTGGCGGGCGTCGTCCCAGGCCGCACGCGCCCGCCTGACGCGGAGGTCGGCGAACCCGACCAATTCCTCGGCGTCGTCGACGACCGTCAAGGCCGTTTCCCGGCGCCGGAGTTCCGGCGAATCCCGGTACGCCCGCCGCGCCCGCCCGTGCGCCGAGGCGGCCACCACCCCGCCTGTCGCCACCGCGGCAACGGTGGCCCACACCCACGGGCCCGCAAGTGCGATACCCGCTCCGGCGACGGCGGCGAGCACCACCAGCGCAGACAGTGCGGTACGCAGGCCCCAGGTCAGACGCGGCGGCACGGTGCGGAATCCGGGGAGGGGCGCCGTCGGGGAGGCGGCCGCGGGCGCACCTGCGGGGCCCGAGGCCGACGCCGTGTGCGGAGTCGAGGCGGCGCTCGCAGGCGAAGCGGCGCCTGGGTTCGCAGCGGCAGTCGGCCCCGAGGCGGCAGCCGGAGACGACGTGGTCGACTGGGACGCGTTCGCGGCCGACGCCGCTGCGGTTGTCGCCGTCCCTCGCGCCCCCGGGTCCTTGGGCCTGCCCGAGCTCCCAGGACCTTCGGGGGTTGCGGCCGCAGTTGCCGACGGGGACGCGGGTGACGGCACCGGCGTCTCCGCTCGCGTCCCGTCCTGCGTTCCGTGCTGTGCCCCGTCCTGCGTGCCGTTCTGGGTCCCGTCCGGCGTCTCGCTCCGGGTCAGGGCCTCCGCCAGCCACGGCGGCAAGCCGCCGCGTCGCCCCGACACCCGGACGATCGGGTCGCCCACCGGCCCCGTCTCGGCCATCGGCCGCGTGGCCCAGTGGGCGAGGCGCGCCCACTCGTCGGTGAGCGCGGGCGACGCGCACGCGGTGGCGGAGAAGCGGTCCGACTGCGTCGGCGCCGTGAAGTCCTCGGCTTTCAGCAGCAGATGCTCGCCGCCGTCCTCGTGGAAGGTGCGCCACAGCCACGGCTCGCGGGCGAGCGTACGCAGCGTCAAATGGATCAGGTGGGCCGAGAACCGGTCGAGGCCGGGACCGAAGTCACGCGATCCGCGCAGCGGGTGCTGGTAGTTGCGGTGCCCGTGTTCGGCGGCGGGCAGCCCGGCCAGCGACGGGACGTACATGCCGTCGTAGTCGATGAGCCGCAGGCCGCCGTCGGGCGCGACGATCAGATTGCCGTGCTGGAGGTCCCCGTGCGCGAGGCCGTGGGCCTCCAGTTCCCCCGCCACCCGCGCGAACCGTTCCGCGAGACCTTCAAGTGCCGCCCGGTCGCCGAGATGATCTTCGATCCACGGGATGAGACCGGTGCCCTCGACCCACTCCATGAGGATCACCGGGAACCATCGGCCGCCGACCAGGATGCCGCGCCGGACGTACTCGACGCCGACCCGCCAATCGGCGTCCACCGCGCGCAGTGCGTCACCGATGGCCCGGTAACGCCGCAGGCGTGCGGGGACCGCGCGCGTGAAGCATTTGACGGCGAACTCCCGCCCGGCCGTCCCCGCTCCGGAGGCGTCCGCTCCGGTGGAGGTGATCCGGAACACGCTGCCGAAGTTCCCCGACACCGCCCGCGGCATCCGCAGCGGACCCATCGCGACCAGGCCGCCGGCCACCGTCGGATGGGCGAAGCAGAGCGTGGTGTCGCGGATCGCCTCGCTGTAGTCCGCACCCGTCGGGTACGGCCCTTCTTCCCCGTCCGCGACGGCCCCCGTCACCCGCCCGCCGTCGGCGGTCACGTAGCCCGCCTCACCGGGGCTCGATGCGGATCAGTGTCACGTCGTCATTGCGCAACTCCCGGGCGGCGCGGCGGCGTTCGATCCAGGAGGCGAGTTCGCGGGGCGACGCGGAGTCGAGGACGCGAAGTGCGTGCCAGGGCTGTCCGCCTTCCTCCCGGCTGCGCAGGAACCATGCCGCCAGGGCGTCGCTCGCCAGGTAGAAGCGGTCGCCCAGGACCCATGAGCCGCCGACGACCCGTACGTGCGCCTCGACCGCGTCGCGGTCGTTGCCGTGGCTGGCCGCGAGTGCCGGGTGGTTGTCGAAGTCGTCGGACCTGTCCAGCGGGAAAGCGAGCCGCAATTGGTCGCCGCGGACGTGGAAGAGGCAGGTGTCGCCGAGTGCCGCCGCGGACCAGGTCCCGCGCGCGGGCGCCCAGCGGTGCGCGGTGAAGTGCGCGACCAGCAGGGTGGCGTGGGCGCCGCGCTCGAATCCGGGGCGTTCGTACCAGGCGAGCGGACGGCCGCGGAGTTCGCGCGCGTCCTCGTACCGCTTCATGAGGTCGGGCCAGCGGTTCGCGGCACGGCCGAGCACGTCGGCGAACCCGGCGCCGGTACGCAGGAGTCCGGTCGGCGCGCCACCCGCCTGCCGGACCAGCACCTCGGCCCAGCGCCGGGCCAGCAGGCTGTCGGAGGCGCCGTCGGATATCGCCGCGCGCACGCTGGTGACCCTCCCTACCCCACCCCGCCGGCAGGTCGGCCCGGGCGGCGGCAGCATGCTGCGGCCGGCGCCGATGACCGCGCTGCCGCCCTGGACGGTCGGGACGCCGCGGCTCCCGACCCATGCGGCGTCCTCGTACTCGTGCGGCTCCGCTCCGCCCTTGTGCAGCGCGAGCACCGTGACGTGGGCACGCATGCGGCCGCTACCGGATGTCCGCCGCGCGGGTGCCGATGTCGAGGAACTGGACCACGGCGGACAGGTCGGCGTTGAAGACGAACCCGTGTGCCCCGTCGGCGACATCGGTGCCCTGCTCGGTGGCGTACGCACGCATGCCGGGCGGGAGTTCACTCGACATGGCGTAGAGCAACTGCGCGTACTTGTCGGGAAGCTCGTCGCCGGGCCCGGGGAACGCCACAGGCGTCGCGCGGTTGGTCGATATGTGCAGGTTGAACATCAGCGCCTCGCCGTCGGCGGTGACGTGGTAGCGCAGCCGGGTCGCGGCCTCGGCCGGATTGCCGTCGGTGGACTCGCCGTCGGTGAGGTTGAGCACGATGGGCGGGAAGCCCTCGGGGTGGGCGTCGACCCAGCCCTGCACGAGCTTCGACGCGGCGCCGACCGCCTGGCACATGGGGGTGCCGCCGGACGCGACCGGCTCGACCCAGACCGGGACCTCGACCGTGCGCTCGACCAGACCGCCCGCGCCGTCCGGGACCTTCCGCGTCCGGGCGTCGAAACGGGCCGGGTGCTCGACGATCTCGCTGAGCGGCACCAGTTCACGGCCCGCGAGGCCGCCGGAGAGCGCGGGCAGCACGGTGTGGCCGTAGCCGATCACCGCGATGTGGAAGTAGTCGCGTACACCTTCCTCCTTCGCGCACCGCACGGAGAGTTCGAACAGCAGCCGGTTGAGCGCGTCGGCCACGACGTCGGCCTTGCGCGGCGGGATGGCGGGCGTGTCCGACGCGGCAGAGCCGCCGCCCTCCCCCGGTGCGGTGCCGATCGGGTCGTCCATCGAACTCGACTGGTCGATCAGGAAGATCAGGCAGCCGGGGTGGGCTCGGCTGATCTCTGCGGTGTACGGCATGCTGCGTCCCCCAGGGCCCCGTGGGCATGGCGCGGTACCGGCGTTCCGGACTCGCTCCAGCCTAGGTACGGCGAGTCTCCGCAGTCCAAGGAACTTTCGTCCGGCTCCCGAACACCCGGGAATGTCGCACACGGGGTGTCATGCCGCGGGATGGCGCGCGCCGGCCTCGCGGTCACGTCTCGGGCCCGTGCAGGGGGCTCGGGACGGTCTCCGGAGGTCCGGGGCGCCAGCCGGACAGCCGGTCGCGGTTGGGACTGTGCCGGGCCAGGCGCGGACCGAGCAGGTCGAACTGGGCGTAGCGCTCCTTGAGGTCGGGGAACCGCTGCTGGTAGCGCGCCACCTCGGCGCGGACCAGGGCCCAGAACACCGGCTCGGGGACCCCGAGATCGTCGTCCGCGAGGACCGAGAGGTGGCGCAGTGGGCCGCCGAACAACCCGCCGCCGAACAACCGGCCGAGATCACCGGGGCGGTACGCGGTCCCGTGGCGGCCGGGGGCACCCGGGGCGGCGGCGGTCGCGAGCGGAAGGCCGTCGGTCTCGGGGAAGGGCGTACCGTCCGCGTCCACGCAGGCCAGGAGCCCGCGCGCGGTGTCGCGGACGGCGAGGCGCACCGGGACCTCGCCGGCGTCGGACACCACGACGAGCGATTCGCCGAACGCGGGAACGGCCAGCCCGTAGCGGTAGAGCAGGTGCAACAGCGGCGGCAGAAGCGCGCTGCACAACCAGCGCAGCCATTCGCGGGGCGCCAGACCCGAACGCGCCGCCAACTCGGTGACCAGCGCGCGCCCGTGGTGGTCTCGGTACAGCAGAGCCGGGAGCGGGCGAGCGAGTTCGCCGGCGTCGAGGCGGGCCGCGAGTGGTTCGCTCCACGAGGCACCGAGCAGCGCTCGGTACGGGCGCCCTCCCGCGTCGTCGCGTACCGCGTCAAGATGCGGGTGGCGCACGGTCACCGAGGCGAGGTCGGCCAACAGGACGACGCGGCTCTCGCCGTGCAGGAACGGGTCGGCGTGATAGCGGTCGACGAGCCACCGCGTGGTCTGCGGCGAGGACGGCGTCGGCCGCGAGACCGGGAGGCACAGCGGGGTTTCGGGGCCCGCGAGGGGAAGTGCCACGTCCCGGCGCCCGGGCCGGTCGAGGTTGGTGAAGCCGCCCGCCGCCTGACGTGGGAGGTAGCGGTCCGGGCCGCCGTCGCCGAGCGGGACGATCCGGCCGTACGCAAGGTCCTCAGCGAACAGCGGCAGCACCATCTCGTCCCATTGCCACGGGTGCACCGGCAGCCAGATGTAGTCGGCCGGGTCCAAGCCCCGGTCGCGGAGACGGGCCTTGAAGCGGCGGCGCGTGGACGGGTCCAACTCCTCGGCGAGGAGCCGTTGCTCGGTGAGGTCCGGGGAACTCGTGTGCCACCCCGCGACGGCTCGGTGCACGGCGGCCCACGGCAGGCGGATCGGGTTGCGCGCCTCGGGCGCCCACCGGGTGGCGTCGGTGGCGGAGAATCCGGGCCGCACCCGGTCGGGCACGAGGCCGGGCCGACCGCCCACCCGGCCTTCCAGGTCGAGGTAGGCCATGTCGGCGAGTTCGGCGGCGGACGGACGCTCACGGGCGTCGTCGCGGGCCGCGACGAGCAGTGCCACGCTCACGTCGCGGACCAGGCGCGCCGTCGCGTCGGGGCCGAGCCCGAGTTCGGCGCGGGCGTCCACGATCAGCCGGGCGGGGTCGGTGGCCGGGGCGGCGGCTCCGTCGGCGACCCGCAGGACCGACCCCGGCTGAATGCGCCACGCGCCGAAGGCGCCGCGCCGGGCACGGAAGGAGTAGACGGCATGACCGGCGAGTTCGAGCCGGTAGCGCGGGGCGGGATGGGCCACGGAGTGCGCGGAGGAAGCAGGGGCAGGCGGCCGGCCGTCACCGAGCGCGGTGGAGGATTCCTCGCCGGCTCCGAAGTGCGCCGTGTCGGCCGTGTGTACGTCCGGGCGCACGTCCGAGTCGGTACCCGAGTCCGCGTCCGTCCGTGTGCCGGATTCCCGGGCATCGGGGTCGGCCTCGTCGCGGATCGGGCTGAGCAGCCCTTCGTACGCGTATTCGGCGAGCAGTGCCAGCAGGAGCCCGGTGGATGCCCGCTGCCAGGCGGGACCGGTGAGTTCGGGGAAGTCGGGCAGCGGCACGGGCCCTCCTGAGGTACGCGGTGCCGGGCGCCGGCCGCGGGCCGGTTGGCACACGCCGAAAGTAATGCAGGATCCACCGGACGTCAGCCGGATACCGGTCGGATCATCCGGTCGCGCGGGGGCAAGCCCGGGAGTTCGGTGGGGTGGCGCCGGAGCATCGGACGTACGGTCGGCGCGGGTGTGGCGGAGGGTCGCCGAAAAAGATCGCGTGCGCCGAGTGGGCAAGGCGGGGGCGGGACGGAAGACCGGGGCGTAGTAAGTCGGTTGGGAGCAACGGCAATTGCAGTGTGCGGGGACCAACTGGGCGCCCGCCCGATCACCGGGTGGCGTGAAAGTGGGGCGTGAAGTCGTTGCGTGAAATCAGGTCGTGGAATCAGGCTTAGCCGGGTGGGAGCGCGGCTGACGCCGACCCGGCACGGCGGTCGGCGCCCTCGGCGGCATCGGCGCGGCAGCAGGCCGGGATCGCGCCCCGCGGTTGTCCGGCGGACGATCCGCGGGGGGCGCTCCCACTGTCGGTTCGTGGCGGCTCGGCGGGGTGTAACCCGGGTCATGTTGCGGCGATGGGGTTCGCGATGTCGACGTAGACGGTCCGGTTCGTGTGCGGGCCCGGCGGCGCCGCGAGGCCCGCGACGCGCGTGCGCAGGTTCGCTTTGCAGCGTAGCCGGGGCGCGTCCAGCAGCGTCGTGATCAGGTCACCGGCAATAAGCCCTTGGCCGGCCTGCTCGTGCACCGTACGCACCTGCCGCAGGAACTCGCGTACGCGCGCCAACAGCCGTGTCTCGTCGGCGAGTCCTTCGGCGCCCAGCGCACCGACGAGGCCCAGCACGTTGTTGACGCCGACGCAGTAGCCGAGCCGTTCGTCGACGACGGCGTCGGTGGACCACGTCGCGGCGGCTTCGCGTACGTCCGCGGGCAGCCACCGGGCGAGCGGCGCGCCGCGCGCGGCCGAGAAGTGGTAGCCCTGGTTGCCGCGGTAGCGCCCGCCGATGGGCCAGCCGTCGCCGTCGAGGACGACGAGGGTGTTCTGCTGGTGGGCCTCCAGGCCGAGCCCATACTCGGCGTACAGCCACAGCACGGGTGCCACCACAACGTCGAGGTAGCGGCCCAACCAGGTGTCGGCGACCTCGGCGGGCGGGCGCCCGGTGTGCACCGCGAGGTGATGGACGGTACGCCCGAGGAGCGAGCGGCGTGCGGGGCGGTCGGGTCGGGACGCGGTGAGACCGGCAACGCACACGACCCGGTCGCGGGGGCCGAACGGGTTGTCGCGTACGACGAGTTCGAGCCCGCTCTCGCACGTGCTGCCGGGCGCGCGCAAGGTGAGCCAGCCGAGGTCTCGGACCACGTCGAACCCGGGGTGGGCGCCGTGCAGCACACGTTTGAGGCCGGCGTCGAGCATGCGGTGCACGGCCAGTCCGCGCCGCATCTCGGAGCGCAGGTTCTCGCGGCGCGAGTCCGCCACCTCGGCGCCCAGGGAGGTCTTGAGCATGACCGGCGCGTCCGCGCGGTAGAGCGTGCGGACGGACGACGTCGGCGACCACGCGGGCCCGGCCGGGCCAAGGTCGTGCAGCAGCCCCGCGTCCAGCAGCGCGCGGACGCCGGGCCGGGTGGCGGCGTCCCGGGCCTGCCAGGGGTGCGCGGGGAAGACCACGGTCCCCGCCGGGCGTTCGAGGCCCGGTCCGGCGAGGGCCGCGAAAATGGCCGGGAGTGGCCCGATCAGGTCTTCGTCGAGCTGCACGATGCCGGGGTCCGCGGCGAACCAGTGCAGCGGGAAGCGGCCGCGCAGCTCCGGGGAGAACCGTTCCGCCTCGGCATCGTCGACGCCTTGCCGGCTGTGCGGGGTGGGGTGGAAGGGGTGTCCGAGCAGCAGCGCCTGCTCGGCCTCGAGGAAGGGGGTCGGCGCGGTGGCCTCACCGGCCCCGTGTGCCGGGCCGGGTCCCGCTTCCGGCTCGGGCGTCCGGGTGTCCGGGACACGCGCATCGTGCGGCCGGGTGTCCGGCACGCGCGCGTCGTGCGCCCCGGAATCCTCGGTCCGAGGGCCCGGCGGTGCGGCCTCCTCGGCGTGCCGGACGATCAGGTGGCGCGCGGTCCGGCGCACCGAGTCCCCTACGCGCGCGGCGAATTCGGCCGCGATGTCGGCGCGGCGGTCGGCGCACAACAGGGCGGCGAGCGCGGTGGCGTCGAGGGCGCGGCCCTCGTCCACCTCGGCGATGCGCACCGGGCCGAAGCGGTGCCAGCCGGTCGGCGAGCGGTATTCCAGCGCCACTTCGACGACGGGGCCGTTGTCGGCGAGTGCGACCCGGACGACGGGTCCGTCGCGTACCACCACGCCGTCCTCGCGCAGAAGACAGCGCAGCAGCGCTTCGACGGCCGCCTGGTCGGCGGCCTCGGTCAAGTCGGCGTCCGACGGCGGGCCGCCGGGGTCGGGCACGGGCGGGAGGGTGGGCGATCCGGGCCGCTGGTGCGCGACCCGCGTCGCCGGTACCTGACCGGATGGCGACATAGGCTGTACGGACCTCCCCGTGGTCGACAACGGCCGTGCGGTGGGGCGGTGTTCGGCGGCGCACCTGCTTCCGGTCGGCGAGCCGGGCGACGCGCCCGGCAGGCCTTTCCGCGTGCCTGCTCCGTGTGCTGTTCGGAGAACGGTAACCCATTCCGCGGGAACCGAAGGGCACAGCCACCCGTCCAACCCAACGATTCGCCGAGCCGCCCGGGTTCCGCCCCGGGTGGGTCGCTACCATGCGAAGTGCGCCTGCCGGCGCCGCGGTCCCCGGGCCCGAGGCATCGTCAGGCGGCCGGAATGGGGGGAAAGTTCCATCTCCGCGTGTCATCCGAAGGGGGGGTCCTTCCGGATCGCGCGGTCACCCGTCACGGCCGACGTCGCATCACCCTGCCCGCACATGCCTGTGCCGGCAGGGCGTTCCTACATGGACCGGCTTGGACACGGAGACGACAAATGAATGGCTACTGGGGTCACCAACGACGGTCGTCGTCCCCTCACCACATGCCCCCGCCGTACGGGCCGGGCGGCGCGCCCGGGCATCTCATGCCCCCGGGCCCGCCACCCCGTGGCGGCGACCGCAGCGGGAAGCTCATGGTGCTGCTCACCCTCGTCGGCACGATCGCGACCGTCGTGAGCGTGCTCCTGGCCATGGGCGTGGGCCCGTTCGACCTGTCGAACGGTACGGACGACAAGTCCGCCGCGCCGGTCGCGCCGGTCGCGAACGACGTCGGAGGCAAGCCCACCCTGGAGGGCTGGGTCGTGAAGGTCAACGAGGTCTGCGGCAAGGAGACGACCGAGTTCACCGACCGGCTCCAGGCCAAGGACGCCGCCCTGGACGCCGGCGACCTCCCGGGCTACGCCGCGGAGTTGGCGCAGTTGTCGCGCCGCATGGACGGCATCGTGACGCAGCTCAAGGCCGTACCGCTGCCGACCGACGACGACGCGAAGCAGTGGCGCGACAAGTACATTCAGCGGGCCGAACTGCTGTCGGAGAGCTCCGCGCAGGCGCTCCTCGCGGCGGAGCCCGGGACCGACGAAGCAGACGTGCAGGACGCCGCCAACGCGTCGGACGCGAAGCTCACCGAGTTGGACACGCTGGACAACGAGGAGATCCGGCCCCTCGCCGAGAAGCTCGGGGTGTCGTGCCCCTGACACCCTCCCGAATCCTCGCGCCGAACCCCGCAATGCCTCGCTTGGAACCCGGAACCCCGAACCCGGAACCCCAAACCCGGGACCGCGCACGGAACCCCGTCCGGGATCACGCCCGAGATCCCGGACGAAGTCCCGTCCGCGGTCTCCGCCGAAGGGCGGTCACGCCACCGGCCACGGCAGGATGACCCACAGCGTCTTGCCGTCGGCGTGCGCCTCGATGTGGATCTGCCCGCCGGTCTCGTCGACGATGCGGCGCACGATCAACAGGCCGCGCCCGGACGTGTCGTCGACCGTCTCGAGCAGCGCGACGGGCCGGTACGGGTGGCGGTCGCGGACCCCCAGCCACAGCCACCCGTCGTGCACGGTCAGGGTCACCACGATCTCGGGCGACACGACGGCCGCGTGCTCGACGGCGTTGGTGATGAGCTCGGAGGCGATGAGGCGGAGCCCGTACCCGAGATCGTGGTCGCCCGGCAGTCCCCAGTAGGTCAGATGGTCGGCGAGGGCACGCCGGGCCTGCGGGACCGCCGCGGACTCTGCGGGCAGCGTGAACCAACAGGACCTGTCGTATCCCAGAGTCACGGGGCCCACCTCCTCGCGCGGTGGTCCAGCCTAATGCCCCGGACGGGGGTCCGATCATGCGCAACCGAGACGACACGTACCGTGACTGCCCGCTTCCGGTGGCGCGCCACGGCGTGCGCCACGGCGCGGACCATCGCGCGCGCGATGCAAGCAGATTGACGGATCGTCACATGAACACGAAACGTTGATCGATCGCGTGTGTGAAATACGCGGATCGTGGGCAAGACCGTGGCGTCTGCGTATGTGACGGCGCACCCGAGGGGTGTGCCCATATCCGCGCGTTGCGGTGTCGGAGCCCCCGTCCAAGATGGCTCCGGCAACCGCCGCTCAGTCCCACAGAAGGGTGATGCGGGTGGACGACAACCTGGACGCGCTCGAACGGCTCATGCTGGCCAACCTGCTCGAAGGCCGCCAGCCGCGCCGTCGGGCCACCACGATGCCCCGGGCACAACGCAACTCCGACTCCCGGCAGTCCGCGCCCCAGCAGCGCAACCTGTCCCGTAACCAGCCCCGGCACGCGCCCGCGGCGCGCGCCTCGATCCCCGGCCCGTCGGCCCCGCCCCAGGTCTCCGACCTGCGGCAGACGCGCCTTCTGGACATCGGCCGGGTCATCAAGCAGATCGACCCGCGTACGACGCCCGAGTGGCGTTCCGAGATGGCCGCCGCGTGGGTGCGCCTGAACCTGACGGCCGCACAGGTGCACGGGTGGCTGACCGCGGGCCTGCTCCCGGCGCAGCACGAGCTCGCCAAGGAGTGCATCGAGCGGGGCCTGACGCCCGCCGACATGAAGTCGCGCATCGACGGCGTACGCGTCGTGGAGCGCCTGCGCGGCGACGGTGTCGACGGCGTGGTGGACATTCTGCGGCGCAACGGCTGGAAGCCCGCCGCCACCCCCACGGCAGCCGCCTAGCGGCAGCGGGTCCGTTCCGACACGCGCGGCCCTGGGCGCGTTGACTTCATTGCAGACCGCATCTAGTTTGCGGCCATGCCACCAGGGGATACCGCCGGCATCGCATCGCCGTCCCACCCGACTCCCGGGTCCCCGACGTCCGAGTCCTCGGCGTCGCCGTCCCTGACCCGGCGCCAGATTCTGCTGGCGTTCTCGGGGTTGATGCTCGGCATCCTGCTCTCGTCGCTCGACCAGACGATCGTCGCCACCGCGCTGCCGACGATCGTCTCCGACCTCGGCGGGCTCGACAAACTGGCGTGGGTTACCACCGCGTACGCCTTGGCCATGGCCGTGTCGACCCCGGTGTACGGCAAACTCGGCGACCTGTTCGGCAGGAAGTACCTCTTCCAGACCGCAATCGGCGTGTTCCTCGCGGGTTCGGTGCTGTGCGGGCTCGCGCAGTCGATGGGCACGCTCATCGCGTTCCGGGCGATCCAGGGGCTCGGCGCGGGCGGCCTGATGAGCAACGCGCAGGCCATAGTGGGCGATCTCGTGCCGCCCGCCGAACGCGGCCGGTACCAGGGCCTCATCGGCTCGATGATCGCGCTGTCCACGGTCGGCGGCCCGTTGCTGGGCGGCCTGCTCACAGAGGCACTGTCGTGGCGGTGGATCTTCTACGTGAACCTGCCGCTCGGGGCGATCGCCCTCGTGGTGACGAGCTTCGTGCTGCGGCCGCCGGCGTACCGCCGCGAGCGCAGACCGCTCGACTGGCTCGGCGGCGTCCTGCTGTCGTGCGGGACGGCGGCGCTGATCCTGTTCACCACGTGGGGCGGCACGACGTACGCGTGGGGCTCCCCGCAGATTCTGCTGCTCGTCACGGCGAGCGCCGTGCTGCTGTCGTCGTTCGTCTTCGTCGAGACTCGGGCGGCGGATCCGCTGATCCCGCTGCGGCTGCTGTCCCGGAACGCGGTGGTGCGGGTCGCGTGCCCGCTGACGCTGGTGGCCGGCTGCCTGTTCATGGGTATCGGCACGTTCCTGCCGCTGTACGAGCAGATCGTGCACGGGAAGGGTCCGACGGAATCGGGGCTGCTGCTGGCCCCGATGATGCTCGCGATGCTGGTCAGTTCGACGGTGTGCGGCCGGGTGGTGTCGCGGATCGGGAAGTACAAGAGGTTCCCGGTGGGCGGGACGCTGCTGGCGGCGCTCGGCCTCGGGCTGCTCGCGACGCTCGGCGCCGGCAGCCCGTACTGGCGACTTCTGGTCGCCCTCATCGTGCTGGGGCTCGGACTCGGGACGATCGGCCCGGTCACGACCCTCGCGGTGCAGAATTCGGTGGACCACCGCGACCTCGGCGTGGCCACCGCGCTCAACGCCTTCTCGCGGTCGATCGGTTCGTCGTTCGGGGTGGCGCTGCTGGGTGCGGTGTTCACCCGTCGGCTGGCGGACGGTCTCTCGCCGTCCGAGGCGCAGGCGCTGGGTGGCGACCACACCACGATCACCCGCGAACGGATCGACGCGCTGGCTCCGGAGGCCCACGCGGCCGTTCTGGACTCGTTCGCCGACGCGTTGTCCTGGGTCTTCGCCACGGCGGTGCCGCTGGCGCTGTGCGGCTTCCTGCTGGCGCTCGCGTTGCGTGAACTGCCGTTGCGGAAGGGGCCGACTCCGGTGCTCCCGGCCGAGCCGGTGGCTACGGCCGGTACCGGGCCGAAGCATCCGCCGGCGGGACGACGGCCGCCGGCGACGCCACCGCCAGGGGAGCGCGGGCGGGACTGAGCGGTTCGGGCAGGCGCATCGCCGGCCGCCCGGTACGGAAGCACGCCACGATGTGCAGGTCGACGAGGTCCATCGCGGCATCCCACACCCAGTCCTGCGGGTTCGCGGCGAGCAGGGGGTTGGCGGCGAGACTGCGTACGGCCAGTTCGCTCAGGTCCGCGACGAGCGCGTGCCGTCCCAGGTCGGCGAGGCCGGCGAGCAGTACGGCGATCTCGCCGACGCGGCGGATCGCGGGTCTCTGCCGGCTCGCGAGTGCGACCGCCATCGCACGTATGCCGGGCAGGTCCGGTCCGCTGCCCGGAGCGAGCGCCGGTTCAAGGCGGACCAGGTCCACCCCGCGCGGCCGGGCGCCCGCGTCGACCACCGCGGCTTCGGCCGCGAGGAGCGCGACCAGCGCGTCGTCGAACTCGTCGGCCCCGACGACCGCCGCGGCGGTCAGCGCGCCGCGGCCCGCGTCATCGCACGAAACCCCCTGCGGTGTCCCGGGTTTGCCCTGGATCTTCACAAGATTTCCCATGGCCACCATGCAAGCCGAGGCGGACCGCCGGCACCGGAAACCTTGAGACGAATCACCCGAACGAGGTACGACCCTCGCTTGCCGGAGAGCAGTCCGGGTCAGGGGCGGAGAGACAGGGTCGGGATCGGCGTCGGGATCGGGGTCGGCGTCGGGATCGGGGTCGGCCAGTCGACGGCGGCGATGACGTCGGCCAGGTCCACCAGTCGCGCTTCGGGGTTCAGGCGCATGACGATGTCCTCGGTCAGCGGCCGAAGTTCGAACACGTGGCGGAGCGCCGCCGCGTCGAGCTCCACCGCGTAGTAGTCCTCGGCAAACGCCCGGAACGCCTCGGGGTCGCGGTCGAGGAACAGCTCGAAGAGGTGTGCGACCCCATCGGGGTCGCCAGATGTGCCTTCCGGGAACTCGACGTCGCCGACCTGCCACTCCGCGTCGGCATGGGTGCGCCGCAAGCACGCGGTGAGCAGCGGCGTGCCGTATGGATCGCAGAAGGCCGGTACCTCGACGTACGGTCGGAACATCTCCGGCACTGAGTCGACCAATCCCGGCCACGGCGCGTCCTGGCCGTACCGGCTCATGGGTGACTCGTGGTCGAAGCCGCGAATATAGGCGCCCGCCGCGGAGCGCATCACGAAGAACTCGTCGCCCTGCCATTGGTCATCGAGAACAAGTCCTCGCCTTCGAGCGGGGCGCCGTGGACGGTACCAGCGCACACCGACCTCGCCGGGCGGAGGACGGCGCTTCTCCGGACGCCGCGGCCGCGCCGTCAGAGTCGGGCTTGGATCAGTGCGTGGCGTCCGCTCGTGCGCCACCCGGGCTCGTCGGCGTCGAGGCGGGCTTCCGTCGCGGCGTCGAGGCCGACGGCGACGTCGGACTTGAGGGTGCGGAGCGCGGCGACCGGTCCCGGGAAGTGGGCGACGGCGTCCGCGAAGGGCCGGGTGGCCGGCCAGTGCCGGTCGCCGACCAGGCGGCGGTAGTTGAGGTCGCCCTTCATGACGGTGAGCGTGGCGGCGGCGAAGTCGCGGCGGAGGTCGTCGGGCATGTCCGCGTACCCCAGGGGCGCGCACGAGAACGGGTGCGCACGCACCACCAGGCAACTGGACTCGACCTCCCGCCACAGGCGTTCCCCCACCTCCGCGGCGGCGCCGGATGCCGAGCGGAGGCGGCGCAGGCAGGCGTACGTGTCCGCGGGTGTCGCGTCGGACACGTAGTAGGGGTGCGGCTTGACGTGCAGGACGACCGCTTCGGCGAGGCCGGTGTGCAGCAGGTGGTCGACCAGGACGAGGTCCGGGAGGAGTTCCGGTCCGGCGTTGTCGGCGACCAGGCAGACGCGTCCCGGACGCGCGGCGAGGTGCTTCCAGATCGCCTCGCGCCCGTCGGCGAGCAGCGGCCCGTCCGGCCCGCTCCCCCGGCCCGCCGTGATGCGGAATCCGAGGTCGGCGCGGTTGCCCCAGAGCGAGGCGGTCAGCAGCGCGTCGCCGAGCGCGCGGCCGCCGGCGGATCCCGGTGCGGACTCGGGGAGGTCGTCGAGGCCCGCCAACTCGGCGTCCACGGCTCCGCCGTGCAGTTCGGCCGCCTTCGCGGGACCGAACGGGTCGAGACCGTGCCAGGTTCCCTGGTCGAAGTAGCCGAGCGCGCTGAGCAGCCGCCGGTAGAAGTAGCTCTCCGCCCAGAGGAACGACGTCTCGCCCCACGGGCGGCCGTAGCGTCCGGCACCCCAGGCGGCCCAGCGTCCGGCGTCCGGCGCGTCGGCCGGCAGCGGGCGTACCGTTCCGGTCAGCGTCTCGTCGAGCAACTGCCCCAGCGCATGCCGCTGTTCGGCGGTCAACGGCAGGTCGGTGCCGAGTTGGTGGATCAGTCGGGGATGCCGCTCGTGGAAGACGCCCCAGGCGAACGAGCCGGGGACGTCCCACATGACCTCGGCGCTGGATCCGGCCATGCCACTCTCCTCGACGCAGCCCGGCAGATGCGTCGACCCTAGCCAACGCTCCGCCGTGCGCCCCGCCGCCGCTCCGCGGACGCGGCGGTCAGGTCTTGCCGGGCGACGCCTCGGGGCTCGGGGCGGGCGGGGCGGAGGTGGGAGGAGCCGAGGGCGCCGGGGTCACAGGGGGGGTGGGCGGGTCAACCGGGTCGCTGGGCGGCCCGCCGGCCGACGGCGGCGCCGGCGGGTCGGGCAGGTCGTCGGCGCCGCCGAAGGACGGCTCCTCCGGGCGTACCGACGCCGCTTCGACGGGCGGGAGCGGGACGCCGCTGTGCCGGTCGCCCGGTGCGGGCGCGGGCGCCGGAGTGCGGGGGCCGGGGCGGGAGTTGTCGCCTCCCGCGGGGGCCTTGCCCGGAGCCGCGCCGCCCGCGGGGTCCTCCGCGGGGACCGCGCCGGGCGCCGGGACGTTGCCCGCCGGGGCGACCTTCTCGTCGGCGCCTCCGCCGCACGCCGTGGCCGCACCCGCGGCCAGGACGACGACGGCACACCAGGATCCGACGCGGCGCCGATCCATGCAACAGCCTCCAGAAGTTCCCGTGGCGGCGCCGACGGCGCCGTGTCCCGGAGTACGTTGACGCGCGCCGCGACCGCACGCCAGTCAGAACGCCCCTATTCATCCACACGAGTGAAAGTCCGGGCGCAACCACCACCCGAACGGACAAGATCGACTTAACATCACCGAATCTGACTAACCGGAGCAACCGGGCGAGACGCCCAACGCGTCTTAGGAAGACACAGGCGCGCTCCGCACCTGAACGATCCGCGGGAGGTCCCCCGTGCACCTGTCCCCCACCGGCACCGCCCCGTCGCCTCCGCGGCGGCGCGCACGCGTTTCCCGTACGACCCGCTCCGCCGTCGCGACCGCGGCGGCCGGCACGTTCGTCGCCTTGGCCCTCATCCCGGTCACCGCCGCGAACGCCGCCACCCCCGCCGCCGTGCCGCGCACCGTCGCGGCCGCACCGATGACCGTCTGCGGCGAGCCCGTCCCCGCCCCGACGTACCTGACCAACATCCGCACCGGCAGGCACGCCACGTTCGACCGCATCGTGCTCGACTTCTCCGGCGGTCTCCCCGCCTACGGCTCGATCGGCGGCCCGGACAAGCTGGAGTACTGCGGCTCGGGCCAGACCGTCCCGCTGACCGGCACCGAGTACACCGAGATCACCACGAACTCCGCCGCGCACGACGAGAACGGCAACTCGACGTACCCCGGCGCCCGGCTCGTCTACACGCCGCACCTGACGAAGGTCACCGGATTCGCGGTCACCTGCGACTTCGAGGGCCACCTCAACGTCGGGTTCGCCACCAAGGCCGGCGTCACGGAGATCCGCACGACCACGCTCACCAACCCGAGCCGGATCGTCGTCGACGTCCTCCACTGACCCGCACCGAAAGGAAGGGCCTCACCAGGCGGCCGGGTCGGCGTCGACCAGCAGGCGGACGACCACCCACAAGGCGACCAGCCCGGCCAGCCACCCGAACACCGCGAGCCGGCGCGTCAGTCGGCCGCCAACGACAACCCCGACCGTTCCGGCCGCCCCGATCACCGGGGCGGCCACCCACGGCAGCGTGCGGCGGAAGTGCGCGCCCAACTCCGTGCACCACCACGCGTCGATGCCGTCCGCGCAGTTGCCGTCGACGGCCAACTCGACGCCCAGCGCCACGGCGCTCACCAGCGTGGCCGACCACATGAACAGCAGGACCGTCGCGAGGATCGCGGCAGGCGGCCGATCGCGCGGCGGTTCGCGGACGAACCCCCACTCGTCGACGTCCAGTTCGACGTATCCGCCGCCGAGTTCGGGGTGCCCGGCCCGGTCGGCTCCCGGTCGGCCCGTTCCCGCTCGGTCGGCCCCTGCTTGGTCGGCCCACGCTTGATCGGCCCACGCCTGCGCGGGCACATAGAACCGCTGGATCCGACGTGACCGGCGGTAGACGGATGCGGCGGAATGCCGCGGCGGCGGTTCCCACTTCGTCATGCGCCCCATATTGGTGCGCGGCGCACACCTTCGGGCGATCTCCCGGCTAAATGGTCATGCGCCGTTCCACATCGGCGAGTTCGTCGGCGCTGAGCAAGCGGGGCCCGCCCATGCCGCAGGCGCGTACGTAGACCTCGCAGAGCCACTCGAGAATGCGGGTGCGCTCGAACGCCCCGTCGAGGTCGGTGCCGAGGGTCACTCCGCCGTGGTTCGCGAGCAGCGCCGCATGCCGGCCGCCGTGCAGCGCGGCGCGTACGTTGCGGGCCAACTCCGGTGTGCCGTACGTGGCGTACTCCGCGACGCGTACGTCGTGCCCGCCGAACAGCAGCACGTTGTAGTGGATCGCCGGAAGGGCGGTCCGCGTCGTCGACACCACCGCGCCGAAGACGGAGTGCGTGTGCACGACGGCGCGGGCGTCGGGCGCGGCCTCGTACAGCGCCAGGTGCATCGGCGTCTCGGAGGACGGCGCGTGCGCGCCTTCCACGACCTTGCCCGCGAGGTCGACCACCGGGCAGTCGCCGGGAGCCATCCTGTCCAGCGGCACACCGCTCGGCGTGACGGCCACGAGGTCGCCCTCCCGCACGCTCAGGTTGCCCGAGCTGCCGACGACGTAGCGTTCGCCGACCGCGCGCCGACCGTACGCGCACAGCTCCGCGCGCGCCTCTTCCATGAGCACGGCGGCCCCTCCGTCTTTCCTGTCGCGGGGCGGTCCGAGGGCTCGGGTGCCGGTCAGATGCCGCCGTGGCGACGATCGTACGTCTCGGGCTCGGCGTCCTCGCCGACGGTCACCCGCACCGCCTCGAACAGGCCGCGCGGCCGTGACCTGCGGCGTTCGTGCTTGGCCGCGGGGTCGTCGCGCAACTCCTTCACGAGGGCGACGCACAGCGCCATCATCACCACGACGAACGGCAGGGCGACCAGGATCGTCGCCTGCTGGAGGCTCTCGAGGCCGCCCGCGAGGAGCAGCACCGAGGCGACCGCGCCGATGAGCACGCCCCAGATCACCACGATCCACGAGGGCGGCTTGAGCGATCCGTTGCTGGTGAGGGAGCCCAGGACCAGGGACGCGGAGTCGGCGCCGGTCACGAAGTACAGCGCCACCAGGACCATCGCGACGGTGGCGGTCAGCCCGTACAGCGGCATCGCGTCGAGCATCGCGAACAGCGCGCTCTCCGGCCCCTCGGCGGTCTTCGCCACGAGGTCGGCCTCCCCGGTCTGCTGGATGCGCAGCGCGCTGCCGCCCATCACCGCGAACCACACGGTGCTGGCGCCGCTCGGCACGAGGAGCACGCCGACCAGGAACTCGCGGACCGTGCGGCCGCGCGAGATGCGGGCGATGAAAGTGCCGACGAACGGCGCCCACGACAGCCACCACGCCCAGTAGAAAACCGTCCACGTGCCCAGCCACTCGGTGCCGATGAAGGCCCCGGTCCGCGTGGCCATGGTGGTGAGGTTCTGGAAGTAGTTGCCGACGGACGAGGGCAACACGCCCAGGATGTAGACGGTCGGTCCGACGACGAACACGAAGACCATCAGGAGCACGGCGAGCACGACGTTGGCCGTGCTCAGCCATTTGACGCCGCGGTGGATGCCGCTGAACGCCGACACGACGAACGCCGCGGTCAGCGCACAGATGATGACGACTTCCAGGCTCTCGGTGTCCTTGACGTCCATGGTCAGGTTGAGGCCCTTGGCGACCTGGAGCGCGCCGAGGCCGAGCGACGTCGCGGAGCCGAACACGGTCGCGAAGATGGCGAGCAGGTCGATCGCCTGCCCCGGACGGCCGTTCGCCCGCTCGCCGAGCAGCGGGACGAAGGCCGAGCTGACGCGGTTGCCGCGGCCCATGCGGAACGTCGCGTACGCCAGCGCGAGGCCGGCGACCGCGTAGATCGCCCACGGGTGCAGCGTCCAGTGGAACAGCGTGTACTGCATCGCGGCCCCCGCGGCGCCGCCGGTGCCGGCCGAGACGCCGGAACCCGGCGGAGGTGCCGCGAAGTGCTGGATGGGCTCGGCGACGGCGTAGAACATCAGGCCGATGCCCATGCCGGCGCTGAACATCATCGCGACCCAGGCGAGTGTGCCGAACTCCGGCTCCTCGTCGTCGCGGCCGAGCCGGATGCGCCCGAAGCGGCTCAGCGCGAGGTAGACCGCGAGCAGCAGGAAGACGTCGGCCGCCACTACGAACAGCCAGCCGAAGTTGTCGATGGCCCAGGTGAGCGCGGTCCCGGTGGTGCTGTCGAGAGAGTCCTGCCCGAACACGCCCCACAGGACCACCGCGAGGACCAGGCCGAACCCGAGCGCCGCGACGACCGGATCCACGACGGCGCGCCCCGATGGAGGCGCGGCGCCGTGGGTCCCGCGGGGATCGTGCCGCTCCGTGCCGTCGTTGGTGCTGGCCACAGGACCTCTGCATCCGCTCGGGAACGTAGGGGCTATTACCGGGTTTGATGAGCTTTCATGGCAATAGTCCGTGCGTCATCGTAGGGAGTGCGGAACCCTGTCCCACGGGGGCGCGCCGAGTGCCCGGACCTTTGTCACGCGCCCCGTGCGTACAAGCGGGCGACGACCTCCTCGATGTCCGGCTCCAGCACCGCCACATCGCGCAGCCCGCCCTGCTGGGCCAGGCGCGCGATGAGGCCGCCCGCCGGAACGCCGTCGAGGGCGAAGACCACCCGGTGGCCGTCGTCCTCGACCCGGTCGACCTTGGCACCGGGTACGTGCGGCAGTTCGTCGTACGGAGTGTCCAGGTCCACCACGACGCGGCGCTGCGACCCATGGCGCGCGTGCAGTTCGGCGAGGGTGCCGTCGTGCACGACGCGGCCGTGGTCGACCACGACGAGCCTCGGGCACAGGCGTTCGATGTCGGCGAGGTCGTGGGTGGTGAGCATGATCGTCACGTCGCCGCCCGCGCCGAGGTCGGCGAGGAACCCGCGCAGCGCCTGCTTGCTCACCACGTCAAGGCCGATGGTCGGCTCGTCGAGGAACAGCACCCGGGGGCCGTGCAGGAGCGCCGCGGTGATCTCGCCGCGCATGCGCTGGCCGAGCGACAGCTGACGCACCGGGGTGTCCAGGAACGCGTCGAGGTCGAGCAGCTCGCGGCAGGCCGCGAGGCGTTCCGCGTGCTCGGCCTCGGGGACCGCGTAGACGTACCGCAGCATCCGGAACGACTCGCGCAGCGGCAGGTCCCACCACAGCTGCGAGCGTTGCCCGAAGACCACGCCGATGCGGCGGGCCAGCTGCTTGCGGCGCGGCACGGGTTCGACGCCGCACACGCTCAGTTCGCCGCCGCTCGGCGTCAACACGCCGGTCATCATCTTGAGCGTGGTCGACTTGCCGGCGCCGTTCGGGCCGATGTAGCCGACGGTCTCGCCCTGTCCGACGGTCAGGTCGACACCGGCCACCGCGGCGACCGTGTGGGTGGTGCGCCGCAGTCGGCCCGCCTTGCGCTTGACGGTGAACTCCTTGCGCAGCCCGGTTGCGCGGATGGCCGGGGTGACGCGCGGGGTACGGCTCATGATCCTGTGCTCCTGTACTGACGGATTCCGGTACGCCACAGCAGCAGTGCGGCGGTCCACGCGACCGCCGCGACGGCGGGGGTGCACCATGCGACCCATGCCGGGGTGCCCAGCGGGTCGGGGCGGCCGAGCAGGGCGAGGGCGGGCTGATACCCGGCGAACGCCAGGCCGAGGCCGTACGCGAACACCGAGCGCAGCCACGACGGGTAGACGGTGACGGGGTACGAGCCGAACTGCCGTCCCCCGTACGTGAACGCGTTGGCGATCTCGCCCGAGTCGATCCACCAGAAGGCGACCGTGGCACCCGCGACGAACACGGCGGAGAACAGCGCTGCGGCGGACAGCGGCGCCACGACGGCGAGGACCGCGCGGGCCGGCGTCCAGTCGAGGTCCGCGTACACGAGCACCCCGACGTACAGCGCCGCGCTCTGCGCCACCCGCCCGACCTTGCGGAACGGGAAGTCGGTGGCGAGCAGTTGGCCGAGCGGGCTCAGCGGGCGGACCAGGACGCTGTCCATCAGGCCCAGGCGGACGTAGCGGTTGACGTCCTCGATGTTGCCGACCGCGAGGTCGGCGATGTGGAAGCCGAACTCGCACAGCGCCGCGATGAGCAGGGCCTCCCGCAGCGAGAATCCGCCGAGTTCGGGCGTGACGCGGAACAGGACGATGACGGTCAGGATCTCCAGGAGCGTCATCACCGAGGTCAGCCCGGCGTCCAGGGCGAACGACAGTCGATACTGGCTCTGGCTGCGGATCTGGGCGCGGACCAGCTCCCGGTACGCCCGTGCGGAGTCACCCACCCTGCACCACCAGGCGGACGACGGCCCTGCGCTGCACGACCACGCACAGCGCGAACATCAGTGCGGCCCAAACGAGTTGCAGCAGCACCGTGGCGGTGGCGGTGGCTCCGGAGGTGCGCTCGACGGCGACGTCCAGCGGGACCTGGAAGACGCTGGGGAACGGGGTGCCGCACCACAGCAGCCACTGCGCCCATTCCGGCAGGAAGCGCAGCGGGAAGTAGGAGCCGCTGAGAATGCCGACCGCGAGCGTCCACAGCATTGCCGGGCCGCGCACGTCGAGCAGCCAGAACGCGGACAGGTTGACGAGGTAGCGCCCGGCGAAGCTGACGAGCGTGGCGGCCGTCACCGACACCGCGAACAGCGGGTACGTGACGGCATGTTGCGGCAGGTACATGGTGTAGAAGACGAGCCCGAACACCACGGGTACCAGCAGGCGGCCGAGCAGGGCCTGCGCCGCGCGGCCGAGGTCGGCGGCGGCGTACGCGGCCAGCGGGTCGACCGGCCGCAGCAGGTCGGAGGCCACGTCACCGGCGGCCACCCGGTCGGCCAGTTCCTTCCAGTTCCACAACCAGACGACGTTGAGCAGGCCTTGGCCGACCCAGACGAAGGTGACGAGTTGGGCGGCGGTGTAGCCGCCCGGGCGGCCGCCGCCCGCTTCGGCGACGGCGGTCAGGACGGCGACGAGCATCGCGCCGAACACGACGTTGGTGAAGACGCCCGCGATCATCGCCTGGCGGTACGTCGAATAGCGCCGGAACCCGGCGGAGGCGAGGACGAGGAAGCAGCGGACGGTGTCGGAGAGGGCTCGTGCGCTCGACGACGGGCGGCCGGAGTCGGGGTCAATATCCGGGTCCGCGTCCGTGTACGGGCCCCTTCCGAAGGGGCCGGGCTTTCGGGACGAAGGTGGTCGCGGGCATGCGGCGGCAGACGGCATGACGAACTCCTCTGGCGCCGGGCACGCCGAAGTGCCCGACGCACGGCGTCAGTTGGGTCGGTCGCTCTTGGTTTCGCCGCGGCGGTCCTGATACGGCGCAATCGCCGTCGAATCCGGCCGCGGCACCCCGGGCAAGGCCGCATACACTACCGGACGCAACCGCACTCGACCCGGCGAATTCACCCGCAGGAGCGGGAGGGACGCGGTCAGACGTCGCGGACGTCGACGTCCCGTTCCGGTGCCGTGGAGACGTCGTAGGGGGCGCCGCGGAGGGCGCCGTCGGTCAGGTGAGGTCGTCGGGGTGGGTGCCCTCGGGGCGTATGCCGAGCCCCGGGAAGTCGACGTAGCCGCCGCTGGTCCACGCGCGCACCCGCATGCCGGCCGCCGCGGTGATACCCCACTGGGCGAAGGCGTCCAGCAGCAGGCCGCCCGCGCGGCGGCCGTGCTCGGCGCCCGGGCGCAGCCAGACCTGGCGCGACAGGCCCGGAATTCCGCCGAGTTCGAGGCGGTCCTGGCCGATGCGCAGTTCGACGGTGCGGCTGGGACGCGCGACGTCGCCGATCACCAGCAGTATCGGCTCGATCCACCCCACCAGCGGCAGGTCGGTGACCGCGGACGCGAGCAGTTCCGGCAGCGCGACGGCGAAGTCGTCCCAGTCGCGCGGGTCGGGGCCGAACGGCAGGAACAGCTCGGCGAGTGCCATGTCCGGGCGGCTGACACACCACGCGTACGGCAACCCGGTCAGCCCGGGGGCACTCGCGAACCGCCGCTGCTCGCGGGCCTCCCACGTGGTCGTGGGGAACAGCTCCATGGTCAGCGCGCCGCGTGCGTGGTCGCGGGCGAGCCGCAGCGTGATGGTGCGGCTGCGCCAGCGCAGCCATGCCCCCGGACCGCCGCGCCAGGGCGCCGGTCCCATCGCGGCGGTGACCGCGGCGACCAGTCTGGTGTGCGCGGCGTCCAACTCGCGCTCCCGGTCGCGGGGGAACGCCGCGCCGGGCAGACCCCAGGACTCGCCGGACAGCCCGGCGCCGAAGCCGAGATTGCGCCCCGGTCCGGAGGGGGCCGGCAGGTCAGGGCCCGGAGCGGGAACCGGGATGGGCACCTCGAAGTGCAGTGCCGGGCAAGGATCCGCGTCGTCGGCGGGCTCCCACCGGCACGTCAACCCCGGCACGCCGGGATCCAGTTCCGAGGAGTCGTGCGCCGCCGTGCGCCATGACAGCGTGGCGACGACGCGCTCCAAGTCGTCGCGCGTCCACGTGCCCCAATCGGCTTCGCGGGCGGCCAGTAGTGTCCGGGTGAGGGTGTCGGCGGCAGGCATCACTGAAGCGGCCATACGGGTGATGGTGACACCAGAACAGCCTTTTCGGCAGTCGCGCGTGCGAGGGACCTGATCGACACTCCGCGGAGAGCGACGAACCCGCATGTCACATGGTCCTTATGGACGCTTGCCGTCTCAACCCCGCGGCCACTGCCACAATCTCCCGTCATCGCAACAACGATCGACTCGAAATCGACTGGGAATCGACTGGGAGATCAACTCTCCGAGGCGCCATCCTGACGCTCCTCCTGTCTCCCGCAGCGACTTCTGCCAGGCGCGCTCAAGCAGTGCCGCGATGCGTCGCTGCACGCCCGGCGACACGTGCGAATACACGGCCTCGACGCCGTCGACTTTGTGCCCCATGCGCTTCTCCACTGCCACGCGCGACAGTCGGCCTCATCGAGCCCACCTCGGTGTTGTTGACCTCTGCTCCCGTATCCCGCACGCTCAGGGCAATCTCGGTGAGGAGGACGGGGTGGGGAGTTGCGGGGCCTGCGGCGGCAATGGCTGGATGCCGATGGACGGGATATGCGGGGGGTGCGGGGGCTCCGGCCGTTGGTCGATGAACCCGGAAGACCAGATGTCGTGCGGCGGGTGTGGTGGTTCGGGGCGCGCACAGCAGATGCAGCCGTGCCCGAACTGCGGCGGCTCGGGCGGGCAGCAGGACTACGGCGGCGGGCCGGTGTACTCACCGCCACGCATGCCGATGTCCCCTGCCGCCCGCCTCAAGGTCATGGCCATGAATCTGATCGTCTTGGGAGGCCTGGCCGGGTACGTCTACTACACGACGCGCTGACGCCCTACGGCGCACCGCCTCCGTCGGGGCAGGCAGCCAAAGGCAGGTCACGGATGTGGACGATGCCCTTGTCCGCGTCGGGCCACGCGAACGTCCGGCCGCTGGGCGGCACCTCGGGCTCGGACGCCTGTACGGTCCTGGGGCTTGGGCAGGACCCGCAGCGCGCCGTGGCACTTGGTCGTGCACGCCACCAACGGTGGGCACCGAGACATCGGGCTGGGGGCGGCCTGGTACTCCTGGACGCAGTAGGTCTGCTCGGGGTACCTGGGCGAACGGTGTGGCGGGGGCGGCGCGGGGTGCGTTCCGGAGGCGGTGGCACGTACGGCTCCAGGGCGACGCGTCACGCTCCGGACGGCGCAGCTTGGCGAAGGTCTCGCGTACTCGGGCGACGGTCCCGCGTCAGCAGCTATCAGCTGCCCTGCCCGGAGCCCGCGCGGCATCTGGCCCTCGATTCGAACACAATCCGCAGGACCAGACGCTCTTTCAGGCTTCGCGTTCCAGGCCGATGCTCTGGTCCGGCGCGCTGTTGAGCTCCGCCCGGATCTGCGCCTCGTAGACCCGCTCCCTCATCTCCCGTTCGGAATCACCCGCCTGCTGGGCCGCGTTGGCCGCGTTGAGGGCTGCTGCCGCCGCGGATATGCCGTCGTGTGTCTCTTGCGATACGCCGTCTCGGTCCGCCATACGTCCACCAAATCGTCGGCAGCGGTGCTCCGGCTAGCCGCTTCGCGCGGCATCGCCCTTTCTCGGCACCTCGCACCGCCGGACGCGCCGGTTCCGCAGGTCGCGCGGTCGTGCGGGCGGCGCGGTGGCGCGGGTCAGAGCACGCTGCGTTCGGGGTACTGGCCGCTGGGGGTGACGATGGTGCCGGCCTTGCCCGCCAGGATGTCGACGGCCTGCTCCAGCGATCCGATCGCGGCCATGTCGCCGGTCATCTCGACGAAGTGGCAGACGGCGTCGACCTTCGGGCCCATCGAGCCGGCCGGGAAGTCCTCGGCGCGCAGGATCGCCGGGGTGGCGTTGGGGATCTCCTCGGCCTGCGGCGTACCGAAGCCGCGCATGACGCGGGGTACGTCGGTGAGCAACAGGAGCGCGTCGGCGTCCAGCGCCTCGGCGAGCAGGGACGCGGTGAGGTCCTTGTCGACGACGGCCTCGACGCCGACCAGCTGGCCCAGTTCGTTGCGCATGACCGGTACGCCGCCGCCGCCCGCGCACACCGCGATGGCACCGGAGTTGAGCAACTGCCGGATCAGCCGTGTCTCGACGACGCGGCGCGGCCGGGGCGACGGGACGACGCGGCGCCAGTACTGCCCGTCCGGCTTGACGGTCCACCCGCGTTCCGCGGCCAGGGCGGTGGCCTCGGCCTCGTCGTACACCGGTCCGACGAACTTGGTCGGGTTCTCGAACGCGGGGTCCGCGGCGGAGACGAGGGTCTGGTTGATGAGCGCGCAGACCTGGCGGCCCGGCAGCGCGTTCTGCAGGGACTGCAGCAGCCAGTAGCCGATCATGCCCTGCGTCTCGGCGCCGAGGACGTCGAACGGGTACGGGATGGTCAGCGACTTGTCGGCGGCGGACTGGAGCGCGAGGATGCCGACCTGCGGGCCGTTGCCGTGCGTCACGACGAGCTCGTGCTCCTCGGCGAGCGGGGCCAGCGACTTGACGGCCTTGCGGATGTTGGCGAGTTGGATGTCCGCGTCGGGCTTGTCCCCACGCTGGAGCATCGCATTTCCGCCGAGGGCGACGACGACGCGCATGATGATCGCTTCCCTTCCGGGGACAATGGGCGGGGCCGAATACCGCCTGATTTAACAACTGATGCGGAGAAATCAGACACAGGCTGGGCGGGGTGGACCGCAGTGGAGCCTGGCGCCGGGCCGGCGGCGGAACGCCACCGGACGCCGCCGGGACGCGTACGCCCGGGAACCCGGGCGGGCCCGGGCGCACGCGGTTTCGGGGCGTCAGTCGCCGAGCGTGGCGACCATGATCGCCTTGATGGTGTGCAGGCGGTTCTCGGCCTCGTCGAACACGATCGAGAAGTCCGCCTCGAACACCTCGTCGGTGACCTCGAGGGCTTCCATGCCGGTCTTCTCGTAGATGTCCTCGCCGACCTGGGTGTGCCGGTTGTGGAAGGCCGGCAGGCAGTGCATGAACTTGACCTTGGGGTTCTCGGTCGCCTTCACCACGTCCATGTTGATCTGGTACGGCTTGAGCAGCGCGATGCGCTCGTCCCAGACCTCCTTGGGCTCGCCCATCGAGACCCACACGTCGGTGTAGAGGTAGTCGACGCCCTTGACGCCCTGCTTGACGTCCTCGGTGTGGGTGATCGTCGCACCGGTCTTGGCCGCGATCTCCTTGGCCTTGGCGATGATCGCGTCGTCGTTCCAGAGGGACTTCGGGGCGACCATGCGCACGTCCATGCCCAGCATCGCCGCGGTGATCATGAGCGAGTTGCCCATGTTGTTGCGGGCGTCACCGAGGTACGCGAACGAGACGTGGTGCAGCGGCTTGTCCGAGTGCTCCTTCATGGTGAGCATGTCGGCGAGCATTTGGGTGGGGTGCCACTCGTCGGTGAGGCCGTTCCAGACGGGGACGCCCGCGTACTTGCCCAGTTCCTCGACGTACTCCTGCTTGGAGCCGCGGTACTCGATGCCGTCGTACATCCGGCCCAGGACGCGCGCGGTGTCCTTCATCGACTCCTTGTGGCCGATCTGCGATCCGGTCGGGTCGAGGTAGGTGACGTTGGCGCCCTGGTCGTGCGCGGCCACCTCGAACGCGCAGCGGGTGCGGGTCGAGGTCTTCTCGAAGATGAGCGCGATGTTCTTGCCCTTGAGGCGCTTCTGCTCGATGCCGGCGTACTTGGCGGCCTTGAGGTCGGCGGCGAGGTCGATCAGGAACTTGAACTCCTGCGGAGTGAAGTCCAGTTCCTTGAGAAAGTTGCGGTGACGCAGGTTGAAAGCCATGTCTCCAGTGTTTCTCTTCGTGCGTTCGGGCGGTTCGGGGGGTCAGGCGACCGGGTCGCGCTCCACGGGGCAGCTCATGCAGCGCGGTCCGCCGCGTCCCCGGCCCAGTTCGCTGCCGCGGATGGTGACGACCTCGATGCCGTTCTTGCGCAGGAACGTGTTGGTGGTGACGTTGCGCTCGTACGCGAGGACCACGCCGGGTTCGACCGCGAGCACGTTGCAGCCGTCGTCCCACTGCTCGCGCTCCGCCGAGCGCACGTCCTGGGTGGCGGTCAGCACGTTGATGCTGTCCAGGCCGAGCGCGCGGGCGATGGCGTCGTGCATGTCCTCGGCCGGGTGGTCGCTGACCTTCAGCTCGTCGTCGCCGTCCCCCGGTTCGATGGTGTACGAGGGGAGCATGCCCATGCCGCCGTACTTCGTGAACGTCTCGCCGTTGAGCATCGTCATGACCGTGTCGAGGTGCATGAACGCGCGCGCCTTCGGCATGCGCAGCGCCACGACCTTCTTCGCCGAGCCCTTGGCGAACAGCGCGCGGGCCAGCGCCTCGACGCCCATCGGCGTGGTGCGCTCGCTCATCCCGACCAGGACCGCGCCGTTGCCGATGACCAGGACGTCGCCGCCCTCCATCGTGGCGGGGTACGCGGACTGCCCCGGGTTCCACACGTTGTAGTCGCCCTTGGCGAACATCGGGTGGTAGTTGTAGATCGCCTCGAAGTGCACGGTCTCGCGGCGGCGGGCCGGCATCTGCATCGCGTTGATCGCCACGCCGTCGTAGACCCAGGCCGAGGTGTCGCGCGTGAACAGGTGGTTCGTCACCGGGATGAGCACGAAGTCGTCGAGGTCCATGGTGTGGAAGGCGACGCTGTGCGGCTCCTCGATGTGCTCCAGGACCTCGCGCTTGGTGATGCCGCCGATGAGGTGGGTGACCAGCGTGTCCGTGTCGAAGTTCTCGAACAGGCCGCGCAGTTCGTCGACCGCGAGGAGGCCGTACGCGCGCTCGTCGAAGACCCGGTCGAGGATCAGCTTCTTGGCGGCCGGCTCGCTGCCGACGGTGTCCCTGAGGAGTTCGGCGAACAGGTAGACGGTGATGCCCCGGTCCCGCAGCGCGTCGGCGAACGCGTCGTGCTCCTCGCGGGCCCGCTTGACCCACAGGACGTCGTCGAAGAGCAGTTCGTCCTTGTTGGTCGGGGTCAGCCGCTTGAGCTCCAGGTCCGGTCGGTGCAGGATGACCTGCTTGAGCCGCCCGGTCTCCGACTGGACGTTGAAACCCATGGAACCTCCTTGGCAGTGCGGGGGTTTCCCGCGGTTTTCCGGGGCCGCCGCGCGGGTGGCGCGACGGGTGTCACTTGGTCGGCCCGCGCTCGGGACCGTCGGTGGGGAACGTGCCGACCGCATTGCCGGACGCGTCGTGCATGACCTCGTTGGGCCCGTACTCGCCGCGCGACGCCTTGACCCAGATGTAGACCGGGATGCCGACCAACAACAGGATCAGACTCTTCAGCACGGCGTCGGCGCCGGATCCGTAGACCATCCAGATGGTGAAGGCGAGACCGACGATCGCCACCGTGAGGTCCCTGGCCAGCTTGCCCCGGCTGACCGCCCGCTCGCGGGTGACCAGCCAGAACAGCTGGGCCGCGGCGGAGAACAGGTACGGGATGACGGTCGTCACGGTGGCCAGCAGCAGGATGTCCTCGAAGGCGTCCTCGGACCACAGGTAGTTCATCGCCATCACAATGATGGTGAGCGTGGTGCCGACGAGGATGCCGACGTACGGCACCCCGTTGCGCATTCGGGTGAAGGCGTTGGGGAACATGCCGTCGCGGGCCGCCGCGAAGGGCATCTCCGCCACCAGCATGGTCCAGCCGTTGAGCGCGCCGATGCCGGAGATGATCGCCATGGTGGCCATCACGTCGCCCCAGATGCTGCCACCGAACATGTGGTTGAGCGCGTCCGAGAACGGTGCGGTGGAGCCGACGAGTTCGCCGTGCGGGACGGTGCCCATGATGGCGACCGTGGACAGCATGTAGACCGCGGCGCACGCGAGGCAGCCGAACACCGAGGCGCGGGCCACGTTGCGCTCGGGGTCGCGGACCTTCTCGGCGGCGATCGCGACGGCCTCGATGCCGGAGTAGGCGAAGACCACGAGCGCGGCGGAGGTCTGCAGCGCGTCGAGGAAGCTGCCGCCGCTCGCGTTGAACGGGCCGAAGTTGGCGCCCTTGAGGAAGAAGAGGCCGACGATCGCCACGAAGAGGAGCGGCACGAACTTGAGGACCGTCGTGATCAACTGGAACGCGCCCATGTTCTTGACGCCGGACAGGTTGATCAGCGCGGGGACCGCGAGGCCGACGAGCGCGACGAGGATCTTGCCCGCGGTCGAGTCCCAGTGCAGGAAGTAGTTGACGTAGCCGACCCACGCGACGGCGATGCCCGCGTTGCCGATCCACGCGGTGAGCCAGAAGGACCACGCGGTGAGGAAGCCGGCGAACTCGCCGAACGCGTCGCGGGCGTACGCGTACGGGCCGCCGGACGCCGGGATGCGGGCGCCCAGCTTGCCGAAGATCATCGCGATGAGGATCGCGCCGACGGACACCAGGCCGAAGGCGAGGATGGAGACGGTGCCGTACTGGGCCAGCGTGGCCGGCAGCAGGAAGATCCCGGTACCGATCACACCGCCGATGACGAGGGCGGTGGCCTGGGCCAGGCCGAGTGTCCCGGTGGCATCCGGTCCGGCGCCCTCCGGTGCGGTCGCGGTGTTCGGCGCGCTCGAAGGAGCCGGCGTGTGGCTCATCGCGATCCTCCTACGGCCCGCGCACCAGGAGACACATACGTCCCTTTTATTGGGCTATGCCAGATTACCGACAAACCCGTCATTCGCGATCTTGCTCCTTCGTGCGAGCGCCGCCCCGGATGCGGAGGCCACGAGACGCGGCGACCCTCGACCCGGTGCACACAGGATGGTGGCCATAAATACGGATAGATGGTGATAACAGCGCTTCTGATACCCCGACCTGGTGCCCCGTCACTCCTCCTGGCGCGCCGTTTCTGCGCCACCGGGTGGCCCGCCGCCATGGCACGACCAGGGCCCTGGTCCGCACACATCGTGCGGACCAGGGCCCTGGGGAACGCGGGTGAAGGGGTGGGTGGAGCGATGGAAGGAAGTGGGACGAGGTGAGAGGAGGCGGGAAGCCGCGGGGAAACGCGGCAGGCGGTGGTGGACGCGGCGGGCCGCGGCGGGGGCGGCCGCCCGGGTCACAGCCGCGGGTCGACCGGCTCCGACTCCAGCGCAAGGACCGCGAACACCGGCTCGTGCACGCGCCACAGAGGCTCGCCGCGACTCAGCCGTCCGAGGGATTCCAGACCGAGCGCATGCTCGCGCAGCGCCAGCGAACGCTTGTGTCCGAGGTTCCGCCCGCGCAACCGGTCCAGGTGGTGCGGCTCGCGGTAGTCCGGCCCGTAGATGATGCGCAGGTACTCCGCCCCGCGGACCTTCACCCCCGGCTGGACCCGCGAACCCGCGCCCCGCGCGCCCTCCCCGGCCAGCGGCTTGACCACCATGCCCTCGCCGCCCGCCGCGGTGAGCTGCTCCCACCACGCCACGCCCGCCGCCACCTGCTCGTCGTCGGCCACCTCGACGATCAGACGCGCGGTGGGCGCCAGCAGTCCCGACGCGTCGGCGGCCACCAGCCGGTCGGCCATCGCCAGATGCCAGTCGTGACCGTGGCCGGTGAACTCCCTCCCACGCCCGGCCAGCACCTGGAACGGTGCGAACCGCAGCCCGTCGAGTCCGTCGACGGGCCAGCAGTAGCGGCCGTACGCCTCGGTGAACGCGTGTGCGTTGCCCTCGCGCCGCGCCGTGGCGGCCGCCAACTCGCCCACGTCGACGCCCCGCGCCTCCGCACGCGCCAGCGCCCGGACGGCCTCGGGGAGGGCGGCGGTCGCCGCGGCGCCGACGGCCGCGTACTGTCGCCGCAGCAACTCGACGGCCTTTGCCGACCACGGCATCAACTCCGCGTCGAGCAGCAGCCAGTCGGTGTCCAGCTCCTCCCACAGACCCGCTGCCTCGACGGCGGCCCGCACCCGGGCGAGGAAGGCCTCGGTCAGCTCCGGCGTGGCGAGGAAGGAACGGCCGGTCCGGGTCCACAGCGCGCCGCTCCCCTCGCTCACCCCGAAGGCGTCCTTGGCCGCGTCGGCGTCCCGGCACACCAGCGCAACCGCGCGCGAGCCCATGTGCTTCTCCTCGCACACGACCGCCGCCACACCGTCCGCGCGGTACTGCGCGAACGCCTTGGCGGGGTGCTCCAGCAGCCCCGGCACATCGGACGTCGCGCAGGGCGCCATCGTCGGCGGCAGATAGACCAGCCACCGCGGGTCGATCGCGAAGCGGCTCATCACCTCCAAAGCGGCCGCGGCGTTCTCGCCGCGGACCATGACGCGCCCGGCGGTCTCCGTCTCCACGACCCGCCGTCCCATCGGGTCGTCCGGGACCAGCACGTCCGCAAGGTCGAGCGGACGGCCGTCCCGGCCGCCGGGGGCCTCGGACTTGAGCGGCCGCACCGGCTCGTACCACACGCGTTCGGCCGGGACCGCGACAAGCTCGCGCTCCGGGTAGCGCAGCGCGGTCAGTTCGCCGCCGAACACACACCCGGTGTCGAGACAGATCGTGTTGTTGACCCACTCGGCGCGAGGCATCGGCGTGTGGCCGTAGACCACCATCGCGCGGCCTCGGTACTCCTCGGCCCACGGGTAGCGGACCGGCAGGCCGTACTCGTCCGTCTCGCCTGTCGTGTCGCCGTACAGCGCGAAGCTGCGCACCCGGCCGGAGGTGCGGCCGTGGTACTTCTCCGGCAGGCCCGCGTGCGCCACCACGAGACGTCCCTCGTCGAGCAGGTAGTGGCTGACCAGCCCGTCGCAGAACGCCGCCACCTCGGACCTGAACTCGTCCGTCTCGCGGTCCAGTTGCTCCAGCGACTCCTTGAGCCCGTGCGTGACGCTGACCTTGCGGCCCTTGAGCGCGCGCATCAGCTTGTTCTCGTGGTTCCCCGGCACGCAGACGGCGTGGCCCGCGCGCACCATGCCCATGACGAGGCGCAGCACACCGGGGGTGTCCGGGCCGCGGTCCACGAGGTCGCCGACGAACACGGCGGTCCGGCCGTCGGGGTGCGCCGCGTCGACCGGCCGGCCCGCGTCGTCGCGGACGATCCCGTAGCCGAGCCTGCCGAGCAGCGACTCCAGCTCCGCGCGGCAGCCGTGGATGTCGCCGACGATGTCGAACGGCCCGGTCAGGTGCGTCAGGTCGTTGTACCGCTTCTCGTACGTGACGACCGCGCCGTCGATCTCCTCGACGCCGCGCAGGTGGTGTACCTTGCGGAACCCTTCGCGCTGGAGGTGCCGCAGCGAGCGGGTCATGTCCTTGCGCTGGCGGGTGACGACGTTGCGCGGGAGGTGTGCCCGGTCCGGCCGCTCGGCGTTGCGCTCGAAGCAGGTCTGCTCGGGCACGTCGAGGACGATCGCCACCGGCAGCACGTCGTGTTCGCGGGCGAGCTGCACGAGCTGGGCCCGCGCGCCCTGCTGCACGTTGGTCGCGTCGACCACCGTCAGGCGTCCGGCGGCGAGCCGCTTGCCGGCGACGTGGTGCAGCAGCTCGAAGGCGTCCTTCGAGGCCGCCTGGTCGTTCTCGTCGTCGGCGACCATGCCGCGGAAGAAGTCCGAGGACAGCACCTGGGTGTGCTTGAAGTGCGCGCGGGCGAACGTGGACTTGCCCGAACCGGTCGTCCCGACAAGGACGACAAGGCACAGGTCGGGGATCGCGACGGGGGTCATGCGGGCACTTCCTCGGACTCGTCCTTGCTCACGTCGTTCGGGCCCGCGCCTGCGGCGCGGTTCGGCTCCACCTCGGTGAACACCGCCATCTGGGTGGGCGGTCCCACGTCCGGATCGTCGTCCCCCACGGGCGCGAA
This sequence comes from Streptodolium elevatio, assembly GCF_053592165.1. Taxonomy (NCBI): domain Bacteria; kingdom Bacillati; phylum Actinomycetota; class Actinomycetes; order Kitasatosporales; family Streptomycetaceae; genus Streptodolium; species Streptodolium elevatio. The sequence continues at coordinate 140,174 of NZ_JBSFVE010000020.1, forward strand.
CTCGACGCCGTAGCCGAAACGTTCACCGACGCCGCGGGCCCACTCGCGGAACCGGGCGCGGTCCCACTCGAACCGGTGGTCGCCGTGCCGCAAGGACCCGGCGGCCAGACCGTGGCCGCCCTCCTCCTCCGGCGCGTACCGCACGTTGTACTCGACATTGGGCGTGGTCACCACGACCACGCCGGGTCGCGCCGAGCCGAAGACGGTGTACTCCAGCGCGGGCAGCCGCGGCTCGTCCACGTGCTCGATCACCTCGGACAGCACCGCCGCGTCGAAGCCGCCCAGCCGGGCATCGGTGTACGTCAGCGCACCCTGCATCAGCCGCACCCGGGCACGCTGCCGCTCCCCCATGCGGTCCAGGCGGAGGCGCCGGGCCGCGATGCCGAGCGCCCGCACCGAGACGTCGACGCCCACGACCTCGGTGAACTGTCGTTCCCTCAGCAACTCGACGAGCAACTTGCCGTCCCCGCAGCCGAGGTCCAGCACCCGCGCGGCGCCGGCCGCACGCAGCGCGCCGAGCACCGCGGTACGCCGGTGCACGGACAGGGGTACGCGTACCTCCTGCTCGGTTGCCTCCCGCGCGTCTCCCTCCTGCGGTGCCGTGCGAGCGGTTTCGTGTTCCGTCGCGTCCTGCCCGCTCCTGGTCGGGGCGGTTGCGTCCGGCTCGACTGCGGGTCGTTCGGCTGCGGTCGCCTCCGATGCCTCCGCGAGCTCCTCCGCAAGGCCGGCCGTCTCCTCCTCCGGGACGGCGTTGTCCAGTTCCTCGGCCATGGCGTCGTCGACCTCGGCCAGGCGCTCCAGCGCACTCCGCGTGAGCCCCGGACGGCGGGACAGATAGCGGCGGGTGATCTCGGTGCGCTCCGGGTGCGCCGCGAGCCACCCGTCGCCCGCGCGGAGCAGCTTGTCGACCTCGTCCGGCGACACCCAGTAGTGCTTCGCGTCGTCCAGCACCGGCAGCAGGACGTACAGATGCCGCAGCGCCTCGCCGACGCGGAGGGTCCCGGTGAGGCGGAGCCGGAGGTACCGGGACTCCCCCCACTCGGGGAACCGGGCGTCCAGGACGACCGGCTCCGTCTCGACCGTCCAGCCCAGCGGCTCGAACAACGCCCGGACCATCGCGGCACCGCCCCGGGACGGCAGTGCGGGCACCGTCACCTCGAGCGGCCACAGCTCGTCGACCAGTTCGGGCCGGGCGTCACAGCGTCCCTGCACCGCGGTCCGGAACACCGCCCCCAGCGCCACCGCGAGGAGCGATGACGCGGCGTAGGGCCGGTCGTTCACGTACTGGGCGAGCGCGAAATCCGGGGGCGCCCCCGCCTTGCGGCTGCCGCGCACCAACCCGACGGGGTCGACGTCGAGAAGCAGCGCCGCCTCGCAGCCCTCCTCCGTCGCCTCGGGATAGAACACGTGGGCAGTGCCGTGCGAGGCACCGAACCGCTGCGCCTTCTCGGGATGCTTGTGCAGGAGAAAGCCGAGGTCGGTGGCCGGTCGTCGCGTCGTCGCAAGAGTCAGGAACACCCGGTCGAGTATGAACAGCGGGCCGGGGTCGGACCACCGGGTTTCCCCTCACGACGTCGTGACATCACGATGGCACGATGGCATGACGGACGGTCCAGGCTCGTGTCGATCCGCTCCTTCCCGTCCGCTCCCGCCCGTCCACGCACCCGTCGGCGCCGGCCCGTCCGCTCACCCGCGATCCGGCTCACAGCCGTTCCGCCCGCGGCACCGGGCTCGCGGTACTCGTCTCACCGTCACCCGACTCGCCGTCACCCGACTCGCCGTACCCCGACTCCCCGTCACCTGGATCACTCCCCCGCGTCCGGAACGGCGAAGGCGGCCTCCAGAGGCGGGAACATCGCCCGCGCGTCCTCCCCGGCGAACCACAGGCTCACCACGAAGGCCGACGCGGCCTCCAGATACCGCGCCCGGCCCAGGTCGCCCGCGTGGACGGGCGCGAGCCCGAGATCCGACACCAGCGCGGCCACCCGCAGCACCGCGTCGGGGTCGTCGCCGCACAGCGGCACGGCCAGACGACGGTCCTCGAATATCCGCGTCCCGGACTGCCAGACCTCGGCGGCACACAGGTTGAACGCCTTCACGACGTGTGCCCCGGGAGCAAGAGCGGCGATCCGCTCGGCGAGCGCATCCTCGCTCAGGACGAACGCCATCGTGCCTTCCTTCGCCGCCTGATCGGGGGCGAAGGCGTTCGTGCAGTCGACGAGCACCCGGTCGTCGAGGGTCTTGTCGGCCGCACCGGCCGCGGCGAGGACTTCCGCAACGGCCGCCGCCGGCACGGCAAGCAGCAGGACCTCTCCGAACTCGGCGGCTTCCCGAAGTGTGCCGCCACGGATCGTGCCGCCGGCCCGCCCGTCCGCCGACGCCGACCCCGCCGCTCCGAACTGTTCCCCCGCAATCGCCTCGGCGAGTCCGACCGCCTTGCCGACGGCACGTGCGCCGAGCAGGACGTCGTGCCCCGCCTCCGTCCACCCGGCGCCGAGGGCACCGGCCATCTGCCCCGCACCCAGAATTCCCACGCGCATGATGAACCAACTCCTGGTTGTGGTGTCGTCCGAGGAGCGCCGATCCCGACGCCCGACAGGAACGTATGCGGACCGATAGGCACCTCCAGGTGCGCAACGGCTGGGGCATGATCGAGCGCATGGCCGAGCCCACGACGCACCTGGTGGAATACGCCCCCTACGGCGACTTCGAGGCGGACTGCCCCGCGCGCTTCGCAACCGAACTCTTCGCGAACACGTGGCTTCCGGTGATCGTGTACATGCTCCGCGACGGTCCGATGCGCCCGGGCGAACTGCGCGCAGCCATCGGGGGCGTGAGCCAGAAGGTCTTGACGCAGACGCTTCGCCGCATGGAACGCCTGACCCTGGTCACCCGGCACCGCTATGCCGAAGCTCCGCCCCGGGTCGAGTACGAACTGACCCCCGCGGGACTCGACTTGCTGGCGCCGATCCTGGCCCTCGGAGTTTGGGCCGACCGGCACGGGGCCGCCGTCGCCTCGGCGCCGGATGACGCGGCCACGGATGATGACGGGGCCGCGGACGACGCGGCCGCGGGTGAAGAGACCACGGGTGCTTGAGTCGTGGATGACACCGCGACTGTCACTCCCTCGAACGCCCCGGTCGGCACACATCGTTCGTCCCCGATGATCGCGGTCCGGGCCGCTGGGGGAATGGGATGATCTTGGCCCCCACGTGCTCGTCACCGTCCCCGGATGCGGTGCTTCGACGCCGACGGCGCAGCCGGTCGCACTGCGGGCAGTCCAACCGGAACGGCGCCTCTGCCGCGAGCAGGAGCCACGGGTCTACCGGCGAATCCGGGAACCAGGTGGCGGCCTCCTGCACGGCGCGCAGGCGGACCAGCGAGTGGAAGGCGTGCTCCCACGCGGTCCGGCACTGGGTGCGGGCTGTGGCGTCGAGCGTCACGGCCGCCGTGCCCTGGCTCGGGCCCGACGACGAGGGCGTGGCCCCGCCCTGCGCCAGCCCCCGCATGACACGCACGGTCCGGCCCAGCAGTCGGGCGACGGTGCTCACCGGATACCGCACCACCTCCTCCACCGGGCCGGTCCAAACCGCACCCCGGCGGAGTCTGGGTGGCGTGACACCCTCGATCAACGCGATGGCGACCCGGATTTCCTCGGCCGCACGGCAGAGGCACCCGGCGCGGCCTGGATCCGCCCGCCACGATTCGACGGCCCGGAGCGCCATGCGCAGGGCCCGCGAGACGGCGACCAGGCATTGCCCGGTGGTCGCCGCGAGCGCGAGCTGGTCGTCGAGTTCGGCGGCGGCCGAGGTGCCGCCCCGGGATCGGGCGGCGCGCTTGACCGGCGCGGCACCTGCCGGACGTACGGCCGCGTGCGTCGTGCACCGCACCGCGGGCCGACCGACCGGCCGGGCCGGCGGGCGGACCTGCGGACGGACCTGTGTCGGATGCTGCGGACGGGTCGGCGACTGTGCCTGCGACTGCGACAGCGACCGGGCCTGTGCCTGCGGTTGCGGTTCAGTCCGAATCTGCGGCTGCGACTCCGACGTCGACTTCGGCTTCGCGGAAACGATGGGCTGGGCGATCGGCTGGGTGAGGGCTTCGGTCATGGCTGGCCTCCGTTCAGGACCGGCGTCGCGGTGATCGACGCCGTGCCTCAACGGTCACCCGCCCCGGACCGCCGCTGCGCCACCCGGAGCGATTCTGTGGATAAACCTGGTCCGGAACACCCTTAAGAGTGAAGGCTGTTCGACCGAGACAACAGGTTGTCCACAGAACCCCCCGAGTGGGCTTGAGGAGCGGTACGGGACGGGCATCATGCGGCAATGAGCGCACGAGAGTTGTTGCGGACTTTGACCGTGTTCGGCGACGCCCTGCCCGGCTTCGCGACCGCGACCGCCGCCGCCGAGCCGACGGACCAGTTCCTGGCCTGGCTCGCCGAAGCCGTCGAGGGCGGCGTGGCACGACCGCAGTTGATGACCCTGGCGACCGTCGACGCCGACGGATTCCCCGACGCACGCACTCTCACGGTCCGGGAGGTGGACCGAACCGGGTGGTGGTTCGCGACCGACGCGACCAGTCCGAAGGCGGAGCAGATCACCGCCCTGCCACGCGCGGCCCTGGTCTTCTCATGGCCCGAACAGGGCCGTCAGATCCGGGTCCGCGGCACCGTCGGCCGGGCGGACCGGCGGGCCTGCGCCGGGGACTTCCTGATGCGCCCGCCCGGCGCGCGAGCGGCCTCGCACGTCGGCCGACAGAGCCGCCCGCTGCGCGACACCGCCGAACTGGACCGGGCCTTCGTCGAGGCGCGGGAGCGCGTGACAGCGCAGCCGGACCGGGTTGCCGAGGCATACGTGCTGTATGTCGTACGCCCGCTGGCGGTCGAGTTCTGGCAGGGCCGGACGGACCGCAAGCACACCCGGCTGCGCTATCAGCTCGCCGAAGGGGCCTGGGAGCGCGAGTTCCTGTGGCCGTGAGCATGCCCGCGCGCCAGCTCGAGGATGCGGTCGACCGACCACTGGTCGTACACATGGGTGCCGTGCATCGCGGCGACGACCCGGCCGTCCGGCGCGATCAGGAAATCGGCGGGCAGGCCGAGGCGTCCGCCGTGCGGTGTGGCGGCCGGGGCGCGGTCCTTGCCGGTGACGATCCGCGGGAGCGACCGGGCCAGGGACCGCAGGATCGGCAGCCACGCGCGCGGGCTCAGCAACGAGCGGCGAGCCGACTCGACGCCGAATTCGCGGTACAGGCGCTTGTCCGGATCGGCGACCACGGCGAACGGCAGGTCCGCAACGTGCTCGCGCAGTTCGTCCGCGGGCGAGTGGAACACGACGACCTCCTTCACCCCGGCCGCGGTGATCTCGTCGTGCCGCCGCACGATCGACCGCAGATGGAGGTTGCACACCGGGCAGCCCGCGAACCGCCGGAACTGGAGGTGCACGAGCCGTTCCGCGTCGGGCACCGACACCACCGCCCCGACGTCGGCGGCGACTTCGGCCCCGGCATCGGCCCCGGCATCGCCGCCGACCCCGACGGCACCGACGGCACCCTTCGCGCCGACGATCGGCAACTCCCGTGCCGCGACGACGCTTTCCACGCCTATTGCCTTGCCGTTGAAGCCGGATCCCATCGGACCTCCCTCGTAAGCGTGCGACGTACGCTTACGAAGTTATGAGCGTACCTTGTACGCTGTCAACCGATGCCTCGACCACGCTCCCTCACAAACCCCCAGATCGCCGCCGCCGCACTCCGCGTCCTGGACCGCGACGGCCTCGACGGGCTCACCATGCGCGCCGTCGCGACAGAACTCGGCATGGGCACGATGTCCGTGTACCGCTACGTGGCCGACCGCGCGCAACTCGAGGCGCTGGTCGTCGACCACGTACTGGCCGGCGTCGACACCACCGTCCCGGCCGCCGAACCGCGAGGCCGCCAAGTCGCCGTGCTGGCCGAGCGCGTCCGGACCGTGGTCGGCGCACATACCGCCGTCGTGCCGCTCATCCTGGCCCACCGGCACACGTCACCGGCGTCGATGCGCTGGGGAGACGCCGTCCTCGGCGTGTTCGCCGACGCGGGCCTCGGACCGGCCCGGCGCGTCGTGGCGTTCCGCGCCCTGCTCGCGTACGTCTTCGGCGCGCTCCAGGTGGAGCACTTCAGCCCCCTCGCGGGCCCGGGCACCGCGGCCCTGGCCGCGCTCGACCCCGCCGACCACCCGCATCTCGGCTCGACCGCCCGCGAGGCGCAAGGCATCGGCCCCGACGAGGAGTTCCGCGGCGGACTCGAAATCCTGTTGCGCGGCCTCGAACTCTGACGCGCCGCCTCGTACCCGACACGCATGCTTCGACACGTGGCGGCGCTCGGCATGCCCGGCTAGTCGCGCTCTTTCGGACCCTGCCCGGCCCGACGACGCCCGGCATGCGCCCGGCCCCGCAGAACCTCGGCAGCCGTGCCCTCCGGCCCTCCCAAGCCCCGCGCCTCGCAAGCGCGCGCACGAAGGAGAGCCGTCCACGTCAGGCAGGCCGTCCAGCCCCGGCGCGACGCGAGCTGTCCGACAGGATCCGAACGACAGGGTCCGAACAACAGCCCCCGTCCGCCGGGTCAGCGCTTCTTGGGCGCCGGTTCCAGCACCGCCACGCATTCGACATGGTGCGTATTGGGGAACAGATCGAATGCGCGCAGCCCGCGCAGCCGGTAGCCGCGCTCCGCGAAGTACTTCAGGTCGCGGGCCAGCGCGGCCGGGTCGCACGCGACGTACGCGATGCGCCGCGGCGTCAAGCGCGCGATCCGCTCCACGACGGTGCGTCCCGCCCCGGCACGCGGCGGGTCGAGCACGACGACGTCCGCACGGCGCAGGAAACCCGGCCGGGTGAGGACGCGTTCGACCTTGCCCACCTCGAAGCGCGCGCCCTGCGTCTCGCGCAGGTTGTGCCGCGCGTCCTCGATCGCCTCGCGGGAGGACTCGATCCCGATGACCGTGTCACCGTCGGCGAGCCGCTCCGCGATGGCCCCCGCGAAGAGGCCGACTCCGCAGTAGAGGTCGAGCGCCACGTCGCCCGGGCGCGGCTCCAGGCCGTCCAGGACGGCACCGACGAGAGTGTCCGCGGCGGCCGGGTGCACCTGCCAGAAGCCGTTCCCCGACACGCGCCAGGTCCGGCCCGCCGCGACCTCGCGCACGCCCGCGCGCCCGTGCACGCGCTTCACCCGGCCCTTGTCGTCGGCGCGGAACACCGACACCGGGCGGTCCAGTTCGACGATCGGCATGCGGCCGTCCTGCTCGGCCGGCGTGACCACGACGGCACGGTCCAGCGAGCCGCTCGCCGCGGCCGCCTCGATCGCGACGACACCGGTCCAGTCACGGCGCTCGATGCCCAGTTCCTCGATGCCGGGAGCCGCGATCGCACACGCGTCCACCGGCTCCACCTCGTGCGAGCGGTGCCGCCGCAGACCCGCCGCGCCGGTGGCCGGGTCGACCGCGAACTGCACGCGCGTACGCCACCCCAAACCCTCCGGGAGGCCAGGGGGCCCGTCGACGGCCTCGACCTCGACCTCCATCTCCAGGCCGGCGAGCCGACGCAGTTGCTCCTCGACGACGGCGGCCTTGAGACCGCGCTGCGCGGAGGGGGTCGCGTGCTGCCAGTCGCAGCCGCCGCAGCGACCGGGCCCGGCGTACGGACACGCGGGCTTCACCCGATCGGGCGATGCGGTCAGCACCTCGACGACATCCGCACGCAGGAACCGCGAAGTGGCCGTGCCGTCGGTGACCTCGACCACGACCCGCTCGCCCGGCAACCCGTGGCGGACGAACAGCACGCGCCCCTCGTGGCGGGCCACACAGTGGCCCCCGTGGGCGACCGGGCCGATCTCCACCTCGTACCGGGCCCCGACCAGGGACTCGACCGCCTCGGCGGCGTCGTCGCCGGCGGCGGGCTTCGATCCTGCGGATCCCAGGGATCGCGACGTGGGCACGGAACTCCTCGCAAACGGCGGCACGACGGCCGCACAGGCAACAGAAAACGGAAGGGAACGGAGAAAAACGGAAGGGAGCAGGAGACGGTCGAGGGCGCCGGGAAGAGGGACGGCATGGCCGTCCGCAACGCGGCGGGGGCCGCGCGCGATCTCCGCGCGCGACCCCCCAGCCTACGGTGTCCGGCCCCGGGCTCAGGGCTCCCGCGTGTCCCCGGCCCCGCTTCCGGCGCCGCCCCCGGCCGCGCCGCCCGACCCGCCGCCCGAACCGTCGCCGATCCCGGCCCCGGCTCCGGCCCCGCGCTTGGTCTTGGGGGCCGGCTCGCCGCGCCGCACCGCGCCCGGCGCGTTGTAGCCCTTCGCGTGCTTGACCCGGTCCGACGACGCAAGCTGCCACGGCACCGAGGCGACCACGACCCCCGCGGTGAAGAGCAGGCGCCCCTTGAGGCGCAGCGCGCTCTGGTTGTGCAGGATGTGCTCCCACCAGTGGCCCACGACGTACTCGGGGATGTACACCGTCACCACGTCGCGCGGGCTGGACCGGCGCACGTTCTTGACGTACTCGATGATCGGCCGGGTGATCTCGCGGTACGGCGAGTCGAGCACCTTGAGCGGCACCTCGATCCCGCGCTCGTCCCACTCCTCGCGCAACGCGTCCGTCTCGGCCGGGTCCACGCCGACGGTGACGGCCTCCAGCACACTGGGCCGCGCGGCCCGGGCGTACGCGAGTGCCCGCAGCGTCGGCTTGTGCAGCTTCGACACCAGCACGATCCCGTGCACGCGCGAGGGCAGCTTCATGTCCTCGTCCGGGTCCGCGACCAGTTCCTCGGACACGCGGTCGTAGTGCCGCCGGATGCCCTTCATCATCACGAACAGGCCGACCATCGCGAGGATGGCGATCCAGGCCCCCTGGAGGAACTTGGTGAGCAGCACGATGACCAGCACCGCGCCCGTCATGCACAGGCCGAACGCGTTGATGAGGCGGCTGCGGACCATGTGCCGCCGCGTGGCGGGGTCGTCCTCGGTCTTGAGGTGCCGCGTCCAGTGCCGGATCATGCCGGCCTGGCTCATCGTGAACGACACGAACACGCCCACCACGTAGAGCTGGATCAGCTTGGTCGGCTCGGCCTTGAAGGCCACGATCAGCACGATCGCGGCACCCGCCAGCATGATGATGCCGTTGCTGAACGCGAGGCGGTCACCGCGCGTGTGCAGCTGGCGGGGCAGGTAGCGGTCCTGCGCGAGGATCGAGCCGAGCACCGGGAAGCCGTTGAACGCGGTGTTCGCCGCGAGCACCAGGATCAACCCGGTCACGGCGAGCACCAGGTAGAACATCGGGTGCGCGAACGTCCCGCCGAAGACCGCGTCGGCGACCTGGGCGACCACCGTCTTCTGCTCGTAGTCGGCGGGGGCCCCGGTGATCTGGTGCTCCGGGTCCTCGGCGAAGTGCACCTTGGTGATGCTCGCGAGCGCCAGCATGCCCATGAGCATCGTGACCGCGATGGTGCCCATGAGCAGCAGCGTCGAGGCGGCGTTGCGGCTCTTGGGCTTGCGGAACGCCGGGACGCCGTTGCTGATCGCCTCGACACCGGTCAGCGCCGCGCAACCGGACGAGAACGTGCGCAGCAGCAGGAAGACCAAGGCGATACCGGTGAAGGAGTCCTCCTCGGTGATCCCGAAGCCGGCGCTCTCGGCCCGCATGTCGGCGTCGGTGAAGAAGTATCGGATGAACCCGAAGAGCGTCATGCCGATGATCGCGAACATGAACAGGTACGTCGGGACCGCGAACGCCGAGCCCGACTCGCGCACCCCGCGCAGGTTCATGGCCATGAGCAGGAGCACGAGCAGCACGGCGTACAACACCTTGTGCTCGCCTATGGCCGGGATGGCCGACGCGATGTTCGCCACGCCGGACGAGATCGACACGGCGACGGTCAGCACGTAGTCGACCAGCAGCGCGCTGCCGACCGTGAGGCCCGCGCTGGGCCCGAGGTTGACGGTCGCCACCTCGTAGTCGCCGCCGCCGCTCGGGTACGCGTGCACGTTCTGGCGGTACGACGCGACCACCGTCAGCATGACCACGACGACGGCGAGGCCTACCTGCCAGCTGAAGTGGTACGCGGCCAACCCCGCCATCGACAGCGTGAGCAGGATCTCGTCGGGCGCATATGCCACCGACGACAGCGCGTCGGATGCGAAAACCGGGAGGGCGATGCGCTTCGGCAGCAGGGTCTCGTGGAGCTTGTCGCTGCGGATCGCTCTGCCGACGAGAATGCGTTTGGAAAGTCCGCCGAGTCTTGACACGCGGGCGATCGTACGCTGCGCAGGTTGCCCACACGCCGGGGCCCGCCGTGATCGGATCATTCCGTACGCCTGCCGGGTTCTCGTCACCTCCCGCGTGTAACGTCGCCAAAACGTCTGTCACCCTGGTGGCAGGCCGCAGAGGTGCATTGCACCTGAGCAGCCACCAACGCGGACATCAGCGACAAACGCCGGAAGGACGGCCGTGCACATCGTCATCATGGGATGCGGGCGCGTGGGATCCACGCTCGCGCAGACCCTGGAGGAACTGGGACATTCGGTCGCCGTGGTCGACCGGGACGCGACGTCGTTCCGCCGGCTCGGCTCCCACTTCTCCGGCCGCCGCGTCACGGGCGTCGGCTTCGACCAGGACACGCTGCGCGCCGCCGGTATCGAAGAGGCGGGTGCGTTCGCCGCGGTCAGCAGCGGCGACAACTCGAACATCATCGCCGCGCGGGTGGCCCGCGAGACGTTCGGCGTCGAGAACGTGGTCGCACGTATCTACGACCCCCGGCGTGCAGAGGTGTACCAGCGCCTCGGCATCCCGACCGTGGCCACCGTGCGCTGGACCGCGGACCAGATGCTGCGGCGTCTGCTGCCGAGCGGCGCCGAGCCGCTGTGGCGTGACCCGAGCGGCAGCGTGCAACTCGCCGAGGTGCACGTCAACCCGCAGTGGGTGGGGCACCGGCTGTCCGGCCTGGAACAGGCGTCCGGTGCGCGCGTCGCGTTCCTCACGCGCCTGGGCGAGGGCATCCTGCCCGGCCCCGACACCGTCCTCCAGGAGGGCGACCTGGTGCACGTGATCATGCAGCAGGCCGATGTGGCCGCCGTCGAGGCGGCCTTCGAGAAGGCCCCGGAGGCCAACTGATGCGCGTCGCGATCGCCGGTGCGGGCGCGGTCGGCCGTTCCATCGCAGGCGAGCTCCTGGAGAACGGCCACGAGGTCCTGCTCATCGACAAGGCCCCCGAGGCCATCAAGGTCGAGTCGGTCCCGCAGGCCGAATGGCTGCTGGCCGACGCGTGCGAGATCTCGTCACTGGACGAGGCCGCGTTGCAGCGCTGCAACGTGGTCATCGCGGCGACCGGCGACGACAAGGTCAACCTCGTCGTTTCGCTGCTCGCCAAGACCGAGTACGGCGTGCCGCGCGTGGTCGCGCGCGTCAACAACCCGAAGAACGAGTGGCTGTTCAACGAGGCGTGGGGGGTGGACGTCGCGGTGTCCACGCCGCGCCTGATGTCCGCCCTGGTCGAGGAGGCGGTCAGCGTCGGCGACCTGGTGCGGCTCATGCGCTTCAGCCAGGGCGACGCGAACCTCGTCGAGCTGACCCTGCCGGAGGACACGCCGCTGGTCGGCACGCGCGTCGGCGACGTCGCGTGGCCGGTGGACACCGCGCTGGTGACGATCATCCGCGAGGGCCGCGTGCTGGTGCCGAGCAAGGACGACTCGCTGGAGGCGGGCGACGAACTGCTGTTCGTGGCCGCACCGGACCGCGAGGAGGAGCTGGAGGACCTGCTGTCCTCGCGGTGAGGTGCCTCGCGAGGTGTCTCGCGGTGAGCTGCCTCGCGGCGACGTGTACGGGCGCGTGGGCCGCGCTCACACGGCCATCCCGGCGTACAGCTCCTCGGCGTGCTCGCTGAACTCGCGGACCACGGGCTCGCGCTCGTGCGGGTGCAGCCGGGTGCGGAACTCGCGCAGGAAGTCGTTGCACTGCGACGAGTTGAGCCGGCTTGCGATGTCCAGCGCCTCGGACGCCTTGGCGCACGCCTGGTCGAGGTCGCCCTCTTCCAGGTGCGCCGCCGCCATGAACGTCGTGTCCTGCGCGCAGCGGCGGGTGTAGCCGTCCGTCCGAAGCCCTATGGCCTCGTTCGCGAACTCCTGGGTCGCGCGCGGCAGCCGCAGGTCGCGGTGGCAGTGCGCGAACTCGTGGATCAGCTCGGCCTTGTCGAAGTACTGGCACCAGGCCGGGTCGTCGTCGCCGTCCGCGGCGTCGAGGCTGCGTTCCGCGGCGCTCAGCGCCTCGACGCACGCGCGCTCGTCGCTGAGCGCCGCATGGCCGCGCGCCTCCATCGCCAGGACCAGTGCCTGGCCCCGGTGCGTCAGCGAGCCGCGCGCGCCCTGCTGGGCGGCGCGCGCGAGTTGCACGGCCTCCCAGCCGTGCCCGAGGTAGACGGCCTGGCAGGCCATGTTGGCCATGACATAGGCGCCGTACGCCCGGTCGTCGGCCGCCTGCGCGAGCCGCAGCGCCTGGATGTGGTATCGCTGCGCGAGCGCGTGCCGCCCCGAGTCGAACGACAACCAGCCGACCAGCTCGGTCAGTTCCGCCACCGCACGGAAGAGGCCGCGCCCGACGTCGTCGCCGTACGACCCGGACAGCTTGGTCCGGGCGACGCCGTTGAGGTGGTTGACCACGGTGTCGCGCAAGTCGCCGCCGCCCTGGGCGCGGTCGAGCTTGCGGAACATGACGACGGTCTGGCGGATGCGCTCCACATCCGCCTCGCGCACCCGGCCACTGCCGCCGTGCTCCATCGGTTCGGGTTCCGCTCCGGTCGCCGTCGACCAGAACAAAGCCGGGCTCGAAAAGGCCGCGGCTCCGAACGTCGAGCCGAGCAGGAAATTGCGGCGGTTCATGTCTCTCCCCGTCAGCTCGACCACGGCGCGGCGGATATCGGACACCGTGCGAGCGACACTCAACCCGTCGAAAGGGTCGGCGGCAGGTGGGCGCCGGTCCCGCAAGCCCAGGTCGCTGACCGTAAGTTCGTATCCCAACCTGCGGCCGAGAACCTCGGCCAGCAGTTCGGGAATGGGCCAACGCGGTTGGGCACCGTCGAGCCAACGGGCCACCGAGGTATGGGTGCATCCCAGGTGTTGCCCCCGGCGCTCGGCCACCACGTTCACCCAACGGGCGATTTCACGCCTCGTCAGACCGGCCTCTTCGACCAGTGCGCGAAGGTCACCGTTTCCGGCCACCGTCCCCGCCTCCTTTCACACGAGGCATAACAAGGACGCTAGTTGCCGGGATACGGCCGAACGGGGAGATAGTCAGGAAATTGACTTGCGGGCACACAACATGAACGGCCGCTTTCGCAAGCGGCCGTTCAGTGTTGTCTGCTGATCAGCGGGAGGTCGACTCCGAACCTGTGGCCGATGGCCGGTCGTCGTCGTAGGTCACCTTCACCGGCGGCGGCGCCTTCGACATGATGAGCCACGTCAGGTAGATCGCCACCAGCCACGGGGGTACGCCGAGCGCCACCTTGGCGGCGCCGAGCCACGTCACCTTGTCGGCCAGATACAGCGGCACCTGCACGACGATGCGCAGCACGAACAGCGCGACCCACACCCAGGTCGCCTTCGTGTACGCGGCGGCCCGCGCCGGGTTCTTCCGCCACGTGAAGTTCTCGCCCAGGATCGGCCCGAGCACGACGCCGATCAGCGGCCAGCGCACCAGGATCGACACCATGTAGGCGACCGCGTAGCCGCCGGACAGCAGCACGCCCAGCAGGTAGAAGTTCTCCGCCTTGCCCGACTTGATGGCCACGAAGGCGGCGATCGCCACGCCGAGGAACCCACCGAGCGCGTGCATCAGGGTCTCGCGGCGCATCAGCCGGATGCCGGCCAGGACGGCGGCGACGGCGACGGCGGCGTACGCCGATGTCGCGGTCGTGCGCGTGATGGTGAAGACGACGACGAAGACCAGTCCGGGGACGGTCATGTCGATCATGCCGCGCACGCCGCCGAACGCCGCCACGAGCGACATGGCGCTGTCCGGGGTGCCGTCCCCCGCGGGGGCTGCGTGCGCCCCGCCCGCGGTGTCGTCCGCCCGGTCCAATGCCTTCTCCTCGGCGCCGGTGCCGGCCGCCGCATGTCCGTCAGCGGCCCCGTCGCCCGAACCGGGAGACGCGGCCTCGCTCGCCGGACGCGGGAGCTCGGCCTCCGCGGTCACCGGCCGGCCCTCCCCCGTGCCACCCCAGCCGTCACCGGTTCGCAGATCTCGGTCACCCATTGCCCACCGGACGCAGCTCGTATTTCGGATTGAACAGGACGTAGCGGCCCTGGGCCGTGGTGAGACGGCCTTGGGCGACCAGCTGGCGGCCGGGCTCTATCCCGGCGATGCGGCGTCGGCCGAGCCAGACGACCGAGAGGGCGCCGGACCCGTCGTACAGCTCCGCCTCCAGCGCGGGCACGCCGGCCCGCGGTCGGAAGGTGACCGTGCGCAGGGTCCCGCCGACGGTGACGAGGTCGCGCTCGACGACGGACCCGATGGCCGTGCAGCCCAGCCGGCTGCAGTCCTGCTGCAGCTCCTCGGCCTCGAGCTCCTCGTGGGTCGAGGTCAGCCGGTTGAACATCCGGCGGAAACGGCCCGGCTCGCGTTCGACTCCGGTGGCACCACTCATGAACGCAAAGGTACCTGGTCGACACGTGACCCGGGATCCGCCCGCGGCCCGTCACGGCTCGAAGCGGTACCCCATGCCGGGCTCGGTCAGCAGGTGTCTGGGGTGCGACGGATCCGCCTCCAGCTTGCGGCGGAGCTGGGCCATGTAGACCCGCAGGTAGTTGGTCTCGGTGCCGTACTGCGGGCCCCATACCTCCTGAAGCAGCGCCTTTTGACTGACCAGGCGGCCCGCGTGCCGGACCAGGACCTCCAGCAGGTGCCACTCGGTCGGGGTCAGGCGTACGTCGGCCCCGTCGCGGTGCGCCTTCTTGGCCGCGAGGTCGATGGTGAACGCCTCGGTGACCACGACCGGCACCTCGTCCTCGGGGGTCGAACGGCGGACCGCGGCACGCAGTCTGGCCAGCAGTTCGTCCATGCCGAAGGGCTTCGTGACGTAGTCGTCGGCACCCGCGTCCAACGCCGCGACCTTCTCGTTGGACGCCTGCCGCGCGCTGAGCACGATGATCGGCACCTTGGTCCAGCCGCGCAGCCCGCGGATCACCTCGACGCCGTCCAGGTCGGGCAGCCCGAGGTCGAGGAGGACCACGTCGGGGTGGTGGTCGGCGGCCGCGGCGAGCGCCTGAGTGCCGTTCGCGGCGGTGTCGACCTCGTAGCCCCGGGCCTTGAGGTTGATGGCCAGCGCGCGGACGATCTGCGGCTCGTCGTCCACGACGAGCACCCGTGTCATCGAATTGCCTCCGTACGTTCCGAACCCGTTCGCGCGGCGTCCGCGACTGCGCGGCCACCGAAGTGTTCACTCGTTCGTGGGATTCCAGCGGCGTGGCATCGACGCCCATGTCGAATATCTGTTCGACTATGAGTCGTGCTCAGGAAACCGTCGAAACCCTCGAACCCGCGCCCCTCCGTCGTCCCGGCCCCCTGGCCCGTCCTGCTGCGGTACCCGGTCCGCCGGGTGCGACGCATCATGTCGCCGCCGGGACGGGCGCTTCGCTCGCGGCACCCTGCCCGGCCGGCGGGCGGCCGGCGGACATCCGGAGTGTCAGCACCATCGTGAGCCCGCCGCCGGGGGTGTCCTCGGCAGCCAGGGAACCGCCCAGCGCCTCCGCGAAACCGCGGGCGACGGCCAGTCCGAGGCCGACGCCGTTGCCCGCCGGGGCGTCGCCGTAGCGCTGGAAGGGCTCGAAGATGCGCTCCTTCGCCTCGTCGGGCACCCCCGGGCCGCGGTCCACGACCCGCAGCTCCACGCCATCGCGCACTGCCTCCGCGCGTACGTGCACACGGCGGTCCGGCGGATTGTGCTTGACCGCGTTCTCGATGACGTTGGCCAGCACCCGGTCCAGGAGCCCGGCATCGGCCCACACGGTCGGCAGCGTCTCGGGGACGTCCAGGACGACGGAGGTCTCCGGCACCCCGAGCACCGCGCTCGGGACCACTTCGTCGAGGGCGACGTCGCCGAACAGCGGGGTCACGGTCCCGGTCTGCAGGCGGCTCATGTCGAGCAGGTTGCCGATCAGCGCGTCGAGGCGGTCGGCGCCGTCCTCGATGGCCGCCAGCAACTCCGCCTCGTCCTCGGGCGACCAGCTCACGTCCTCCGAGCGCAGCGACGACACACTGGCCTTGATCGCGGCGAGTGGCGTACGCAGGTCGTGCGACACCGCCGCGAGCAGCGCGGTGCGGATCCGGTTGCCCTCGGCCAGCCGCCGCGCCTCCGCGGCCTCGGCGACCAGGCGCCGCCGCTCCAGGACCACCGCCGCCTGGGCCGCGAACGCGCCGAGCACCCGGCGGTCCTCGGCGGGCAGCATGCGGCCCGACAGGGCGAGGGCCATCGAGTCGGAGACCGGCACGTCGACGTCGGCCTCCTCGGGCTTGCGCACCGGATGCGGGCCGACGCTGCCGACACACGCCCACGGCCCGTGCGGCTCGGTCCGCTCCAGCATGGCGACCGACTCCATGCCGAACGCCTCGCGCACCCGCTCCAGCAGCGCCGGCAGTGCCTGCTCGCCGCGCAGCACACTGCCGGCCAGGAAGCTCAGCGTCTCGGACTCGGACTGGCTGCGCGCGGCCTGGTGGGTGCGCCGTGCGGCGACGTCGACCACGGACGCGACCGAGAGCGCCACGAGGACGAAGACGCCCAGCGCGAACATGTTCTCCGCGTCGCGGATGGTCAGCGTGTGCAGTGGCGGCGTGAAGTAGTAGTTCAGCAGGACCGACGACATGACGGCCGTCAGGGTGGACGCCCACAGCCCGCCGAGCAGCGCCACGCCGACCGTCAGCAGCAGGTAGAGCAGCATCTCGGTGGACAGGCCCAGGTGGTCGCGGCTCTGCGCCATGACGACGGTCAGGAGCAGCGGGCCGATCAGGGCGAAGAGCCAGGAGATGAGCAGGCGCCGCCGGCTGACGGCGGACCGCGGTACGCGTACCGTCCGCCCGACCCCCGCGTGCTCGTGCGTGACGATGTGCACGTCTATGTCGCCCGACGAGGCCGCGACAGTGGCCCCCACGCCCGGCCCGAGGATGTACTGCCACGGCTTGCGGCGGCTGGAGCCGAGCACGATCTGCGTCGCGTTCACGCCGCGTGCGAAGTCGAGCAGCGCGCTGGGCACGTCTTCGCCTATCACGGAGTGGAAGGTGCCGCCCACGGACTCCACGAGGGCGCGCTGCTGGGCCAGGGCCTCCGGTGAGGCGCCGGTGAGGCCGTCGCTCTTGGAGACGTACACGGCCAGCAGTTCGCCGCCGGACCCGCGCGTGGCGATGCGGGCGGCGCGGCGCAGGAGCGTGTCGCCCTCGGGGCCGCCTGTGAGGCCGACGACGATGCGCTCGCGGGCGGGCCAGGTGGCGCTGATGTCGTGTTCGGCGCGGTACTGCTGGAGGTATTCGTCGACGCGGTCGGCGACCCACAGGAGCGCGAGTTCGCGCAGTGCGGTGAGGTTGCCGACCCGGAAGTAGTTGGACAGCGCCGCGTCCACCTTCTCGGGTGCGTAGACGTTGCCGTGGGCCATGCGGCGGCGCAGGGCCTCCGGTGACATGTCGACCAGTTCGATCTGGTTCGCGCGGCGTACGACGGCGTCCGGCACGGTCTCGCGTTGCGGCACGCCCGTGATCGACTCGACGACGTCGTTGAGGGATTCGAGGTGCTGGATGTTGACGGTCGAGATGACGTCGATGCCGGCGTCGAGGATCTCGTCGATGTCCTGCCAGCGCTTGGCGTTGCGCGAGCCGGGCACGTTGGTGTGGGCGAGCTCGTCGATGAGCGCCACCTTCGGGCGCCGGGCCAGGACCGCGTCGACGTCCATCTCGGTGAACGCCGATCCCCGGTGCTCCATCTCGCGGCGCGGGACGACCTCCAGGCCCTCCAGCATCTCCGCCGTGCGCGGGCGTCCGTGGCACTCGATCAGACCGACCGCCACGTCCGCGCCGCGGGCCCGGCGGCGCTGTCCCTCGCCCAGCATTGCGTACGTCTTGCCGACGCCGGGGGCGGCGCCCAGGTAGATGCGCAGCTTTCCGCGTCCCATGGCGTCCATTGTCGTCCTCATCAGGGGATTCCGAACGATCCGGGCCCACCCGGCGAAGTGGGCCCGGAGGCCGGGGCTACTCCGCCTTGGCCGCCTTCTGCAGTGCGATGTTCAGCTCCAGCACGTTGACGCGGGGTTCGCCGAGGATGCCGATGACACGCCCGTCGACGTGGTCGTCGACCATCTTCCCGACGACGGCCGGATCGAGCCCGCGTTCGGCGGCGACGCGGTTCACCTGGATGAGCGCGTACGACTTCGAGATGTGCGGGTCGAGGCCCGAGCCGGACGCGGTGACCGCGTCGGCCGGGACCCGGTCCTCGGGGACGCCGTTGAAGGACGCCACCGCGGCTTTGCGGTCCTTGACCAGTTGGATGAACTCGGGGTTCTCCGGGCCGTAGTTCGAGGCGCCGGAGGCCAGCGGGTCGTAGCCGCCCGCCGACGGCCGCGGCTGGAACCACGACGGGTCCGGCTGCGTGCCGACGCTCTCCGCCTGCTCCTCGGACAGCTGCGCGCCGCCCGCGAGGTAGGTGTAGGTCACGGTGCCGTCGTCGGCCTCGTGCCCGACGACCTCCTGGCCCTGGGCGTCGAACAGGCGCGGGTTGCCGTCCCCGTCGACGAGGTCGAAGCTCTGGCCGATCAGGCTGGAGCCGACCTCCTTGCCGTCGACCTTCACCTTCGAGCCGTTGGCCTGGGCGGGGAACGCGGCCTGCGCGATCCCGGTCATGGCCAGCGGGTAGGCGATGCCGAGCAGGACCGTGAGGACCAGCAGGGCGCGCAGTCCCGCGAGGAAGACGCGGATGCGGGTGCTTGTCTGGGTGGCCATGGTTATCAACCGATTCCGGGGATGAGCGAGACGACCAGGTCGATGAGTTTGATCCCGACGAACGGGGCGATCAGGCCGCCCAGGCCGTAGACGCCGAGGTTGCGCGACAGCATCTTGTCCGCCGACATGGGCCGGTAGCGCACGCCGCGCAGCGCCAGCGGGATGAGCGCGACGATGATCAGGGCGTTGAAGATGACCGCCGAGATGATCGCCGACTCCGGCGTCGCCAGGTGCATGATGTTCAGCTTGTCGAGCGGGGCCAGGTCCGCCGGGCCGCCCGCAACCGCGAACATCGCGGGGATGATCGCGAAGTACTTCGCCACGTCGTTCGCGATGGAGAACGTGGTGAGCGCACCGCGCGTGATCAGGAGCTGCTTGCCGATCTCGACGATCTCGATGAGCTTGGTCGGGTTCGAGTCGAGGTCGACCATGTTGCCGGCTTCCTTGGCGGCGGAAGTGCCGGTGTTCATGGCCACGCCCACGTCCGCTTGGGCGAGCGCGGGCGCGTCGTTCGTACCGTCGCCGGTCATGGCGACGAGCTTGCCGCCCGCCTGCTCGCGCTTGATCAGCGCCATCTTGTCCTCGGGAGTGGCCTCGGCGAGGAAGTCGTCGACGCCGGCCTCGTCCGCGATCGCCTTGGCGGTCAGCGGGTTGTCGCCGGTGATCATGATCGTCCGGATACCCATGCGGCGCAGTTCGTCGAACCGCTCGCGCATGCCCTCCTTGACGACGTCCTTGAGGTGGATGACGCCGAGGACGCGCGCGCCGTCGGAGTCCTCGACCGCGACCAGCAGCGGGGTGCCGCCGGCCGCGGAGATGGCTTCGACGGTCTCGCCGGACTGCCGCGGTACGGAGCCGCCGTGCTCGGCGACCCAGGCGTTGACGGCGGAGGCGGCGCCCTTGCGGATGCGGCGTACGCCGTCCCTCTCGACGAGGTCCACACCGGACATGCGGGTCTGCGCCGTGAAGGCGATCCACTCGGCGTGCCCGAGTTCGCCCTCGTGGCGCTCGCGCAGGCCGTACGCGGTCTTCGCGAGCACCACGATCGACCGTCCCTCGGGCGTCTCGTCGGCGAGCGACGAGAGCTGCGCGGCGTCCGCCAGTTCGTCCTGGGCGACGCCGTCCAGCGCGACGAACTCGCTCGCCTGGCGGTTGCCCAGCGTGATGGTGCCGGTCTTGTCGAGCAGCAGCGTGCTGACGTCGCCCGCGGCCTCGACCGCGCGCCCGGACATGGCCAGCACATTGCGCTGGACCAGCCGGTCCATGCCCGCGATGCCGATCGCGGACAGCAGGGCCCCGATGGTGGTCGGGATCAGGCAGATCAGCAGGGCCACCAGGACGACGAGCGACTGCTCGGCGCCGGAGTAGACGGCCAGCGGCTGAAGCGTCACGACCGCGAAGAGGAAGATGATCGTGAGCGACGCGAGCAGGATGTCGAGGGCGATCTCGTTCGGCGTCTTCTGCCTTGCGGCACCCTCGACGAGGGCGATCATCCGGTCGATGAAGGTCTCGCCGGGCTTCGTGGTGATCTTGACGACGATCCGGTCGGACAGCACCTTGGTGCCGCCCGTGACCGCCGAGCGGTCGCCGCCGGACTCGCGGATGACGGGCGCCGATTCGCCCGTGATGGCCGACTCGTCGACGCTCGCGACACCTTCGACGACGTCGCCGTCGCCGGGGATCACGTCGCCGGCCTCGCAGACGACCAGGTCGCCGATCCTGAGGTCGGCACCGGGCACGCGCTCCTCGCGGTCCCCGACGAGGCGCCGCGCGACGGTGTCGGTCTTGGCCTTGCGCAGCGTGTCCGCCTGCGCCTTGCCGCGGCCTTCTGCGACCGCCTCGGCGAGGTTGGCGAACAGCACGGTCAGCCACAGCCAGACGGCGGTGACCCAGGCGAAGGTGCCGGGGTCCTTGACCGCCATGACGGTGGTGAGGACCGAGCCGATCTCGACGACGAACATGACGGGCGTACGCACCATCACGCGCGGGTCGAGCTTGCGCAGCGCCTCGGGCAGCGAGCGCAGCAGTTGCGCGGGGTCGAAGAGGCCGGCCGAGACGCGGCCGGGGCCGGACGGGTGCTCGGGCGACGGGGTGGGGGCGCTCTGCGGAGCGTTGAGTGTGGTGGTCATGGTTATGCGAGCCCCTCCGCGATCGGGCCGAGGGCGAGAGACGGGAAGAAGGTCAGGCCCGTGACGATGACGATCACGCCGATGAGCGTGCCGACGAACAGCGGCCGGTGGGTCTTGAGCGTGCCGACCGTCTCCGGGACGTGGCGCTGCTCGACCAGGCGGCCGGCCAGTGCGAGGACGAGTGCGATGGTGAGGAACCGGCCGATCAGCATCGCGAAGCCGATGGTGGTGTTGTAGTACTCGGTGTTCGCGCCCAGGCCGGCGAAGGCGGAGCCGTTGTTGTTGGCACCGGACGTGTACGCGTACAGCACTTCCGACAGGCCGTGCGGTGAGTCGGAGTTGAGGATCGAGGCGCGTTCACCCGGGAGCGCGAGCGCGATGCCGGTCATCGTGAGGATGGTGGCCGGGACGACCAGGATGTACATCGCGACGAGCTTCATCTCGCCGGCGCCGATCTTCTTGCCCAGGTACTCGGGCGTGCGGCCGACCATGAGGCCCGCCACGAAGACCGCCAGGATCGCCATGATCAACATGCCGTAGAGGCCGGAGCCGACACCGCCGGGCGAGATCTCGCCGAGCATCATGCCGAGCATCGTCAGGCCGCCGCCGAGGCCGGTGAACGAGGAGTGGAACGAGTTCACCGCGCCGGTCGAGGTCATGGTCGTCGACGTCGCGAACAGCGATGAGCCCGGCACGCCGAAGCGCTGCTCCTTGCCTTCCGTCGACCCGCCCGCGATCTCCAGGGCGGTGCCGTTGTGGTGCATCTCGGTCCAGGTCATCAGCACTACCGCGACGAACCACAGGGCGAACATCGCGCCGAGGATCGCGTAGCCCTGCTTGGCCGAGCCGACCAGCGTGCCGAACGTGCGCGGCATCGAGAACGGGATGACCAGGATCAGGAAGATCTCGAACAGGTTCGTGAACGCGTTCGGGTTCTCGAAGGGGTGCGCGGAGTTGGCGTTGTAGAAGCCACCGCCGTTGGTGCCGAGCTCCTTGACGACTTCCTGCGAGGCCACCGGACCACCGGTGATGGTCTGCGTACCGCCGTTGAGCGTGGTGACGGTGTGCGGGTCGGCGAGGTTCTGAAGGGTGCCCGAGGCGACCAGCACGATGGTGCCGATGACCGCGATGGGCAGCAGGATGCGGACCGAGCCGCACACCAGGTCGACCCAGAAGTTGCCGATTTCGCCGGTGCGAACCCGGATGAAGCCGCGTACGAGGGCGACCGCGACGGCCATGCCGACCGCCGCCGAGACGAAGTTCTGCACCGTCAGGCCGGCCATCTGCACGGTGTGGCCGACCGCGGACTCACCGGAGTAGGACTGCCAGTTGGTGTTGGCGGTGAAGGACGCGGCGGTGTTGAACGCCTGGTCGGCCTTCATCGGCTGGAAGCCGAGGTTCCACGGCAGCTTGTCCTGGAAGCGCAGCAGCGCGTACAGGCCGAGCAGCGAGAACATCGAGAACGCCAGCACGCTGCGCAGATAGATGCCCCAGCGCTGGCCGGAGTCGGGGTTGGCCCCGATGGCCTGGTAGATCCAGCGCTCCGGACGCGTGTGCTTGTCCGAGGAGTAGACCTTGGCCATGTAGTCGCCGAACGGGCGGTGCACCGCGGCGAGCAGGGCTATCAGCAGGGAGATCTGCAGGATCCCCGCGATGGTGGGACTCACTGGAACCTCTCGGGGAAGATGAGGGCGAGCACCAGGTAGCCCAGCAGGGCGACGGCGACGACGAGGCCGACAACGCTGTCCGCGTTCACAGCTTGGCCACCCCCTTGGCGATGGCGGCGACGAGCGCGAAGAACGCGACCGTCAGGAGTACGAAGGCCAGGTCAGCCATCGCGGGTCTCCTCGTGAGAGTTGGTGAGAGGTTGTGTGTTGCGGGGTCATTGGTAGCAGCCCCAGCTCCCACAAAAGGGCTATAAATCAGGCATTTCGTCGAGTGCTAGCGGCGCCTTGACGCGGCCCCGCGGCATATTGACGCCGTCCATACGCGGCCCTCATGCGCGGCTTCCGAGGGGGCGGCCGCGGACATGCGAAAGGGGCCCGGCCACACCCTCGTTCGGGTGTGGCCGGGCCCCTTGCGGAAGCCGGGTGCGCTCAGGTCGAGACGACCTGGCCGACTAGCGGACCTCGGTGATCTCCGGGCCGCGCGAGAACGGGTTCAGGTCGCCGCTGTACGGGTTCTTGCCCGAGTCGTCGACCTCCTCGGCGGTGGGCGGCGCCACGCCGCTCGCCGGGTCGATCTGGGCGTTGTCCGGCAGGCGCAGCAGGATCGGGTCGCGGGGCGCCATCGGGTCGGCGCCGCGCACGATCACCGTCTCGCGGAAGATCCGCTCCAGGTCCGCACCGGTGTCGGCGTCCACCGCGGCGCGGCCGGAGATCACCCCGCGCAGGAACCAGCGCGGGCCGTCGCAGCCCACGAAACGCACCAGCTGCGCGCCCTGCGTGCCGTCCGGAAGCTGTACGGGCACCTGCGCACGCAGCTCCCAGCCGAGCCCGCCGTCGAGCTCGTCGACCAGGCCGCCCTGCTGCGTGATGCCGCTCGCGATCTCCTTGCGGATCTCGTGCCAGATGCCCTCGCTGCGCGGCGCCGCGAAACCCTGCAGCTGCACGGCGCTGTCCCCGAGGATCACGGTGGCCGCGATGATCAGGTCGTTGGCGACCTCGACGCGCAGTTCCATGCCCTCGACCGCGGGCACCAGCAGCCCGCCCAGGTCGATGCGGCCCTCGTGCGGCTCGTCGAGCTCGTCCTCGTCCCACGGCCCGTCCGGGCGCGGCGCGGGCGGCAGCGGGCGGTTCAGCGCCTCGTCGTCCGCCGGGGCGTCGGCCGGCCCGTCCTCCGCCTCGGCCTCGTCCTCGTCGGCGGCGAGGTCGTCGTCGAGTTCGTCGACGGGCTGGTCGGCTTCTTCGTTGCGTCGGCGACGTCGGAACACGTCAGATCCCTTCCCTGTCGGAAGCCGAGTCCTGCACTGTCACTGTGACGGCACCGGCGTCGGTGCCGTTGCCCACGACGGCGGCGTGGCCGCCGGTCGATCCGAAGCCGCCCTCGGCCCGGTCCGAACCCGGCAGGACGCCGACCTCGTGGAATCTCGCCCGCTCGACCTTCTGCACGACAAGCTGGGCGATCCGGTCACCGCGGCGGAACGAGACGCTTTCGCGCAGATCGTGGTTGACCACGATGACCCTGATCTCGCCACGGTATCCCGCATCGATCGTGCCCGGGGTATTCACCAGCGACACCCCGCAACGTGCCGCAAGTCCGGAACGCGGGTGGACGAACGCGGCATAGCCGTCGGGCAGCGCGATCGCGACCCCGGTGGGCAGCACGGCGCGCTCCCCCGGGCCGAGCTCGGCGTCGACGGCGGTGACCAGGTCCGCGCCCGCGTCGCCCGGATGGGCGTACGCCGGCAGCGGCAGTTCGGCGTCGAGCCGCTGCACCAGGATGTCCACCGGACCGGTCACGGGTTCACCTCGAAAGCCCGCGCGGCCTTCACGACATCGGGGTTCGCCATCGCCCGTTCGACGTCCTCGGCGCGCCCGTGCGACACGAAGTGCTCGAAGCCGACGGCGATGAACAGCGACGCGGCCTCGACCGCGACCGGGCCGTCCGGCGCGTCCAGGCGTCCGGTCGCGCGGGCGAAGATCTTGCGGCCCTCGACGCCCGTGCACCACGCGTGGATGTACAGCGTCGAGCCCACCGGCACCGGGCGGCGGAAGTCCGTCTCCAGGCGGGCGGTGACCGCCGGCTGGTGCAGCAGGTAGCCCAGCGCACCCAGCGCCTCGTCGAACGCGCAGCTCAGCAGTCCGCCGTGGGCCAGGCCGGGGGCGCCCTGGTGGCCGGTGCCCACCACGAACTCGGTGTCCACGCTGACGCCCTCGCCGACCCGGGTGCGCAGCCGCAGCCCGTTCTCGAGGTCCTCGCCGCAGCCGAAGCAGCCGTCGTAATGCTCGCCCAACTCGGTGCCCGGGGGAGGTGCGCTCGCATGCGGCCCGGGCACCGTGGCGTCCGGAGCCGAGGTCAGGGATGAAGGTCGACTCACCCGGGGGACATTACTGCCTTTCGCCGGTCGGACGGTGTCCAGCCCGCCCCGCGGCGGCGTCGCGGGTGGTGGGCGGCGCGGGCCCGGGAGCACTACGGTCGTGGGCCGGGGCTCGGGGCGGCACGGGCCGCTCAGGCGGGCGGGCGTCCAGCGGGTGGGCAGGCGGCAGGACGGAAGGACGCAAATGACCAAGAGCGTGGTCGTGACGGGCGCTACCGGCGGCATCGGTCTCGCGACCGCTCTGGAGTTGGCCCGCGCGGGGCTCGACGTCATCGGGACCGCGCGCTCCGAGGATAAGGCGCAGCGGCTGCGGGAGGCGGCCGAGCGCGACGGACTCGGCGTGCGGACCGTGCTGCTGGACGTGTGCGACGCCACCTCGACGGTCCGAGCGTTCACCGAGATCGCCACGATGACCGGCGGCGGCCCGTGGGCGGTCGTCAACAACGCCGGTTTCGCCCAGCCGGGCGCGGTCGAGGACGTCGACGACGAGCAGGCCCGCCTGCAACTTGAGACGAACCTGATCGCGCCGGCGCGCATCGCCCGGCTGGTCCTGCCGCAGATGCGGCAGCGGCGCAGCGGGCGCATCGTCAACATCTCGTCGATCTCCGGGCGGGTCTCGGCGCCGTTCCTGGGCTGGTACTGCGCAAGCAAGCAGGGGCTGGCGGCCGTGTCGGACGCGCTGCGGATCGAGGTCGCGCAGTTCGGGGTCAGGGTCGTCCTCATCGAGCCGGGCAGCTTCGGGACGGACATCTGGGAGCGCAGCATGAACCGCCTCCCGCCGCGCAAGAACTCCGCGTACACCGAGTCGTACGAGATGGCCGACGGCATCCTGCGCCGCTCGTCGTCGCTGCCCGCCCCCGGACCGGTCGCGCAAGCGGTACGCCACGCACTGCTCACGCCGCGCCCCCGGCCGCGCTACCTGGTGGGCTCGGATGCGAAGACCGGGGCGGTCCTGGACGCCCTGGCCCCGCGCATGCTGTCCGACTACGCAAAGGGCGTGGCGACCGGCGTCCGCACTCCCCCGGAACGGGTGGTCCGCCTGCTGGACAAGGTCACCCGCCGCCGCTGACCCCGCGCGGGCGTGCCCGGGCGCGGGGCCGGTGGTGTGCCGGGCCCGGCGGGGATGACAGGCTTGTGCCATGCAGGCGTATAGCGAGCGGCTCGTGGTGCCGACGTCCTGGTGGGGCCTCGTGGCCGGTGCCGGCCTGGTGAGCGGGCTCATGCTGCTGCCCGTCGGCCCGGTCGCCGCGGCTGTCGCCGTGGTGGTGGGTGCGGTGCTGGCCGCCTGGGCGGTCAACGCCTACGGCTCGGTGCGGGTGCGCGTCACCGACGGGTTCCTGGAGGCCGGCCGGGCGCGGCTGCCGCTCGCGGCGCTCGGCACCGCGTCCGCGCTGGACGCGGAGGAGGCCCGGTCGCTGCGCATGGAAGGCGCCGATCCGCGCGCGTTCATGCTGCTGCGCAGCTATGTGCCCACCGCCGTGCGCGTCGAGGTCACCGACCCGGACGACCCGACGCCGTACCTGTACGTGTCGTCGCGCAACCCGGCCCGACTCGTCGAGGTGCTCGACGCGGTACGCCGCCGCAACGCCGCGCAGGGCTGATCCCGGCCCCGCCGGGCGTACGGCCGCCGGTCGGCCCGGTGCCGCGCCGCGCGCCCTTGGGTGCGCCCCCGCCGCCCGGCGCACGCGGCGCCCGGACGGCGCGTATCCGGCGCACAGGCTGCGGACGCGGAAGAACGCCCGCCGGGGGTGCGGCGGACGTCCCTTGTCTTAGGCCCTGAGGCCTTCGCGCCTCCTGCGGCGGAGGCGTTTGGAGTTGCTGCGGGAGCACGTGTGCTCACGTGCCGGGTGGTGCCGGTCCTGCTTGTCCTGCGTGGCCTACCTGTCCTGCTCGTCCTGCTCGTCCTGCCGATAGGTGCCAGTGGTGCACGTGGTGCGCTCTGCTCGTATCGATCATCGGCAGGGGCGGTCCGCTCCTGCCAGGACCCGGTCGCGTGCGCAGGGTTCCGCTTGCCGATGATCGATCCTGAGCAGGCCCGAGGCCCGAGGATCGGACGTCAGGCGCAGTCGACGCAGATCTGCTGGCCGTCCTTCTCCTTGGCCAGCTGGCTGCGGTGGTGCACGAGGAAGCAGCGGGCGCACGTGAACTCGTCCGCCTGCCGGGGCAGCACGCGCACGGACAGCTCTTCGTTCGAGAGGTCCGCGCCGGGCAGCTCCAGGCCCTCGGCCTGGTCGAACTCGTCGACATCGACCGCACTGGCGGACTTGTCGACGCGCCGGGCCTTGAGCTCCTCGATGCTGTCTTCGTTGACGTCGTCGTCGGTCTTGCGTGGAGTGTCGTAGTCAGTCGCCATATACCTCTCCCCCTCCGGGTGGATCTGCTTGCCGATGCGTCCCTTGACGCTTGCCTTCAGCGCACGTAACGCATCAGGGGCCGGAGTTGTGCCCGACCTGAGGCGCAGATTCTGCCTCATAGCAAGGCTTGTTACTCAATCGACACCCAACCGAACCCCCGAAGGGGTGACTTGGTTGGATGGGTGGCCCACTGTAACTCTCCATGATGGCCGGTAACCAGGAGGAATCGTGACGGTCTACGCGCTTGGTGAACAAGTACCCGTCGTACACCCGGATGCCTACGTCCACCCCGATGCCGTGGTGATCGGAAGCGTGGAAATCGGCGCCGGGTCGACGGTGTGGCCGTCCGCGGTGCTCCGGGCCGACTACGGCCGGATTGTCGTCGGGGAGCGTACATCGATCCAGGACGGATCCGTCCTCCATGTCAGTGCGGGTCTGGTCACACGTGTCGGCAACCGCTGTGTCGTGGGGCACCTTGTCCACCTCGAAGGATGCACGATCGAGGACGACTGCCTGGTCGGAAACGGCGCGATTGTGCTGCACGAGGCGGTCGTGCGCAGCGGGGCGCTCGTCGGGGCGGGTGCCTTCATCGGGAACCGCGTCGAGGTGCCCTCGTATGCGATGGCCCTTGGCGTACCTGCGAAGATCCGCCCTGACGCGGTCAAGCCGGGCGCGTTCGAAACGGCCGTGCGCCAGTACGTGGAGAACGGGCAGAGGTTCAGGGAGCAGCTGCGCCGCGTCGACTGACGCACGCCGCTCTCGACCGCAGCCGGGAGACAAACTCCGACCAGGGAGAACAGTGCTCGACCTCGCAGGACTCGGAAAACGTTTCGGAGAAAAGGTCGTTTTGCGCGACCTGTCGTTCTCGGTCTCCGCCGGCCAGATGTTCGGATTCGTCGGAACCAACGGCGCCGGCAAGACCACGACGATGCGCATTGCCATGGGTGTGCTCGCCACCGACACGGGCGAGGTCCGGTGGCAGGGCGCGCCCGTCAACGCGGCTATACGCAGGCGTTGGGGCTACATGCCGGAGGAGCGCGGCCTTTACGCGAAGATGCGGATCCTTGACCAGCTCGTGTATTTCGCCGAGCTGCACGGCATGTCGCGTACGGACGCCCGCGAGTCCGCCCTGTCCTGGCTGCGGACCCTCGGGGTGTCCGGCACGCCGTCGGACCGCCTGGAGACCCTGTCGCTGGGCAACCAGCAGCGTGTGCAGCTGGCCGCGGCCCTCGTGCACGAGCCCGAGCTGCTCATCCTGGACGAACCCTTCTCCGGCCTCGACCCGGTGGGCGTCGACGTCATGGCCGCCGCCCTTCGCAGCCGCGTCGACCAGGGCGCGTCCGTGGTGTTCTCCAGCCACCAGCTCGACCTGGTCGAGCGGCTGTGCGACGCCGTGGGGATCATCAAGGACGGCCGCATGCATGCGGTGGGCACGGTCCAGGAGCTGCGCGGGGACAGTCGCGCGGTGCGCTACCGGGTCGCCGTCGACGGTGTCGATGCGCACGCGCCCAAGGGCTGGGCCGAGGCGGTCCCCGGCGTGACGGTGCTGACCGAGGACGCCGACGGCACCCTGGTCGAGCTGGCCCAGGGCACCGACGAGCAGGGGCTCCTGGACGCCGCCCGGGCGGCCGGACGGGTGCGCGCCTTCGCGCCGGTGAACCCGTCCCTGACCGAACTGTTCCGCGAGGTGGTCAACGGGGACGCCCAGCCCCCGTCAGGGGCCCCCACAAGCCACGAGGAGGCCCGCGCGTGACGTCCCCGAGGGTGGACCCCACCGAGCGCTTCTGGACGTCTGTGCGGCTGGTGGCGCGCCGCGAGTTCGTCGAGCGCATCCGCGACCGCGGCTTCCTGGTGTCGGTCGCGGTCATGCTCGTGGTCCTGCTGGCCGCGGTCGCCATCCCGGCGGCGGTGGGCGGCGGGGACGACAAGTACGACGTCGCGTTCGGCGGCCCGCAGGCGAGCCGGCTGGGCCAGGTCGCGAGCGCCCAGGCGGAACTGCTGGACACCGACGTGGTGGTCAAGGCGTACCCGGACGACGCGGTCGCCGAGAAGGCCGTCAAGGACGGCGACCTGGACGCCTACGTGACCGGCGGCCGGGTCGTCGTGGACAGCGAACTGCCGGACCGGCTCGCGGCCGTGCTGCAGAGCGCGTACGCGACGGTCGAGCGCGACAACCGCCTCGGCGCGCAGGGCATCGACGCGTCGGCCGTCGACCAGGCGATGCAGGTGCAGCCGCTGACGAAGCAGACGCTGGACCCGGACGCGGACGAACGCCAGGCCCGCAAGGGCATCGCCTTCATCGGCGTGATCATGCTGTACGGCATGCTCATGCTCTTCTGCATGTGGGTCGCCAACGGCGTCGTGGAGGAGAAGTCGAGCCGCATCGTCGAGATCCTGCTCGCCGCCGTGCCGGCCCGCGCGCTGCTGACCGGCAAGGTCGTCGGCATCGGCCTGCTCGGACTCGCGCAGATGGCCCTCACGGCCGTCGTGGGCCTCACCGCGGCGACGGCGCTGGACACCATCGACCTCAGCGGCTCGATGGTCTACCCGGCGGCGTTGGTGGTGGCCTGGTTCGTCCTCGGATACGCCATCTACTCGTGCATGTTCGCCGCCGCGGCGGCGCGGGTGTCGCGCATGGAGGACCTGCAGAACGTCATCACGCCGATGACGTCGCTGCTGATCGCCTCGTTCTTCCTGGCCATCGTGCTCAGCCAGTCCGGCGGTGCGTTCGCGCAATTCATGGCGTACGTACCGCCGTTCTCCGCGATGCTGCAACCGGTGCTCACCGCGAGCGGCGAACTCGCCGTGTGGCAGAACCTTTTGGCCGCGGCCATCGCGGTGGTCGCGCTGGTGGGGTTGATGTCCGTGGCGGCGCGCATGTACGAAGGCGCGGTGCTGCGTACCGGCGGCAAGGTCTCGGTGAAGGACGCGTGGGGATCCCGACCCCGGGTCCGCTCCTGATCCGGGCCGGCTGAGCCCCTCGCGCCGACCCGCACGCCCGGGTCGCGCGCTCCAGCCCGCACACGCGGGGCCGCACGCCCGGCCCTGCGCGGCGGCCTGAGCGGCGGTAGGCGTACGCGAGAGCCCCGGCCGCCCGCACTTCCAGGGTGCGGGCGGCCGGGGCTCTGCCATGTGCTCACGCGGGCTTGTGCGCCTTCCGGCGGCGACGGCGCCGAGAACGCGCGGGCGCCAGGGTCAGGCGCGAGCGGCCAGCCGTGCCTGGCGCGCCGCCAGGCGCTCGTCGAACTGCGCGGCCTTCGTCTCCAGGATCGCCAGGAAGGCGGCCAGCTCCTCGCGCGCCTGCTCGCCCTCCGGGCCCAGGTCCGTGCGCTCCATGACCTTCAGGTTCCGCAGCACCGGCTGGAGCACGTCGTCGAGGTGGATGCGCAGGTTGTAGACGCCGCCGAGGGCGATCTTGACCGACGCGCGCTCGAAGCCGGAGATGCCGTGGCCCGGCATGCGGAAGTCGGTGACCATGTCGGTCACCGCGCGCATCGCGACGTCCGGGGCGAGGTCGAACGCCGACTTGAGCAGGTTGCGGTAGAAGACCATGTGCAGGTTCTCGTCCGTCGCGATGCGCGCGAGAAGCTGCTCGGCGAGCGGATCGCCGCACTCCCGGCCGGAGTTGCGGTGCGAGACGCGCGTGGCCAGCTCCTGGAACGTCACGTACGCCACGACGTGCAGCGGGTTGTCCATGTGGTCGCCCGCGTAGCCCGCCTCCATGTGCTCCATGCGGGAGCGCTCCAGGGCCACCGGGTCGACCGCGCGGACGGCCATCAGATAGTCGCGGATCGCGATGCCGTGGCGGCCCTCCTCGGCCGTCCAGCGGTGCACCCAGGTGCCCCACGCCCCGTCGCGGCCGAACATGTTGGCGATCTCGAAGTGGTAGCTCGGCAGGTTGTCCTCGGTGAGCAGGTTGAGCGTCAGCGAGATACGCCCCACCTCGGTCAGGTTGGACTCCTCGGGACGCCATGCCTCGCCGCCGAGCACGCCGTCGAAGTCACGGCCCTGCGACCACGGCACGTACTCGTGCGGGAACCACTCCTTGGCGATGGCGAGGTGGCGGTCGATCTCGACGGCGACGACCTGCTCGAGTTCGCGCAGCAGGTCGATACCGGTCGGTGCGGGGGCGATCAGGGTCACGGCAACTCCAAAGCGTGGGGTGCGGCGGGCATACGCAGCATGTGGACGCAGCGGCTTTCGACAACACGGGCACAGGGCTGCGTCGGCCGCCGTCGCTTCGGCGCACAACGCGTTCCTACGATGTCGTAACTTACGACACCGTAGGTTGTCGGGTGGCCTGCGGGCAACCGGCCTGCTCAAGTACGTCGTAGTACGTCGTTCGGGTCATACCGTCGGGCCGGGGAACCCGATGCGCACGATCAGGCCGCCCTCGACGCGCGGCTCCGCCTCGATCCAGCCACCATGCGCCCGGACGACCGAACGTACGATCGAAAGCCCGAGTCCGACGCCCTTCTCGCTTTCCGTTCGGTCGCCGCGCATGCGTCGGAACGGCTCGAAAATTGTCTCGAGATTGTCCGGAGGGATGACGGGGCCGCTGTTCGCGACGGTCAGCATGGTCGTCCCGGCGACGGACGACGTGGACATCTCCACCCAGCCGTCCCGCTCGTTGTAGCGCACGGCGTTCTGCGCCAGGTTGAGGGCGACGCGCTCCAGCAGCACGAGGTTGCCGGACACGCCCGCCGGCTGGAAGTCGCCGCGCAGCTGGACGCCGCGCTCCGCGGCCTCCGGGGCGATTTGTTCAAGGGTGCGTCCGGCGACCTCGGCGAGGTCGACCGGCTTGCGGTCGGTGAGTTCGTTCTCGCTGCGGGCGAGCAGCAGAAGCCCCTCGATCAGGCGTTCGCTGCGCTCGTTCGTGGACAGCAACTTGTCGCCCAGGTCCCGCAGTTCCGGCGGCACCGCGGGATCGCCGAGGGCGACCTCCAGCAGAGTGCGGTTGATCGCGAGAGGCGTGCGCAACTCGTGCGAGGCGTTCGCGACGAATTTTCGCTGCGAGTCGAACGCCCGGTCCAGGCGCTCCAGCATCTCGTCGAACGTGTCGGCCAGTTCCTTCAGTTCGTCGTCGGGGCCGTCCATGTCGATGCGCCGGTGCAGACCCGACCCGCCGGTGCCGGCCACCGACCGCGCGGCGGCGGTGATGCGGCCGAGCGGGCTCAGCACACGCCCGGCCATCAGGTAGCCGAACCCGAACGCGATGACCGACAGGAGGACCAGCGCCAGCAGCGACTGCTGGAGCAGCGCGTGCAGCACGAGGTCCCGCTGGTTGCCCTGGCGGTCCTCCAGGAACTGGTTGAGGTCGTCCGGCGAGAGTTCGCGGCCGAGCGCGTCCGAGAACCGCACGCCCTCCGTGACCTCGAAGGACGGTGGCTTCTGGTCCGCGAGGCGGCGCCCGACGAGCAGGTACACGCTGCCCAGGAGCAGGACGCCGGCGATCAGGAACATGCCGCCGTACAACGCCGTAAGGCGCATCCGGATCGAGGGACGCAGCCAGTCGGGCGCGTAGCTGAGGCGCGCGGAGTACCCGGTCGCCGGGTCGGCTCCGAGGATCAGCCGCCGCGCGGAAGGCGCCCGGCTGGGCTTGGGCGGCGCTTCCCCGGACGCACCCGGGGACCCGCCGGGAGGCACCGCCCCGCCCACGCCCGGCGTACCGGGCTGCGCGGCCGGTTCGGCCGGGGGCTGTACGAACGGCCCCGACCGCTGGGCGGCCCGGGGCTGCGGCCCTGAGGACTGGTGGTTCAGACTGTGCGGCGGTCGGACCGGGGGCCTCGGCGGCTGCGCGGGAGGCTGCGAGCGGGACCGCGCCGGGGAATACGCGGGCGACTGCTCCGGGGACTGCTCCGAGGGGCGTGCGGAGGGCTGCGCCTGCGGCGGGCGTACCGGACGGGGCGGGTGCCTCGGGCGCCGCGGTGCGGCCCCGGGATCCGGGGAACCCTCCGGCGGCTGCCCGGTCACGCCGGATCGCCGATGCGGTACCCGGCGCCGGGCACGGTCATGATCACGGGAGGCTCGCCGAGCTTGCGGCGCAGCGTCATGACGGTGACGCGGACGACGTTGGTGAACGGGTCGGTGTTCTCGTCCCAGGCCTTCTCGAGCATCTGCTCGGCGGACACGACGGAGCCGTCCGCGCGCATGAGCACCTCGAGGACGGCGAACTCCTTCGGCGACAGGTGGATCGCGTTGCCGTCCCGCGTGACCTCGCGGCGGTTCGGGTCGAGGCGGATCCCGGCACGTTCCAGCACCGGCGGCAGCGCGGTCACCGCGCGGCGCCCCAACGCCCTTACCCGGGCCGTCAGTTCACTGAACGCGAAGGGCTTGGGCAGGTAGTCGTCCGCACCCAGTTCCAGGCCCTCGACGCGGTCGCTGACGTCGCCGGACGCGGTGAGCATCAGGATGCGCGTGGGCAGCCCGGTGTCGATCACGGCCCGGCACACGTCGTCGCCGTGCACCAGCGGGAGGTCGCGGTCCAGCACCACCACGTCGTAGTCGTTGACCGCAACGCGCTCGAGAGCAGCCTCGCCGTCGTACACGACGTCGACGGCCATCGCCTCGCGGCGCAGGCCTGTCGCCACCGCGTCGGCCAGCAACTGCTCGTCCTCGACGACGAGAACCCGCACCTGGATGTCCTTCCGATTCACATCTGCCGCTCGGCGACACGCGGCCACCGAGAGATTGGACCGTCGGCCGCCGTCCGCGGCCTGACTGCGCGCCCTGCCTCGAGGGACGGCGCCGACGGTGCCTCCATCTTGCCCCGGGCCTCGGTAAAGCGTCGGTAAGGGCACGGGCCGCCCCGAATGTTCCCTCCCGGGTGAAGCGCCCGCATCGCGCCGCCCATCAATGCGACGAGGGTCACACTGCCACCTGGCATCCCGGTTTTCGGCGCGCGAAACCAGGGGTAGGACAACCGAAACCGGCGACCATTCGAGTCTCTTGGGGCCCCCACATGATGGACGAGTTCACTGCCGACGTCCTTCGTCGGATACGCGAGACAGAGCAGGCCCTCAAGCTGGCCTCCGACACCGGCGACGACTTCCTGGTCGAAGTTCAGCAGGAAGAGTTGCAGGACCTGGTACGGATGGCCTCGGACCACGGCGTGCAGGTGCTGCCCGAGTCAGCCTGAAGGACCCGTCTCGGCTTTGACGGACCCACCTGGAACAAGCGAAGGAATTAACGGGGTGACCGCTCCCCCGGCCGGACGCGAATCGCGCGTCGGCCGGGGGTTGTTGTTTGTCCGGGCTACGCGCCTCAGGCGCCGAGGGCGTCCAGTGCCTCGACCAGCTCCGCGTACAACGCGGGCGCCGCGGTCACCACGAGGTTCGACCCGTCGTCCTCGTGCCTCAGCAGCCCCACGCGCGCGCCGGCTTCGGCGGCGATCAGCGCACCCGCCGCGACGTCCCAGGGGTTGAGCCCGCGCTCGTAGTACGCGTCGACGCGGCCGCACGCGGTCGCGCACAGGTCGATCGCCGCCGAGCCGTACCGGCGGATGTCGCGCACCCGGGGCAGCAGCTCGTGCACGACGCCGGCCTGCCGCGTACGGCGCTCGACCGTGTAGCCGAAGCCCGTGGCGACCAGCGCACTGGACATCGGCACCGCGTCGTTCGCGCGGATCGCGGTCCCGTCGCGGAAGGCCCCCGCGCCGCGCACCGCGTGGAAGGTCTCGCGCTGGGTCGGCACCTCGACCACGCCGACGACCGCGCCGTCCGCGTCCTCCGCCGCGATCGAGACGCACCAGGCCGGCAGTCCGTAGAGGTAGTTGACGGTGCCGTCGATCGGATCGATCACCCACCGGATGCCGCTCTCGCCGCGCGCGCCGCCGCCCTCCTCGCCGAGGAACCCGTCGTGCGGGCGCCGGGCGCGCAGGTACTCGACGATCAGCTTCTCGGCCGCCGTGTCCATTTCGGTGACGACGTCGGTCGGGCTGCTCTTCGTCGCCGCCACACCGAGGTCGGCGGGCCGATCGGCGAGCAGCATGCCGCCCGCGAGCCGCGCGGCGCCGAGCGCCAGTTCGAGCAGGTCGGCGGTGTCGCCGTGGGGTGCCGTGGTCACAGAGCCATCCTGGCAGCCGCTCCGGCGGTCCGCGCGGGCGCGTCGCGGGGGTCGGCCGCGCGGGGGGTGCCCAGGGTGTGGGGGCCGGGGCTCAGGCGGGGGTGGTCAGGCGGGAGTGCCGTGCAGTGCGGCGCCCCGCAGGCCCTCGCCCCTGCCTCGCGGGTCCGGGCAGCACCCGAGCGGGCACACGTCGTGCGAGGGGCCCATCGTGCCCAGGACGCACCGCTCGGGGTGTTCGCCGCGCAGCACGGCGGCGCGTTCGAGCACGAGGTCGCGTACGGCCGCCGCGAACCTCGGGTCGCTGCCGGTCGTCGCGGCCCGGACGACCTGCATGCCGAGGCGCTCGGCGGTCGCGGCCGCCTCCACGTCCAGGTCGTAGACGACCTCCATGTGGTCGGACAGGAAGCCGATCGGCACCAGTACCGCGGCCCGCACCCCGTCGGCGTGCAAGCGTTCGAGGTGGTCGTTGACGTCCGGCTCCAGCCAGGGCACCTGCGGCGGCCCGCTGCGGCTCTGGAACACGAGGTCCCACGCAACGTGCGGAAACTTGACCGCCTTCTTCACCCCGGCGGCGACCAGGCGGGCCGTCTCCTGGTGCTGGCGCACGTACGCGTTGCCGTCAGGACCCGAGGTCTCGGCGGTCGCGGTCGGGATGGAGTGCGTCGTCATCACGAGGCGGGCCCCCGGCCGCAGCGCTTCGGGCAGGCTCGCGCGCGCGGCCACCACGTGGTCGACCAGGGGCTCCACGAAGCCGGGGTGATTGAAGTAGTGCCGCAACTTGTCGAGGCGCGGCGCTGCGTCCCCCAGTTCGGCCTGGGCTGCCAACAGGTTCTCGTGGTACTGCCCGCAGCCCGAGTAGGAGGCGTACGCGCTGGTCACCAGCACCGCCGCATGCCGCACCCCGTCGTCGGCCATCCGCCGCAGCGTGTCGGTCAGGTAGGGCCGCCAATTGCGGTTCCCCCAGTAGACCGGCAGCGCGGGCCCGCGTGCCGCGAACTCCTTCTCGATCGCCGCGATCAGCTCGCGGTTCTGCGCGTTGATCGGGCTCACCCCGCCGAACTGCGCGTAGTGCGCGCCGGCCTCGGCCAGGCGTTCGGGCGGCACGCCGCGCCCCCGCGTGACGTTCTCCAGGAACGGGACGACCTCGTCGGGGCCCTCGGGGCCGCCGAACGACAGGAGGAGCAGGGCGTCGAAGGGTCCGGCGTCGTTGCCGGGCGCGGCGTCGTGCATGTGCCGATCCTCCCACCCGCGCGACCTCGGCGCGGGCGGTCGCGGCGTGTGCGTGTGACGCGCGTCTTGCTGGGCCGACCCACGGCCGCAAGGGGTCCCCCTGGGGTCCGCGGGTCTTCCCGAGGCTGGTGACCGGCGGGTAATGTCCGGACATCCCACGCAGGAGGCCCGCGCGCAGGAAGCCCGTCAGGGCCGACGGCCCGCCTCCGCACCTTTGGAGGAGCCGTTGAGCAGCTTGACCCCGATGCCCTGGAGGAACTGGGCCGGGAACCAGACCGCCCAGCCCAGGCGCGTGGCCACGCCGCGGTCCCCCGAAGAGGTGTCCGCGCTGGTGCGGCGGGCGGCGTCCGACGGCCTGCGGGTCAAGGCGGTCGGGGCGGGCCACTCCTTCACATCCGTCGCGGTCACGGACGGCGTTTTGGTACGCCCCGACGGGCTCACCGAGGTCCGTGAAGTGGATGCGGCCGGCGGCACGGTGACCGTGGGCTCGGGGCTGCGGCTCGAACGCCTCAACGACCTTCTGGCCGAACACGGCCTCGCCCTCACCAACATGGGCGACATCGCGGTGCAGAGCCTTGCGGGCGCCACCGCTACCGGGACACACGGCACCGGACGCGCGTCGGGCGCGCTGGCCGGCCAGGTCCAGGCCCTGGAGATGGTCCTCGCGGACGGCGAGATCGTGAACTGCTCGCCCGACGAGAACGCCGAGTTGTTCGCGGGCGCCCGCGTCGGCCTCGGCGCACTCGGCGTCGTCACGGCGATGACCTTCGGCGTCGAACCCGCGTTCCTCCTGGAGGCGCGCGAGGAGCCGATGCCGTTCGACGAGGTGCTCGGGCGGTTCGACGAGCTGTGCGAGGACAACGACCACTTCGAGTTCTACTGGTTCCCGCACACCGACAGCTGCAACGTGAAGCGCAACAACCGCAGCTCGGGACCCGCGAAGCCGCTCTCCCGCGCGAAGTTCCTGCTCGACGACGAACTCCTGTCGAACGGCGTGTTCGGGCTCGCGTGCCGCCTGGGCAAGGCGGCCCCGAAGACGATCCCCGCGATCGCGCGCGTGTCGAGCAAGGCCCTGTCGGCGCGCACGTACACGGACGCGTCGTACAAGGTCTTCACCAGCCCGCGGCGGGTGCGCTTCGTGGAGATGGAGTACGCGCTGCCGCGCGAGGCGCTGACCGCCGCCCTCCGCGAGGTCCACCAACTCGTCAACAAGGGCGACGAGTACGTGTCCTTCCCGGTCGAGGTACGCATCGCGCCCGGCGACGACATGTGGCTGTCGACCGCCAACGGCCGCGACACCGCGTACATCGCCGTGCACATGTTCCGCGGCACCCCGCACGAGCGCTACTTCTCGGCGGTGGAGAAGATCATGACGGCCCATCAGGGGCGCCCGCACTGGGGCAAGCTGCACACGCGCGACGCGGCGTACTTCGCGGACGCCTACCCGCACTTCAAGGACTTCGCCGCGCTGCGGGACCGGGTCGACCCCGACCGCCGCTTCGGCAACGACTACCTGCGCCGGGTGCTGGGCGAGTAGCCGCACCCGGCGGGTGCCGACGGTCGGTCGCGGCGCGGCGGTCAGGACGCGGAGCCGGCGTCCTGGCGCTGCGTGTCGGCCTGCTGCCGGTCGCCCTGCTGCTGCCCCGAGCCCGACTGCTTGTCGCCCGCGGGCGGGCTCGCCGCGCCGCCGGACGGGGGTGCGGACGGGGTGGTCGGGGGCGTTCCGGACGAAGGCGCGCCGGTCGGATCAGGCGAGCCCGTGGGCGGCTTGGCGCCGCCGGTCGGGTCGGGGCTGCCGGTCGTGCCATCGGACGGGGTGCCTTGGGACGCGCCGGGGGTCGGCGAGGCCGGTGTCCCCGACGGGTCCTTTCCTCCGCTGCCGCCCTTGTCCTCCTGACCGTCCTGCGTCGTGCCCTCCTCGGTGCCGGGCGTGTCCTGGGGGCCCTCCTTCTTCTCCGGCGTGGGCTTGTCGCCGCCTCCGCCGGTGAAGTCGCCGATCGTCGAACTGCTGCCGCCGTTGCCGAACAGGCTGGCGAACGAACGGCCCATGCCGAGCTCGACCACGGTGATGGACGCCATCGCGATGGCGAACACCGCGACGGCGGCGATCCCGGAGCGCACCAACCACGTCCGGGCCCGCGACTGCTCGCGCACGGCTGCGGGTTCACCCGTCGCGCCGAGCGGTGCGGTCGCCCGCGGCCCGGGGTCGAACGCCTGGTCGAACACCGGCTCGAACACCGGGAGTACGCGCGTCGCGTCGTCCGCGCCCGCTCCGGAGGCTCCCGGGTCCGCGCCGGCCGTCCTGGCCGTGTCGGCTGCGCCACGGCCGCCGTGGCCGCCGTACGGACCGGGCGCGCCC
Source organism: Streptodolium elevatio (assembly GCF_053592165.1). NCBI lineage: Bacteria > Bacillati > Actinomycetota > Actinomycetes > Kitasatosporales > Streptomycetaceae > Streptodolium > Streptodolium elevatio. The sequence goes on from NZ_JBSFVE010000020.1 coordinate 179,337, forward strand.
GGAACCGTGGAGCCGATCTGCGCGCGTACATCGCGCAGTTGTTCGCTCGTGCGGCGGAACACATGGACGTACACCGCGCTGCCGACGGTCGCGACCACGCTCGCTATCGCCGCGCCGATCACCGTCCCCGCGGCCCCGAGCTTGGAGAGCAGGAACGCGGAGGAGACGGCGGCAAGCGCGCTTCCCACCACCTGGACAACGCTGAGTTCGATCCGACGGCGTTCGGTGTCGGGCCTTTCCTGCATCACGTTCCTTGCTCACGATCGGTCGGAGCCGCCGCCGGACCACGGGATTCCGGTGAGGGCGGGCGAACTGATGGATCATCAGATCGGACGAGTATGGATGAGAGATGATCAGACGTAACAAGAGGGACTCCAATGGACTAGTACGGACACTTCCTCCCTCTCGGACCCCGGGAACCCCACGGCCGTTCCGCCTGCGGGGATCTTGTGAGGAACCTCACCCGAGACGGCCGAAATTTTTCGCCCGGATGTGGACGCGTCGTTACGGCGCGGTGCGGCCCGGCCCCGCCCCCGAATGGAGTACTGTTCACGCCAGGTTCCGGAACGACCTGCGTGGAGGGGGGAAGCGACCGATCGCAATGTGATCGGAGGCCCGCAAATCAGACACTGCACTCCTGCGGCTGATTTCTCCGGAATCTCCACCCAAGGAGCAACCACGACATACCGGTGTGACGGGTACGAAAATCCGACACGCCAGGACAAATCGGTCAGGTTGTGGCACGCCGCCACTGGGCAAGTCACACTCGTAACGGGAGCAACGACGCAGGTGACGTCGGCAGGCACCACCCGGGAGGTCCCCATGCCCGAACTGCGTGTCGTGGCCGTCAGCAACGACGGCACACGGCTGGTGCTGAAGGCTGCCGACGGTACCGAGTTCAGCCTTGCCATCGACGAGCGGCTGCGCGCCGCCGTCCGCGGCGACCGCGCACGGCTCGGACAGATCGAGATCGAGGTCGAGAGCCAGCTCCGCCCCCGTGACATCCAGGCACGCATAAGGGCGGGCGCGACGGCCGAAGAGGTCGCGCAGCTCGCCGGCATCCCCGTCGACCGCGTGCGCCGGTTCGAGGGCCCCGTCCTCGCCGAGCGCGCGTTCATGGCCGAGCGCGCCCGCAAGACGCCGATCCGCCGCCAGGGCGAGTCCGCCGGACCGCTGCTCGGCGAGATCGTCACCGAGCGCCTGCACCTGCGCGGCGCCGAGGCCGACTCCATCCAGTGGGACTCGTGGCGGCGCGACGACGGCAGCTGGGAGATCCTCCTCCTCTACCGCGCCGACGGCGAGATGCACTCGGCGAGTTGGAGCTTCGACCCGCCCCGCCGCCACGTCACCACCAACGACGACGAGGCGCGTTCGCTGGTCGGCGAGCAGACCGCGGGCGCCGAGACGCCGTTCCCGTTCCGCCCGCGCCTCGCGTCGCTGCCGCGCAACACCGGCGACGACGCCATCACCAGCCTCCTCGACGCGGTCCCCGGCCTCGGCCGCGAGCCTTCCGGCCCGCAGCGCGAGACCATGCGCGACACCGTGCGCGAGCCGATGCGCATCGACGTGCCCGCGATCGGCGCCGAGCGTACGCGCCCGGTGCCCGCCCCCGTGCCGGACGAGGAGGAGCCCGAAGCCCCGGCCGCAGCGGCCGCGGGCGGCGGCGCGCCGCCGTCGGCCGGATCGGCGTACGAGAACGTCCTGGTGCCGCGCGTCGTGGGCCCGCACCGCGACCGCCTCATCGGGGCGACCGACCGGCAGGCCGAGGCCGACGGGGTCCGCCCCGGCCGGCGCGCGACCGTGCCGAGCTGGGACGAGATCGTTTTCGGCAGCCGCCGCAAGAAGCGGGAGTGACCCGGGCGTCCGGGTCACCCAACCGGCGGAGTTCGCTGATCACTTCCTCATTTGTGCCCCAGAGCCCTAGTGTGTCCGCAAGGATGCTCAGTGTTGCTCCGCAGTACCTGTCTACGGGGGGCGGTGGGAAATGAGCGTTGGCACGTCGGACCGGGTCACGCATCAGGACGAGCGGGCACTGCTCGCCGAGGTCCGGCTGCTGTTCGGCGCCGTCGACCCCTGGCTCGCCGACTTCCTGCGCGCCACGACCAGCCGCCCTCTCACCACCACCACGCCGCCGCGCCGCCGCTCGCCATGAGCCGCTGGGCGGTCGGCGACGCGCCGCACGTCCTGACCTTCGACGCGCCGACCCTCACCGTGGTGGTCGAGGTGTACCCGCTCGGCCCGCGCCGCCGCATCCTCGGCCAGCTCACCGTGCCGCGCCGCGTCTGCCTGGAGGTCCGGCACGCGGAAGGGGTCCGCACCGTGCTGACCGACGGCTTCGGCCGCTTCACGATGACGGACCTGCCCTCCGGGCTGATCGGCTTCGTCGCCTACACGGCGTCCGGGCGGCGCGAGGCGACGCACTGGACGGCCATCTGACACCCCGTCAGCCACCGCGGTACGCCATCGCCCCGATCGCCGGGTCACCGGCCGGTGCGCCGCCTGCGCCTCACCCTGCCGGGTCCACCGCGACCGGGCGGCGCGGGTCGGCGATCCAGCCGCTCCACGAAGGCGCGTACAGCGCCGCCTCGATGCCGGAGCGCTCCAGCACCAGGACCGCGTGCGCGGCGGTCACCCCCGAGCCGCAGTACGCGCCGACGCGGGCGCCCGGGAACGCGCCGAGCGCCTCGTACCGTTCGCGCAGCACGTCGGCGCCGAGCAGGAGGCCGCCCGGGCCCGCCACCGACGTCTCGGGCATGTTGACCGCACCGGGGATGTGGCCGGCGACCGGGTCGACCGGCTCGGTCTCGCCCCGGAACCGTTCGGCCGCGCGTACGTCGATCAGCACGCCGTCGCGCGCGAGTTGCGCGGCCTCGTCGGCGTCCAGCACCGGCATCCCGCCCGGCACCGGGGTGAAGTCGCCCGCCCCCGGCTCCGGGTCGCTCGCGTCGACCGGGTGCCCCGCAGCGACCCACGCGGCGTAGCCCCCGTCCAGCACGCGCACGCGCTCGTGGCCGAAGTAGCGCAGCAGCCACCACGCCCGCGAGGCGGCGATGCCGTCCGCGGCGTCGTACGCGACGACGTCGCGGTCCGCCGAGACCCCCGCGCGGCGCATCGCCGCCGCGAAGTCCTCCGGGTCCGGCAGCGGGTGGCGCCCGCGCTCGTCGCCGCCCGGCTTCGCGGACAGTTCGGCGTCCATGTCGGCGAAGTGCGCGCCGGGCAGGTGTCCGGCGCGGTACGCCGGGAGGCCGTGCGGGCCGCCGAGGCGGTAGCGCACGTCGAGCAGGACCGGCGGCTCGGCGGAGCGCAGCGCGGCGGCGAGTTCTGTGGTGTCGATGACTGGGTTCACCCACCGCATCCTGCCGTGCCGGAGGGTCCGGCGTGCGCCGCCCCGCGCTGTGTCGGCGTTCACCCCTGGCGCTTCGCGCGTTCCACGCGACACCGCCTGCCCGCCGTGCCAGCATCGAACCGATAGATCGCTATTTCTCCCGACTTTCGGTAATTCCCGGATTTGACCGGACAGCTGTGCTGTGGAGGCAGTGATGAGCGAAGTGACGGGCCCGTACAAGCAGGGCGTCCCGTGTTGGGTCGACATGGGCTCGCCGGACCTCCGGGCATCGCTGGACTTCTACGGCACGGTGCTGGGCTGGGAGGGCGAGATCGGCCCTGAGGAGCTCGGCTTCTACACAAACTGCACCGTCCGCGGCAAGCGCGTCGCCGGGATGATGAAGCTTCCCGAACCCGACATGCCGATCGCCTGGACGACCTACCTGGCGGTCGGCGACGCGGACGCGGCGGTCTTGGCGATGAAGGCGGCGGGCGCGACCGAGGTGTTCCCGGTGATGGACGTCCTCGACCTGGGGCGCATGGCCCTGCTCGCCGACCCGACGGGCGCGGTGGTCGGGCTGTGGCAGGCCGGCACCCACATCGGCGCCGAACTCGTGAACGAGCCGGGCGGCATCGTGTGGAACGAGCTGATGACGCGCGACAGCAAGGCCGCGCGGCAGTTCTATGCCACCGCGTTCGGCTACGACTACGAGGACATGAGCGCGGACGGCTTCGACTACCACGCGATCCTGGTGGACGGGCGGCCCATCGGCGGCGTCATGGGCATGGACGAGAACTGGCCCGACGAGGTGCACGCGCACTGGGCCGTGACGTTCTGCGTCGAGGACGCCGACGACGCGGTGGCCAAGGTGCGCCGCGCGGGCGGCGCGGTGCTGAGCGAGCCGCAGGACTCGCCGTACGGACGCCACGCCACCTGCGGTGACCCGCACGGCGCAACGTTCTCCGTGATCGCGTCGACCGGCGACATGGACGAGGCGTCGGCGCCGTGAGGGACCGCATCGCATAGAGTCGGAACCGTCGGGCCCGCCCGGGAGTTGATCCCGCGTCACCGGAAAGGCGCGGGGTCGGCCGCGGGCACCCACTGCCATCGGCCCGGCACCCGACCACTCGAGGGGGTTCACCACCATGGGCAAGCTCTTCAAGATAGTCCTGCCGATCGCCGTCATCGCGGCCCTCGCCTCGGTTCTGCTGAAGAAGCGCAAGCAGGCCTGAGCTGACGCATTCCAGGGCCGCGGCCCGCGAAGCGCGGGGGGCGCCCTGCCGGTTACCGCCGGGAGGGCGCCCTTTCGCTTGCCCGGCGGACGACCGGCGAGCCGGTCCGGCAGACGACGCCGGTCAGGTCTTGGTCAGCCTGTGGCATGGACCGAACTCGGGGGCAGGCGCGGGTCAGGCGTGCACTTCGAGCAGGGGCACCAGTTGCTCGACCGCGGTCATGGACCCGTGCAGGCCGACCATGCGCGACTCGTTGGGCTCCCGGCGCGTCGCGACGATCGCGACATCCGCCCACGGCGCCGCGACGACGTCGCCGATGCGGTGGTACACGCGGTCCTCGACCTCGCCGAACCAGCCCGCGTCGACGGCCTGGTCGCGGGAGAGCACCCAGCAGCTGTCGGCGAGCACGTCCTGCCAGATCGCCAGGACGTCGGACGCCGCGCCCGGGACGGCGTACACGTGCCGGGCCCGGCCCTCGCCGCCGAGCAGCGCGACTCCGGCGGAGAGCTCCGGGTCGGTGTCGACGTCGATGCGGTCGGCCATCGGCACGTCGATCATGCCGTGGTCGGCGGTGACGTACAGCGCGGTGCCGGGCGGGAGTTGCTCGGCGAGCGCACGGACCAGGCCGTCGACGCGCGCGAGTTCGATCCGCCACGCGTCGGAGTCGACGCCGTGCACGTGCCCGGCCTTGTCGAGGTCGCTGACGTACGTGTAGACCAGCACCGGCCCGGGCCGGGACAACTGCTCCACGACGCCGTGCATGCGCGGGAGCCCACCCTGCAGGCCGACGAACGTGCCGCCCTGCAGCGCCACCTGGGTCAGCGGCGTGCGTTCGAACAGGGGGTCGGATACCTGGGCGACCGTGATGCCCGCGGCGGCGGCACGCTCCATCAGCGGAGGATGCGGCTGCCATTCGCGCGGCGGCACATAGGGGTCCCAGCGCAGCTGGTTCATCAGCCGCGCGTCGCCGGGGATCGCCACGGTGTAGCCGAGCAGGCCGTGCGCGCCCGGCGGGAGGCCCGTGCCGAACGACGCCAGGCTCGTCGCCGTCGTCGCCGGGAAGCCGGCCGTCAGCGGTTCGCCGCGCCCGCCCCACGCGCCGGGGACCAGCGACGTGAGGTACGGCGCCCAGTCCGGATGGGCCTTCAGGAGCTCCCAGCCGAGGCCGTCGACGAGGAACACGACGGCGCGCTCGGTCTCACGCAGGCCCAGGACGTTGCGCTCACCGGGCATCCCGAGGGACGCCGCGACGGACGGGAGCAGGTCGGAGAGTGCCCCGGCGCCGTAGCGCGGGACGGGGACTGGTGGTGGTTCCGGAGCCCAGGGTGCGGCGCTCACCGGCCGGAGCCGGCGATGGCCTCGGACAATCTGCGCGCGAACGCGAGCGTGTGCTCGACCGCGTCCGGGCCGTCGGCCGCCTCGCTCACGCGCAGCGAGAGGTCGTCGGCGGTCATCGCACCGGTGTAGCCGTGGTCGACGTCGCAGTTCGGGTCCGCGCAGCCGGCCGGCTCCAGGTCGATGCGGCCGACGGCGCCCCACCCGATGGTGAGCACGACCTCGCGCGGCGGGGCGCCGGGGACGTACTCGGCGGGGTTGCCGACGACGCGGCTGACCACCACCGACTCGATGCGGTCGATCCGCACCGTCTCGGTGGACGTCGTCGCATACGGCGTCGGGGACGTGTCGTCGGGGGCGTGCTCGTCGGTGTGGCTGACCAGGAAGCGGCCGGGCGTGAGGACGAGGACGGTCACGTGCCGCCGGACCTCGTTGGAGTCGAACGTGGTCTCCTGGTGCACCAGGAACGCGTCGACCTGCTCGGTCCCGATCGTGGACTCGACCGCGTCGGCGACGAGGCTCGGGTAGTAGCCGCTGCGCTCGATGGCCGTACGCAGGCCCTGGGTCGAGGTGGTGGTCTTCGCCATGCCCCCCATCCTGGCACCTCCGAGCGCCCCCGCGCGCCATCCTGGCGATCGGGGCGTGCTGCGAGCGCGCTCGGACGGGCCGCCGAACGGTTCGCGACGGGACCGCGTCGGGTTCGCGGCGGCGTCTGCCCGGTCGCGCGCCGCGACCCGCCGCATTCGCCTTATGACTCTTTGTCGACCTCACGACAGCCCCCGTACGGGTGACGGTGAGGCACACCCCCGGGGGACCCCACGTGCCGCGCAACCGCGCGCCCCACGCGCGCCCTCCCCTCGTCCGGCACGACCCGGTTGACTGTCCGTTGTGCAGGACGGACGGGGCGATAGGGACGCACCGTTCGCGGTGGCCCCCGGCCGTCCGGCACAGTGTCCGCGCTCCCGCACCGGGAGTTCGGGCGGCACCGCACCCGCGCCGGTGGGATCGGGGAAACCCGGCGTGGGAGCGGTCGGTCCGGACGGGCCGGTCGGCATGATGCGCCGCCACGTGGAGGGCGTGCGCGGAGGGGCATGGCGACGGGCTTGACCGGAGGCCGCAGCGGCGGCGCGGGTGCCACGGCTCGGGGTGGCATCGGCGCCGCGGCGGCCGGGCCGGCGGCGGTATGACCTGGAGACGGGCGCGTACCGCCGCGGCTCGCGTTTCGGGGGCTTGCCGGCCTACGGCTTCCGGGCGTCAACCGGAGCTTCGATGCAGCGTTTCGATGCGACGCTTCGGCTCGACGCTTCATGCGGCGCTTCAATTGGACGCTTCAATCGACGCTGCAACCCCGGGCTCCGGCGTGCGGTTCAGCGGGGATTGCCCATGGATCGCGGGCCCAGGTCGGTGCGCAGCGGCGGCCGCGACAGGCGTACACGCGCGTCCAGCACCGTCAGCCCCTCCCCCGTCGCCACCACCGGGTCGAGCACGACCGAGGTGACCTGCGGCAGGTCCTCGGCCAGCTGCGAAAGCCGCAGCAGCAGTTCCTCCAGCGCCCCGACGTCGACGGGCGGCGCGCCGCGGTAGCCGAACAGCACGGGCGCGGCCCGGATGTCCCGGACCAGGTCGGCGACGTCCTGGTCGGTCGCGGGCACCACGCGGTGCGCCACATCCCCCAGCAGTTCGGAGGCCGGGCCCGCGAGACCGAAGCGCAGCAGCGCGCCGAAGGACTCGTCGTACGTGAGCCCCACCATCGTTGCCACCCCGCGCGGCGCCATGCGCTGGACCACCAGCCGGGCCTGGTCGGGGCCGCCGAGGCGCGTGGACATGCGGCGGAAGGCGCGGCGCAGACCCGCCTCGGTGCCCAGGTCCAGGCGTACGCCGTCGAGGTCGACGCGGTGCCGCAGGTGTTCGGCGATCGTCTTGAGCACGACGGGATAGCCCATCTGCTCGGCGGCGGCGACGGTGGCGTCCTCGCTGTCGACGCGTACGGCGGGGCTCGGGTGGATGCCGTAGCAGCCGAGCAGTTCGGCCGCTTCGGCGGGCGAGAGCCCGGCCGCGTCCGCGGCACCGAGGCGGGCGCGGACCAGGCCGCGCGCGGTGTCGGCGTCGACGTCCTCGAACTCGACGACCTCGCCGGCGGGGCGCCGACGCCAGGCGGCGTAGCGCACGACCTCCGAGAGGGCGCGCACGGCGTTCTCCGGCGCGGGGTAGGACGGCACCGAGCCCGGCGCCGGTACCCCGTCGGGGTCGAGCCGCCGCAGTTGGTCCGGCAGCCCCTCGTGTGCGAGGTACGTCGCGACGAGCGGCTTGCCCGCCGTCACCGCCCGCTCGGCCATCTCCGCGATGACGGACGCGACTTCCTGCCCGGAGGTGGTGAGGGGCGGGATGAAGACCACGACGACGGCGTCCGAGTCGGGGGACGCGAGGACGTCGCCGAGCGCCTTGCGGAAGTCCTCGGCGGTCGCCGAGGTGGTGAGGTCGATCGGACGGAGGGGGTCGAGCCCGGCGCTCGTACAGGCGTCCTGGGTCAGCAGGCCGAGCGAGTCCGAGTTGCCGACGATCGCCACGCGGTCGCCCGCGGGCAGCGGCTGGTAGGCAAGGAGCTGGGCGACGTCGAACATTTCCGCGACGGTGGGCACGCGGATCACGCCGGCCTGCCGGAACAACGAGTCGACCGCCTGGTCGGGCAGGCTGAGCGCCCGGGTGGCGTGCCCCAGCGGGACGCCCTCGGCGTGCCGGAGGCTCTTGACCACGACCACCGGCTTGCGGCGCGAGACGCGGCGGGCCAGGCGCGTGAACTTGCGCGGGTTGCCGAGTGATTCGAGGTGCAGGAGGACGACGTCGGTGGCCGGGTCGTCCTCCCAGTACTGGAGCAGGTCGTTCCCGGACACGTCGGCGCGGTTGCCCGCGGAGACGAACGTCGACAGGCCGATGCCCCGGTTGACCGTCGACTCCAGGATCGCGATGCCGAGCGCGCCGGACTGCGCGAACATGCCGACCCGGCCGCGGCGCGGCATGCGGGGCGACAGGCTCGCGTTGACGCTCACCTCGGGGTCCGTGTTGAGGACGCCGAGGCAGTTCGGCCCGATGACGCGCATGCCGTGGCTGCGCGCGGTGCGGACCAGGCGGCGCTGCCGCTCGCGGCCCTCGGGTCCGGTCTCGGCGAAGCCGGACGACACGACGACGAGGCCGCGTACCCCGTGCCGGCCGCAGTCCTGGGCGACCTGCTGCACGGCCCGGGCGGGGACCGCGACGATGGCGAGGTCCACCTCGCCGGGGATGTCGACGACGGTCGGGTACACCGGTACGCCCTCGATCGGGTCGCCCGCGGCCGGGTTGACCGCGTACACGGGCCCGGCGAAGCCGCTCTCGGCCAGGTTGCGCAGCAGGGTGTTGCCGACCGTGCCCTCGCGGCGGCCCGCGCCGATGACGGCCACCGACCGGGGGTTGAGCAGGCGGGCGGTGGACCGGGCCTCGGCGCGGTGCTCGCGGGCGAGCATGACGGCGGTGGAGGTGTCGGTCGGCTCCAGGTCGAGGGTCAGGCGTACGACGCCGTCCTCGAACGCGGACTGCTGGGTGTACCCCGCCTCGGTGAAGACCTTCATCATGCGGCGGTTGGAAGGCAGCACGTCGGCCACGAACCGGCGGATGCCGCGCTCGCGCGCGACGGCCGCGATGTGCTCCAGCAGGACGGAGGCGACGCCGCGCCCCTGCTGGTCGTCCTGGACGAGGAAGGCGACCTCGGCGGTCGAGGACCTGCCGTGCGGGCCGGTGCGGACGGCGCGTCCGTCGGGGCCGATCCGGTCGTACCGGACGATCGCCACCAGGGCGTCGCCGACGAACAGGCCGAGGCCGACGCGGTCGATCCAGTCGTGGTTGGTGAAGTGCCGCACGTCGCGTGCCGAGAGACGGGGATACGGCGTGAAGAACCGCAGGTACTTCGACTCGTCGGAGACCCGGGCGTAGAACTCGACGAGCCGGTCGGCGTCGTGCGGCCCGACCGGCCGCAGGTGCGCGGTCGCCCCGTCGCGGAGCACGACGTCGGCCTCCCAGTGCTGCGGGAACGCCGGGGGCTCGGGCGGCGCGGCCGGCCCTACTGGCGGCCCGGCGGATGGCGGGGTCGGCTGTGTGGGGTCCACGCTGCCGACACTAAGCCACCGGACGCGGGGGCAGCGAGGCGCGGCGTCGGCGCCGCGGCGGGGATTTGCGCGTTTCCGGCCCGGCGGTCGGCGCCGGGAGCCGTGACCGGTGTCACCGCGCGCGACCGGCCCGCCACCCCACGGGATCTGATAGACCATCAGATGCATCCCGATCGGCCGTGTGCCCCCGATGTACGCCTGTCGCACCCGGTGGCGCGCTGCCCCCGACCACGTATCCCGCTGGAGGTCGTCATGTCCGCACAGGGCCTGTCCGCCGCGTTCCCCGTCGCCGACATGACCGCCGCGGTCGCGTTCATGAGCGCGGTGCTCGGCACCGAGCCGACCTTCGTCGACGGCGACCGCTGGGCGCAGTTCGACGTGAACGGCAACCGGATCGCCCTGTCCGGCACCGACCGCGAGGGCGAGGGCGCGTCGGTCATGGTCAAGGTCGCGGACCTGGAGGCGGCGCTGACGCCGCTGCGCGAGGCGGGCTTCAAGGTCGCCGAGCCGGTGCAGGGCCCGCACGAGGTCCGCGCCCAGGTCGTCGGCCCCGACGGCTGGGCCGCCGTCCTCTACCAGCCGGCCCCGCGCGCCTGACCAGGGACGGCCCGGCGCCGAGGACAACCTGACGGAGCCCCGGAACACGCCACCGCGTGCCCGGGGCTTCCGCACGTGCGGGTCCGCCCCTCGACGGGCCGGCGGCCGATGCACCCGCCGCTTCGCGCGGCTTCGGACCGACAGGTCCGAAGC
>NZ_JBSFVE010000021.1:0-188796 GCF_053592165.1 Streptodolium elevatio
GCCGACGATTCGCCAGAAGGACAGCCGAAACGTCAGTCAGTCGGAGAGTCAGACCCCCGAGCGGTGCCACCACCAATCCTCACTGTCAGTCGGCGTGATCGCCGTAGGGGTCCAGGTCGCGGTCGCCGCCGACGGTGACGGCGCGCGCGACCGCCGTCCGGGCAAGCCGCGGCGTATCCTCGTCGGTCCACCTGCGGAACATCTTCGCCACATCCAACGGCAGCGCGGCCGGGGTCCACTCCTCGGGGATCGGCCACATTCCCAGGACGGCGTCGCGGGCCGCGCGGTACGCGTCGGTCTCCACCGCGTCCGGTTCCTCCGGCGCCGACCACGGGCGGCGGGCGCCCACCAGCACGAGCACGTCGGCGGAGTACCAGCCGGCCGGGGCGTTGTCCGCGCCGGATGTCGGACCGGTGGGCAGCACGAACGCGTACGCGTACCGGGTACACCTCCCCGGTCTCCGCCCGCCGCAGCCGCACGGCGCTGTTGGCTACCAGCGCCGCGAGGACTTCTTCCGAGGTGGTCACCTCGCCGGGCGGCGGGGTGTGGGTGGGCGTACACGGAAGGCTGGTGGAGAGCAGGTAGCCCACCGGCGATCCGCGGCATTCACTCACCTCGTCCGGCGCGGTCGGCGTCTGGACAGGGGCGCGCTGGGGGGCTGCACGACCGACTCGGCGGCACCATCCACGAATACCGACATGCCGCGTAAGGTGCACGGATCGAATTTTCGGCACCCACAGCTTTGAGGTGCGGTGTTTCCGGCCGTTGGGTGCTGGATGTTTGGCTGTTCTTGGCGAGAGCTGTTGCTCGGGCCTGCTATTTGATGCACGCGCGGGGGCGTCGCCTGCCCCAGAGCAACTGCCCTGCCCGTGAGGGGCAAGCCCGGCCCTCGGGCCGACGCTGGCGTCGCGCCGTACGGGGTCCGACGGGGAGGCTGCGAGGCCGAGGGGTGACGAAGTCCCTCAAAGCTCCGGCGTCTGTGTCGTTTCCGGCTCGGAAATCCTCCGTAAAGGGTGACCGTGTCGTTCGGCCCTGACGGGCCGCCTCACCCTCGCGGAGGCCATGGTGCGTGACAACGCCGACATCAGTGAACTCCCCTCCCCCGCTGCCGACTCCCCCGGTTCCCAGGCCGACGCCGTGCTGCTGCTGACGCCCGCGCAGGCTGCGGCGCGGTTGCAGGTGCGTGAGTCGTGGCTGCGGGCCAAAGTGTCGGCGCGGGTCATCCCCTGCACCTTCGTGGGGCGGCATCTGCGGTTCTCCGAGCAGGACCTGGCCGACATCGTCGCCGCCGGCCGGACCGAGCCGCGGCACGGGCGGCGAGCGCAGCGGGCCCGGTAGGCGGGCAGCCGCTCCACCCCGTCCTACAGCCTTTCCCCGTGCTGCCGTGCGGACTTGATGGTGCGGGTGGAGTGGAGCGTCCATCGATGGCGACCGGTCCTGGGCCGCGGCGGCATTGCCGTGGTTGCGGGGCGACCCCGAATCCCTGGGAGGGATCTTTCGCATGGCCTGGTCCGAGAAACACGGCGCCACCTGGCGAGTGCGCTATTTGAAGGACGACGGCACGCTGGGTTCGGAGAACGGGTACCCCAGCAAGCCGGTCGCGGACGACCGCGCCGATGAGATCAACGCCGAGCAGCGCCAGGGCACCTTCACCGACCCCGCGCTCGGGCACACCCCGGTCCGGGACTGGGTCGAGACGTGGCGCGAGACCCTGGACGTCGGCGAGGAGACCCGCAGCATGTACGAGAGCATGCTGCGCAACCACCTGCTGCCCCGCTGGGGCGAGACCGAACTCGCCGCGATCACCCGCTCCGCCGTGCGGATCTGGAGGAACAGCCTGGGCGCGACGTACTCGCCCACGACGGTCAGCCACATCACCAAGCTGCTGTCGATGATCCTCGCCGACGCGGTCGACGAAGGACTCATCACCACCAACCCCGCCAGCAGCAGGCGGCGCGGGCGACGGGCGCGGGTCAAGAGGCCCGCGCCGGTGTGGGCGGAGCCGCGTGAGGTGCTCGCGGTGGCGGAGCGGGTGCGGGAGTTGGCCGGGTCGAACGCGTACGTCATGGTGCTCACCGCCGCGTTCACCGGGATGCGGTGGGGCGAGACCACCGGGCTGCGCTGGCCGTTTGTCGACCTCGCCCGTGGTGTGATCACGCTGGACGGTGAGGCCGGGTCGCTGCACGAGATCAACGGACGGTGCTACCTCGGCCCGCCGAAGACCGCGGAGTCGGCGCGGGAGATCGCCATTCCGCCGTTCCTGGTCGCGCTGCTGGACGCCGAACGCCAGCACACCGGCAACGGGTTGACCGCCACCAGCCCGGACGGGACAGAACACACCGTGGACGGCGTGGTGTTCACCAGCCCCGACGGGGGCTGGTGGCGCCGGTCGACGTTCTCCCGGCGGTACTGGCGTCCCGCCGTCAACGGCGACCCGCGCCGCGGCTGGGGGCCGGTCAAGCCGGGGCTGACGTTCCACGGGCTGCGGCACTCGCACAACACCTGGATGATCGACGACGGCATCGTGGACGTCGCCCGCGCGCGGCGGCTCGGACACCACGTCCCCGACAAGCTGCAGGACGTGTACGGGCACGTGTCCGACCGCCTGGTGCGGCGGATCGTGAAGAACATGGAGAAGCGCTGGCACCGCACCTGGGAACAAGCCCACCCCGACACCCCCTCGATCCGGACCACCACGTCGGCCGAGGCGAAGAAGACGAGTAAGGACGGCAAGGCAAAGGGCAAGAAGAAGGACAAGGCCGCCCGGAAGAAGGAACACCGGGCGGAGGCCGGCAGCCGCCGCGCGCTTGGCCCGGCGTCAAGGGGTCATCTCCGTTCGACCGGGTCCGACGCGGCTTGACACGGTAGTGGGAGGAATGCCCCTCCCAAAACGCCGTCAGGGGCATGATCGCAAATCGCGATCATGCCCCTGACCTGCACAAACACCGTCGGGACGACAGGATTTGAACCTGCGACCCCTTGACCCCCAGTCAAGTGCGCTACCAAGCTGCGCCACGTCCCGGTGCTCGGCTGGCCGAGCACGGAAACCATACCGCACTTTGGGGGTGGGTTCGCCACTGGATAGGCGGGGGTGGCACGGGTCGGTTGGCGCCGGCTTTTGGTTGGTGCGTAGCGCCCCAGTCGGTGGGGTGGTGCGAAGTGGGAGCCCCCGGGGCGGTGGTCGCGGTGGTCGCGTTGCGGACTGTTCGCGGCGGGAAATCGTACGTGCTGGGGTGGTTGGTGAGCCGGGCGGCCGATGGGGGCGGATGCGGGGACCTCTAGCCGATCCGCGCCTGGGCGGGGTCGCGGTCGGGTTCCGGCTGTGGGCGGACACCGCACTGACCTGGCCGAGGGACGCGGCGGTGTCGCGGGGTGAGCGCGCGGGGGGTGTCGGCGGGGTCGGGGGCGTCGGCTAACCGCAGGGTCGGGACGCGAGTTCGCTTGTGTGGGTGGGTTGTTGGGGGCGCCTGGAAGGCCTGGGGCGTAGGTCGACGTCTTTGGTGGCCCGGTTGTGCTGTCGGAGCAGATCCTTACCGACACGCGCAGTGCGGTGGGCGCTGCGCAGGTGGCCGCCAAGCGGTCCGCCGTCGCTGCCCCGAACGCCCCGCGCGGTGCGGGCGACAAGGCGACCCTGGACGTCGCCGACCTGCCGTTGCGGCAGCCGCTCGACAAGTAGTGCTCAGCCGGGGTCGGTCGGCCCGTTGCGGCGGGTCGGCCAGGTGAGCGCACATGGTGAGGACGCCTGGTGAGCACGCCCGGTGAGCACGGCAGGTTACCGCGCCAGGTAGCCAGGCCAGGTGCCCTGGCCAGGCGCAGGAGGCGGACGACGGCTCGGTCCCGGCACGTGGCTCATGTGCCGGGACCGAGTCGTGTCCGGCCCGTCAGTCGACCTCGGCGGGGGCCTCCGCGAACTGGGATTCGTAGAGGCGGGCATAGGCGCCGCGCGCCGACAGGAGGGTGTCGTGGTTGCCCTGCTCGACGATGCGGCCGGACTCCATGACGAGGATCGTGTCCGCGTCGCGGATGGTGGACAGGCGGTGGGCGATGACGAATGCGGTACGGCCGTGCCGGAGGTGGGCCATGGCGCGCTGGATGAGGACTTCGGTGCGGGTGTCGACCGAGCTCGTGGCCTCGTCCAGGACAAGGATGGTGGGCTGCGAGAGGAAGGCGCGGGCGATGGTGATCAGCTGCTTCTCACCCGCGCTGATGCCCGTGCCCTCGTCGTCGACGACGGTGTCGTAGCCCTCGGGGAGGGTGCGGATGAAGCGGTCTGCGTGGGCGGCCTTGGCGGCGTCGCAGATCTGCTCGCGGGTGGCGCCCGAGGTGCCGTACGCGATGTTGTCCGCGATGGTGCCGCCGAACAGCCAGGTGTCCTGGAGGACCATGCCCACCGACGAACGCAGTTCGTCGCGGGACATGGTGGCGGTGTCCACCCCGTCGAGGGTGATGCGGCCCGCGGTGACCTCGTAGAAGCGCATCAGGAGGTTGACCAGGGTGGTCTTGCCGGCGCCGGTCGGGCCGACGATCGCGACGGTCTGCCCGGGGGCGACGGCCAGCGACAGGTCGGTGATGAGGGGTTTGGCGGGGCTGTACGAGAAGGAGACCTTCTCGAAGGCCACCCGGCCGCGCAGTTCGGCGGGGCGGGCGGGCTCGGCGGGGTCGGGGGTCTGCTCGGGCGCGTCGAGGAGTTCGAAGACGCGCTCGGCGGAGGCCACGCCGGACTGGATGAGGTTGGCCATGCTGGCGGCCTGTGTGAGCGGCTGGCTGAACTGGCGGCTGTACTGGACGAAGGCCTGCACGTCGCCGATCGAGAGCGCGCCGGATGAGACGCGGAGGCCGCCGATGACGGCGACCAGGACGTAGTTGAGGTTGCCGATGAACATCATCGCGGGCTGCATGAGCCCGGAGACGAACTGGGCGCGGTACGAGGCGTTGTAGAGCTTCTCGTTCTCCGCCCGGAAGATCTCCGCCGACTCGTCCTGCCGACCGAAGACCTTGACCAGCGCGTGACCGGTGTACATCTCCTCGATGTGCGCGTTCAGCTTGCCGGTGGTCTTCCACTGCTGGATGAACTGCGGCTGGGCCTTCTTGCCGATGCGGGCGGCCACGATGATCGAGACCGGCACGGTGACCAGCGCGACGAGCGCGAGCAGCCAGGAGATCCAGAACATCATCCCGAGCACACCGGCGATGGTGAGCAGCGAGAAGAGCAGCTGGCTCATGGTCTGCTGCAGTGTCTGGCCCAGGTTGTCGATGTCGTTGGTGACCCGGCTCAGCACCTCGCCGCGCGGCTGGCGGTCGAAGTACGCGAGCGGCAGCCGCGCCAACTTCTCCTCCACCTGGGTACGCAGCCGCTTGATCGCGCGCTGCAGCACCCGGTTCGCGATACGCGACTGGATGATGCTGAACACGCCCGACCCCAGCGAGACCAGGGCCGCCCAGCCGAGGATGACCCCGACCGCGCCGAAGTCGACGCCGTTCGGTCCGAACGCGCCGGTGAAGATCTTGTCGGTCGCCTCGCCCAGGATCTTCGGGCTGACCACGGAGAGCCCGACGGCGAGCACGGCGAGGACGACGACGGCGTACGCCCAGCGCTTCTCCGGCTCCAGCAGCTTCAGCAGCCGCAGCCCGGACGCCTTGAAGTTGAGCGACTTCTCGGCCGGCTGCCCGCCCATGAAGCGGCCGGGGCCGGCCATGGGCTGCGGGCCCCGACGCGGCGCGCCGTCCGCGTCCGTGGCCCCGCCGTTCTGCGCCGCGATATCCGCGGTGTCCGGGGTGTCCGCGGTATCCGTGGTGTCCGCGGTATCCGTGGTGTCCGGGGACTCCACGGCTTTCGCGGTGTCCACCGTCTCTGCGGCTTCCGGCGTGGCCCCCGCGGCCTCCGCCTCCGCCGCCGCGCTTCCGGGGGCGGGCGCCGCGCCGTTGTGTTCCGACGTCGTCACGCCGCCTCCTCCTCGGTGAGCTGCGACAGCACGATCTCGCGGTACGTCGCGTTCGACGCCATCAGTTCGGTGTGCGTCCCGTCCCCCACGACCTCGCCCTCGTCGAGCACGATGATCCGGTCCGCGTCGCGGATGGTGTTGACCCGCTGCGCCACGATGATCACGGTGGCGTGCGCGATCTCCCGGCCGAGCGCCGCGCGCAGCCGTGCGTCCGTCGCGTAGTCGAGCGCCGAGAAGGAGTCGTCGAAGAGGTAGACCTCGGGCTTGCGTACGAGGGCCCGCGCGATCGCGAGACGCTGCCGCTGGCCGCCCGACACGTTGGTGCCGCCCTGCGAGATCGGCGCGTCCAGCCTCTCGGGCATCTCCTCGACGAAGGACCGCGCCTGCGCCACGTCGAGCGCGTGCCACAGGTCGTCGTCGGTCGCGTCGGGGTTGCCGTAGCGCAGGTTGCCGGCGATCGTGCCGGAGAAGAGGTACGGCTTCTGCGGCACCAGCGCCACGATCCGCGCCAGCAGCACGGGGTCGAGGGTACGCACGTCCACGCCGTCGACGAGGACCGCGCCCTCGGTGGCGTCCATAAGCCGCGGCAGCAGGCTGAGCAGCGTCGTCTTGCCGCTGCCCGTCGAGCCGATGACCGCGGTGGTCTCCCCCGGCCGCGCCGAGAACCCGATGCCGCGCAGCACCGCCGCCTCCGCGCCCGGGTAGCGGAACCCGACGTCGCGGAGTTCGACGTACCCGTGCCGTTCGACGGAGCGCACCGGCGCCACCGGCGGGACCACGGTGGTGTCGGTCTCGAGGACTTCCTGGATGCGCTCGGCGCACACCTCGGCGCGCGGCACCATCATGAACATGAAGGTGGCCATCATCACCGACATGAGGATCTGCATCAGGTAGCTGAGGAACGCGGTGAGCGCGCCGATCTGCATGTCGCCGCTGTCGATCCGGTGTGCGCCGAACCACATCACGGCCACGGACGACAGGTTCACCACGGTCATGACCAGCGGGAACATGAGGGCCATGATGCGGCCGACGCGCCAGGACACGTCGGTCAGTTCCTCGTTGGCCGCCTCGAACCGCCGCCGCTCGTGGTCGTCCTTGACGAACGCGCGGATCACCCGCAGGCCGGTGATCTGCTCGCGCAGGACGCGGTTGACGGTGTCGAGGTCGCCCTGCATCTTGCGGAACAGCGGGCGCAGCCGGCTCACGATGACGCCGACGATGATGCCGAGGGCCGGCACGATGGCGACCAGCAGCAGCGACATCGGCACGTCCTGGTTGAGCGCCAGGATGATGCCGCCCACGCACATGATGGGCGCGGAGACCATGAGCGTGAACGTCATGAGGACCAGCATCTGGACCTGCTGGATGTCGTTCGTCGTACGCGTGATCAGGGACGCCGCACCGAACTGCCCCACCTCGCGCGCCGAGAAGGACTGCACGCGGTCGAACACGGCGGCTCGTACGTCGCGGCCGAGGGCCATCGCGGTCCGCGCGCCGAAGTACACCGCGCCGATCGAGCAGATGATCTGCAGCACCGATACGCCGAGCATGACGCCGCCGGTCCGCCAGATGTAGCCGTTGTCCCCGGGGACCACACCTTTGTCGATGATGTCGGCGTTGAGGGTCGGCAGATACAGGGTCGCCGAGGTCTGGATGAGCTGGAGCAGGACCAGCAGTCCTATGGCCCCGGTGTAGGGCTTCAGATGGGCCCTGACGAGTTTGATCAGCACGCGGTCTCTCTCACACACAGCGGATCTCGGCGGTCACCCGGCCTGGACGGTCCAGGCTATCCGCGGCCCCGCGGGGAAAAGCGGCACGCTGACGCGCGCCCTCACGCGGGCGGCTTACATGTAATCACCATGCAGCCGACGAAGTCCCGTCGTTTTCCGCCCGGGCGGGAAACCCGACCGACCTTTTGCCAAACCGCGGCCGTGCCATCTCCAGCCGTGTCGGCTCAGCCCGTGCCGCCGCCGGAGTGCCGCCTCCAGCCTGCCGCCTGCCGCCTGCCGACATGCCGCCTCGGCCGCTCCCCGCACCGATCGGCGCGGCACCCCGGATCTAGAAGGTGACCACCGCCCGCGCGAGCCGCCCGGCCCGTACCTCGTCGATCGCGCCGTTGATGCCGTCGAGCGGCACGGTGGCGCTGATCAGCCGCGCGAGGTCGAGCCGTCCGGACGCCGCCAGGTCGATCAACCGCGGCAGGTCGCGGGCCGGGAGCCCGCCGCCGCCCGCGCAGCCCTTGAGGGTGCGGTTGAAGAAGAGCTGCTGCGGCATGAGGCTGATCGGCTCGTTGGGCGGGCTGCCGACCATCACCGTCGTACCGCCGTCCCGAGTGGCCGCGAAGGCCTTGGCCAGTACGCCCGGCACCCCGGTCGCGTCGAAGGCGTAGTCGACGCCGCCGTCCACGATCTTGCCCACCTGGTCGGGAAGGTCCTCGCCGGACAGCAGCGTGTCGGTCGCGCCGAAGGCCTCCGCCAGGGGGAGTTTGTCCGGGTTTACGTCGGCGACCACGATACGCGCCGCCCCCGCCAGCACAGCGCCCTGGAGCACGTTGAGGCCCACCCCGCCCGCGCCCACCACCAGCACGCTCGACCCGGGCTGCACCTGCGCGGTGTTGAGCACCGCGCCGACACCCGTGATCACCCCGCAGGCCAGCAGGCACGCCTGCGCCAGCGGCAGCGCGTCCGGCACCCGGATCAGCACCTCCTCGTTGACCACCGCGTACTCCGCGAACGACCCGATGCCGATAAACGGGTACGCGTCCTGCCCGTCCACCCGCAGCCGTGTCGTCCCGTCCCGCATCTGCCCGAGCCGGCTGAGCCGGATCGGGCTGCGGCAGCCGCCGTACGCCCCGCGCCGGCACGGCTCGCACCGCCCGCAGTTGCCGGTCATCGCGATGATCACCCGGTCGCCCGGCGACGCCATCGTGACCCCGGCGCCCACCCGTTCCACGACCCCCGCGCTCTCGTGCCCGAGGATCGCCGGCAGCCGCCGCGCCACCGGGCTCTTGCCGTCGATGGCCTTGAGGTCCGAGCCGCAGATGCCGGACGCGGCGACCCGTACCAGCACCTCGCCAGGCCCCGGCTCGTCGATCTCGACGTCGTCGCGGACGGCGAGCGGCGCGTGGAACTCGGTCAGGACGGCGGCGCGCATGCGCAACTCCTCGCGTGTGACGGGTGGTTCGGGTGGTTCGGTCCGAACAGCTTCATGCCCGCGGCTCGCGCAGGCGCTGCGCCGCGGCAATCGCCACCGCGGCCTGGTCCAGGTCGCGGAACGCCGGTACGCCCGACCGCGCGCACGCGGCGAGCACCTCCTCGGCGTCCAAACTCGGCGCGCAGTCCAGGTTCCGCGGCACCAGGCTCAGGCGTACGCCGTGCCGGGCCAGGCCGGCCAGGCTCTCGACGAGGGCGAGCAGCGGCGCGACTCCGGTGTCCGCGTACCCGTAGTAGGACTGCACGTTCACGTGCAAGAGCACGTCGGCGAACTCCGTGGCCGCGAGCACCGGGTCGAGGACGCGGGCGAACGAGTCGGGTCCGGTCGCCGGGCCGAGCGGGATCTCGACCGGGTTGACCAGCGACGTCCCGGCGCCGTAGCCGCGCTCGCGCAAGGCGGCCACGATGTCGGCGGGGAGCGGGTGTACGGCAAGCCCCGCCCGGTCGCAGGCGTCGGTCGCGAGGACGGACGCACCGCCGCCAGGGCCGATGACCAGCACGCCCGTGCGCGATCGTGAGCCCGGGCCGGGGCCGGGTTCCGATCCCGGCCCCGAACACGATTTCGATCCCGAACCCAATTGCGAGCCCGAGCCCGAACCCGCTTCCCAACCCGCTTCCGAGCCCGGATCCGAGCGCGAATCCGAGCGCCGCTCCGACGCCGACCATGCCTCCGCCCGCGGATACCGCTGCAGCATCGCGAGCACCGCAAGGAAGTCCTCCAGCGTGTGCACCACGCTGAGCCCCGAAGCGGCGCTCAGCGCCTGCCACATGCGCTCCTCACCGGCGAGTGCGCCGGTGTGCGAGGCAACGGCCCGTGCGCCCTGCCGACTGAGGCCGCCCGCCAGGACGACGACCGGCTTACGGTGCGCGCCCGCACGCAGGACGGCGCGCGCCAACCGCTCACCGCCCCCGGTGCCCTCGAGGTACATGCCGATCACCTCGGTCGCCGGGTCGTCGACGAAGTGTTCGACCAGTTCGGCGGCACCGACGTCGATCGCGTTGCCGATCGTCACCAGGCCCGAGAACCGCAGGCCGCGGCGCGTGCCCGCGGCGACGATGTCGCCGGCCAAGCCTCCGCTCTGCGACACGACGCCCACGCCGCCGGGCTCCGCCGATACTCCGAGCTGGAACGTCTGGCGGCCGGAGGGGGCGTACACGCCAAGGCAGTTGGGGCCGAGGAGGCGTACGCCCGCGCGCCGCGCGGCCACCAGCAGCTCGTCCTCCAGGTCGGCGGCGCCCGACTCCCGGAAGCCGCCGCTTACGACGTGCACGAACCGTGCGTGCCCGGCCGCGGCCGCCACCAATGCGGGGGTCGCGGCCGCCGGAACGGCGACGAGAAGGTAGTCGGCGCCACCGGGGATGTCCGCGACCGAGGCGACGGCCGGGACACCGTCGATCGACTCGGCCGAGGGGTGCACGGCGTACAGCCCGTCGGTCCAGCCGAACGCGCGATACGCGGCGAGGAAGCGGTTGCCGAACGTGGTCTTGCCGGTGGACGCGCCCGCGACCGCGACCGTGCGCGGCGCGAACAACCGCGCGAAGTCGGTACGGCCCGGCGCGTCGGAGTCGGGCCGCAGGAAGCCGTCACCGGATTCGAGATGTTCACCGGCTTCACCGGATTTGCAAGCTTCACCTGATTTGCCTGGTTTGCCGTGTTTGCCGGAATCATCGAGTCCAGCGAACACGTCGCGAGCGCCAACCTCTTCCGACCGACGCCGCAGGATCAGCCGGGCGTCGACCGCGACGGCCCCCTCGGCCGTCGCGATCACCGGGTTGCACTCGAACTCGTCGGGCTCGAAGCCCGGGTACGCCGCGGCGACCGCGACCGGCAGCCCGTCCAACGCGTCGACCAGAAACGCCAGCGCGTCCAGGTCCACCGGCTCGGCGCCCCGGGCCGCGCGCAGCGCGTCGAGTCCCGGCATGGCGGCGATCATCTCCGCACCGAGCGATTCGCCCGGGAACCATCCGGCGGGCACCGCGCCCGACCGGGCGAGCCGCACCACCGCCTGGTCCAGCGTCTCCGCCAGCGTTCCCCCCAGCCCGAGCAGCATGGCGTCTCCAAAGGGGCCTCGCACCCGGCCGACGATCACCTCGACGCCGGCGGCCTGCTGATCCTCGACCAGCCAGCCGTCCGGCACCACACCGTGCCCGGCCAGCCGCACCGCCATCGTGCGTGCTTCCGCCGCGACCGACGCGGCGTCGAGGCCCAGGCGCACCGCGCCCACGTCGGTCTTGTGCACCAGCCCCGGCCCGTAGGCCTTGAGGACCAGCGTGGCGCCCAACTGCTCCGCGGCCTTCGCGACCGCGTCGGGGCCGTCGGCGTACGGAATCGCCGTCCCGCGCGGCACCCGTACGCCCAGCTCCGCGAGCAACCGCTTGACCTCGTGCTCGGGGACCAGGAGGCGCGAGTCCTCCGCGCCCGCGCCTCTCAGAGCATTCCCCGGCCCACGCCCGCCGACTCCGACGCCGACTCCTGCTCCGGCTCTCCCTGCAGCTCCGCTCACGCCCCTGCCACCCGCCGGTACGCCGCCCGGGCCGCCAGCGCCATGGCCTGAGCCTCCGTCAGGACCGGTTCCAGCAACGCCGCGTCGACCTTCGCCGCCAACTCGCCGCCGCCCGCCTTGGTCAGCATCTCCGGCAGGCGCGTACGCAGCCGCTCGAACGCCCACTCCAGCATGTCGCCGCCCGCCGTCACGTCGAACGGCACGACGTTGTTGACCACTTCGCCGTCCGGTCCGGTCCGGTGGTTGTAGTGGTAGTGCGGCTCGCCGTCGAACAGGTCGAAGCGCAGGTACTCGTGGCCGTCCTCCGCGTCGAAGACGTGCACGGACACGCCTTCGTCGGAGAAGCCCCCGGCCGGCGACTTCTCCGCCAACTCGGCCAGTTGGTCGGCGTTGCCCGCGTACGCGGCTCGCAAATCGTCCGGCCGGACGTCGCGGTACTCGACGCCGATGCGCACCGCACCCGCGTCGAGCACGCGCGTGTTCTCGGCGATCGGCGGCTGCGGCGGAATGCCGTACACCGCACCGACGGTCGGGCCGGTCTCGAACGCAGCGCTCACGATGTGCCTCCCGGCGTATCCGGTGTCTCCGGCGTGTCCCGCGTGTCCCATGTCTCCGGCGTTTCCTGTGTCTCCGGCGTGCCCCGTGTCTCCGGCGTGCCCGTCGCGAGAGGCCCCGACCTGCCGAGCCGGGTGAACACTTCGAGCGCCGTGCCGCCCAGCAGCCGTACCCGCGTCTCCGCGCGCAGGTCGAGTTCCGCGATCTGGGCAAGTGCCTTGCCGTGCGCGACCGTCGGGAAGTTGGTGCCGAACATGACCTTGCGCCGCCCGGGCCCGGCGAGGAACTGGTGCACCGACGCGTGCCAGTGGCGCGGCGGGTACGCACCCGTCCCCAGGTACACGTTGGGGAACTTCATGGCCATCGACACCGCCTCGTCGACCCACGGCCAGCCGGTGTGCGACAGCACGAACCGCACGCCGGGGAAGTACAGCGCGGGCCGGTCGATCCCGATGGGGTGGCCGCACTCGCTCGCCATCAGCCCGCCGGAGGTGCCGGCCTGCATCGCCACGGGGATGTCCAGGTCGGCGCACATCGCGTACCAGGGGTAGTAGTCGGCGTGGTCGAAGCGCCGGTCCCAACTGTGCGCGTGCAGGTACAGCCCGGCCACCGTCGGGTCGTCGGCGATCCGCGCCCGCGCGTCGGCGACCCCGGCCATGCCGCGCGTCGGGTCGACCACCAACAGCGCGGCGAAGCGCCCGGGGTGACGCTTGGTCAGCTCCGCGTACTCGGTCCAGCGCATCGCGTAGTGGTCGTAGTCGCGCGGGTCCACCGCCGCGTGTGCGGACAGGTCCCCGGTCGGCAGCAGGACGGTCCCGACCCCGTGCGCGTCCATCCGGGCGACCATCGTGTCCGCGTCGCAGAACGCCTCGTCGGGGCCGCGCCGTACGCGCACGTTGATGCCCGTCGACGCGATCGCGTCGTCCCACAGCGCCTGACGGTCGGGGAAGAAGGCGTTGCACAGGTAGTCGACGACCACGGGCCTCGGGTCGACTGCGCGCTGTGCGCCTGCGGGTTGTGCGCCGGTCGCGGGCTGTGTGCCGCTCGCGGGTTGGGCGTCGGTCGCGGGCTGGGCGTCGGTCGCGGGCTGCCGGTCAGCGCTCATCACGGAACCTCTTGAGCTTGGGCGAGACATCGACCCCGGTCCACCCGTCCAGTGCGCCGGGAGCCGCGATCTCGGCGCGGATGCGGACGCCGAAGCGCTCGCGCAGGGCGTGTTCGACGCTACCGGCAAGATCCGCGTACCCTGCCGGGTCCCCCTCGGCCACCACGTGCACGACCATCTCGTCCCGGTTGCCCTCGCGTACCGCGCGCACGAAGTAGTCGGGGGCCACGCCCGGCACGGCCGTGGCGACCTCGCCGACCACCTCAGGCCACAGGTTGACGCCGCGCAGCTTCACCATGTTGTCGCCGCGTCCCGCGAAGGGGCCGATCTTGCGCAACCACGATCCGCACGCGCACTGGTGACGTGGCATCAGGTACGACAGGTCCATGATGTTGTAGCGGAACTGCGCGCTGCCGGTCTTGTACAGCTCGGTGACCACCAGCGCGCCCGTGTCGCCGTCCGGCAGCCGCTCCCCCGTCTCCGGGTCGACGACGTGCACGACGAATGCGTCCTCGAACACGTGCAGTCCGTCCCGTGCCTCGCATTCGACGGCTACCGTCTGCACCTCGTGGAAGCCGTACGTCGCGAAGCACGGTAGCCCGAACGTCTCTTCCAGCAGCGCCGTGTCGCCGATGTTGGGAATCGCCTTGAGCGCAAGGTCCTTCCGCGGGTCGAGCCCCATCTCCCGCACGACCTCGGCGAGCCGCAGCACGTAGTCCCCGGTCGTCAGGATGGCCGTCGCGCCGTATTCCAGGGCGAGTTCAACCTGCTTGCGGCTCGACGTCACATTGCCGGTCGATGCGGTGATGACCACGCAGTTGAGCCACTGGTACGCGGCCTCGTCGAACGAGAAGGCCCCGTTGTGGGTGCCGTACGACCACGAGTTCACCACCACGTCGCCGGGGCGCACGCCCTGCATGTAGAGCTGGCGGGCCTCCAGGATGCCGCCGACGGCGCGGTCCCATGCGGTGTAGAAGGTCGGCCGGGACGCCCCTGTGGTCCCGCCCGACATGTAAAGCCGCATGGGCTCGCGCGCCGCGTCGCCGGGTACGACGCCCTGGTAGTCGCCGTACGGCGGCGCCGCCTCGATGCTGCGCCGGATGTCGTCGACGGTGTACGCCGGCGCCCGCCACAGGTCGTCCAGCGTCCGCAGGTCGCCCGGCGCGAACCCGGCGGCGTCCCAGCGCCTGCGGTGGAACGGGATCCGGTAGGCCTGGTCCGCGCGGTGCCGCAGCCGGGCGAGCTGCACGCGCTCGATCTCCTCGGCGGAAGCGAGGTACGCGCCTTCGAAGTACTCGGGCGGCGGCGGGTACCGCCGCGCCGCCTCCTCGAAGTCGACCGCCTGGTGCGGCCGCCGGATCCCCTGAGACACCGTCAGACTCCGTACACTCGGGCCGCGTTCCCGGACAGGATGCGCTCGGCGTCGGTCTCGTCGAGGCCGCGGGTCAGTTCGTCGGCGATCTTGCGGGTGTTGGGCCACAGGCACACGCTGTGCGGGTAGTCCGTGGAGAACATCGCGGCCGCCGCCAGGTACGGGTACCGGCCCGACTTCACCAGGTCGAAGCCGACGCGGTCGTCGAGCACCGTGACGAACACCTGCTCCCCCAGGACCTTGCTGGGCGGGTTGTTCACCTGCAAGGTGCCCATCGAGTGCTGGTTCTCGAACTGCTCGTCCATGGTCTGCGCCCAGAACGGCAGCCAGCCGAAGTTCACTTCGCCCACGACCATCCGCAGTCCCGGGTGCCGTTCGAAGACCCCCGCCAGCGTCATGTACGTGAGTTGCCGCGTCGACGAGAAGAAGCGGTGCACCGTCCCGGCCGCACTGAAGTTGTTGTTCGCGACGTTGTCCCAGTCCGTCTCCTGCGGCTTGCCGCCGAAGGTGCGGTGGTACGTCAGCGGCAGCCCGTTGCGCTCGGCCGCGGTCCACAACTCCTCGTAGTAGGGGTCGTGGTAGGGCCGTACCGGATTCCCGGGCAGGAACGCGGCCTTGGCGCCGGCCGCGAGCACGCGCTCCAGTTCGGCGGTCGCCGCCCGCATGCCGTCGTCCACCGGCAGCATCGGCAGGCCGACGATGCGGGACGGATCGGCGGCCTGGAACTCGTCGAGGATCCAGTCGTTGTACGCCAGCATGCAGGCCTGCGCAAGGGCGCGGTCCGCCGCCTGGTAGGTGAAGATCGCGTTGGCCGGGTAGACCACCGAGACGTCCACACCGTCCAGCTCCATGTCTGCGACGTGTGCGGCGCCGTCGTAGTTGCCGGGCAGGATGTCCTCGAACCGCAGCCCGGAGGCGACGTGTTCGGCCTTGGCGCGGCCCGCCATGGCCTCGACGCCGTAGGTCCGCTTGGGCGGCTTCCCGTCGAAGCTCCAGCCGTCGCCGCCGTCCTCACCGCGCATCAGGCGCGGGGTGCGGTCGCGGAATTCGGCCGGCACGCGGTCGAAGACGTGTGGAGGCTCGTTGACGTGGCAGTCGGCGGAGATGATGCGTGCCTTGGTCGGCGCGGCGATCGGTGCCGCGGTCTGCGCGGCGGTCGGCACCGTGGTCTGAGCCGTGGTCTGCGCGGTGTTGCGCGGGGTCGTCGACTGGGCCATCAGTGGTCACTCGCCTCGGTGAACGCGGTGGGCAGGTAGCTGTCCGGGAACCGGTAGAACTCGACGGGGTTGTCCCAGAGGATCTTGCGCTTGCTGTCGTCCGAGAGGATCTCGGGCCCCTGGCCCAGGAACTCGGTCGTCGTGTGCGGGAACTTGGAGTCCGGGTGCGGGAAGTCGCTCTCGAAGAGGATCCGGTCGTCGCCCATCCACCGCACGACGTCCGCGACGAACGGGTCCTCGCACTCGGTCGAGATCCACCCGTTGCGCCGGAAGTAATCGGTGGCGCTCATGGTCAGCTCCGGGAACTCCCGTTCGCCGGCCATCTCCAGCTGCTCGTCGATGCGGTGCAGCCAGCTCGGCAGCCATCCGCACCCGGCTTCCAGGTACGCGACGCGCAGCCGCGGGAAGCGCTCGAACACGCCGTGCGCGATCATCGACGTGATGACGCCCATGGTCTCGAAGGGGTGCACGACGGTGTGCCATTCGGTGAACGTCTTGTAGCGGTCGTGCCCGAACGACTGGCCCCTTAGACCCATGAACTCGTGGGTGCCGAAGGCGACTCCGAGGTCCTGGAGCAGCTCCCACAGGGGGTCGTAGTAGCGGTCACCGAGCGTACGCCCGTCGAACAGGTTCGGCCGCGCCCAGAAACAGCGCGTCCCCAAGTGCTCGTGCGCGTAGGCGACTTCCTCGACCGCGCGGCCGATGTCGACGAGCGGCACCGGCCCGGAGACGTGCACGCGGTTGCCGGAGGACTCCCGCATCTCCTCACCCCAGCGGTTGTACGCGCGGGCCATCGCCGCCTGGAGTTCGGGGTCGACGCCGTCGAACCACATGTCGTATTCGGGGCCGTAGACGACGGCGACGTCGATGCCGTCGCGGGCGAGGGCGGCCGCGACCCGGTCGCCCGTGAAGCCGTTGGCCAGCAGGTCGTCGCCGTAGATCCGGCGCATGTCCTCCGTCGTCCAGTTGATCGCTTCCTGGAAGCGGCCGTAGACGATCGTGTCGTGCTGCGTCCAGCGCCCGTCGACGGTCACCGGGTTGTACGAGTCGAACTCCGGGAACGGCTGCCGCCGTCCGAACCGTTGGCCGTGCTTCTTGTCGAGGAACCGCGTCCACAGGTCCCGCGGATAGATCACGTGGGCGTCCGCGTCGAAGACCTTGTATCCGTTGCGCATCGCGAGACCTGCCTTGTGGTGGGGGTGTGGCCTGGGGCTGGGGCCGGGAGGGTGCGGCCTGGGCCGGTGGGGTGTGCCGCGAGGTACGCCCGCATCCTGCCCAGCGCCCGCAAATTAATCAAGCGGTTGACTGAATAATGCTCCAGCGCAGGAGTGCCGCGGGAGGCTCCCCCAGCAGGTCGGAGAACCCCACGCGGACCGGCGCGCCGATCTCCAGCGCGGGGTCGTCGGGTGGTCCGTCGTAGGCTCCCGGCAGGACCAAGTCGGCCTGCTCGTCCATGCGTACGCTGAGCACGACGTACGGCGCGGGCACGCCGGGCAGGAAGCTGTGGTGGTTGACGATCCAGCTGGTGATCACGCCGCGCCCGGAGGCCGGGAACCAGCCCCAGCCGAACGAGCCGCAGCCGTTGCACATCGCGCGCGCCGGCCACCGCCACGTCGCGCACTGGCCGCAGCGCTGGAACACCAGCTCGTGCCGGGCCAAGGCGGCCCACCACGCCGCCGAGTCCCGGTCGACCGCCGGGTGTTGTGGTCCGGAGGACTCTGTCACGCGGACTCCTCTCGCCGCAGAATGAGCGCCGAGCTGGTACCACCCACGTAGCCTGGCTGACCGGTCGTCAGGGCCACGGTCGCGCCCGGGACTTGCCGGTCGCCGGCCTCGCCGCGCAGCTGACTGGCGGCCTCCGCGACGTGGTTGAGCCCGTGCACGTACCCCTCGGACAGGTGTCCGCCGTGGGTGTTGACCGGCAGGCGCCCCTTGAGGCCGGCGTGGCCGTCGGCGTAGAAGCCGCCGGTCTCGCCGCTCGGGACGAGGCCGTAGTCCTCCAGCTGAAGGGGCACCAGGAACGTGAACGCGTCGTACAGCTCGGCGATGTCGATGTCGTCGGGGCCGATCCCGGCCGCCGCGTAGAGCCGCGGCGCCAGGTCGGCCGCCGCGCTGACGGTCGGGTCGGCCCGGCCGTTGGAGAAGAGCGTGTGTCCGCCGCCGGTCGCGGCGCCCGCGATCAGCACCGGCGGCTTCGCGAGCGCACGGGCCCGCTCCGCGCTCGTGACCACGACCGCCACCGCGGCGTCCGTCTCCAGGCAGCAGTCGTTGAGCCGCAGCGGCTCGGCAATGAAGCGGGCCGCCAGGTAGTCGTCCATCGTGAGCGAGCGGCGCATCATCGCGCGCGGGCTCAGTAGGGCGTGCTCGCGCTGGGTGACCGCGACCCGCCCGAGGTCCTCGGACGTCGCACCGCGCGCGTGCATCCAGGCGCGGGCGAGCATCGCGTACTGCTGCGGCGGCGTGGCGTACCCGTAGGGCAACTGGTACTGGAACTCCAGCGCGTCGGGGGCCGGGCGGCCGGTACCGCCCATGCGGAACTCCGAGCGCGCGTTCACCGCGCGCCAGCAGACCACCGTCTCGGCCATGCCGGACGCGACGGCCATCGCGGCGTGCGCGACGACCTGGTGCGACGTACCGCCGCCACCGAACATGTCGAGGTGGTAGCGCAGATCCTCGACCCCGAGCGCCTGGGCGACCAGCACCGCCTGCACGGAGTCCCCCACGCGGTGGCAGGCGACCCCGTCGACGTCGGAGAGGCGGAGCCCTGCGTCGTCCAGGGCCGCGGTGACCGCGCGCAGTGCCAGCGTCAGCGTGCTGAC
This sequence comes from Streptodolium elevatio, assembly GCF_053592165.1. Lineage (NCBI taxonomy): Bacteria > Bacillati > Actinomycetota > Actinomycetes > Kitasatosporales > Streptomycetaceae > Streptodolium > Streptodolium elevatio. The sequence goes on from NZ_JBSFVE010000021.1 coordinate 18,727, forward strand.
GCCGGAGTTCCTGGAGTACTCGGTCCACCCGACCCCGGCTATCGCCGTACGGTCGCGCAGCCCGCTGCCGTGGCGCGTCATGGTTCGGCAGCCAACCGCAGGCCACCGCCACAATCAAGTCAAACGACTGGGTGAATTATGCGGAGGTGCCGGGGCGCCCCGCGATGCCGCGGGGCGGCACCGCGGGGCAGCGCCGTTCCACCGGCGCCTATTCGCATTCCCAAAGCTCGGAGGAGAACTTGTTGGTCCCGGAGTTCGACGTCGCGATGTAGACGTCGCTGACCCAGCCGTTGGTGCCCTTGAACGTCACCTTGTCCCAGATCGCGCTGGAACCGCCGGTGCCGTCGGCGCGGCGCTCGGTCGAGCCCTTCGTCTGGCAGTGCACGGTGATGTTGCCCTTGTAGCCGTCCGGGATGGCCCCGGCGCGGCCGCCGCTGTCGGAGGTCGGGTCGTTGCGGATCCCGACGTCTACTCCGTTGTTGCGATTGTGGTGCACGTTGAGGGTCTTCTTGGGCGGCGTCATGTCGACGGTGACCTTGGCCGCGGGGCTCTTGCCGGACGGGTTGACGGCGCTGATCGTGAACGCGTACTCGGCACCGTTCTTGAGCTTCTTCACGGTGACGGTCGTGCCGATGACCTCCTCGCTGCCGTCCGGCGCGCTGCCCTCGCCCTTCCAGGTCACCTGGTACTTCGTGGCCCCCGGCGAGGCGGTCCAGGACAGCTTCACCTGGTGGTTGTCGCGGACCTGCTTGACGTTCTTGGGCGTGGTGGGCGTGATGCACGGCCGCACCGCGGGCGACGCGGCCGACGGCACGCGCTTGCTCCCGTACACGGCGACCACCTTGAAGCTGTACTCGTCGTCCTTGTCGCACTTGAGGTTGCGCACCTCGAAACGGTACGGGCCCTTCGCCGGGGCCTCGTCGGGGACCACGGTGGATCCCGCGGGCGCGCCTTCGAGTTCGTAGTGGTCCGGATTCGACCTGGGGGCCTTGGCGAACTCCACGGTGATCTTGTTGGTGCCGGTCTCGGCCTTGGGCTTGCCGGGAGGATTCTGCTCGTCGTCCGGCGGGTCCGTCGGCTTGGCGGACGTGGTGCTCGGTTTCGTCGAGCCGGGCTTGGCCGAGGTCTTGGTCGGCGTCTTGGTCGGCGTCGCGGACGTGGGCGTCTCGCTCGGGTCGTCCGACGGATCGTCGCTCGGGTCGTCGCTGGGGTCGTCCGACGGATCGTCGCTGGGGTCGTCCGAAGGATCGTCGCTCGGGTCGTCGCTCGGGTCGTCCGACGGATCGTCACTGGGATCGTCACTGGGATCGCCGGACGGCTTCTCCGTGTCGGTCGCGCTCGGGCCGTCGCTCGGTTCCGGTGCCTGCGTCGTCGGCGGCGCCGTACTCTCCGGCGGAGCCGTCGTCGGCGGATCCGCCGGCGGCGCGGTGACCGTCACGGTGACCGTCGGCGCCGGGGGGTCGGAGGGTTCGCCCGTGTCGGAGGGGGGCGACGCGCTCGGTTCCGGATCCGACGGCGGGTCTCCGGACGGGTCCGACGGCGGGTCCGACGGCGGGTCCGACGGCGGATCGGGATCGGGATCGACCGTGTCGGTGTCCACCGGTCCGGGAGTCGTGGTGTCCGTTCCCTCGGAGGGCGGGCCGCTGGGTGACGGCGTGATGCTCGGGGTCACCGTCGGAGAAGGTGTCGGGACCTGGGTCTTGTCCTTGTCGATGAGATGGCACACTCCCTCCTCGTCGATGACCGCCGCGGTGTAGTTCTCCTGGTCGTTGACCCAGACGCGGTCCCCCTTCGAATGCAGGTTGAGTTCCCCGGGCGCGCCCGTGACCCGGATCTGCTCTTCGAACTTCGCGGTCGACGTGTCGTAGACGACAAGTTCGCCGGTGGCGTGGTCGGGGATGTAGACGCGGGAGTTGTGCGCCTGGGGTTCGCCGTACTTGGCGGTCTTGGCGATGTCCAAGTCGACCGCCTGCACCACGCCGCTCTCCACGTGGGCGATGACCATTGCCCCCGTGTCCGTGGCGAGTATCGGAACAAGGGCTCCCACCTGCGAAGCGGGTACGAGCACCTTGGCGGGGTCGGCACGGGTGAGGCCGCTCGGCAGCCTCAGCGTCATGCCCTCGCCGTCGGCGGAGAGCACGACGAGCGTGCCGGCCCGGCTGTCCACCACCGCGACGCGGCCGGCCGCGACGGTCAGCTTCAGCACCGATCCCGGCTCGCCGACCTTGACGCGTTCACCCGGGGCGTTGTCGACGATCGGCACCGCCTCGCCGTTCTGCGGAAGCAGCACCCACAACACGCCGTCCTCGTCCGCCCGGGCCGCACCAAGGGGACGGGTCCCGAGGTCGATCGGGGGGGCCTCATTGGCGAGAGTAAGCGGATCGACCGGCTGCACCGAGCCCTTCACCTGGTCGACCACCCACACATCGTCACCCGCGGAAGCGAGGTACTGCCCCGCCCCGCCCTCGACCGTCGTGGTGCGTGCCACCGTCAACTGCGCCGGGTCGACTCGGGTGAGCACACCCGTGCTCTGGTCCAGGACGAGGACGTTGTCGCCCTCCTGCACCACCTGCAAGGGCCCCTTGGTGGGGGCGCCCAGGGGGATCCGGCCGTCCACCTGACCGGTGGTTCCGTTGACGTGCACGATCGTGTTGCGCTTCGACGTCGCCAGCCAGGCATCCGCCTCGGCGGTACGGGAGTTCGAGTCGGCCGAACCGACGCCCACCACCACGGCGGTGGAGACCAGCGCCAGCACCACGATCGCGGACGACCATCCGACGGCCCGTGCGGGCGCGTCCCCCGGCCCGCGGGCCGGTCTCGACCGCCGAAGCCGGGAGGCCAGGAATTCGATCGGGCTCTTCGTCATGTCCTGCCCCCGGCATTTCGCGATCCACACGGCGCGGCTGTTCGGGAGGCTAGGAAACAACCGGCGGGTCGTCAATATACATACTGCGACGCGCATTTCGGATATCCAGGCGACGTCGCGCCGGGCGGACGCATGACCGTGCATGGCGATACCGCACGGCGGAATTCGGCGTGCGAATATCACCCTCCCGCGCCACCGGAGCCGTGGGTACAGTCCGGTGCTGCCAACTGTCGACCGTGCCGCATCGATCCCCGCCTGGACCGGCCTACCTGGCGGGATTAACTCCCGTATCCCATATGTCACGGGATCGCCCAACCAGGTTCCGACTTGGAGAGCGCGATATGCACAATGCAGCGAGCAGTGACCTGAAAGCCGTGACCGCCGGCCCCGACCACCTCCCCAGGGGACGCCCGGGAATCCGGTTCCGATTTTCTCCGCCCGACGCCCCTGAACCGCGGTTCGACAATGCGCGCGCACGCCGCCCCCAGAATTCCGGTTGGCATTCACCTAATCCGATGAGCAACCGCGTGTACTCCGGCACCACGATTTCCGGACTGCAGCAGGGGCTCGCCGACCACGTCGCCCCCTACCGGCTCCGCACGCTCTCCGCCGATCCGTTCCGCGGCGAGCTGGTCGTCACCCGGTCCGGCGACGTGTCCGTGGCGGTCATGGCGCTCGGTGTGCCGGTGCAGGCCGAGGTCGGCGCGATGCCGGACAACGCGTACCACATCACCTTCTCGGACGGCGGCGGGCTGGCCGTGCGCGTCGACGGCGGCCCGGCCGAGATCGGTCCGTACGTGCTCTGCCCCGGACAGCAAGTGCGGGCACGTTGGCCCGCCGGCCGCCGGATCGTGGTGGTCCGGTTGGCGCGCCGCCTGGTCGAACGGGCCTGGCGCGACCAAGGCGGACGCACGATGTCCGCACCCCTGCGCTTCGCCGTGCCGCTGAGCCCCGTCGCGAAGCGCTCGCACGTATGGGAGTCGCTGGCCTCGGCGTTCGTCGCGGCGCGCGACTCGGGTGTGCTGTCGGCCTCGGCGTCGACGAACGCGCGTTTCGGCCTGCTGCTGGCGCAAACCCTCCTCAACCTCCAGCAGTACGACCGGCCGCGACTCGCGCCCGACTCCCTGGCGGGTTCGGCCCCGGAGCGCGCGGGAACCGGGACGGACAACGACGTCCCCCCGGTTCCCGCGCCCGTCCGACGGGCGATGGAGTTCTGCCGGGCGCACGCCCGTGAGCCACTGGTCGTCGCCGACATCGCCGACATCGCGGGCGTCAGCGTCCGGCGGCTCCAGGCAGCCTTCCGCACGCACGTCGGCATGAGCCCGATCGAGTACGTGCGCCAACTGCGGCTCGACGGCGTTCACCAGGACCTCAAGAGGATCGCGGAGGGCACGACAAAGGAGACCGTCACCGACGCGGCGTTGCGGTGGGGGTTCACCCATCTCGGGCGCTTCAGCGGCACCTATCGCGCCGAGTTCGGGATGCTGCCCTCGCAGACTGCGCGCAGCGAGCCTCCGACGCAGGGGTGAGCGCCCGTATGTCCACGATGTCGTCGTGGGTGCTCCGGCTGGTGACGGGGCCGCGAGCGGTTCGGCGGCGCGTACGGCTCCGGTCGACGACGCGACGCCGACTCGCGGCCGTGGCAACGGCGTTCGCGCTGCTCGCCACGACCGCGTGCACCGGCAGCGTGCTTGCCCGGGTCGCCGCGGTGCAGGAGGCGATCAACGCCGAACAGGACCCGGAGTTCGACGCGAGCCGTCTGCCACCCGGTGCGCAGCCGTACGTGCAATACCTCGTCAAAGCGGGCGCGCGCTGCGAGGGCGTCGGCATCGAGGACGTCGCGGCCGTGATCGACTACTTCTCGGCCTGGGACCCGAAGATCCGGAAGGGCGACAACCTCGGCCTCGGCGGCTTCACCCAGAAGGGCTGGGACGCCGGCCAGGGACGTGACGGCGACGGCAACGGCAAGCTGGAGATTCTCAACGGCGCCGACTCCGTGCTCGCGACGGGCTACCGCATGTGCGACATCGACGCACGCGTGCGCAGCCTCATGGCCGAGGACGGCGACCCCGTCCCCAAGAACCTGACGGACGCGGAGGTCCTGAACCTCGTCGTCGTCGGCTACTTCATGGGTCCGGACATCTGGGACAAGGCCAAGAAGGGCGATGCCGGCGCGATGAAGTTCGACGCGAAGGGCATGCCGACCGGCAAGGACGGGTCGAAGGCCGAGACCCACCTCTCCGAGTTCGCCACCCGAAAGTCCGGGATCAAGAACCCCGGCGGCGACAAGGGCGCCGGCCCCGGGCAACTGCCCGCCGGGCCGGTGCGCGCGAAAATCGTCGAGATCGCCAAGTCCCAGGTCGGCCAGGTCGAGGAGGACGACAAGAACCCTCCGACGACGTCGCGCGAGAACTGCGTCCCCAGGTACACGACCAGGCCGGGCTGGTGCGCCTACTGGTGCGCCATGTTCGCGAGCTGGGTGTGGACACAAGCGGGCGTGAAGTTCCGTACCGCCGGAGTGATCGAGTTCCACAACCGGTGGGGCGCGACCCACAAGGGCTCGATCATCAAGAAGCAGGACCTGAACCGGGTGAAACCCGGGGATGCGGTCCTCTTCACGAGACCGGGCGACTACTGGGGGCATGTCGGGCTCGTGATCACCGTGGCGGCCGACGCCAAGTCGTTCACCTACATTTCGGGCAACGACAGCGACGCGGTGCGCTGGACCCGGAACTACCCTGCCACGGCCTCGGACATCATCGAGTACGTGAGCCCCATGGTCAGTTGACCTGCCCCGCCGACGCCCTTCACGGCCCCGCGTCACCCGACACCACGCGCGAAAGGACCGCCGACCGCATGACCGATGAACCCGACCTGTCGGACATCCCCGCATGGCCGGTGGTGTCCATCGAACTACGCTCCACCGGGCACGTGCGCGTCGACGGAGAGAACGTGGAGGTCCCCCCGGGCACGGATCCGCGTACGGCGGCCGTCTTGGCGGTGTCCGGAACCGCCGCCCTTATCGGCCGCCCGGTGCGCGCGGAGGCGCACGAAGCAGACGGCACGGTATGGCCGTTGATCATCACTGCCGAGGGCCGGGCGGTGGCGGCGGGTCCCGCGCGTAGCCCGGGCGCGCCCAAACGCCGTGGACGCAGGGTCGGGATGATCCGGCGCAGTTCTCCACCCGCCCCCGCGGAGCCACGGCCGGGACCGGCGCAACCCCGCCCCGCCGCGGGACCCGGGTTGCGACCCCGGCCACTGCCTGAGCAGGGGCCACTCCTCGTCCACCCCCAGTCCCCGCCTGCGCCGCCGACGCGGCAACCCCGGCCCCGGGTCGAGCCCGAGCAGCAGCCGGCGGCACCGCCGACACCGGCACCGACACCGGCACCGGCACCGCCGACACCGGCGCCGAAGCCGAAGCCGAAGCCGACCGAGGGTCCGCGTCCACCGGAGATCTCCGCGCGCCCGGACCCGCAGGCCCAAGCCGCACTCGCCGAAATATCCGGGGCTTTGCGCGAGGGCCACCCGATCCTCGCGCGACAGGCGGCACGCGAACTCGTCGAACGCCTGGCCGCGGCGCACGGACCGGCCGCCCCGACGACCGTCGCCGCCCAGGAAGTCCTCGCGTACGTCACCTTCGTCGCGGGCTACCACGTCCGCGCCGGCCGTCTCTATGCGGAACTTGCCCTCGCCCACCCGACCGCTCCCGAAGCCGCCCGCCTGCGCCGCGAACTCCTTGCGGACAACGCACACTTCTGCTGGCTGAAGGCAGGGGCGTCACCATCCGCTCGCGAACTCGGGGCGCTGGTGGTCACGGTGCGCGAGGCCACGGGCCCCGCGTCCGCTCTTGAAGCCGCCGTCGGCCGACTGGCCGCACTGTGACCATGCGCCCACCGATCACGAAAGGCGGTGCCCGCACGCGCTGTGGTACCCCGCCGCGGCCGCCGCCGTACTCCACCGGACTGCCGCATCAAGGCAGCCCCTTCGACCGCCCCAACCCGAATCCGAGCATGCGCTGAACCCGCCGACCGCCGGGCAACGTCGCCGGGTCCCGTCGACGCACGATGTGCCGCCGGGCGGCCGTGTCGCGCAGGACGGCGGTGCGGGCCCGACGTGTGGAACGGGCGGACCTCGCGTGCGCATTCGCCTTGGCCCGACGTGCGTGCATCCTCCGTGTCGCCTTACGCGCGCGCCGGTCGGTGGACAGCAGCGCGCGACTCTTGCGTGAGATGTTCGCGGGGGACCGCACCGTCGCAGGCTCGCCGAGTCGGTGGGCGCGGCGCATCAGCTTGCGCTGCTGCCGGCGGGCGAGGCGGTCGTTGAAGTCCGCCGCGGTCTGCCGGAAGCGGGCGCGCACGGCCGTCCGGCGCAAGGAGCTGACTCCCGCGCGTAGTTTCCGGAGTTCAGGGTCGGCTGCGACCAGCTTGAGTTCCTTGTGCACGGCTCGGTACTTGCGGGCCGCCGCGTACACGGCGACCCCGCCGGCCGCGGCCACACCGAAACCGACCAGGGCCGGCCCCGCATTCGGCAGGCCGATCCCCACCCCGGTGGCCGTCGCTCCCGCGCCCGCCGAGCCCGCGGCAACGGCGCCCGCCCCGGCGGCCAGGATGGTGGGTACGGGCTTGAGCCCCACGGCCTTCGGCGCGTTCCACACCCCCTTGACCGCGGCGAGTCCGACCTCGGTGAGCGTCGCGGCCAGGTCGGTCACGGCGCCTGTGACGTCGGTGACCAGGTCCGCCGCGCCCTGCACGCCGTCGAAGGCGACTTTGGCCGACATGTCGAACAGGCCGTCGACGACGCCCTCTCCGTCCGACACCGCAGGTCACCGCCGCAGCCCGAGCGACTTGCCGAGGCCCTTGCCCCGGCTTCGGCCTCGGCCGGTGCCAAGGCGCCCGATCAGCCCCGCCCTGTGTCCCGGTGCCGCACGCCGGATCAGCGTCGGTCGGCCGGTCGACGCGGGTGCCGCCGCCGTCGCGAACCGCTTCGACCGAGCGGCACGCCGTGCCTTGCGCGCGGCCTTCGGCCCACGGGCTCCGAACGGCCGTGCGTCCCCCGGCCCTTGGCCCTGTGGCCCCCTGCGCCGCCGACGACGGCGCTCGGCGCCCCGCTCTCCCGTCGGCGCCGGTGTCGAACCCTCCCTGGCCGAACCGAACTTCGCCCGGCCCTTGGCCCCGATCAGCGGCCCGTACTTGCGGAGTGCGGCGAACGCGGCAACGCTCGCCACCGCCACTCCCGCCACGGCGATCACCGGTGCCGCGGGCACCGCGGCACCGGCCGACGCCGCGACCACGCCGCTCGACGTCGCGGCACCGGCGGCACCGGTTCCGGCGCCCGCCGCCACCACGGCATTCCACTGCGCGATCGCGCCCTGGAACGCGCCCTGCTTCCAGGCGAGTCCGGCACCCGCGAGCACGGCCGCCACCGTCGGCCCCGGTTTGAGTCCGAGCATGTTCGCGAACGCCTTGGGCGGGATCATCGCGATCTCGGTGACCGTGGTGAGCGCGCCCTTGGCCGCGCCGCCCGCAGCTCCCCCGATGTCCATGAGCCCATGGGTGCCGGCGACGGCATTGCCCAGGGTTCCGTCGATCAGTCCGTCGACGACGCCTTCACCGTCGCTCATGACGTGGTCTCACCCCCGTCCGGCGCCAAGGCGACACGGAAGAGCGGATTGGCCCAGACACCGCGCGGGGCGCCCCGTACCGGTAGCACGTCGAGCGGCCGGGACGCGTGGCCGTCGTACGGATCGCAAAGCGCGAAGGGACCGAAGTCGGGGTCCATGAGAGCGCGCAGGTGCGGGTCGGCGTGATGGATCCACCAGGTCGAGATGCCCTCCTCCGGTTCGAGGGCGAGCGATTCGAACGCCCGCCACAGCGCGGTGAATCGCACGACAGCCTCGGTGTGCCGCCACCATTCCGGGCACCACAACGAGGTGCCCTGCCCCAGGCGGCGGGCCACGATCGCGGCGAGGTAGGCGTTCACGAACTCCTCGACGCTGCGGAAATGGCGCGGCCCTTCGACGTCGTCCCGCCGCTCCGGCCGGGCGCTGGCGGGGGGCGGTGGCGGGCCGGGCACGTGCGGGCCCGCGCGTGCGGCTCGGGTCGGATCGCGCGGGCGCGCGTACAGGCCCTGTCCCCAGGGGTCCGGGTCGTCCGCGTAGGGCGAGCTCACGACAGTCCCTTGGCCAGGCTCACACCCGCGGGCGGCGCGCCGGACACGTTCGCGACCGCGGCACCCGCCGCGGCGAGGGGCTCCCTGGGTTCGTAGCGGGCGAGCGAGTCGCGGATGGCGTCCGCATACGGTCCCTCCCACCACGGAACGGTGCGGACCAGCGTGGGGCGCGACCCGCTCATCTGGACGAAGGCCCTCCCCCGAGGCATGGACAGCAGGTCCGCCGCGTCGAGGACGGGCTCCGGCCGCGATCCGATGCCGAATCCGCGGTGGTCGCCCCACTTGAGGGTCATCGTTCCGGTCCTGGGCTCGAACAGGCCGCTGGATTTGGAGAGGTCGTCGAGGAATTTCACGTCGGAAACCCCTCCCCCGTACACGCGGACATTCGCCGATCCCCACAGCTTGGCCATGCCCGTGTCACCCCACACCGCAACCCCCTGCGCCCAGGATTGCAGGATCAGCATGACGATCACGCCGCGAGAGCCGAAGTGGGTGTACTTGTCCGCGAGTTGCTTCCACGGGCAGACGTTGGCCGCCTCGTCCAGGACGAACAGCACGGGTACAGGCATGCGTCCCCCGGGAGAATCGCGGGCGACGTTCTCCGACTCCTCGGCGAGCGCCGCGGTCAGCGCAAGCACTAGCGGCGCCGCGACCTTGTTGGTTTCCTCCGACAGCAGGTAGAGCGTGTCGGTGCCGAGCAGGAACTCCCGCAGGTCCAGGCTCGGCCTGCCCGGGTCGCTTCCCGGGGTGATCCACTCGTTGATGTTGTCGGCGATGAGAAATGCCGCCATCTGAATGGCCGTTCCGTAGACGCCGGCGCGCTGGCGGTCGGGCGCGGTGATCACCGACATGACCGACTTGGCGGGGAGTCGGTGGCCCGCCTCGCGCAGGATGCGCGCGGGGGTGTCGTCGCTCGGCCGGGTCAGCCACTCGTACACGATCGTGATGGGCTGTCCGTCGACGGAGGCCGCGAGCATGAGGTTCGCGAACAGATCCTGGGCGGCGGGCTCGAAGTACGCGTCACTGCGGGCGTGCGCCTGGCGGACGACCATGCTGAAGCGTCCGGCGAGCTTGACTGCCTTGACGATGCTGTTGCCGACGTACGAGAGCGGGTCCCACCAGAAAACGGGGGTTCCGCCCGCCTGGTTCTGCGGGTCGAAGATCCAGACCTTGCCCACGCGTTCGCGTACACCGCGCGTGTGGTCCACCACGTCGCGCTTGTTGGACGTCACCACGACGGCCCCCGGGGCCGCGACGATGTTGGGGATGGCGCGCGTGGCGGTCTTGCCGGTACGCGGACCCCAGATGTCGACGTGCATGTCCTCCCACGAACCCCACAGGTCCGAACCGCCGCGCACCGCCCGGCCGATGTAGATGCCGGGCGGCGCCCCCGGCACGATCTTCAGCTTGCGGGCCGTGGCGGTGACGCCCGCCGTGCTCATGGCCCGGAGTTCCCGGGGCGTGGCGAGATAGCGGCACGCGCGGTCGATGCGTACGCGTCCGCGCAGCGCCTGGCGGTAGGCGAGCATGAACACGACGCCGACCAGGAGGAGCGCACAGCACATGCCCGCGAGCGCCAGGGACGCCGCGAGCCCCGGCCACTCGTACTCGCCGAACATGAGCAGGACGACGGCGGTGGGCGGGAATGCCGAGGGGCCGGGGCGGTCCGAGCGCTCGGCACCGATCGCCGCGGCCGCCGTGACCAGGCAGCAGGCCAGCAGCAGTGTGCCGAGGATCACCAGGACCATGATGGCTTCGGCGTAGGCGCTCGGTCCGCGATGCCGTGTCGTGGCGCTCATCTGTCCCGTCCTCCTCCTGTGTTCGTCGCGACCACCGCGCCGCTATCGCCGGAAGATGCTCATACCGCCCTTGACCGCCTTCGCCCCCACGGCCGCGGTGCCGACGACCGCCGCCTGCGCGCCCTTCTCGCCGCGGGCCGCCGGGGAGGTGAAGGGGAAGGCCAGTCTGGTCATGGCCGGGAGCATCACGGTGCCGAGGAAGAGCATCATGGTGGCGCCGAGTTGCTGGGCGGCGCTGGGGTTCTCGGCGGGCAGCTTCGACATGCGCAGCGACACCACCAGCACGACCGTGCAGGTGGGTTTCACCATGACGAAGGCGAACAGGTACGTCAGTTGCCTGCCGAACCACGAGCGGCCCGACTCGGTCGCGGTTCCGGCCGCCGCGAGCGGCAGCAGGCCGGCGAGCATCGTCACGACGAGGATCCGGCCCAGCATGTAGATGTAGAGCACCAGCGAACCGATGACCAGGAACAGGACGCAGAGCAGGAACAGGAAGAAGTTCAGCTTGTCGAAGTTCTGCGGCAGGATCTTGATGCGTTGCTCGACCGCGTCGCAGTGGGCTTTGCCACCGGCTTTGGACGTGCCCAAACCGTTGATCAGGATCGCTCTGCTGAACCGGTCGCCGGCGAGCAGCAGCAGTTTCAGGATCGTGAGTCCGGCCGCGGCCACCACGACGAGGGTGAACAGCGAGCGGGCGGCGTCCGCGGCCGGCTGGGCGTTGCGTTGCAGGGCCATCCGGGCCGCCACGACGAGCAGCGAGATGACCGCGACCACCAGCGATATGGACAGCGTGTTGGCGACGAGGAAGTCGTAGACGCCCTTGGAGTCGTTGTCCCCGCCTTTGCCGTAGTCGCCCGTGAACGGGTCGTCGACCTCCAGCCACCAGTGCATCGCGTTGGTGGCGAGGTTGTTCAGTTCGTAGCGGATCCAGTTGATGGGCGAGCTCAGGAAGTTGTGCGGGTTCCCGATCTCGGCCTGGTGCTTGACCTTGTCCCAGGTGTCGAACCAGCCGGGCTTCTCCTCGGTGCCGTTTCTGGGCAGTCGGCAGTAGACCCAGGACCATGCCGAGATCCCGTGGTCCTGGTCCAGCGACTTGCCGCCCTCCTTCTCCCAGTAGGTGTTGTGACCGGTGCACGCCTTGAGAAAGATGAGCTCGACGTTCTTCTTGCCGTCGACGGGCGCGATCTCCATGCCGGTCCACGGCACGTTGTGATAGACGCCCTCGATGAACGGCTGGAACGGGGGCGCGGTGACCTTCGTCTCGATGGGGTCGCACTTGCTCACGTGGCCCACCTTCGGTTGGTGTCGTTGACGTCCAACTCGTCTTCGGTGAGCTCGACATGGACCGGGACGCCGGGGCGCCCGCCGACTTTGATCATGAAGTTGCCGAGGCCGGGGGGTGGCGCCTCCTCACCGCGCTCGGAGTCCCAGCTCGGCGGTGTGGACCAGTCCTCGATCATGTCCTGCTCGGCGTCGGTCATCGCGACGACCTTGGTGAGCATGGGCATCTCCGCCGCGGGCAGGCCTCCGCAGATCACCATCCCGGCGCGCTCGACGAAGCCCCGGGCCTTCATGCGGTCTTCTTCCTCGGCGAGGGCCAGGAGGTCCGACATGGTGTGCGTGATCATGGCCATGCCGACGCCCCGCTGCCGGTTGAGACGTGTGAGGGCGTCGACGCGGTCGACGAGGCCTCGGCCGGCACGCAGCACCCGCCACAGTTCGTCGAGGATGACGAAGTAGCGCCGCTGCGGCTCCAGTCCGGCGTCGGCGAGCGCCTGCGCGGCGGCGATGGTGCCGAAGCCGTAGCTCCAGCAGGCGAGCAGGGCCGCCGCCTGCAACTGCCCCTCGGCGTCGTCGATGCTGCTGACGTCGAAGCAGACCGGCCGGTCGCGCTGCATCGGCTCGGAGGTGTGCCGCGAGAACGTCTCGCCGAGCCTGCCGCGTCCCAGCAGACCTATCAGGGACGATTCCAAGTGCTCGGTGATCTGCCGGTAGCGGTCCAGGTCGCCGCGGTCCAGCGCGACGTTGCGCAGGTCCTCGGGGGCCTGTTGGACCACCGCCAGCAGATCGGACAACACCGGTACGCCGTGGAAGCGTTCGTCGAGAATAGCCAGCGCCGCGTTGAGGATCGTCTCCTCGCGGTCCGTCGGCGGCCTCCGGCGCAGCACCGTGATGAGCGAGGCGACGGTGTTGAGTCGGCGGCTGTGCGCGTCCGCAAGGAGGGCCTGGCGCTGGGCGAGCGGCAGGCGGGCGGCCTCGGTGGTCACCTCCCCCGGGTCGAGCACGTTGAGGAAGCCGCGGCCGCCGCCGAGTGTGATGACCTGGCCGCCGAGCGCCCGGATGAGGTCGACGTAGTCGGGCTTCAGGTCCCCGAAGACGACGGGGTGCACGCCGTAGCCGGCCAGCCCGAGAGCCTGGCGGCGCACGATGGTCGACTTGCCGAGGCCCGGTTTGCCCAGCACGAACTCGCTGGGGTTCAGGATCAGTTTGGCGCGCTGGAACCAGCTGACCGGGTCGCAGCACAGCGTCGCGCCGCCGACCAGGGCGCGGCCCAGCGGCACTCCGATCGTGGGTGTGCCGGAACCCGCGGCGAACGGCCAGAGCCCGCAGACTTGGACGGACGTGCCGCGCCACTCCGGGGGCGCTTCGACGTACCCGACCGATCCTCCGCCCCAGCCCGGCCAGCCGCGCAGGCCGGGTTTGCGGACGACCGGTTTCCCTTCGAGCTGCTCCTGCGGAATCGGGCCGAGGAACAGCCGTGCCAGGCCCCGGCGTTGCCGGGCGATCGCCGGGTTGCCGAAGGCCGGGGCACCGCCCGGCGGGCCCCCTTCCCAGAGCCCCGCGGCACCTTCGCCCGGACCGTGCGCGGGCGGGCGGGTCACATCGTCTCCCGAAGCGTCTGCGGGATGCGCAGGTGCCGTGGGAGCACGAAGCCCAGCGGCAGGGCCGCGGCGAACGACGACGCCTGCGCGCCGTACGCCCGCCTCAGCACCAGCCGGGCCGACGCCGAGAGGTTGTCCACGGCGGCGGCGGCGAGCGGCAGTTTCGCATGCTGGTCCACGGTCGCGGTCACGAGCATCCCGAAGCGCATCAGCCCGGCGCCGGTGGCCTCCTCCATGGCGCTCTGCTCGGCGGCGCTCAGTGCCACCGTGTCGCGGGCGGACACCTTGGTCCCCTGCTGGGCCTTGAACCGGGCGTCCTTGATGTCGCGTTCCACGATGCGCGCCGCCGTGCCGGCGTCGTGCGGCCGGTAGATGATGGTGACGCGCTTGCGCAGGATGTCGTCGTGCGGCGACAGCAGGCGCTGCAGAACGCTGGCGAAGACCTCTCCGCGCGGCGCGTCGGACATCGCCCAGGTGATGGAGAACGCCCCGTCGTGCCGGTAGTGGTCCCAGGACTCCTGCGTCGCGAAGGGACCGGCGTCGCTCCACCGCAGCCCGGCCTCGTTCTCGATGCGTGCCCGGTCGATCAGCACGGCCACCGAGGGGTCGTAGGCGACGCGCACGGCGGCCGCGATCTGCGCGCCCGACATGGGGAACGCCGCGCCGGCCCCGGTCATCGACAGCCCCGCGGTCAACGCGGGCAGGCGGGCGCCGATCTCGGTGGCCATCTCCGCGGCGTCGCGCGACTTGCCGCCGCCTCGGCCGCGTGCCTCGAACGTGAGCGAAATCCGCGTGGATATGCGTGCGGCGCCCACCGGATAGGCGTCCAGGACCTTGGCGAGCACCCGCTTGGACAGCTCGGGGGAATCGGCGGTGAGGTTGCCGCCGATCTCGTTGCGCAGGCGCTCGCCGGTGTCGGGCGCGGTTTCCACGGTGACCGACGCGGCCACCAGGCCGGGCTCGTTCCCGAGGGTGCTGAGCCACTGGCCCCAATAGGCCACCCACGTGTCGATCTGTTCGTCGTCGACGAGTGCCGCGCCGTCCGCGTCGCATTGCAGGACGATCGTGTAGTCGTCGACGGAGCGGATGTGCAGCAGGCCGAAGGGGCGCTGGTACGCGTCGACCGCCTCGTACATCCGGGTGGCCGCCCCGATCCCCGGCAACTGGCAGGTCCCGGGCGGGGTCCGGCCGACCGGCCCGGCACGGTACAGGTGCTTGCCCTGGGCCTTAGCCATGCCCCATGCCGCCCTTGCCGCGATCCACTGCATGCCGTTGCGGCCGTGCCGGTCCCGGATCATCAGCGGGACCAGGACGACGCACAGCATGACGGCCAGGAACACCGCGGCGTACAGCGACACCAGGAGGGCGAAGATGATCGCGATCAGGCCCGCGAGCAGCACGACCGTCGGGATCAGGCCGAGCCCGAGGATCCCCGGTGACGTGGGTTTGCGCCAATTGCCGTACGTACGCGGCCGCGTTCGGACGATCTGCTCCATGCGCCGCCGCTCCTCGGTTCTCGGTGTACACCGGTGGTCCTTCCGCCGTGGTCTGTCCGTGGTTGTCTGCGGGGCCCGGGCTCAGCCGACCGTCTGGCTGCCGGAGTCCAGGTCCCACGCCACGAACGCGTCCTCCTCGCGGACGGGTGTCGGGGGCGGGGGGGCGGCGTCCGGCGGGAGTTCGAGCTTCCAGTCGCCGTCGATCCAGACCAGCGTCCAGATGGTGTGCGTGCCCAGGCTTCCGGCGAGGGCACGGTTGACGACGTCCACCCGCACCCGGTCCGGCGTGTAGTCCAGGACGCGGAACCCGGCGGCGAACTCCCGGTCCTCGGGGTCACCCGGGACCGCGGCGCTCGCGTTTGGCCCGGTGTGCTCGGTCCGCTGCCGGATGAACGCGTCCCGTCCCGGACCGGGGGCCAGCAGGTGCTGGGCCACTTCGCCCCAGTCCTCGTCCCACCGGTAGCGCCAACTCGCGTGCACCGCCGCGAACACCGCCCCGGTGGGCGTCCGCGCGTAGCACCGGGCGGTGCTGTCGGTGACCACGGCGGGACCTGCCGTGGGCGAGTAGGGCAGCGGCACGTCGAGCGTGATCCGCCACTCGGTGTCGCGGGGCTGGGCGATCGGGGACTCGACGTCGTCCGCCGGCAGAGCCGGACAGCTCCCGTCGCGGGCCACGGGGGCGGTCGAGGGCGGGGTCGACACCGTCGCCTGCCCAGAGCCCAGGCGTACGCTCGTGGGCATGGCCGACGCCGATTCCCCCTCGGAGGGAGGTGTCGGAGGGCCGCTCAGCATCACGAAGCCCGCGGCAAGGACGATCAGGAACACCACCCCCGCCGCCAGCACGAACCCCCGCTCGGTGAACGGGCTTTCCCCGCCGCCGGCCTGCCGACGGTCCCGACCGCGGCCGAACAACGCCACCGCCGGCCGTCAGGCGATCGCGTTGATGGCCGCCGCGCCGCTGCCGACCAGGATCGCGGCGACCACGATCCAGACCAGCCCCATCAGGTGCTGCCCTCCGTCGGCACCGCTTTTGTGCGCCATCGCCATGCGGCCCGCGCACGCGAGGATGGCTATGCCGCAGATCGCCATGACGATCCACGAGCCCCAGCTCAGCAGGGTCGTGAAGTCGTCGCTGATGCCCTTGGTGGGCGCCTTCGGCTTCGGGTTGGGGATATCGCGGAGGTACATGGAGATCATGGGTACTCCCTTTGCCTGGCAACCAGTCGGCCGAGATCGGCCGCCAACCTCACCGTGGCCGTGACGGCGGGCCCCCGCGGCGGGCTCGTGCCCGTCCGCCACTCCTCGACCCACGGCACCTGCCAAACTCGCGGTACGCCTCCGGCGACGAACCGGAGCGCGTCCCGGAGGACCTTCGGCAACTTGCCCGGCGCGTCCGCGATCGCGACCAGACCGAGCAGTTCCACGCCGGGGACCGCGCCGGAGGCCCACTGCTGGGCGGCCTCCTGGGCCGCGGTCAGACCACGGGCGTGGGTACGGGCCACGAGCACGGCCGGTACGCGCGGCGGGCGTTCGGCGTTCGGCCAGCCGCGGCGCTCCGCGTCCGAACCGCCGGCCGCGAGTGCCAGCGTCGTGGTGCCCGCCCCGCCGTGGCAGGCCACCCACCACCATCCCCCGACCGGACCGTGCCGAGGGGTCCACAGCGGCAGGCCGCCCGAAACGGGTGGGGGGACACGGCCCCGGCCCGGCTGCGAGGGTCCCAGGCGCAGATACGACGGCCGGGTGTCCACGGCGGCCCGCCGCTCCACGCGCGGCGCCTCGGGCACCCATGGATTCGTCTCGTTCGGTTCCGTCTGCATGGCCGCCGCCCTGTCGCCCCGGTGACGCGCCGGGACCCGTCCGCGCGCCGTCGTCCGGCCGCCGTGTGCCGTCGTGGTGTCCGTGGCCGACCCCCGTTCCGCGCGCCCGTGACCCGACGGCGTCACCGGAGCGCCGACACGATGCCCCCGGCGCTCCCGACGAGCACGCAGGCCGCCATCACCCAGAGCAGGCCGACGACCTCGTTTCCGGGGTCGCCGCTGCGGTAGCTCATCGCGAGCCGGGCCGCGCATATCAGAAGTCCCACGAAGCAAAGGCACAGAACGATCCAGGCGACGTAGTTGACGAGCGTGAGCAAGGGCGCCATGTAATCCGTGCTGCCGTCGTCCACACCGCCTCATCTCCTCTTGCGCACCGTTCCCTTCGACCGGTGGCGTGATCGTTCGCGACGGCCGGTCCGCCGTGACCTCAGGCTAGGCAGGCAAGATCCGGTGAACTATCCGGCGACCGCCAACCGCATGGATGACGCGTTTCGGACACCGGCACCACCGGCCTCGTCAGACCGGTGCGGTCGGCGTGGGGGTGGGACGCGGACACACCAACTCCCCGCGGGCCAACTGGAGTCCGGCGGGGGTGCCGACAATCGTGGTGACCACCGCGCACAACGACGCGTCGTCGAACACCACCGTGAGGTCCGCGTCCCGCTCGACCAGTCTCTGCTCCTCGACCCGGCCGTCCGACGTCTGGACGATGACGAAGTAGCCGCTGACCGAAGCGGCGTCCCGGGGTGGGCTCCAGCTGACCTGGAGCTGGTCCTCGAAAACTCCCACCGCCACGGACTGCGGTGCCAGGTCCGGGAGTTTCTCCGGCGGCACCGGCCGGGCGCCCACCGGTCCGGTAGGCGGCGGGGGCGAAGAGGGCGTCTCCTGCTTCGGGTCCTGCGGAGGTGCGGCCTCCTCCCCTCCGGTGTCGTCTCCTCCCAGGAAGACGAACGCCGCGAGGATGGCGAAGAGCAGGACGACAAGACCGCCGCCCACGCCGATGAGCAGCCATGGCGGTCGCCCCGCGTCGTCCTCGAACCAGTTCTGCCCCGGCAGGCCGGCGCCGCCTGCGGTGGGCGGAAGGCCCGGTGGTACGTCGGGGTCGTCGCGCAGGTCGGGGGGCGGATCCCCCTCGGGGTCGGTCGTCGGGGCGTACGGGTCCGCGGGACGGGGTGGGCCGCCATGGCCTCCGCCGGGGCCGACGCCGTGGCGCGGGTCCGCCTCCGTGTGCGCGGCTTCGGGGTCCTCGATGCCGAGAGGGACGTACTCCCAGACGGGTTCCCCGTCTTCGCGGTCCGGTGCGAGGGTCCGCGCGGATGCCGCCGTCTCGGTCCGGGCCGTTCCGGGCGCGACGGGGCGAACGAGCGGTCCGGAGTGCGTGGTTCCGTCCCCCACGTGCGGCCCTGACGGCTGGCCCCATGGGGACGTCGGCGTCGCGCGAATCGGCGCGGCCCGGCCAGGCTCCGTTTCTGGGCGGGGCGTTTCTGGGCGAGACGTCTCGGGGCGAGGTGTTTCGGGGCGAGGTGTCCAGGCGGGCTGGACAGGTTCCGCAGGTTGCGGTGCGCTTGCGGCGGGCTCGGGCATGACTCCGGAGCGCCGGCGCGGGGGCGACTTCCCCGCGGCCGCCGCGGCCTTCCCCAGCGCCACCAGATCCGACGCATGCGGAAGCCATTCCGGTGAGGAGGGCAACTCCTCACCGGCGTAGGGATTTTCCGCGTTCCAGTCGCGTGCCGTCGCTGTCAACCTGTCTCCATACCTCGCGGCGTCGGAGCCGTGCCCGGCATCGGACCGGGTTCTCGGCGGCGGCCCCGGCAGGCTTCAGCGCACAGTCCGGAAGGTGTTCGTGTCTATCCGGATCGCGAACCCGCCAAGTCGTCGGGGGCCGCGGCCGCGGACCGTCCGGTCAGGCCCGGCACCGGAGGCATGGCGTCCGGAGTGCCGTTGATGCGGGCCTCGGCACGGTCGTGAATGAGCAACGCGAACCACAAATCGTGGCGCGTACCCGGGAGTTCCAGCAAAGAGCGGCCCAGGTCGCGACTGACCCGCAGCAGTCTCTTCCGCGCCGCGGACACCGACAGCCCGAGTTCCGCGGCCGTGGGCACCACACACGCGTCGTGGGCGAGCCACGCGCGCACGGTGTCCATGCCGACGTCCGAGTGACTGCCGAGGAAGGGGCGCAACTGGCTGAGCGCCCACTGCAGCGCCTGCGGCGAGTCCAGGAGCGACTCCAGCGGCGTGTGCGTACCGGCGCGCCGGGCCGGTGCTTCGCCGTTGCCGCTTTCGTGCACGCGCAAGGCGAGCGAGACGATCGCCTGATCGGCCACGCGGTTGAGGTCCGCACCCAGCAGCTCCGCCACCAGGCGCAGGCGTTCGCGCACGGTGTTGCGGTGCACGCCGAGATTGCGCGGGGCGTGTTGGGCCAGCCGCAGCCACACCCTTGCTGTGCGCAGCAGTTCGGTGGTGTCCGCGGCGGTTCGTCGTGGCGGCTCGTACGTGAGCAGGGGCTCCAGCAGAGTGTGCGCCCAGGAGTCCGCCGCGGGGCCCAGCAGTTGGGCGATCTGGCTGCGCGACTCGAACTGGAGGTGGCCTGCCGCCTGGTCGCGGGCGGCGTACAGGGCATGCAGCGCCTGCTCGTATCCCGTGCCGGTCGCCCGAAGGGGCACGACCTCGCTCATGCCGACGAGGCAGCCGGTGGACGCGGCAAGCCGAGAGACCAGGTCGGAAAGTGCCCCCTTGTCCGCGGCGGGAGCCAGCAGCACGACCGCGTCCCGTCGCACGGTGGCGCGGAACGCCCAAATGCCCTCGTCGAGGATCTCGGGCCTGCCCCGGTGGCGTTCCCGCAGCTGCTGGGGGATTCCTTCGAGGACACATACCCGGACCGGATCCGGGAGTTCGCGACGCAGGCTCCCGACCACCTGCTGTGCGGCCGAGGCGTGTCCGGCGCAGAGCAGCCGGAACGCCGCCTCGCGCAGGCGGGTGCGGGTGTCGGCGAGTCTGGACTCGGCGATCTCCGTTCGGTGGGCGCGGAGTTGGACACCGGCCAGCCACGCCGTACGCGCCGCGACGGTCGGCAGGTCCGCCGGCAGGGGGACGGGGCGGCTGGCCACCAGCATCGTCGCCGTGGGCCCCGTCCCCACGCCGACGACGTGGTGGGCGCGGCCGTCGAGCACGAATGTCGCGGAACGGCGCTCCGCCAAACGCACGTCCCTGACGTCGCCGCGGGCGAAGACCGCTTCCGGTCCGTCGAACTCCCCGGCGAGCACGAACGGGCGAGCGGCGCGAAACGCACCCCGCATCTCCACCAGCGCGAACACACAACCGGTCGCCTCGGTCATGTGGTTCATCAAGGCACCGAGCGACGCACGGTGGGTGGTGGCGCTCATCGCGGCGCCGAGCGGGTCGAAAGCAGCAGCCTGTCCCGCCTCCGAAGCCGTCTGGGGTAAGGCCGCGCCCGCGACGCGGGCAGACGACCGCCCACGCGGGGTCGGGAGGGAATCGGTGCCCAACACGGCAATTGCCTCCAGCTACGTCGGAGTCTGCCAGCGATATGCGGACAGTGTGCCCGGCGGTCCGCACACCACCGGCTTAACGCTAGGAACAACCCGTTTCCACCGGGTAACACGTTGCACGGCCAAGCAAGACCCGCGCGAATTGGACAGTCGTTTTGTGTATGTCGCGCCGGACCACCCCGCGTCTAGGGTTCGAGGTGGGAGATCACCGCCGGACGCGGGCCGCCGCGGCACTCGTCGCAGGCGGGTCGACGGCCCGTTCGAGGAGCGGCTGATGCGCCAGGCAGTACCAGGTCCCCGGGTCGTCGGCGAGGCCGCCCCGGGTGGCGGCCCGGGGCGGCTGTCGCTCACCCGGACCGGACTCGGCGTGATCGGCGCCGGATTGGTGTTCGGACCGGCCGGTTGGGCCACGGGCTACCGCGACTCGTTGCTCCTCGGACTCGGCTGCCTGCTGGCGGCGGGCGCGGCGTTGGCGTGGGTGCTGCCCTCCCCCGGGGTGACCGCCTCCCGCACTTTGGTGCCGCCGCGAACCGAGCGGGGTGGCAAGGCGGTTGCCACCGTCCAAGTGGTGCGCACCGGCAAGCGGGCGCGCCGCGGCCTGCAGTTGTCGGACGGCACGGACGACCAGCGTGTGGTGGTCCGGGTGCCGGTCGCGAAGGCCGGGACGCGGATCGTCGCCGACTACGAAATCCCCACGCCGCGCCGGGGCATCATCTCCGTCGGTCCCCTGGAGTTGGTCGTGCGGGACCCCTTCGGCCTGTTTCAGCGTGCACACCGGTTCGGGGCCATGGCCGAGTTGGTGGTGCGCCCCCGCATGGTGCGGCTTCCGGTCCCCGCCTCGGGGCGCGACCCGCACCTCGACGGGACGACGTCCAACGCGGTGAACGGCGCCACTTCGGCGTTCCACGCGCTTCGCGCGTATGTCGCGGGCGACGACCGCAGGCTGGTGCACTGGCGCTCCAGTGCCCGCACCGGAGTGCTGATGGTGCGCCAGATGGCCGACGTGAGCCGTCCGCACACAACAGTGCTTCTCGACACCGATCCGATGAACTACACGACCCCACAGGGCACGTACAGCGAGGAGAGCTTCGAACTCGCGGTCGACGTCAGTGCGTCGGTCGCGGGCTCCGCGGCTTTGACGGCGTTTCCGGTACGGCTCCACGCGGGGGCCGAGGTGTTGGTCAAGGGCGATTCCACCGACGCGGGCGGCGTGTTGGACGCTCTGGCCGAGGTGAGCCCGGGAGGCGGCGGGGGGCTGGGCCGGGCCATCTCCGCTCTCGCCGGTTCCCGAGGCGGCGGATCGTTGGTCGTGGTCACCTCGGTGCTCGCCGGCGCGGCGCCCGCACGGATGGTGTCCGCCGTTCACGGCAACTTCGATCGCGTCTTGGTGATCCAGGCCGGTTCACCCCTCGCCGGGCAGACCGGGCGCACCGCACCCGCCGCACCGGCGCCGGGAACTCCCGCCCCACGCGGAGGAGTCGGGGTATTCACCCTGGACACGCTCGACGAACTGCCCCTTGTCTGGAAACGGATGTCCGTCGGGTGACCGCTGCCTCCGCTCCCGGCGTCGGCCGCGCTCCGACCCGGCCCGGCACGCGACGTCCTCCCGGCGGCCCGACACGGCAGGCGCAATTGTCGCTCGTCCCGGTCTCCTTGCTGGCCCTGTGCGCGGGCGCCGCGTTCCGACCTGTGTTCGGCTGGTCCGCGATCGCCGGCACTGTGACGGTCGCGGCGCTGCTGCCGGTGGCGCTGACGTACCTGGTTTCCGCGCGCTTGCGTTTCCCCCTGGCTTCCGCCGCCGCCTTGACGATGTTGTGCGCCCTGGTGGCCGGCTGCGCCACCCTGTTCGGCGACCGCGCCCCCGGGGGATTCGTGCCCACCCCGGCCTTGGCCCGCGAGTTGGGTACATCTCTGTCAGACGCGCCGCAAACGCTACTGGGGATGGTCCTGCCCGCACCTGCCGACAGCCGACTGCTGGTGCTCGTCTACGCGATTGTGTGGCTGGTTGCCTGGAGCGGCGCGGAACTCGCCTTGCGGGGGCGCGGTGTTCTGGTTCCCGCCCTGCCCGCCGCGGTGGCGCTTGCCGTGGTGCCGCTGCTCGCGGTCGGCGCGCCCCAGGGCGGGCTGCCGCTTGCGATGCCGGCGATCGTGATCGCCGGGGCCATGGCGCTCATTCGTACGCCGGACTCGGCCGTGCGCACCGAGCGGCTGGTGACGGGAGGCGTACTGGTTGGCGTACTGGCACTGATCGCGGGCCTGATCACACCGGCAATGCCGGGGGGTTCGCGCCGGGCGGTGGACCTGCGTCCGCACGCGCGCCAGGCCGAGCCGCTGACGGTGCAGGGCGTCAACCCCCTGGAACGGCTGTCATCGTGGCTGCGCGACCCGGAGCGCCCGATGTTCACCGTTTCGGCGCCGGACGCACCCGCCGACCAGTTGTGGCGGCTGACGGTCTTCGACGAGTACGACGGCATCCGCTGGCGTCCCGTGCACAGCCTGGTCGCGTCCGGTGGGCGTGTCCCGCCTGGGCCGGACGCCGAGACGGCCGCACGGTCTCTGAGCCAGCACATCGTCGTCGACCAACTGCCCGGCCCCTGGCTGCCGTCCGCCGATCGGCCCGAGAGCGTGGACGTGTCCAGCCCGGCGGGGATGCGCATAGCCGTGGATCCGGAAGGCGGCGTTCTGGCCGGCGACCGCCGGCTCCCCCCGGGCAGCACCTACTCGGTCGTCTCCAAGGTGGCCGTGCATTCACCGGAGCGCACGCAGTACGCCGTTCCGGCCGACGACCCCGAGGGGACGGTGCTGCCCCATCACGACGCGACCGGCGCGCCGATCGAAACCGTCGACGCGCTGCGCGCGCTCGCGCAGGAGGCGACGGCGGGGACGAGCTTCCCCTACGAGCAGGCCGTTCGGCTTGCCGAATGGCTGCGTGCCCGCTGCGTGTTCGACGAGGACGCAGTGCCGGGGCACGGCTACCGTCACCTCGAGTTCTTCCTGGGGAGCAGCAGGCGGGGGACCTCGGAGCAGTTCGCGGCGGCCTTCGCGGTCTTGGCCAGGACACTGAACCTGCCCAGCCGGGTGGTGGTGGGCTTCCGGTCGCCCATGCCGACCGAGGGCCGGTTGCAGGTGCGGGCGGGGGACGCGCTGGCGTGGGCAGAGGTGCACTTCGCCGACGTGGGTTGGATCTCGTTCTTTCCCACGCCCGAACCCGGACCGGCCGCCGTGGTGCCTCCGCCGCCCCCGGAGCCGGTCGTCGAGCCCGCTCCGGCGCCGGCTCCCGCACCTGCCCAAGGCCAGGACCCGTCCGAAGCCGAGAAGCAGAAGCAGGACCAGGCGGACGGCTCCGGAAGCTCGCGAGACGGAATTCCCTTGTGGGCGTTGGTCGTCGGCGCCGTTGTGGTGCTCGCGGTCCTCGTCGCCCTCGGGCTCGCGCTACGCCCGACGGTGGTGCGGCGGCGGCGCATGCGCGGCCCGCCGGAACGGCGAATTCTCGGTGCCTGGGAGCAGTTGCAGGTACGCCTCCTCGAACTCGGCATGCCGGCAACCGGCGCATTGACCGCCACCGAAGTGGCCGAGTATGCGCGGGCCCGGGTCGGCGACCGGGCCGGCGAAGCCGCGGGAGTCCTGGCGCGCATCAGCAACGAACTCGCCTTCGCAGCCGACCCGGCCCCGATGGCACAGGCCTCGGCCGCGACCCTGGCGTGGCGATGCTGCCGCGAGGTCGAGTCGGAGGTTCGCGAGGAGCGGCGGCGAGACCGCGCGATGCGCCGACGGGCCAAGGCGCACGCCGTCGCGACGACCATCGTGCCGCGCCGCCGGAGGCGGCCTCCGGCGGATGCCAGGTCGCACCGCCGGGACACGGGGACCGGGAAGCCGGGGTCCGCGGACCCCGGCGCAGGGCTGGCCGGGGCTGGGACACCGGTGGTCAGCGGCCCCCGGCGCCCTTGACGCCGCCGGCCGCCGACTCGGCGCTCGCTCCGCTTTGCAGGGCCTTGGGGTCCGGCGGGCGCCGCGTCGCGGTCGTGGCGGCGAGAGCGGCGTCCCACTGCTCCAACGCCGCTGAGATCCACGCCAGTTCGGTCGGCTTTTCGGATTCCAGTGCGGCCTGCCGCTGCTCGTCGTCGACGCCGTACAGGAGTGACGTGGCGAGGCGCACCCGCAGTGCGGATGCACGGTCGCCGAAGACGGCCCCGGGCAGGACCCCGCAACCGTGCCCGGCCGTCAGCGTGTGCGCCAGGGCCTCGCCCGACGTGATCCCCGCGTCTCGTTCGAGCCGCCGGCGGTGGGTTCCGAAGTCGGCATAGACGTAGAACGCCGCCGCGGGGCGGTGCGGCAGGACACCGTGACCGGCGCAAATATCGGCGACCGCGTTCGCGACGCTCGCGTGCAGGACGTTGCATTGCTGTACGTGTGCCACCAGTTCGCGGGGTTCGTCGAACGCGAGCACGGCGGCTTGCTGTACCGGATGGACCGGCGCCGACCAGATCTCGCTGCCGATCCCGATGATCCGGTCACGGAGCCTCCGACCGGTACAGGAGTCGGGGAATCGCGCGACGCCGAGGCGCCAGCCGCCCAGCGCATGGCTCTTGCTCAGGCCGGTCGTGACGATGGTTCGTTCGGGCGCGTACTCCGCGGGGCTGGGCAGGTGGGCGCCGGGCACGTGGACGAGGTCTCGGTAGATCTCGTCCGAGACGATGACCAGGTCCTGTTCCCGGGCTACTTGGCACAGTTCGCGAATCGTCTCCGCCGAGGCGTAGGTGCCGGTCGGATTGTCCGGCAGGGTGACCAGGATCTGCCGCACCTCGTGTCCGGCCGCCCGGGCGAGGGCCACGGTACGGGCGAGCGCGGCCGGATCCGGGACGCCGCCCTCGCCCGGGCGGATGGCCACGGGCCACGACCGACCGCCCAGGATGGACGCCTGGGCGGCATAGGACACCCAACTCGGCCTGGGCAGCACGACATCGCCGCCGATCGCCAGGCGGAGCGCGAACAGGAGCGCCTTGCTGCCGGGCCCGACGAGCACCTGGCCGGGCGCCGTCGGCATCCCGCGGCGGCTCCAGTACCCGGCCGCCGCGGCGCGAAGTGCGGGGAGTCCGGCGATCGGCCCGTACGCGTTGCTTCCGGCGGCGTCGGCAAGTGCCTCACGCAGCAACGGATGCACGGGAAGCCCCACTTCGCCGAGCGCCATCGGTACGACGCGATCTCCCCGAGCGCGAAGGGCTTCGAGTTGCTCGTTGGTGGCGAGAGTCGCAGACGGCAGCACAGGGCCTCCAGAGCAGTTTTCACGGCAGCCCGCACGTCCGACGGCGCGGTACCCGCCTATTGGGATACACCGACGACATGGCAACGAATATCCTTTTTGCGATGGCCATCCACCATCAGCCGTCCACCGACTCGCCGCTAAGGCGCGGCATCGTCCCCGGGTTCTCCGGCCAAAACCCCCTTCACCCGCCGGATTCGGCCAGGTCCGCGAGCGTGGCCCCCAGATGCCGCCACGCGTCGTCGGTGTCGCGGGTGCGCGGGTGGGGGCCGCGGAAGAGCTCCACGAACTCCATGGTGTCGACGAGGGACCAACGCATGCGGTAGAAGGCCAGTGCCTCGGCGTCGGGCGCGCGCCCGGACGCCTCCGCGTACCGCTCCGAGTCACCGGAATCGCGCACGACGTGCCACAGGTCGCGCTCGGGGGCGGCGAGGCCGACGGTGTCCCAGTCCACCAGGAGCAGCCGGTCGGCGTCGTCGCGCAGCAGATTGCCCGGATGCGGTTCCCCGTGCGTGACGACAAGCCCTGCACCCGGCCGCCGGTTGTCCCGATCCACCCGTTCCGCGGCCGCGTCGAGTTCGGCGAGGCGGCGGCGCATTACTCCGGCGTACTCGGCAAGCAGTGCGCGGGCGGATTCGGCGTAGGGGCCGCCTCCCCAACGCGCTCCCTCGGCACTCGCATCGGCAAGCGCGGCCTCCAACTCCCGGCGATGGGGCAGCCGGACGTCGGCAACGGGCACGTCTCCCGGCCCCTCGACGCGGTGCAGGCGCGCTAAAAGGTCGATGACCGAGCCACGCTGCTCCGCGTCGAGTTCGTCGCCGAAATGGCCGGACGTCGCCGCTATGTGCGGGAAGACGCTGAGCGCGTAGCGGCGCCCCATGCGCGCGACGGTGTCTTCAGAGCCGGGCACACGCAGCGGCGCGACGACGAACTCCAGTGCCCCGCCGTGCTGATCGGCGAGTACAGCGGCGGTGTCCATCGCGCGCCGCAGGCCGTCGAACGCCGTGCCGGGATCCGGACCGCAGTGCGCCTTCGCGGTGAGGTCGGCGACCGTGGCGAACCACCGCCGCCCGTCGGCGCCTTCGACGGACCAATGGTGGTCGCCGAAGCCGACGGCGGCGTACGCCATTGCCGCGGGTTCGATCCCCCACAGCGCCAGGGTCTCGCGCAGGCAGGCGTCGTGCAGGTCCGAGGGCTGTTCCTTCATCCCCCGAATCTACGTTCCTGGACCGTGGACGACGAAGCGCAGTCCACCCGCCCCGCGGCTCGATCAGCCCAATAGTTCGATCAGCCCAGCAGTTCGATCAGCCCAGCAGTTCGATCAGCCCAGCAGTTCGATCATCACGGACTTCTCGCGCGTGTTCTCCAGCACCGAGTCGTGGCCGTAGCCGCTGTCGCCCATGCCCGCGAACGGGAGACCCCCGCCCAGGCGGCGGTAGGTGTTGACCCAGATGAAGCCCGCGTGCAGGGCGGCGGTCAGGCGGTGGGCACGGGCGAGGTCCTGCGTCCAGACGCCCGCGGCGAGGCCGTAAGGGGTGTCGTTGGCGATCCTGACGGCCTCCGCCTCGTCCTCGAAGGGGATGACGACGGCGACCGGGCCGAAGATCTCCTCGCGGCAGATACGCAGGCTGTTGTCCGTCGCGCGGAACAGCGTCGGCTGGACGAAGAAGCCATCGGCGAACGGGGATCCGTCGTCGAACAGGGCCGCGCCGTGGCGTCCGCCGAAGACCGGGGCCGCGCCCTCGGCCAGGGCGAGGTCGAGGTATCCGGTGACGCGGGCGTACTGCTCTGCGGACACGATCGGCCCCATCGTGGTGGCCGGGTCGAGCGAGTCACCGAGCACGACGTCGGCGACGGCCGCGCGCATCCTGTCGAGGAAGTCGTCGAGGATGCTCGCCTGGACGAGGACGCGGGTGCCCGCGTAGCAGACCTGGCCCGCGTTGCCGGTGTAGACCGCCGTGGTGGTGACGCCGACCGCCGCGGCGTCGAGGTCCGCGTCCGCGAACACGATGTTGGGTGACTTGCCGCCGAGTTCGAGCGCGAGAGGCTTGAGGTTGTCGGCGGACGCACGCGTGATGACCTGGCCGGTCTCGGTCGACCCGGTCAGGCTGATGCGGTCGACCCCCGCGTGCCGCACGAGCGGGTCGCCGACCTCTTCGCCTAGGCCGGAGACGATGTTGAGGACGCCCGGCGGCAGCACGTCGGCGATCAGCTCGGCCAGCCGCAGCGAGGATGCCGACGCCTGCTCGGCAGGCTTGACGATCGCGGTGTTCCCGGCGGCCAGGGCCGCGCCGGCCTTGGCGGTGAGGGTCGGGAGCGGGGCGTTCCACGGGATGATGCCGAGGACGACGCCGTACGGCTCGCGGCGGGTGAGCCCCACGGTGGTCGGGCCGATCTGCGTGCTCATGCCGCGTACGGCCGCGTCGCACTCGCCGGCGAACGCGTTCCACATGTACGCCACACCCGGCAGGTCGCCGCCGCGCACGTCGCGGATGATGCGGCCGTTGTCGCGCGCCTCGATCTCGGCCAGTTCGGCGGAGTTCTCGGCGACGACGCGGGAGACCTCGCGCAGGTACATCGCGCGGCGCACCGGCGGCAGCGCGGACCAGGCGGGGTACGCCCGCCGCGCGGCCGCGACGGCCGCCTCGGCGTCCTCTCCGGTCGAGCGCGGGACTCGCGCCCAGACCCGGCCGGTGGACGGGGCGACCGAGTCCAGACGACCCCCTCCCGCGGCCGGGAGGATCTTGCCGTCGATCAGATTGCCGAACTCGCGCGGCGGCTCCGCCGTGCCGTGCGTCGTCGCCGTCGTCGTCCCGGTCGTCGCCATCGAGCGGTACCTCGCCGTCCGTGTTCCGTCGTGCTCGGGTTCGTGTCCTGCCGTGTCCTGCCGTGCTCTGCCGTGCCCACGGTTCTAGCGCGCCCGGACCGCGCGTTCAAGGCCACGAGGGGCATTATTCAAACAGTCGACTGATTTACTGCTCGCCTCGGCCGGTCTCCTCGGCGCGGTGACCCTTGTCTGTTGGATGCATACATGCAAGCATCCGGCGCATGCCCGCCGATCGGCCGTTCGAGGCACTGCCAGGCCGCTTCCCGGAGAGTGCGCCGGAGAACTTTCCGGAGGACTCCGCGGAGGCGATGGTCAGTGCGTTCATCACGCTGGTCACCGACGTCGACCGGACGCCGGCGTACCGCGCCCGGATGGAGGGCTCGGCCGGGCGGCCGCTGCCGCGCTCGGCGATCTCGATCCTGTTCGTGCTGTACCGGCACGGGCCCCTCGGGGTGAAGGAGATCGCGGACCGGCTGGGGGTCGAGCAGTCCACCGCGAGTCGGCAGATCCGGCCGCTGGAGGAACAGGGCCTGGTACGCCGCGAGGGCGATCCGCGCGACGGCCGGGCCGTACTGCTGCACCTGACCGACGAGGGACTCGAAACCCGCGAGTTGATCCGGCAGGTGTGGTTGCGCGACATCGCCGTCGTCTGGGCCGACTGGGACCCGGGCGACCGCGAGCAACTGGGAGCGCTGCTGACGCGGTTCCGGGACTCGTACCAACAGCTGCGCGACACACGCGGCGACAGGTGAATCGGAGGTCGGAGGTCGTATGCACATCGCCTACACCCCGGAGCAGGAGCAGCTCCGTCGCGAACTGCGCGCTTACTTCGCCGGGATCATGACGCCCGAGTTGCGCGCCGAGGCCGCGTCCGAGGGCGAGGCCATGGACCGGGACAGCGCCTACTGCAAGGTGATCCGGCAGATGGGCCAGGACGGCTGGCTCGGCATCGGGTGGCCGAAGGAGTACGGCGGCCAGGCGCTCACCAACATCGAGCAACTCATCTTCCACGACGAGGCGATGGGCGCCGGGGCGTCGATCCCGCTGCTCACCCTCAACAGTGTGGGCCCGGCCATCATGGAGTTCGGGTCGGACGAGCAGAAGTCCTTCTTCCTGCCCAAAATCCTCGCCGGTGAGCTGCACTTCGCGATCGGCTACAGCGAGCCGGGTGCCGGGACGGACCTCGCGGCGCTGCGTACCAGCGCGGTACGCGAGGGCGACGAGTGGGTCATCAACGGGCAGAAGATGTGGACTTCGCTCGCCAGCGTGGCCGACTACATCTGGCTGGCGGTCCGTACCGACCCCGAACAGCCGCGCCACAAGGGCCTGTCGGTGTTCTGCGTGCCGACGGACACCCCCGGCTTCTCGTGGAGCCCGGTGCCGACGCTCACCGGTCAGACGACCACCGCGACGATGTACGACAACGTCCGCGTGCCGCACTCCGCACTGGTCGGCGAGCCTGGCGACGGCTGGAAGCTGATCACCGGACAGCTCAACCACGAGCGGGTCGCGCTGTGTTCGGCGTACGGCCTGCAACTGCTCGTGAACCAGACGCACCGCTGGGCGCGCCAGGTGGTGCTGCCGGACGGGACGCGGCTGATCGACCGCGACGTGGTGCGGCTCAACCTCGGGCGGCTGCACGCGCGGACCGAGTACCTGAAGCTGCTCAACTGGAAGGCGGCGTGGGGGGCCGACCACGGGGCGAGGTTCGGTCCGGCGCAGGCGTCGACGACGAAGGTGTTCGGGACGGAGCTGTACGTCGAGGCGTACCGGATGCTCATGGACATCCTCGGCGAGGAGGCTTACCTCACCGGCGCCGCGGCGGAGGACGACCTCGGCGGCCAGATCCGCTCGCGCGTCGAACGCATGTACCGCATCTGCCTGATGCTCACCTTCGGCGGCGGCACCAACGAGATCCAGCGCGACATGATCGCCATGTTCGGCCTCGGCATGCCCCGCCCGCCCCGCTGACCCCCTCTCCGCCTCTCTACCGCATGGAGTTCCGCACCATGACCGACGAACAGTCCACTCCCCCGGTCCTCGTAGAGCGCGACGGCCACATCCTCGTCATCACCCTCAACCGGCCGCACGCGCGCAACGCGCTGACGAGCGAGATGATGGCGATCCTCGAAGACACGTGGGAACTGGTCAACGAGGACCCGGACATCCGCGTCGCGATCCTGACGGGCGCGGGCGGGGCGTTCTGCGCCGGGGCCGACCTCAAGAACATGAGCAAGAGCGCTCCCGGAGACGCGTTCAAGGGCGACGGAGACGGTACGAAGCTCGCGCTCGACATGTCGGTGATGAAGTGGATCCTGAAGGGCTTCACCCTCAAGAAGCCGCTGATCGCCGCCGTCGAGGGCCCGGCCATCGCGGGCGGCACCGAGATCCTCCAGTCCACCGACATCCGCGTCGCCGGCGAGTCCGCCCGCTTCGGCGTCTCCGAGGTCAAGTGGGGCCTGTTCCCGCTGGGCGGTTCGGCGGTACGCCTCCGCCGCCAGATCCCGTACACCGCAGCCGCCGACATCCTCCTGACCGGCCGCCACTTCTACGCCCCGGAGGCGAAGGAACTCGGCCTGATCTCCCACCTGGTCCCCGACGGCACCGCCCTCGAGAAGGCCAAGGAGATCGCCAACACCATCGCCGCCAACGGTCCGTTGGCCGTGCAAGCGGTCCTCCGCGTCCTCCGCGAAACCGACGAACTCCCCGAGGACGAGGCCTTCAAGATCGAGTCCGAGATCGGCATGCGCGTCTTCCTCTCCGAGGACTCCCGCATCGGCCCCCGCGCCTTCGCCGAGAAGAAGACCCCCGAGTTCAAGGGCCGCTGAAACCCGGCCGCCCCGGGCAGCCCCGCACTGGGGGCATTCGGCCCCTCCCCGGGGAACACGCCCACCCACCCCACTTGTTGAACCAAGCACGGGCCGTCCACGCGAATCCCCTCCGTGGACGGCCCGTCGCCAACTCCTCGAACAACGCGGCGCCGGTTCAAAGTGACTGGAGCATCAAGAACGCGATCAGCGCCAGCATGAGGCTGACCAGCGCCGAGTTGAACGCCTGGGACCCGGCGCTCGGCCAATACTGCGTCCCGCCCTGGTGCATAGCCCGCAAGCTACTTGTTCTCATCCGTCGTCATCTGATCCCCGGCTTCGTCCTGGGTGCGTCCAGTGGACGGTGAGCCGGCTCAGCGACGCCCCACCCGCTACACCGTTACGCCCGGCATTCGACGTGCACGCCGCGTTGCCCACGAGCGAGCGCACACTGCTGGTCAGCACTCTCGGCGGCGGGTAACTGCCCCGGCACTCGCGCGAGGGCTGGGACCACTCCACGTGGTACCTGGAGCGCGTCCTCGGCGAAGGCGTCCAACTCATCGAGCTCTGCGGTGCATTCGGTGTGGCCGATGCCGCCCGAATCGTCGCGATCGTGGCCGGACGGATCCCCGTCGGCACGGTCAACTTCGCCATCGACTCCGTCCCCCAGGCTGCCGCGTACAAAGCTCAGTTCGACTGACGTGACGGACAGTTCGAACGGGCTCAGGTGCGCTTCTGCCTAGGCGACCTCGTACGCGACTTCAGAAGCGACCTCGGAGGCGACCTCGACGGCGATTTCCAGGGCGCGGCAGGCGAGTGGCGAGTGGGTGCGTCCGGCGCGCCAGTGCAGGTAGATCTCTCGGGGTGGGATGCGCGGGCGCAACTCGTGGACGCGGAGCCGGGTGTCGGAGAGCACGTCGCCGCCGAGGATGACCAGCCATGGCAGGATCGCCGACCCCATGCCGACCCGCACCATCGACAGGAGCGTGTCGTTGACCGCGGTACGGAACACCATCTGCGGACGGGCGCCGCTGCGGGCGATCGCCTGTTCCACGCGGGGTTGGTCGCAGTTGAGCGGCCAGGCCAGCATGGGCGCGCCGTCCAGTCGCTCCAGCGAGACCGGGCCTTCCGGGAAGGCGCCCGGGGCGGCCACGAGCAGGTACGGGTCGTCGAGCAGCTTCAGGTGTTCGAGGCCGCCGCTGATGCGGGGGTCGATGCGGCCGTCGTAGAACAGCAGGTCGAGGTCGCCGATCTGCGGCTGGTCCGGCTCCTCTTCGGAGAGCCGGATGTCGCAGCCTGGGTGTTCGTCGCGCAGTCGGCGTACGAGCGACGGCAGGATCACGTTGGACACGCTCTGGAACGTGCCGATGTCGATCCGGCCGCGTCCGGCGTTGAACCGGTCCACGGCCTCGCCGAACGCGACTGCCTTGGCGAGGAGTTCGCGCCCGTGGTCGAGGACCACGCGGCCGAGCGGGGTGAGGCGTACCGGCTTGGGGCCGCCCGGCCGGTCGAACACCAGCCCGCCGACCACCCGCTCCAGCGCGGCGATCTGCTGGCTCACCGTCGACTGCGTGTAGCCCAGACGGGCGGCGGCCCGGCCGAACGAGCCTTCTTCGGCTATGGCGACCATTGCCGCCAGGTGGCGCAGGTCCACGTCGGTCACGAGCTTCAACATAGTGGTGTCCATTGGAAGAAGCGATTGAGCCGATCGGAAATCATCGTTTTTCGTGATGGGCATTAGGGCTCTAACGTTCCGGTCATGACCTCACGTCAACTGCACGGTGAGCAAGGGCTCGGGAGCGTGGAAGTCGGGTCCTGTACCAGGCCCTGCGTACGACCGGCCGTGGAAGGGGAACGCCCGTGAGCCGGCTGCGATCCGCACTGTGGCTACCGCTCTTCGACGACCTCGCCGACCCGCTGGTGGTCGCCCGCCTCGCCGCGGAGGCGGAGGAAGCGGGCTGGCACGGCTGCTTCGTCTGGGACCACCTGCGCTGGCGGGAGCCGGTGCGACTTGTCGCCGACCCGTGGATCACGCTGGCGGCTGTCGCCACCGCGACGGAACGGCTGCGCCTCGGGCCCATGGTGACGACGCTCGCCCGGCGGCGGCCGGCCAAGGTGGCGCGGGAGACGGCGACGCTGGACCACCTGAGCGGTGGGCGCCTCACTCTGGGGGTCGGTCTGGGCGGTGACCGGTTTGGTAGTGAACTGTCTAAGACTGGTGAGGAGTTGGACGACCGGCGGCGCGGGCGGATGCTCGACGAGTCGTTGGAGGTCCTGCGCGCCGCGTGGTCCGGCGAGCCGGTGCGGCACCGCGGCGAGCACTACACGGTCGACGACGTCACGTTCCTCCCTCGGCCGGTCCAGCGTCCGGGCGTACCTGTGTGGGCGGCCGGGTTCCCGGGCAACGCCAAGCCGATCCGCCGGGCGGCCCGGCTCGACGGGTTCTTCCCGGCGAACCTGGAGCAGCCGGACCAACTCGCGGAAGTCGTCGGCACGCTGGCGGACTTGTGGGCCGGTGACATGTCCTCGTACGACATCGCCGTCGGATTGGCGCCCGGCGTCGACCCCGAGCCGTACGCGAAGGCCGGAGCGACGTGGTGGCTGGCGGAGTTCGACCCCGGTGTGCGGATCGACACCGTGCGCGGCGTGCTGCGCGACGGCCCTGCGGCGTGAGGGGATAGGGCGATGACCTTCGACTACGACGCGGAACTCGTTCGCTACCAGGAACGGCTGTGGGCGGCCGCGGACATCCGCCCGGACGACCACGTCCTCGACATCGGCTGCGGCGCCGGACAGACCACGCGAGCGGCGGCCCGGGCCGCGGTACGGGGGTCTGCACTCGGCATCGACGTCTCGGCCCCGATGCTGGAGCAGGCCCGCCGACTGGCGGTCGCCGAAGGGCTCGGCAACGTCGACTTCCTCCAGGCTGACGCTCAGACCCATGCCTTCCCCGCCGAGCAATTCACCGTCGCCATCAGCCGGTTCGGCACGATGTTCTTCGCCGACCCCGTCGCGGCCTTCGCCAACATCGCGCAAGCCCTGCGCCCGGGTGCGACGTTCGTCCAGCTGGTCTGGCAGGCCCGCGAGCACCAGGAGTGGAGCACGGCAATCCGTACGGCGCTCTCCGGCAGTCACACGCCCTCACCGTCGGCCGACACGGCCTTCACCCTCGCCGATCCGGAGTCGGTCGCCGGTACCTTGACCGCGGCGGGATTCACCGCGGTGGACGTCGTCGATGTACGGGAGCCCGTGTACTACGGCAAGGACGCCGCGGAGGCACGTGCCGCAGTACTCCAACTACTGGTCGCACAAGAGCTACTGGCCGGCCAAGACACCGCCTCCACCGACCGGGCACTCGACCACCTCGACGCGACCCTCGCCGCCCACGACACCGGCAGCGGAGTGTGGTTCGACTCCAGGGCCTGGCTGGTCACCGCCCGCCGAGCCTAAGGAACTGCCGCCACGCATCGGGCCCGAGGGCAAGCTGCGGCCCCGACACGCGCTTGGAGTCCCTTACCAGCACCCGCCCAGCAGCCTCCGCAGCCTCGACGCACGTCGCCGCGCCGGTGTCAGAGTGGCTGCTCCGCGTCCACCGTCGTCGCCTATCTGCCGCCATCAACACTCCAGAACATCCCGAGCCGCTTCGCGCAGCAACGTCAACGTGTCGGCCGGGCTCAATGCTGCCGCGCACGGGGCCTGGAGGCGCTCTAGGCACAGCCGAGACACAGGAACGGACGTGGGAAAACGTTCGTGAGTGCGGTGGGATTGGCTCTACCCGGGGCCAGACCTTCAGTTGCTTTCGCGCCAACCGAAACGCGAAGGATGCCGCATGTACGACGTCATCGTCGTCGGTGCCCGCTGCGCGGGGTCGCCGACCGCCATGCTCCTCGCCCGGCGGGGCCACCGAGTCCTCGTGCTCGACCGCGCGTCGTTCCCCAGCGACACCGTCTCGACCCACTACATCCACCAATCCGGACTCACCCGTCTCCGCGACTGGGGGCTCCTGGGCGAGTTGGCGGCCACGAACGCACCCGCCATCCGCCGGGCCAACTTCGCCTACCGCGACATCGAGTTGAGCGGGTTCGCGGATCCCGTCGACGGAATCGACACCGGGTACGCCCCGCGTCGCGCGGTGCTCGACGAGATCCTGGTGAACGCCGCACGACGCGCCGGTGCCGAGGTCGTCGAAGGGTTCGGCGTCTCCGACCTGGTCTTCTCCGAAGGACGTGTGGTCGGCGTACGCGGCCGCGAGCGCGGTGGTCCGGAACGGGAGTTCCGCGCCCACATCGTCATCGGGGCGGACGGCTGCCGTTCGATCGTCGCGAAGCGGACCCGGGCCGAGCCGTACAAGGTGGTGCCCGCTACCGGGGTCAACTACTACGCCTACCACAGCGGTTTGGACTGGGCGCTGGAACACCGGGTCGGCTTCAACGAGATCTGGTGCGGGGGTTGGCCCACGAACGACGGGCTCACCGTGCTCGCGGTCATCTGCGGCAAGAGCCGCTTCAAGGAGTTCCGCCAGGATGTCGAGGCGAACTTCCAGGCGACGTTCGACGAGATCCATCCGGAACTCGGCGCGCAACTGCGGGACCAGGGCAAGCGCGAGGGCGACTTCGTGGCGATGCCGCACGCGGACAACTACTACCGCCACCCCTGGGGGCCGGGCTGGGCCCTCGTCGGCGACGCCGGCTACCACAAGGACCCGTACCCGGGGTTCGGCATCACCGACGCCTTCATGCACAGCGAGATCCTGGTGGAGCGCCTGCACCAAGCCCTGTCCGGAGAACGCCCGATGGACAGCGCGCTCGCCGAGTACCACAAGCTCCGCGACGAAACGAGCGCGAGCAACTACGAGTTCACCACCAAGCTCAGCGCGTTCGGCGAACTCTCCCCGCGCCTCCGCGCGGTGTTCGGTGCAATCCGCCGAAGCCCGGAGTGGACGACGAAGCTGTTCGGCCTGTTCGCCGGCGGCGTCGAGCACCACGAGATCTTCTCCCGGCAGGCTGTCGAGCGCCTCTACGACGACACGGGAGTGCCTCCGCACGAACGCGTGTACGGCTAGACGTACGAGGCCATGACGCCTGGTGCGCTTGCGCAACGGGGCCCCGCCCTTCGTCCTCGACGGGTACCCCGCACGACGCGCTACATCGGTGGCTGGAAGCCGCCGATCCGCGGTTCGAGCAGTTCGGCCAACCTCAGTGTGGTGCGGTCCTCGTACATCGGTCCTATGAGTTGTACTCCCACCGGCAGACCCTCGGGGGACCGACCCGCGGGTATCGCGGTGGCGGGCAGGCCCGACATGGTGGGCAGACCGGCCCAGACGAGCTGGTCGAAGTACGGGTACTCGACGTCGTCGATGTCGAGCCGGCGTTCCAGCAGATCGGGGTTGTGGTCGTGCGGGAACGCGGGAGTAGGTGTGATCGGACAAACAACGGCGTCGAACTCGGCGAACAGCTCCCGCCAGCCGTGACGGTGGAGTTCGCGACGGGTGTTCACCGCGATCCAGTCGCGGTGAGTCAGTACCATCCCGCGCAGCCGCGCCGCGTCGAGGCTCCGGTCGTCCGCGCTCAGTCCGGCGGCGCGGGTCCGGAGCTGCTCGTACGCTTCGACGGGGAAACGTGCGACGGAGCCCGAGAACAGCAACTGCGTGTAGAGCGTGCCGGATTCGGCGAGGTCGGGAAGCAGCGGACTGTACCGTTCGACGTGGGCGCCACCGTCGGCCAGCGCGTCGGCCACCCGGTTCACGCCGGCCCGCACGGCGGCCCCGGTCGGAATGAGCGGATGCTCGTCGAGGACCAACACCCGGAAATCGCTCAGCCGTTCGTGGCGCGCGGGCGGCAACGTCACGCGGTACGCCACCCCGGACGTCATCGGGTCCGGTCCTGCCATGACGTCGAGCAGGAGCGTGAGGTCGCTGGCGGTGCGCGCCATCGGACCGACGACGGCGAGATCGAGGTCGACCGGCAGCGCCGGGTCCGACGGCGGAACCATGCCGCGGTTCGCGGCCAGTCCGAGTGTCGGCTTGTGCGCGTGGATACCGCAGAAGTGCGCGGGGGTGCGCAGCGAACCGGCGAGGTCGGAGCCGATGGACAATGCGCCGAAGCCGCACGCCAGGGCCGCCGCCGATCCACCGGAGGACCCGCCCGCGGTACGAGCGTGGTCCCACGGGTTGTTGGTGGTGCCGTAGATGTCGTTGAAGCTCTGGATGTCTTGTAGCCCCAACGGCACATTGGTCTTGCCGAGCACCACCGCGCCGGCGGCCTTGAGCCGCGACACCTGCACCGCGTCCTCGGCCGGTACGAAGTCCCGGTACTGCGGCATGCCCCAGGTCGTGGGCAGCCCGGCCATGTTGTAGGACTCCTTGACGGTCACCGGAATCCCCAGAAGCGGCCGATCCTCGCCCCGCTCGAACGCCTCGTCGGCAAGTCGCGCAGCCACCCGGGCCCGATCGAAGTCGGGCACACAGATCGCGTTGACCACTCCCTCATCCCGCTCGATCCCAGCGATCGCCGCCTCGGTCAACTCCACCGAGGACACCTCACCAACGCGCAATGCCGCCGCCATCTCCCCGGCGGACCGAAAGTTCCAATCCATGAATCGGACGCTAACTGACCACCTCAGGAGCCATAAAACCGCAATTTCCGCAACGAACGCCCGCTAACAGTCGCCCGACAGGATCACGGCGCAGTACCAGTCCAGGTTCGGGCCCCGAGCACACCCACCACCACCGCTACCACCAGCGGCCGCGCCTCACGTTCGCCACGGTCTTCGCCGGCACGAACTGCCACCCGCCGGGTGCACCTGCTCGGTGTCACCGCGCCGCAGGCGCCGCGGACGAAAACCTTCGCGGAACGCTGGATCGCCTCAGTCCGCAGCAAGTGCAGCGACCGGATTCACCGTCGCCGGCTCCTCGTAGGCTTGCTCAACGCGTACAAGTCAGCCGCGTAAGACCGCAGGTCGCGCCCGGTGGCGGCGTTTTCGGCGAGGCAGGTCGCCTATGCGCATGGTTGGCTCAGAATTGGCCCTGAGCGAACACAAGGTCGTCGAGCCCATTCGTAGGCATAGTTGGACCATGTCGAACCATGACTTGAGCCCTGATTTGTCGGAAAGCCTGCGCAACGCCGAGCGGCGGCTGCAAGCCGCCCAGCTGGCATCGAATGTCCAAGAACTGACTGAGTTGATCGACGACGCGGCCTGGTTCACCGGGCCGGATGGGAATATTTACACCAAACAGGATGACTTGGATGCACACAAATCCGGTCACCAGGTGTTGAGCCGCGTCGATGAGGAGGAACTGCGGGTCCTGGCCACATCGGACCTGGGGGTCACCTGGTTCCTCGGAGTGTTGGAAGGTGTGTTCGGCGGTCAGCCGATGGTCGCCCGCCTGCGTTATACGCGGACCTGGGTCCGTGGCGAGTCAGGGGATTGGAAGATCATCGCGGCGCACGCGGTGCTGGTTCCTGACGGCGGGGATGCGGACGTGAAGGTGGATCAGGAAGCGCCTCAGTAGTTCTTGAGATCTGCCTGGCCCGCGGTTCTGCGGAGCCGCGGGCCGGCTGTTGGACGTTATGGACGGCTCGGAGATGAGGACTGCCACCGCGTCGAACCCCGGTTTGCCGGGCGTGGTCATGGCGGATCTGCTCGCAGGTGGTGGGGTCACGGCGCGCCGAGGCGGGGGGTCGGCGCCGGGGGCCGGATGGGCTCGGGGGTGTAAATAGTTAACTGAGTCCATTAACGTTCGGGCATGCTCACACCACGGGAGTTGTTGACCACGACGCGGTCCGTGCGGCTCAGGCTTGATCTGGAGCGGGCCGTGGACCGGGAGACCGTCGAGGAGTGCCTGCGGGTCGGGTTGCAGGCGCCGAACGGGTCGAACCTCCAGCTCTGGAACTGGGTTCTCGTGGACGACCCGGCGGTTCGGGCGCGGATGGCGGAGATCTACCGGGCCTCGATCGAGGATCAGCAGCGCATGTCCGCGGAGGCGGCGGCGGCCGGGCAGCCGTCCCGGTACCCGAAGACGCCGCAGCAGGAACGGATCTCACGGTCCGTCATGCACCTGCGCGACCACCTGCACGAGGTGCCCGTGCTGGTGGTGCCGACGATCGCGGGGCGCATGGACGGGGTGTCGGTCTTCGAACAGGCCAGCTTGTGGGGGTCGGTGCTGCCCGCGGTGTGGAACTTCATGCTCGCGCTGCGGGCCGAGGGCATGGGCAGCGCGTGGACGACGATCCACCTGCATCGCGAGCGGGAGATGGCCGATCTGCTCGGCATCCCGTACGAACGGGTCACCCAGGCCGGGCTGTTCCCCGTCGCCTGGACGCTCGGCACGGACTTCCGCGCGGCGGACCGGTCGGGTGCGGAGCGGGCGATTCGGTGGAACCACTGGTAGTCGGCCGTCCAGGCCGGCAATCGCTATGGAGGGACACGGCTTTGCCCGATTACTCGGAGACGGAACTGCGCAACATCGCGTCCGTCAACAGGATGTTCGAGGCACCGCGCGACTTCGACCGTGCCACGTTGTTCGCCGACGACGCGGTGTGGTGGAACGGCCTGCCCATGGTCGGTCGCGGCGGGCGGACCGAGCACAAGGGCATCGACGAGATCCGGGCGATCCTGCGCGGCTCCGGCGGGCAGGGCGGGGCGCGTACCGCGGAGACCGGGGTCGACCCGTACGACAAGGCCACGTTCCGCTTCGAGGACGTCGTGGTGCTCGCCGACGGCGACTGGGCGATGCGCCAGCACACGATGCATTCGACGACGATCGGCGGTCAGGCGTACACGAACGTCTACTGCTTCGTGTACCGCTTCAACGACGAGGGGCTCATCCAGTACCTCACCGAGCACTGGAACACCTGGCACGCCGAGCGGGTCCTGTTCGGCAACTACCACGTCGAGCCCGCGCACCCGGGGACCTGACCCGCCGAGGCCCCCGGCGCTCGTCGTAGGGTCGGGTGTCGTGACCGGATCTTCCTCCCACCTGGACGCAACCGCGAGTGCCTACGATGCGGTGGCCACGCTGTACGCCGAGCTCACCCGCGGCTACCTCGACGCCTTCCCCCTGGACCGCGCCGTGCTGGCGGCCTTCGCCGACTCGGTACGCGCCGGCGGCGGCAGCCGGCCCGTCGCCGAACTGGGCTGCGGGCCCGGATACCTGACCGCGCATCTGCGGGGGCTCGGGCTGGATGCCTTCGGCATCGACCTGTCCCCCGCCATGATCGACATCGCCCGCACGGACTACCCGGGCCTGCGGTTCGAGACCGGGTCCATGGACGCCCTGGGCCTGGCGGACGGTTCGCTGGCCGGAGTCGTGTCCTGGTACTCGGTCATCCACGCGCCGCCGCAGGAACTACCCGTCTACTTGGCCGAGTTCGGACGCATTGTCGCGCCCGGCGGGCACCTGCTGCTCGGGTTCTTCGAGTCGGAGGGCGGGCCGGTCACCGCGTTCGACCACAAGGTGACGACGGCCTACCGCTGGCCGATCGACGAACTCGCGCGGTTGGCGGGCGACGCCGGGTTCGACGAGATCGGCCGGATGCTGCGGGAGCCCGGCGACGAGGAGAGGTTCCGCCGCGGGCACCTGCTGATGCGCAAGGGCGGTCCGGAGCACTCCCCGTGAACCGGCTCGACGCGCCGCCCGACCTGCTGCCCGATCTGCTGGCCCGCCTCGCGGTCGACGACGCCGTCGAGTTGTTCGCGCGGGTGCCCGCGGATCTCCGGCGCAGGGCCCTGCCCGGGCGGCTCCCGGAGTGGGGCGAGCTGCGCGAGGCGATCGTGCGTTGGGTCGTCGCGTACGGCGATCCGGGCAGTCAGCTGGCGGCGCTCGGGGACGTCCCGCGGTACCGGAACTCCCGCCGCGACTTCGTGAGGGCGCTGGCCGACGCGGCCGATCCCGACGTACGCACCGCCGTCTACCTCCACCCCGAGGCGGACCCCGTGCTGCGGCGGCGCATGCTCACGGTCGGCCCGTACGCGGGCTCCGTCCCGGACAACCTGCGCAAGGCGCTTCTGGCCACCCGCTCCCGGCACCTGCTCGGCCCCGCCCGCGACGCCGCCGACCCGGCGATCGCCCGTCGCGCCGCCGCCCTCGTGCGCGGGCCCAGGTTCCAGCCGCCGCCTCGGACGCCCGCGGCGGTGCACGCGTGGCTGGCCGTACCCGTCCCCGAGCGTACCGAGGCCGAGCAGAAGCGCGGGGTGCCGCACCGGCTCGGTCCCAGCGCCCGCCGGGTACGGGCGCGGTTGGCGACCCTGGCACTTGAGCAGTGGACGGCTGCGGACTGGGTGGCGCTGGCCGCCCTGCACCGCGAGCAGCCCCTCGACCCGATGACCACGAGCCGCCTGGCCGGACACGCGGCATGTCCGACGGACGCCGCCCTCGATCTGCTGCGGCACACCGCGCGGGAGGGTTTCCACGAGGTCGCGACCCACGCGATCCTGGCGGGCACCCTCACCTGGGACGACCTGCTGACGCGCGCCGTGCCCGCCGCTTCGGTGATCGCCGTGATGTCCGCACTGCCCCTGACCGAGGACCGGGAATCAGCGCACGGCACGGCCGGGACGCGCAAGCGGCTTGTCGAGCAGGTGCGTTCCCGACTCGGCGACGAACCGATGCGCTGGTGGTCCCTGTTGGTGCTGCTGCGCGGCGCGTTCCCCGGCACCGTCCCCGAACTGCTGGACGCCGCAGCGGCGTCCGCCCCGGAGCCGGGCACCGTGGAGTTCGCCTCGACGAATGGCCTGGCGGGCTCGCCCTGGACCTACCTCCTGTCGCTGGCCGCCCCGGAGAAGGCCACCGAAATCGTGCCCGGAGTCGCCGAGTTGACGGCCCCTCCCGGCGCCCGTGCCAAGAGCCCCGGCACGTTGGCCGGGGAAATGCTGAGCACGTGGGCGCTCCAGAACATGCCGTCGGGGGTCATCGAGGGCTTCATCGCGGTGGCGGACGCCCGGCAGCGGGTGGCCCTGGCCCAACGCCTCAACGGGTACGGCCCCCTCATGGAACGCCTGCTGGAACTCGACGAACCGGCGGTCAACGCATCGCTCATGACGCGGCATCACCTTCCCGCGAGGCTCCGGCGCCGCATCCTCTCCGGTACGAGCCACGCCACCGGACGTCCCGGCAGCCTGGCCCTGCACGCCCCCGTCACGGTCGTGAACTCCCGGCAGTCCTGGTTCAACGACACCAAGTACCAGGTGCTCACCCGCAACGCGACCACGATCGCCGAAGTGCTGCGCAGCCATCGGCCGCTCCCTGCCCCGTACCAGGTCGCGGGGTGTCGGCGACTCGTGGAGTTGGGGCGCCTCGACCTGGTCGCGTCGTTCGTGGGCCGGACCGACCCCGCCCTCGGCGTACTCCCCCTGCCCGCGCTCGCCGACGCGCTGCGGGGCCCGCTGGCCGCCGCCGACCGCGACGCCGCCCTGGCCGCCTTGCGGGCGCTGACGAAGCGCCTCTTCCGCAACTGCCTCACCGCGCCCGACCTCC
Organism: Streptodolium elevatio; assembly: GCF_053592165.1. Classification (NCBI taxonomy): domain Bacteria; kingdom Bacillati; phylum Actinomycetota; class Actinomycetes; order Kitasatosporales; family Streptomycetaceae; genus Streptodolium; species Streptodolium elevatio. The sequence goes on from NZ_JBSFVE010000021.1 coordinate 61,631, forward strand.
AGGAACTCACCCGACACCTGGAAGTCGAGCACACCCCCGACTGGGCTGTGGCGGCCGCCGAAATGCGCGCACGCCCGCTGTCCGCCGACGTCCTCGCCGTCCTGGCCCAGCACGGCGAGGACATGCCTGAGGACCTCGCCCGCCTTCTGCTGACCACCGCCCCGGAACGTTGCGCGCCGTACCTCGCGCACCGCACGGCCGAACTGGCCCGCCTCGCCCTCGACATCGCTCCGGTGGCACACCGGCGCACCGGGCCGTCGGACGAATTCGCGTGGCTGGGGCCGTGTCTGGAGAAGGGCCTGTTGACCGCGGAGGACTGGGTCGCGCGCGGACGACCGGTCCGGCATGTCCTGCGCAGCTTCCGCCACGACCAACGTCTGCGGGCGCGCGTGGACGCCGCCATCCGCGATCTGACGGACCGCCACGGCCCGCTCTCCCTGGACACCTTGCTGGTCGTCGCCGTGCTCGCCGACGACTTCCCGGGCACCCTCGCCGAACTGCTGGCCACCGCGACGGCCGCGACCGTGCCGACGTGACGTGAGCGCGTCCTGAGACGCCCCCGCCGCGGCGTCCGCTCCACCGGCGGAGGTCGCGTGTCTCACGTACGCCCGCCTCCTCCCCGTCCGCCCCGTCCGCCCCGTCCTCCCCCGACTGCCCGCCGCCCGGGCGGTCTTGAGGGTTCGCGGGGTGTGTGCTTACCTGCCCGAGGTTCCGCATTGATCGACTTGCACCCCGCGTCGATCGAGTCCTTCGGCGCGCCCTTGCGCCGCGCTTTCCGAGGAGCGAGACATGGCTACCCCGACGAAGGAACAACTCCTGCACTGGGCCGAGCAGTTCGTCGCGCTCTGGAATGCGGGCGAGAAGGACGCGTGGGTCGCCAACTGGCGGGCCGTCGCGCCCGGCGACTTCCGCATGCTCGACCCGGTGGGCACGCCCGAGAAGCACGGGTTCGAGACGTGCGCGCTGGAGGGCTGGGACCTGTTCCAGTCGGCCGTACGCCTGCGCCACCACCCGGGCACGGTCTACGTGTGCGCCAACGAGGTGGCCTGGGTCATGGAGAACCACTTCTCGGTGCACGGCACCGAGCGGATGAGCATGAGCGTGGAGACGTACCGCTTCGAACCCGACGGCTCGGTGGTGATCCGCAACTACTACCGGCTCCCGGACTCGTCCGACGGCGAGATGGCCGAGATCTTCGAGACCTACCAGCCCACCCACCAGCCGGGGAGCTGACCGGGAACCGAACGGACGGCGCACTTCGGAGCGCGGCCTCCCGGCGTCCCGAGGCCCGCACACCGTCCGGAGTGCGCGGGTGACGGAACCAAATCCGGGGGGCCCGCGTCGACGCGAGACACCGCAACGGCGGTGGCGACGCGGAGACGGGGTGGGGACGTGCGTCTGTGGCGGTGGACGGCATGGTGTTCGGTGGCCTGCGCGGCGGGCGGAATGGCGGCGTTCTTCGAGTTCGACCGTGACGCGGCTGCCCGATGCCCGTACGAACGCGTACCCGCTCGGGAGTGGCTGCTGTCGTACGGGGCTCTGGCGGGCGGCGTCTTGGCGGTGATGCTGTTCGCGGCGGCGTGCGTCGTGGCCGTGCGATCCGGGGTTTCCGTCGCCGATGAGCTTCTGTGGGGGCTCGCCCTGACGGCCTGTGTGGCGGCTGTGTTGGTCCTTTCGCTCGACGTGCTCGCAATCAGGGCGCTGCACGACCGGCACAGCGTCAGTGAGATCACCGATTGCTTCGGCAAGGCGTGACTTCGTGACCGCGATCTCCCGCCCCGGGCTGAGGCAGGATGGTCCGGTGCCAACGGGAGCGGACAGCATCGAGCTGAGCGAAGACGAACTGCGGGTGATCGCGGGTTACGCCGCCGACTGCGCGGACCGGGTGCTGCCCGTCTTCGAACATGGCGTCCCCGGCGATCCAAGGCCCCGCGAATCCGTCGCCGCGGCACGGGACTTCGCCGGGGGAGGTCGGCGTACGGCCGAACTCCGGCAGAAGTCGTGGGCCGCGTACAAGGCCGCGCAGGAGGCAACCGCACCGGCCGTGGTCGACGCGGCACGGTCGGCGAGCCACGCCGCGGCGGCCGCGTACCTGCACCCCAAGGCGAGCGCTCATCAGGTGAAGCACATCCTGGGCGCCGCGGCGCACGCGGCGCGGGCGGAGGAGACGGCCGAGCCCGGCCTGCGGCTCGCGGGCGGGACCTTGGACTGGGCCCGCGTCCACGCCCCGCCGGAGGTCGTCGCGGTGCTCCGCCGCCTGCCCGCCGCGCCGCCCGGAGGCGGACGCGTCGGGGAACTCATCCGCCAACTCGACGCCGCAATCCGCGCCTGAGCCGCACGCCTCCCGGCGATCCGGCGACCTGGTCCCCGGCGAGGGGACTCTCAGTCGGTCGGCGTCGGCGCCGGGATCGTCGCGGTCATGTTCAGGCGTACGAAGTCGAGCACCGGGGGTTCCAGGCGCGCGGCGACGGCGCGGACGACCGCGCGGCGCTCGGCTTCGGGCAGGTCGGTCAGGTAGGGCTGCAGGGCCGCATGGGCGAGGAAGTCCTCCAGGTCGGCGGTGGCCGTGAAGGACACGGGGGCGTTTGCGAGCCAGGCGCGGACGCCGGCGAACCCGGCACCGGCCAGTCGCGCGGTCGTCTGCTCTGCGGTGGCGTAGTGGTTGCGCCCGGCGATGTCGACGCCCAACTCGGCCAGGACGTCGCGGACCCGGGCCAGGCTCCCGTGACCGCCGCACTGCAAGACCAAGTGCCCGCCCGGACGCAGCACCCGGGCGAAGTCGGCGAACAGGGAGCCGTGATCGCGCACCCAGTGCAGGGCCCCGGTGGAGAACACCGCGTCGAAGGTGTCGTCCTCGAAGGGCAGTTGGTCCTCGAGGTCCACCTGTCGCAGGACGAGGCGGTCCGCGTGCGGGGCGAGTCGGTCGCGGGCCTGGTCCAGCATGCTCCGCGAGACGTCGGCGGCGACCACGGAGGCCGAGGGGAACGTGCGCAGCAGCTCCCCGGTCACGCGTCCGCTGCCGCATCCGGCGTCCAGCACGGTTGCGTTCGGGGGCAGTTCCAGACGCGCGAGCACCTCGGTGCCCCAGGTGTGCTGGGCATCGCTGTGCAGGTCGTACGCCGACCCGGTCCACTGATCCGTCATGACGCGCACTGTCCCACACGCCCCGGGGGGACGCCGCCGGATTGTCCGGTGCGCGCCGGCGGTCGGGCGGCGGTGAGGCAGCCGGGCCTCGGTCGGGCGGGCGGGCCGCGGTCGGGTGGTCGCGCGGCGGTCAGGCGGTCAAGCGGTCAGGCGGTGGCGGGGCGGCGGCCGCCCAGGGGGACGACCAAGGGGACTCCTGCCACCGGGCATTCGATGACCTTGGACTTGAGGCGGAAGACCTCCTCGACGAGTTCGGCGGTGACGACCTCGGCGGGCGGGCCCGCGGCGACGACGGCGCCGTCGCGCATGGCGATCAGGTGGTCGGCGTAACGGCAGGCGTGGTTGAGCTCGTGGAGGACCATGACGACCGTGCGTGCGTCGGTGCGGCCGAGGTCGGCGACCAGTTCCAGGACGTCGACCTGGTAGGCGAGGTCGAGGTACGTGGTCGGCTCGTCGAGCAGCAACACCGGCGCGTTCTGGGCCAGGGCCATGGCGATCCACACGCGTTGCCGCTGGCCGCCCGACAGTTCCTCGATCCTGCGGTCGGCCAGCGCGGCCGTGCCGGTGGCTTCGAGTGCGGCGTCCACCACGGCGTCGTCGTCTCGTGACCACTGGCGCCACCAACGCTGGTGCGGGGTACGGCCGCGCGCGGCGAGGTCGCGCACGGTGATGCCGTCCGGGGCCGTGGGCGTCTGCGGCAACAGCCCCAGCTTGAGGGCGAATTCGCGTGCGGAGAGGGTGGAGACGTCGGCGCCGTCCAGGTGTACGGCGCCGGCTTGCGGCTTGAGCAGTCGGGCGAGCGCCCGCAAGGCCGTGGACTTGCCGCACGCGTTGGGGCCGACCAGGGCGGTGACCTTCCCGGCCGGGATCTCCAGGTCGAGGCCGGCGGAGACGGTGCGGGAGCCGTACGCGAGGGTCAGTTCGTGGGCGGAGAGCGAGAGCGGCCGGGCAACCGCCCGATCGGCCTTCGCAGCCACGTGATCCGTCGCGGCGCGGTCGGACCCGACACCCACTCCGACACCGCCCGTCCCGACGCGGTCGCTCCCGGCTTGCTCGGTTGCGGTCTCTGACGCCATGTCAGCCTCCCTTCCCCACCCGGTTGGTCCGGGCGAGCAGCCACATCAGGTACGGGGCGCCGACCACGCCGGTCACGATGCCGACCGGGAGTTCGGTCGGCGAGAACAGCGTGCGGCCGAGCAGGTCGGCGGCGACGATGAGCACCGCGCCGGTGAGCGCGCTCGCCACGAGCGGGATTTCCGCGCGTCCGGTCAGTCGCCGGGCCACCTGGGGCGCCCCGAGCGCGACGAAGCCGATGAGTCCGGCGGACGCGCACGCCATCGCCGCGAGGCAGGTCGCGAGGACCAGCAGCACGATGCGGGCCCGCCCGATGCCGATGCCGAGTCCGCGGGCGGTGTCGTCGTCGAACTGGAGGAGCTGGTACGCCCGCCCGAGTGCCAGGACCGGCGGCACCAGGACCAGCAGCCCCAGCCCGACCCACTTCACGTGCGTGTAGTCGCGGCCGTTGAGGCTGCCGGTGAGCCACACCATCGCGCGTGACGCCTGGTCGATGTCGGCCTTGGCGAGCATCCACCGGTTGAGGGCGATGAGCGCGCCCTGCATGGCGAGGCCGACCAGGACGAAGCGGTAGCCGGTGATCGCGCCGCCGCGGTAGGCGAACAGGTAGATCGCGGTCGCGGCGGCGAGTGCGCCGCACAATGCGCCGAACGGGACACCGCCGTACGACCCGGCCCCGGCCGCCGTGACGCCGCCGAAGAGGATGGCGGTGATGGCCCCGGTGCCCGCGCCCGCGGAGATGCCGATCAGGTCGGGACTCGCGAGCGGGTTGCGGGTGACCGCCTGGAAGACCGCGCCCGCCAGGCCGAAGGCGACCCCGACGAGGACGGCGGTGAGGGCGCGCGGCAGCCGGAGTTCGCGTACCACCAGGTTGCTGTCGCCGGAGCCGTAGCCGAACAGCGCGCCGAGGACCTGGTCGACGGACAGGTTGCTGTACGTGCCCAGGCACAGCGACAGGACCATCATCGCGAAGCCGACCAGCACGAGGCCGCCGTTGGCGGCCAGCACGCGCGGCCGGAGCATGATCCCGAACGGGCCCACGGAGAGCTTCACTTGGTGCGCTCCTTCAGGCGTCCGCTCTTGATGAGGGCGACCAGGAAGGGCGCGCCGATGAACGCGGTGACGACACCGACCTCGAGTTCGGCCGGGCGGGCGACCAGGCGGCCGATGACGTCGGCGGTCAGCATCAGGATCCCGCCGGCGAGTCCCGAGCAGGGGATCAGCCAGCGGGCGTCCGGTCCGATGAGGGTGCGGACGATGTGCGGGATGACCAGGCCCACGAAGGTGATCGGTCCGGCGGCGGCAACCGCGGCGCCGGTGAGCAGGATCACCGCGAGGGCGCCGAGCGCGCGCGTGCGGCGTACCGGCGTACCCAGGCTGCTGGCGAGGTCGTCGCCGAGTGCCAGGGCGTTGAGGCGGCCGGCCAGGAAGAGGGCGACGCCGAGGCCGACGGCGATGAACGGGGCGATCTGCCAGCCCAGGTCGCTGTCCCGTCCGGCGAGCGAGCCGACCGCCCAACTGCGGTACTGGTCGAGGGTGTTGACGTCGAGAAGGACCAGCGCGTTGGTGAAGGCCTCCAGGAGTGCGGTCACCGCGGCGCCCGCGAGGGCCAGTTTGGCCGGGGTGGCGCCGCCGTAGCCGGTGCCGCCGACGATGTACGCGAGCCCGCCCGCCACCGCGCCCATCAGGAACGCGAACCAGATGTACTGGTACGACGCGGTCCAGCCGAACAGCCCGATCGCGCCCGCCACGCCGAACGCGCCACCCGCGCTGATGCCGATGAGCCCCGGGTCGCCCAGCGGGTTCCGGGTGATCTCCTGCGCGACCGCGCCCGCGACGCCGAGGGACAGGCCGACGAGGAGGCCGAGCACCGTGCGCGGCATGCGCAGGTCCAGGACGACGACGGCGTCTCCGTCGCGGCTGCCCCCGAGCGCCGCGAACACGTCCGAGAGAGGGACGTTCTTGGTGCCGATCGCGAGGGACGCGAACGCCGCGACGACCAGCACGCCGAACAGCCCCGCCACCACCGCCGAATTGCGGCGTGGGCTGCGGCGGGGCGGGGGCTGGGGGTCGGCGGGAGTCGGCGGTGCGGCTCCGGCCTTGAGCATTGCGGGCACGGCTAGGAAGGTAAGGCATGCCTTATACCGACGTACACCCCCCCTTGGTGTCGGTATTCGGGCAAGGCTTACCTTCTTCCCACAAGGAGATGTTAGGTAGCCCTTACCTGATGCTCCGTCGGTGTACCGCTTCCTGCCCCATGGAGATCCCCCATGCGTACCGCCCCCCGCCGCTGGCGTTCCAGAGTCGCGGCGGCAGCCATGGCCGCCGCACTCGCGGTCGGCCTCGCCGCCTGCGGCGACGACACGAAGGACGACGCCGCGTCGACGGGTGCCTCGGCCGGATTCCCCCGCACGATCACGCACGACAAGGGCACCACCGAGATCAAGGACAAGCCGAAGCGCATCGTCGCGCTCGACAACAGCCTGGTCGAGGCGGTCGCGGCACTGGACCGGCCGCTCGTCGGCGGCATCGGGTCCTACCGCGACCAGAAGGGCTTCCCCGACTACCTCGGCGAGTCCGTGAAGGACACCAAGGACGTCGGGCCGCTCGACAACCCCAACCTCGAGCAGATCGTGGCCCTCAAGCCGGATCTGATCATCTCGGCGACCGTACGGCACGACGCGCTGTACGACCAGTTGGCCAAGATCGCCCCGACCGTGTTCGTCAAGACCACCGGGCCGACGTGGAAGGACAACATCAAGCTGGTCGCCCAGGCCCTCGGCGAGGAGCAGAAGGCGACCGAGAAGCTGACCGCGTACGAGGCCCGCGCCAAGAGGATCGGCGACGCGATCAACGCGAAGGCCGGCAACCCCACGGTGTCGGTGGTCCGCTTCGTCGACGGCCCGACCCGCATCTACCTGCCCAAGACGTTCAGCGGCATCGTGCTCGCCGACATGGGCATCGCACGGCCGGAGAACCAGCGCGACCCGGAGAAGTTCAACATCGAGATCAGTGAGGAGCAGATCGGCCTCGCGGACGCGGACTACATCTTCGTGACCTCGTTCTCCGGCGGTGAGGAGCGCAAGGCCAGGTTCCTCGCCAATCCGCTGTGGCAGCGCCTCAAGGCGGTCGCCGACCAGCATGTGTACGAGGTGGCCGACGAGAAGTGGATGACCTCTGTGTCGCTCCAGGGTGCACACGTCATCCTGGACGACCTGGCCAAGAACTTCGGGGTCGACGCCGCGAAGTAGCCTGCGCCCGCGACCGGAGCGGGCGCACCACCCGGAACCTGCCGCGCGTACCCGCCCGGCACGAGGCGGGGGCCGTGGACCGTCCACCCACGGCCCCCGCCGCCACCCGGGCGGAGGTACGCACCCGCATACCTGGAGGGACGTTTGCAACTGCACCTGGTGGCCCTCAACCCCACCGATTCCGTCACCGAGGGCTTCCTCCCCGCCGCCGCCGAACTCGGCTTCGACGTCACGGTGTTCACCGACCGGGCGGATCCACACAAGGCGGCGTACGCCGGTTCGGACGCCGCCCCCGCCCGCCTCGTCGAGTGCGACGTACGCGACTTCCGGGCGCTGATCGCCGCCATGTCGCACGGCCCCTCCCCCGACGCGGTGTTCGGCAACAGCGACCACCTCCAGCCCCAGACCGCACTGGCTGCCGACTGGTTCGGACTGCCGGGCAAGGACTGGCGTGCCACGCTGCGAGCCAAGAACAAGGCACTGATGCGGCGTCATCTCGCGGAGACCGGCGTCGACTCCGTGTGGACCGCCGAACTCCCGGGCGACTTGGACCCCGGCGCCCTGGCCGCCGTCGACGTGCCGTACCCGTGTGTGGTCAAGCCCCGCGAGGGGGTCGCGAGCGAGGACGTCTACCTGGTCGGCAACGAACGCGAACTGCTGGCCCGCTGCCGCGGGATCCGCGAGCGCACGCCGGGAATCGCGCTCGTCGTCGAGGAGTTCCTGCGCGGGGACCTGCGCACCCTGGAGACGCTGGGGGACGGCCGGGTCAGACACGTGCTCGGCGGGTTCCGCACCCGGGTGTCGGCCCCGCCGACGTTCGTCGAGGAAAGCATGGTCTTCGACGCCGAGCCCGACCCCGGGGCCGTCGGCCAGGTCGAAAGCGCGCTGGACGCCCTCGGCGTGGGCTTCGGCGCGTGCCACACCGAGTACGTGGTCGCGGACGGTCGGGCCCGGATCATCGAGGTCAACTACCGCATCATCGGCGACCAGTGCGATCTGCTGCTGCGCGATCTGCTGGGTGTGCCCATCTTCGAGCACGTGCTGCGCGTGCACCTGGGCGAGGCCCTGCCGGCGGCATCGGAGCTGCTGGGTGAGCCGGTACGGCCGTTTCCCGGTTCGGCGGACGCGTCAGCCCCTGCGTCGGCGGACGCGTCGGCGGACGGCACAGTGGGCGGCATGTCGGGCGGCGTGTCGGTCGGGATGGTGGACAGGCCGGCGGACGGGCCGGCCGGTCGCCGGGCCCGCGTCGAATACATCTGCGCCCGGGCCGGCGGCACGCTGGTCGCCGCCCCCGCCGCCGCGGATCTGGCCGACAACGGTGTGCAGTTGGCCTACCGGCCGCTTCGCGCGGTCGGCACCACGGCCCCGCTCACCGGGACCAACCGCGACTATCTGGGTGTGCTGCGGGCGGTGGGCCCGGACCAGGAGCGGACCGACGCGGCCGTCGCCCGGTTCGTGGCCGCGCGGTCCTGGGAGATCCGTCCGTGAGCGTGCCGGCACAACGGCCCGAAGACGAGCTCTGCTTACGCGTTCTCGACGCGTGCCTGCGCGAGGACATCCACGGCCTACGCACCGGGGGCACCGTCGACCACCGCGCGGACGGCCCCTGGCTGACCGTGCGCTCCGGCCCGCGGACCGCGGAACTCCCGGTACGCCGGGCATCGTTCCTCTGCGACCTCACCGCCCGCGGACCCGCCCTGATCGAGGACGGACGCCGACTCACCGGGCTTGAGGCACTCCTCGGCTTCCTCGCCGCCGGGACCGGCCCCGAATTCGCCGACGACGCCGAGGGATTCGCCGACTTCGCCGACGAGTGCCGCGCCGCGCTGGCGACCGTACGCGTCCACGACCGCCACCGCGACGCCGTCTTCGCCCGCCTGGCGGGGCGGCCCGCCCGCGGGATCGCCGGGAGCCTCGTCTACGACACGGTCGCGGCCTACCACGACCACCCCGCGTATCCGACCGCACGCAGCAGGGTCGGCTTGACCGAGGACCAACTCCGGGGGCATGCACCGGAGTTCCTGCCGACCTTCGCGCTGCGCTGGGCCGCCGTGCCGCTCTCCGCGGCAACCGTGCGCGGCGTACTCCCGGGGTGGTGGCCGACACCGTCCGGCCTGGGCCTCCCCGAGCGGTACGACGCGTCGCACACCGCCTTCCCGGTGCACCCGTTGACGGATCCGGGCGCGGTGGAGGCCGCGGTGCCCGGCGTTCGGCACGCCGCGGTACGCCACCTGCCGGTCGCCCCGACGCTGTCCATGCGGTCCGTGGTCCCGCTCGACCACGCCGACGAGCACCTGAAGCTCCCGCTCGCCACCAGCACGCTCGGGCTGCGGAACCGGCGCACGATCACGCCGGGTTCGCTCGCCGACGGGGCGGCCGGCAGCCATCTGCTCGGCCTCGTCCTGGACGCCGAACCGCGGTTCCGGCACCGGGTCCTGGTCGCCGACGAACGCACCTACGGCCACGCCGGTCACGAATTGGCGGGGTTCCTCGTACGCCGCCACCCGCCCGGGCTCGACGCCGCGCGCGTGGTGGCGGTCGCGGCGCTGGCGGCCACCGGCCCGGGCGGGCGCACCGTCGTGGAGTCGCTGGCGGACGAGTACTTCGACGGCGACCCGGTCGCGCTGTACGACGGGTACCTGCGCCTGCTCCTCGACTGGAACGTCACGCTGTGGCTGCGCTACGGCATCGCGCTGGAAGCCCATCAGCAGAACACGTCGCTCGTGCTCGACCGCGACGCCGGCGGTCGCACCCGGCTGCGCCTGCTGCTCAAGGACAACGACAGTCCGCGCTTGCTGCCCGGCCGGGTGCGGTCCCGGCTGGGCGCCGCGGCCGAGGCCGTGCCGTTCCACGACCCGCGGATCCCCGTCGCCGACGGCGGGCCGCTGGCCGATCTGTTCACCACGATCACCCTGCACCTGTGCGCGGCGGCGCCCCTGATCGCGCTCGCCGCGACCGGACGCGCCCCGCTGCCCGCGCTGATGGCCTTGCTGCGCAGGCGACTTGAGGCGGCGGCCGCCCGGCACCCGGACTCGCCGGACCTCGCGCTGCTGCACGAACGGTTGTTCGCGGGGCGGTCGATGCCGGTCAAGCTCATGGTCACGGCGGGTACGCTGCTCGACAAGGCGCGCTCCGGGGCGTCCGACATCAACAAGCACTACGCGTGGACCGGGCCCAACTACCTTGTACCCCAAGCAGTCACGGTGCCGGTTGTGCGGCGTGTCCGCCGGACGGACGCGCGGTGAGCGACGCGGTCGTGTCGGGGCCGGGGTACGCGGTCGCCGACCTCCGCTCCGCTGTTCCGCGAAGGAGTTACATGCCCGATGCCGCAACCGCCGCAGGCCCGTCGACCCCTCCGGGCCCCGCGCCGGACAGCCGGCCACCGGAAGTCCCGACAGCCGATCTGGCGACCACCCACACGCTGCTGAACTGCCTTCTCCGTGAAGTCTCCGGACCCGAGCACCAAGCCGCCGTCACCGACGGCCACCTGCTGGTCCGCCTCCCCCGCGCGGACGCCCTGCTGCGCATCCGGGTGCGCCGCACCTCGCTCACCGGCGCGCACCGCTTCCACGGCCCCGCGTACCGGCACGGTCCACGCGGCTGGCGCGAGCTGGACTGGTCGGCGTTGGCCGAACTGGTGGCCTCGGAACTGGAGTTACGCGGAGGAACCGTCAACGGCGAGTTCGTGGGCCAGGTCCGGTCCAGCCGTGACACCATCGCCGCGATCCTCGACGGGCGGGCCGGCCGGGCACCGGCGGCAAACGCCTATCTCGCCTCCGAACAGGCCCTGGCCTTTGGACACCGCTTCCACCCCGCACCCAAGGCCCATGGGGGCGTCGGCCGGGACCGTACGCGCTACGGACCCGAGATCGCCCGGTCGTTCCCGCTGCGGTTGCTCGGGGTCCGCCGGGACCTCGTGGTCGAGGACACGGCCCGCCCCGACGCGCTCGCGCCTGTGGACGAGTTGGCGCCCGCGCCCGAGGGCTACCGCCTGCTCCCGGTACACCCCTGGCAGTTCGGACTGCTGGACGGGCACGCCGCCCTGCGCGGCGCGCTGGCCGACGGACGGATGGTGGATCTCGGCTTCGGCGGACCGGAGTTCGCCCCGACGGCTTCGGTGCGGACCCTTGCGGGCGACGGCTGCTTCCTCAAGTTCAGCCTCGACCTGCGGATCACCAACTGCGTGCGCAAGAACGCCACGTACGAACTCGCGGGGGCGGTCGCCCTGACCCGGATCCTCGCGGATCCCGTGCGGCGGACCGCGGAGCGGCACCCGGGGTTCGCGGTGCTGCCGGAACCGGCGTACCGCAGTGTCGATCTGCCGGACACGGCTCTGCTCGAAGGGCTGGGCGTGATCGTGCGGGACGGCGTGGCGGCGGCCGCCGGGCCGGGAACCCCGCTGCTGGCCGCGGCGATCGCCGACGAGTACGCGCTGTCCGACGCGCACGTCTCGCGGCTCATCCCCGATCCGACGGCCGACCGGGTCGCGGCGTGGTGGCAGGCGTACCTCGCGCTGCTGGTGCCGCCGGTGCTCACCATGTTCTTCGGGGAAGGCGTCGTCCTGGAGCCGCACTTGCAGAACGTGCTGGTCTGCGTGGACGGCCAGGGCCGCCCGGTACGCACGGTGTTCCGCGATCTGGAGGGCACGAAGCTGCTCGCCGACCGGCACGGCCCGGCCCTGGACGCGCTGCCCGCGCGGGTCGCGGCGGCGATGACGTACGACGCCGAACGCGGCTGGAACCGGGTGGCCTACTGCCTGCTCGTCAACCACATCGGCGAGATGGTGGCGGCACTGGCCGACCTGTGCCCGGCCGCCGAGGCGCGGCTGTGGGGGGACGTACGGCGCGTACTGCGCGACCACGCCCGGGAGTTCGGGTGTCCGCCGCCGCTGCGCGCGCTGCTCGCCGGGGTTCCGCTGCCGGCCAAGGCGAACTTGATGACGCGCTGGCAGCGCGTGGCGGACCGCGACGCGGGCTACGTGGCGCTGCCGAGCCCGCTGGGCGCGGCGTTCCTGGACGGCGCGCACGACGCCGGAGCCGAGGAGGCGCAGCCGTGGGAGACGTGACCGCAGCCACGGGGAAAACGGGCGCAGTAGACCACCCCGGGAACGGAACCGGGCACGATCGAACGGAAGTCGCCCCGGTTCCGGTTCGCCTCCCTGACGCCGTGCGGTCGTACGCGGGCGCGCTGCCGGACGACCGGCTCCCGGCGTACGTCCACGACTTGTTCGGACTCCGCGAGCACGTGGCGGCCGTCGCAGCCGCGCTGCCGCCGGGCGTCGAGCTGTACTACGCGGCCAAGGCCAACCCCGATGCCGAGGTTCTCCGCGCGGTGGCGGCCCACGTGCACGGATTCGAGGTCGCGTCGGGCGGCGAGTTCGCGCACGTGCGCGAGGCCGTCCCCGGGAAGCCGATCGCCTTCGGCGGGCCGGGCAAGACGCCGTCGGAGCTGGCCGGGGCGGTCGGCTCCAAGGTCCACCGCCTGCACGTCGAGAGCGAGCAGGAGACACACCGGGTGGCCGCCCTCGCGCGCGCCACGGGTCGGACGGTCGACGTCCTCCTGCGCGCCAACCCGCCGATCGAACTGCCGGGGACCGGGCCGGCCGCGCTGACGATGGGCGGGCTTGCGACGCCGTTCGGCATGGACCCGGAGGTGCTGGACCGCTGCGCGAAGCTGCTCGCCGACGAGCCGCGCGTACGCTTGCGCGGACTGCACGCGCACCTCGCCAGCGGTCTGGGCCCGGACGATCTCGGGGAGATGGCGGCGAGGCTGCTCGCCTGGGCGGACGCGTGGGCCGCCCGCAACGGCGTCGACCTGCGGGAGTTGAACGTCGGCGGTGGGATGGCCGTCGACTACGCGGCCCCGGAGTCGCGCTTCGACTGGGCGGCGTACGGCAAGGCGTTGGGCGGCCTGGTGCGGCCGGGCGGGCCGGTGCTGCGCATCGAGCCGGGGCGGGCGGTCGCCGCGTACCACGGCTGGTACGCGACCGACGTGCTCGACGTCAAGCACAGCCGGGGGCAGGCCTTCGCGGTCGTCCGAGGCGGCACACACCATCTGCGCACTCCCGTCGCGCGCGGGCATGCGCAGCCGTTCGCGGTGCTGGCGCGCGATTCGTGGCCGTACACGTGGCCGCGCCCGAGCACCTCCGGCGAGCCGGTGACCGTCGTCGGGCAGTTGTGCACGCCCAAGGACGTGCTCGCCGCGCGCGTCCCGGTGACGGGTGCGGTGCGTGCGGGCGACCGGCTCGTGTTCGCGATGGCCGGGGCGTACGCCTGGAACATCTCGCACCGCGACTTCCTCATGCACGAGCCCCCGACGTTTCACTATTTGGCGGGGGCCGGGGGGCGTACGTAGAGTTCAGCGGTTGGGCGTCGCGGGATCGAGCACGGAGACGGCAGAGGGCATGACAACGAGTAACGACGAGGCGCCGGGCATCGACCCCGAGCGCCTGGCCGTCTGCCTTTCCGTCCTGGCCGAACTGGACGGGCTGCCGACCGAGCACCCGGACGCGGTACGCATCCGCGAGGCCACCGCGCACATCTTCAAGCGCGTCAAGGAGCGCCGCCGCGCGGACCGCAAGGCCCGTGTCCAAGCCGCCGACCACGCGGTCATCGCGGCCACCGCGACCGGCTCCCCGGACCGCATCGACGACGAGACGCAGGGCATCCCGATCAGCTCGTCGACGGTCGGCGAACTCGCCGGGATACTCCAGCGGGCGCGCGGCTGCTACATCTGCAAGCAGAAGTACGTCGAGGTCGACGCGTTCTACCACCAGCTCTGTCCGCCGTGCGCCAAGCTCAACCGCGAGCGCCGCGACGCGCGTGCCGACCTGACCGGCCGCCGCGCGCTGCTGACCGGCGGGCGCGCGAAGATCGGCATGTACATCGCGCTGCGCCTGCTGCGGGACGGCGCGCACACGACGATCACGACGCGCTTCCCCAACGACGCGATCCGCCGCTTCAAGGCGATGCCGGACAGCGACGAGTGGATCCACCGGCTGCGCATCGTCGGCATCGACCTGCGCGATCCGGCGCAGGTGATCGCGCTGGCCGACTCGGTCGCGGCGGCCGGCCCGCTCGACATCCTGGTCAACAACGCGGCGCAGACCGTACGCCGGACTCCGCAGGCGTACGCCGCGCTCATCTCCGCCGAGGAGGGCCCGCTCCCGGCCGGCGAGCTGCCCGAGTCGATCACCTTCGGCCACATCGCGGGCTCGGGGCACGTGGCCCTGCCGTCCGCGCTCCCGGTCGGCGCGGCGCCGGCGACGACCCCAGCGGTGGCGCCGCCGAACGACCTGGACCCGCACGCGCTGACGGCGCTCGCGCTCACCAGCGGCTCGGCGACCCCCGCGCGCATCGAGGCGGGCACCGCGATCGACGCGGGCGGCCTGATCCCGGACCTGGACGCGTCCAACAGCTGGGTGCAGCGCGTCCACGAGGTCGACCCGATCGAGTTGCTCGAAGTGCAGCTCTGCAACGTGACGGCGCCGTTCATCCTGGTGAGCCGGCTGCGTCCGGCGATGGCCGCGGCCCCGGCGCGCCGCAAGTACGTCGTGAACGTCTCGGCGATGGAAGGCCAGTTCAGCCGCGGCTACAAGGGTCCGGGGCACCCGCACACCAACATGGCCAAGGCCGCGCTCAACATGCTCACGCGCACCAGCGCGCAGGAGATGCTGGCCGACGGCATCCTGATGACCGCCGTCGACACCGGCTGGATCACCGACGAGCGCCCGCACCCCACCAAGATGCGCCTCGCCGACGAGGGCTTCCACGCCCCGCTGGACCTGGTCGACGGTGCCGCCCGCGTCTACGACCCCATCGTCCGCGGCGAACAGGGCGAGGACCTGTACGCCTGCTTCCTCAAGGACTACGCCCCCTCGCCCTGGTGACGCGGGCTCGGGCCGTCCGCCGCGGCCCGCGGGTCACCCGAGGGCGCTGAAGGTGGCCGCCGCGCTGCTGCGGTCGGTCCGCAACTGCCACGCCACGTCCGCGATTTCGTCGGGATCGAGGGTGGAGTTCCCGACGTCGCCGAAGTCCTGCGGGCGGGACGCGATCATCGCGTGGATGTCGCCGCGTTCGATGAGCCCGCCGATGACCAGGCTGCCGGCGTACACGCCCTTGTCGGCGAGCGCGGCGTTGAGGGTCAGCGCGTAGCTGTGCAGGGCGGCGGACAGCACCGCGAGATTGCCGAGTGCGGGCATGGGTGTCACCGCGCTGAGGCCGGTCGCGAACAGCAGGCATCCTTCGCCGCGTTCCAGCATGCCGGGGAGCACCCTGGCGACCACGTCCACTGCCGGGTACATCCAGCTCATGGCCGCCCGGACGCTCGCCGAATCGGCCTCGGTGATCGGCTTCGGGAATCCCTCGGGGTCGGTGGAGGCCGGGCCGTAGTAGACGGTGTCGATGGTCCCGAAGCGTTCGGTGACGGCGTCGAGCACGGCGAGGAGCTTGTCGCGGTCGCGTACGTCGGCGGTGTAGGCGGCGGCCTCCGCGCCTGTCCCGGCCAGCGCGGCGAGATAGGCGGCGTGCCTGGTGGCGGTGCGCGAGACGAGGGCCACCGCGTAGCCCTCGCGGGCGAAGCGGTGTGCGACGGACATTCCGAGCCCGGGACCGACCCCGATCACGACGGCGGTCCTGCGCGCCGAGTGCGAGGTGGCGGCGGACGAGGCTTCGGGCGTCGGGGCGGAAGCGGGAGCGGGCGCAGCGGCGGAAGCGGAAGCGGCGGCGGCGGCGGACGGGGAACCGGAAGCGGACATGGGCGGACACCCTCGATTCAGGCGTGCGGAGGCTAAGTTGAGGAAGCCCTCAACTTCTTGTCCGCGACGCTAGCAGGAACTTGAGGCGTCCCTCAATTTCATAGGATGGGCCCATGCCCGCCAGAATCAGGCCGCTGCGCGCCGACGCCGCCCGCAATCGCGACAAATTGCTCGCCGCGGGCACCCAGGTCTTCGCCGAGCGCGGCCTCGACGCTCCCCTGGAGGAAGTCGCCCGCCGCGCCGGCGTCAGCATCGGCACGCTGTACAACCACTTCCCCACGCGCCAGGCGTTCCTGGTCGCGATCCTGCCCGGGCGCCTGGAGCCCCTGGAGCGGATCACCGCGGCGGCGCTCGCCGACCCCGACCCCTGGACCGGGTTCGTCGCCTACCTCGACGGGCTCTTCGCGCTCCAGGCCGCCGACCGCGGGCTCAACGACGCCGTGGCCCGGCAGTTCCGCCAGGTCGGCGACGTGCACGAGAGTTGCCCGCGCGGCCTGGAGGACGCCACCCGGATCATCGAGCGCGCCCGGCGCAGCGGCCGGCTGCGGGCCGACTTCGAGGTCGACGACCTGGTCGTCATGATCTGGGCGATGTCCCAGGTGATCCGCGAGTCGGCCGACACGGCACCGGACGCCTGGCGGCGATGCCTCTCCTTCTTCCTGCACGGCCTCGACGCCGGGCCGGGCGCCGCGGCCCAGGACGACACGGCACCCGGGCGCCCCGCCGCGCCCTGACCCGAGGGGCGCGGCGCGACGGCGCCCCGACGTCGCCGCCGCCGCGCCGCCCCGCGGCAACTGCACAGCTCGATGTGTTGAAGCCGTCGCCTTCCGGTTCTAATGTGCGCTCATCAATCGTCGTCGCGATTTACGGAGCCGCTCGTCCATGAGTGCCATGAACCCGCATGCCGGCCTGCCGATCACCGACGACGACGCGGCGATCGCGGCCGCCCTGGAGGACGTCAGCATCCCGACGCTCCTCCTGTCCCTCGTGCACATGACGGGCGACCCGTCGTACATCCGCGGACCGATCCGGCCGCGCATGCTGGTGCTGAACGAGGTGCAGGGGTTCCTGCCCGAGGAGGAGAAGGCCGAGGCGCGGCGGATGGCGCTGGAGGCGATCAAGGCGTACCGCGACGGCGGTTGCGTCCTGCCGCCGCCGCCGGGACCGGAGCTGATCCGGGAGATGATGAGCTGGGTGGCGTGCGAGGACGTACCGGAGGAGTACGTCCCGATGCTGTTGGAGGAGATGGAGCTCGACGGCGTCGACGCACGCCGCGTCGAGGTGCACGCGGACGCGGACGCGCGCGAGGCGTTCCCGGTCGTGGTGATCGGCTGCGGGCAGTCGGGCCTGCTGGCCGGGATCCGGCTCAAGGAGGCCGGGATCCCGTTCACGATCGTCGAGAAGAACCCAGGTGTAGGCGGCACGTGGTGGGAGAACTCGTACCCCGGCTGCCGGGTGGACGTCGGCAACCACTTCTACTGCTACTCGTTCGAACCCAGCGACCACTGGACCGAGTTCTTCTCACAGCAGCCCGAACTCCAGCGGTACTTCCAGGACGTGATGAAGCGTCACGCGATCGAGTCGCACATCCGCTTCAACACCGAGGTCGAGGGCGCGGTCTGGGACGAGCCGTCCGCCACCTGGCGGGTCACGGTACGCACGCCCGAGGGCGCCACCGAGGTCCTGACCGCCCGCGCGGTCATCTCGGCGGTGGGCCTGCTCAACCGCCCTAGGCTCCCCGAGATCCCCGGCATCGAGGACTTCGAGGGTCCCGCGTTCCACTCCGCGCAGTGGGACCACTCGGTCGACTACCGCGGCAAGCGCGTCGCCATGATCGGCGCGGGTGCGAGCGGCTTCCAGATCGCCCCGACCATCGCCCCGGACGTCGCGCATCTGACCGTCTTCCAGCGCACCGCGCAGTGGATGTTCCCCAACCCGAACTACCACGAGAAGGTCGGCCCCGGGGTGCGCTGGGCTATGCGCCACCTCCCCTTCTACGGCCGCTGGTACCGCTTCCTGATCTTCTGGCCGGGCAGCGACGGCGCCCTGATGAGCGCCCGCATCGACCCCGAATGGCCGCACCAGGACCGGTCCGTCAGCGAACGCAACGACTTCACCCGGCAGATCTTCACCGACTGGATCACCAGCCAGGTCGGTGACGACGCGGCCCTGCTGGCGAAGGTGCTCCCCGACTACCCGGCCACCGGCAAGAGGACCCTCCAGGACAACGGCAGTTGGCTGCGCGCCCTCAAGCGCGACAACGTGGACCTGGTCCGCGAGGGCATCGCCCGCATCGAGAAGGACGCCGTCGTCACCGTCTCCGGCGAGCGCCACGAGGCCGACGTCATCGTCTACGCGACCGGCTTCCAGGCCAACCGCTACCTCTACCCCATGCACATCGTCGGCCGCGACGGAGCCGTCCTCGCCGACCAGTGGGGCGACGAACCCAACGCCTACCTCGGCATAGCGGTGCCGAACTTCCCGAACTTCTACTGCATGTACGGCCCGGGGACCAACCTCGCCCACGGCGGCAGCCTGATCTTCCACTCCGAGTGCCAGATGCGGTACATCGCGGGCTGCATCGACGAGTTGGTCCGCAACGGCCACCGCACACTGGAGCCGCGCGCCGAGGTCACCGAGGCGTACCACACCCGCCACCAGACCGAGATCAAGAAGCTGGTGTGGTCCCACGAGACCATCAAGCACTCCTGGTTCAAGAACCAGAGCGGCGACATCCACACCGTCAGCCCCTGGCGCCTCGTCGACTACTGGGAATGGACCAAGCGCCCCAACCTGGACGACTTCACCGTCCGCTGACGGCCGGCGCCCCTGCGGACGCCGCGGACGGTGCGTGGCGCGCCGCGGCTACAGCGTGAGTTCCATGCGTTGTTCGATGGCGTCGACTCCCCACTTGTGGGCGGGTTCGGAGTGGGTGAGGCGGAAGCCGGCGGACTTGTAGAGCTGGTGGGCGGCTTCGAGGCCGGCGACGGTCCACAGGTAGACGCCGATGGCGCGGCGGGCGCGGGCCTCGTCCATGGCGGCTTCGAAGAGTGCGCGGCCCAGGCCCCGGCCGCGCGCCCGCGGGTCGAGGACCACCCAGCGCAGTTGGCACCAGCCGGGGGCCTCGTCGCCGCGCGTCAGGCCGGTGGCGCCGACGACCTCGCCGTCGAGTTCGGCGACCCACAGGCGGCCGGCGTCGTAGGTGCCGTCGCGGTCCCAGGCGAGCCAGAGGTCGGCAAGGCCCGAGGCGACGTACGCCTCCATCGTGGTGTCCATGCCGTACTCGTGCGCGTAGATCACGCCGTGCAGTGCCGCGACCGCGCCCAGGTCGCCGGGCCTGGTGCCGTCACGGATGCTCGCCGGGGCGTTGGCCATGGGTCTATCCTCCACTGAAACACTCGTTTCAGTGGAGGATAGACCCATGGCCTTGGATACGGAACCCTCTCCGCGGCAGCGGGAACTCCTCGCCGCGACCCGCGCGTACGTGGCGGAGAACAACCTCAGCGACCTGTCGCTGCGCCCTCTCGCCGCCGCCATCGGGTCGAGTCCGCGGGTGCTGCTCTATCTCTTCGGGTCGAAGGAGGGCCTGATCCGCGACGTGCTCGCCGATGGCCGCAAGGAGCAGTTGGACCTGGTCGAGCGGGCCACCGCCGAGGCCGACGGCCCGCGCGCGGTCCTCGAACTCCTGTGGCGGTGGGTCACCGATCCGGGCCACCGCACCGTGCTGCGCCTGTTCTTCGAGGGGTACGTCCGCGGCTGCGGCCCCCAGGCCGCCACCGGACCGTGGACCGGCTTCGCGGTCGCGTCCCTGGACGACTGGCTGCCCCCGCTGGAACGCCTGTTGGAAGGCCACCGCATACCGGCCACCCTGGCGCTCGCCGTGATGCGCGGGCTCCTGCTCGACCTGGTGGCCGACGTCCCCGGCGAGGGCGCCGCGGCCGCGGCGCGGGCCACCGAGCGGCGGGTGGACCAGGCGTGGCGGGCGTTTCTCGACGAAGCGTTCGGGCCGGAGACGACGCCCGGGGACTGACGGCTCACGGGCCCGGTACGCTCCCTCCGACCTCCCGTCCCGATCGGAGCCCGTCCGTGCCCCGCCTCCCGCGTCGCGCCGCCACCGCCGACGACGGCGACACCGCCGCCCCGGCGCGCGCCGTCACAAGCACCTCCGCCGGCGCTCCCGCGAGCATTCCCGCGAGCACAGGCACCGGCAGAAACCCGGCCACGGGCGTACCCGAACCGCGGCCGGACGGGGGTGACGCGGGTGAGCCCCTGGCGAAGGCCGCGGCTCCCCCGGGCGGCGCGCAGGGCTCCGGTGGCGCCGCCGGGCGGCCGTCGTACGCGCACCTGTCCTGGCTGCGCGTCATCGCCATCGTCGCGGTGGTCGCCATCCACACCACCGGCATGACGATGACCGACGAGGGCCTGCGCGGCAGCGCCGTGTGGTGGACCGCGGCGATCGTCAACGTCGGATCGACGTGGGCCGTCCCGGTGTTCGTGATGATCAGCGGGGCGCTGCTGCTCGGCCCGGCCCGCGAGGGCGAGGACGCGGTCGGGTTCTATCGCCGCCGCCTCGCACGCATCGCGGTGCCGCTGGTGTTCTGGCACGCCTTCTACATCGGCTTCAAGATGTGGGTGAAGGACTACCGGCCGGCGGTCGAGAAGGTCGTCGGCGACATGCTGCTCGCCAGGACGTACACCGCCCTGTACTTCTTCTGGCTGATCCTCGGGCTGTACCTGCTCGTCCCGGTGCTGCGCGTCTTTCTCGCGCACGCGTCGGCGCGCGACCGCTACCTCGTCACCGGGATCGCCCTCACGTTCGGCCTCGGCGTGCAGATCACCAACGCGTACATCAACGTGCGGCAGCTCGGCGCGCCGGCGCTGCGGCTGACCGCGCCGACGTACTTCCTGCCGTACGTCGGCTACTTCATGCTCGGGTACGTCCTGCGCGACGTCGTGCTGACAGCCCGTCAGCGGGCGGCCGCCGCTCTCGTGCTGCTCCTGGCGCTCGCCGAGTTGGTCTGGCAGCACACCCAAGCGGCCGACCTGCCACTCGACTTCGCGGTGGCACTGCCGCCCAACACACTCGGCTCGGTGGCGGCGCTGGCGGCCGCGCTGGTTTTCCTCCTGGCACGCGGCACGCTGGACCGCGGCGGCCGGGCCGGCCGGGCGGCGAGCGACCGGGTGCTGGGGGTGTTCGGCTGCCATCTGGCGGTGCTGCACGGCATGCAGCGCTGGTTCGGCATGCCCGACGGGGCGACCACCCTGCCGGGTCTCGGGCTGCTGCTCGGCGCGACCCTCGCCGCGTCCTTCGCCATCAGCTTTGCCGCAGCGCGAATTCCGCTGCTGAACAGGGCTTTCTGATCACTCACTGAACCAAACGACTGACCCACAAATGGGGGTTGGCTCGCACCCCGCGGAGGCTTGGCAATACGGTTCTGCGCATGTTTCCGACTCAGGACCCCTACGGCCCCCAGCAGTACGCCCCCACTCCTGGGCAGGGCACCCGCTCCCCCTGGATCGTGACGGCCGCAACGGCGGTAGTGGCACTCGCGTTGGTCGGCGGGGTGACCTCGATGAGCGGCGGGAACGACGGCGGCACCGCACCCGTCGCCGCCCCCGGCGACGCGCCCACCGGGCGGATGCCGAGCGGCCTGCCCACGGACTTCCCGTCGATGCCCTCGTTCACCGCCCGGCCGACCGGCCCCGCGGCCCCGACCGGCGGCACGCCCACCACCGGTGTTCCGGAGACGACGAAGTCCGGCGGCTGGGACACCGCGGAGGGCGACACCGACCCGTTCACCACGCAGGAATGGTTCCCCGACGTCGGCGACTTCTCGATCCAGAAGCGGCCGTACGTGCAGCTCGCCCAGGACGAACGCAACTGCACCGCCGCCGAGTCCGCCATGCGGTCGCTGTTCTCCGACGACTGCATCGGCATCCTGCGGTCCCTGTGGACCACCCCGAACAAGAAGTACGTCGGGCAGTTGTCGGTCATCTCGTTCACCGACAAGGCCTCGGCGAAGTCCATCCAGAACCGGCTGTCGGCGGGTCAGAGCAACGGCGCGTACGTCCTGTTCATCACGCCTCCCTCGGGGTCCGGCGTGAAGTTCTCCGAGCAGTCCCCCACCTGGGTGGGCACCACGACCTCCGGCCACTACATGATCGTGATCGAGGTCGCGCTCAGCAGCGGCGGGGCCATCGACGCGAACGCCAAGCTGATGTACGACGACCTCTACCTGGTCGCGCTCGACCACATCAACGCCCAGATGTGGGAGTAGCGCCCGGAGTTCCCGGGCGCGTTCGGCGGTCCCGGCCGGGTCCTCAGGTGCCCGGCAGCGCGTACGCGCCGGCCCTGAGGCCCGCGAGCACGCGCGTCGCGGTCTCCTCGGCGGTCCAGCCCGTCGAGTCCACGACGTGCGCCTCCAACTCGGCGAGCCCGGAGAACTGCCGGTGCAGGGAGCGGACCGGTTCGGGAGCGGTCAGTGCGCCCTCTCCGGTCCGGGCGGTGGCGCGGCGCACGGTGGTGTCCTGGTCCGGGCGCAGCACGACGTACTGCATGGGGATGCCGGTACCGTCGCGCGCCTCGTGGTAGCTGCCGAGGAACCACGGCCCCACGATGCCGTCCACCACGACGGTGTAGCCGCCCTGCGCGTAGCCGAAGGCGGCCCGCGCGAGCACGCCGACGACGACCTCGTTCTGCCGGTGCGCCTCCGGGCGGTACGCGGCGATCGCGCCCCGCCTGATGTAGTGCCAAAAGTCGTCGGTGTGCAGGTGGACGCTCGGCTCGTACGCGTCGGCCAGCAGCCCCGCGACCGTGCTCTTGCCCGCTCCCGGCGGCCCCGTCAGCACGATCACCTGGCCGTGGTGGGCATCCGTGTCGCGCGCTCCGGCGAAGGTCATCGCCCGGTCCTCCCCGCTGCTGTCCGTCCCCGTGTCCTGGTACGTGCCCGCGCCTCGGGCCGTCCCCGGGCACTCGTGCCGCCGGGGCCGGCGTCGCACCGGGGCGCCGCACAAGATCGCCATCATGGCAGCCCGGTCCGGTGGTCGCCCCTGGGTATCCGTGCTCAAGTGGGGTGACGGCAGGGACGCCCCGCCCGCGTGCGCGGGCGCATATCGGGAGGTGGCGGGTGGCCGACGGCGGCCTGACGGGGCTGGGAGCCGGGCCGAGGGCCGGGCTCCGCACGTTGCGGGCGTAATCCCTATGGAGGAACAGCTTCCACCCGATCACCACGCGGGCCTGGCGACGCGCCTCAACTGGCTGCGCGCGGCCGTGCTCGGGGCGAACGACGGCGTGGTGTCCACGGCGGGCATCGTGCTGGGCGTCGCAGGCGCGGCGGGCTCCCGCGCGGCGATCCTCACGGCCGGTGTGGCCGGACTGATGGCGGGTGCGCTGTCGATGGCGGCCGGCGAGTACGTGTCGGTCAGCACGCAGCGGGACGCCGAACGGGCCGCGATCGAGCGGGAGAAGCGCGAGTTGCGCGAGGAACCCGAGGCGGAGTTGGCCGAACTGGTGGCGGCGTACCGGGCCAAGGGCCTGTCGGCCGAGCTGGCGCGCCAGGTCGCGGTGGAGCTGACCGCCCACGACGCGCTGGCGGCGCACGCCGAGACCGAGCTGCGGCTCGACCCCGACGAGCTGACCGATCCGTGGCAGGCGGCCTTCGCGAGCTTCGGGTCGTTCGCGGTCGGGGCGCTGCTTCCACTGCTGGCGATCCTGCTGCCGCCGGACGGCCTGCGGGTGCCGGTGACCGTGGTGTCGGTGCTCATCGCGCTGACGTTGTGCGGGTGGGCGAGCGCGCGGATGGGCGGATCGCCGCCGCGCGCGTCCGTGCTGCGGAACGTCGCGGGCGGCGGCGTCGCCATGGCGGTCACCTATGTGACGGGCACCTTGCTGCACGTCGGCGGTGTGTGAGGGCGGGTGCTGCGGTGAGGGCGGATGCCGCGGGTGAGGGCGGGTGCCGCGGGTGAGGGCGGGTGCCGCGGATGAGGGCCGGGGCGGCACTCCGGGCATGCGGTTCGCCCCGGCGGGGCGTCACTTCAGTTGTGCGTAGCGGTCCAGAGCGGCCTGGAAGGCCGAGGGGCCGACGTTCAGGGGTGCGGTGAACGGGTCGCGGAGCTGGAAGACCAGCAGGATGCCGAATCCGACGACGGCGCCCGCGAGTCCGAGGACGGCGATGTTGCGGATGTTGGCCGTCATGCCGACCAGCGGCGGATAGACCAGCACGAGCAGACCGGCCGCGACCATCACGCCGAACAGGATGGGCGGCGAGACCGAGTCGAGGTCGGCGAGCCGCGCGTACCGCTTGACGTAGACCTCGTCGAGCGCGGCGGAGGTCGCGTCGTACGCCGCCTCGCGCCGGTCCGCCGGGACCGCGGCCAACGCGCTCTGCACGGCGTCGAGTTGCTCCCACGACGTCGGTGACGCGCGGTGCTTGGCGAGGTCGGGCCACTCGTCGTCGACCACGGAGCGCGTGTAGACGGTGATGCGGTCGCGGATCGCGTCGCGGTCCTGCGGGGCGAGTTCGCCGGCCCGCGCGTACGCCTTCGCGAGTACGCGTGCCTCCTCGTGCGCGTGCGACCGTGCCACGGACTGGAGTTGCCAAGCGCCGACGATGAGGAAGCCGGTGACGAGGACGAACGACGAGAGGACGACGCCGCCCGCGAAGGTGAGCGCCTGCGGGGTGAACGAGCCTTCCACGCTGCGCGCGCTGCGGCCGAGCCACACGGCGGCGCCGACCGCGAGACCGGCGCCCAGGACGGTGCACAGTGTCCAGACCACGATGGTGAGCGTCATGACGACGGCCTCCCGGTTCCGCCGCGGCCTTCGCCGCCGCCTCGGGTGGCGGCGGCGAGCGCCGCGGGAACGATGGCGAGCAGGAGCGCGAATCCAAGCCAGGTCGCGAGGTCCCAGACGCCGCTTTCCTCCTCCGGCTCGGCGGCCGCGGCGGGCCGCCTGGTCGGGAAGGGCGCCGCGGCGGGCGGAGCCGGCGGTGCGGGCGGAACGACCACCGGCTCCGGCGCGGGGGGCCGGGGCGCGGGCGGCGGGACCACCCGGTCCACCGCGACCGGAACGACCGTACGTGGGGCGGGCGGAGGCGAGGGCGGCGGTGCGGGCGGCGGAGGCGGTGTGGGCCTGGGGGCCGGCGGCGGGGGCGGAGGTGTCGGCTTGGGCGCGGGAGGAGGCGGGGGCGGCGGAGGTGGCGGCGGAGGCGGTGGCGGAGGCGGGTTGAAGTCGACGCCGACATTGTTGTCCTGGTTGACCACGCCTCCGCCGGGGTCGTTGTTGTGCTGGATGACCGTGATGCCGGGCGACGGTTTGCCGGGGGCGGGCGGCTTCGCGGGCGGGGGAACCGCCGGGGTGGGTGCGGCGGACGGTGCCGGCGGGAGTGCGGCCGGGCGCCCCGCCGGGTTCGGGCACGGGCACGAGCAATGCGTGCGGCCGAGCAGCGGCACCGCGGCGAGGGCGCGTACGACGGCGGAGACCGGATCGCAGGGCAGCAGCGGCAAGGCGCCGGCGCGCGGCTTGGATCGGTGGCCGGGCTGATCACCGGGCTGATCATCGGGCTTACTACCGGGCTGATGAGTTGTCAGAACCCGGACCGCGGACGGTGGTTGGGCAAGCGACTGGAAAGGCGGTGCGGACGGGGCGGGCAACGCGGCGGCTGGGTGGGCGACGGCGGCCAAGGCACAGGCCGCGAGGGGCACCGCGCCGAGCATGGCGCGCGGTACCGGACGGACGTACTTCACAAGCATGGTCTCAGGGTGGGTGACGACCGGGCGGCCGGGAACGAGATCGCCGCAAGATAGCCCGTTCGTGTATCGGCCGCGCGACATTGTCACGTTCTGCCGCTTTCAACCACACACTTTCGTGTTATTGATCACCATCTTTCCCACCGCCCAGGATGGTTGGCGCAAGCCCGAGTTCCGGGTTCTCGGGCGGTTCCAGGGGAGGTCATGTCTGATGACGGTCGACGCGGATTACGACATCGAGGCGAACGGCGGAGACCCGCGACAGAGCCTCGGAACGGCCGCGGCACGCAACCTCGCCACGACCACCAAGTCCGCCCCGCAGATGCAGGGCATCAGTTCGCGGTGGCTGCTGCGGATGCTGCCGTGGGTGAACGTCGCGGGCGGCACCTACCGGGTCAACCGGCGGCTGTCGTACTCGGTGGGCAAGGGGCGCGTGAGCTTCGCGCAGACCGCCGACACGGTGCAGGTGGTACCCCCCACGCTGTGCGAACTCCCGCTGCTGCGCGGCTTCGAGGACGACGAGGTCCTGGCCGCCATCGCGGCGCGCTTCCAGCAGCGCGAGTTCGCGGCGGGCGAGGTCATCACCGAGGCGGGGCAGCCGATGGACCAGGTACACCTGGTCGCACACGGCAAGATCAACAAGTTGGGGGACGGCAAGTACGGGGACCAGACCGTGGTCGGCGTGCTCGCGGGGGGCGACCACTTCGGCGACGAGGCGCTGGTCGAAGAGGACGCGCGCTGGCCGTACAACGCGACCGCGTCGACGTCGGGCACGCTGATGACGCTGCCCCGGCAGGCGTTCCAGGCGCTGGTCGACCAGTCCCCCGAACTGCTGGTGCAGATCGCGCAGTTCCTGGCCAGCGCCCAGCAGTCGACGAACAGGCACGGCGAGGCGGCGATCGAGCTGGCGGCCGGCCACGAGGGCGAGATCGACCTGCCCGGCACGTTCGTGGACTACGAGCTGTCCCCGCGCGAGTACGAACTGAGCGTCGCCCAGACGGTGTTGCGGGTGCACAGCCGCGTCGCGGACCTCTACAACCAGCCGATGAACCAGATCGAGCACCAGTTGAAGCTCACCATCGAGGCGTTGCGCGAACGTCAGGAGCACGAGCTGGTCAACAACCCCGAGTTCGGCCTGCTGCACAACGCGGACCACGAGCAGCGCATCCACACGCACCACGGTCCGCCCACCCCGGACGACCTGGACGAGCTGCTCGCGCGCCGCCGCGACACGTCGCTGTTCCTGGCGCACCCGCGCACCATCGCGGCGTTCGGGCGCGAGTGCAACCGGCTCGGGCTCTACCCGGACACCGTGCAGTTGCAGGGGAGCAGCGTGCCCGCCTGGCGCGGCGTGCCCGTCCTGCCGTGCAACAAGATCCCCATCCAGGACGGCCACACGTCGAGCATCATCGCGATGCGTCTCGGCGAGGACAACCAGGGCGTCGTCGGACTCCACCAGACGGGCCTGCCCGACGAGTTCGAGCCCGGACTGTCGGTGCGGTTCATGGGGATCAACGAAAAGGCGGTCATCTCGTACCTGGTGAGCGCCTACTACTCGGCGGCCGTACTCGTGCCGGACGCGCTCGGCGTCCTGGAGAACGTCGAGATCGCCCGCCCGCGCGACTGATCCCGCGGGGCCACGGACGGGGTACGGCCGTGCCGCGCGCACGGCCGTACCCCCGCACGACCCTGACCCTTCCGACCCCACGAACCCCCGCAAGGGGACACGCACACTAAGGGGCCGTCATGAGTTGGTCCGGATTCTTCATCATCCTCGGGACGCTGGTCGGCGTCGCCGCGTGCATCTACGT
Source organism: Streptodolium elevatio (assembly GCF_053592165.1). NCBI lineage: Bacteria > Bacillati > Actinomycetota > Actinomycetes > Kitasatosporales > Streptomycetaceae > Streptodolium > Streptodolium elevatio. The sequence continues at coordinate 89,413 of NZ_JBSFVE010000021.1, forward strand.
GGTGCAGCGGTTCGTCCCGCACCCGCTGCGCGAGCAGCACAACGACGTCGCGGGGTTCATCTTCGCGGCGGTCGGCGTCCTGTACGCCGTCCTCCTGGCCTTCGTGGTGATCGCGGTGTGGGAGAACCACGCGACGGCGCGCGAAACCACCTTCAAGGAGGCCGACGAGCTCGCGGGGCTGTACTGGGTCGCACGGGAACTCCCGCTGCCACTCGGTGCGGAGCTGGAAAAGCAGACGCTCGATTACGCAAAAACGGTCATGCACAAGGAATGGCCGATGATGACCGAGCACAAGAGCAGCCCCGAGGCCACCCAGCTGGTCTACGGCCTGCGCGAGAGCGTCATGTCGTACACGCCGGGCGGTCCCCGCGAGGAGATCCTGTACGAGCGCGCCGTCAACCACCTGGAGGACATGGCCTCCGCACGGCGCGAGCGGCTCAACCAGGTCGACGAGGACGTGCCCACGCTGCTGTGGATCGCGCTGATCGCGGGGGCGGCCCTGACCATCGGCTTCACGTTCCTGTTCGGGCTGTCGAACACCTTCTCGCACGGCCTCATGGTGCTGATGCTGAGCGGGCTGATCGTGGTGTCGCTGGTGGTGATCAAGGAAATGGACTTCCCGTACAACGGGGTGACGAAGATCCATCCGACGGCCTTCGAAGTGTTCCTCGACCGGCTGCCACCACCGAGGACGGTGTAGCACCGGGCGCGCTCGACGCCCTGGGCCGGTCCGGCCGCCGCCGGACCGGCCCTGGGCCGTCCTTGCAACCTGACGAGCCGTCACTTAACGTCGCGAAGCAGGGGCCAATCGAGGAGGCGGCATGGCACGGATCGAGATCCCGGACGGCGACACGCCCGAGGTGGTGCGGGCGCTCACGCTGGCGCCGCATTTCGCCGAGGTGGTGTGGGCGTACGAGCAGGCGGTCGCCAAGAGCCCCCTGGACCGGCGGCTGCACGAGCTGGTGCGCATGCGCATCGCGCTGATCAACGAGTGCGTGGTGTGCCTGAACTGGCGGAACAAGGACTGGGGCGTGACCGAGGAGGAGCTCGCCGCGGTCGGCGACTACGCCGCCAGTGACCTGTTCTCGGCGCAGGAGAAGCTCGTCCTCGAGTACGCCGAGCGCTTCGCGACCGACTCCGCGCGCATCGCCGACGACCTGATCGAACGCCTGGTCGAGCAGCTGGGCGCGGCGGGGGTCGCAGACCTGACCCTGGTGGCCGGCAAGTACCTCGCGATGGGCCGCTTCATGCAGGTCCTGGGGCTGGACCAGGCATGCAACCTGGTCTTCGACGACAGCGGCGAACTCGTCGTCACGACCGCCTGAGCCGTCGGGGCACAGCGCCGTTCGTCGTTGCGCCGACGCTGATTGCCGACGCCGTACGTCGCGAGCGGGGAGGCTCGCGGCGTACGGCGCACTCGGCTGCCGCCCCGCGCCCGGCCGGGGCCAGGTGTCAGGTATCAGGTATCAGGTGCCTGATGCCGGAGTGCCGCGGCGGTTGTCAGTACCGGCGGTCCACCACCGCCCCGGTCGCCGCCGTCCACACGATGTACCCGAACTGGAAGTCCGACCTGCGGCCGCCCGGCACCGCGTACTCGTCGCTCGTCGGGTATCCGAGATAGGAACGCTCGGCGCCGCGTGCGGTCCACCGGGTCCGGATCAGGCCGTGCACCTCGTGCGCGCCGGTCGCTGGCGACCACAAGACGGCGCCGCCCTCGAACGTGTTGGCGCGGCCGCGGCCGTCCGCCGTGGGCGTCTCGTCGGTGGTCGGGAAGCCGAGGATGCCGCCGTCCCAGCCGAACTGGCCGTACTTCGTGAAGATCGCGCCGTACACGCTGCGTGCGCCGGTCGAGCTCTTCCAGTAGACGGCGCCGTTCTGGAAGTTGTTGTAGCGGCCCGCTCCGCTGCGCGTCGTGGCCTCGTCGGTGGTCGGGTAGCCGTTCGGCCCGCGCTCCCAGCCGAGCGCCGCCCACTTGGTGCGGATCGCGCCGTAGACGAGATGCGCCCCGGTCCCGGGCGTCCAGTACGACGACGCGCCGTTCGCAAAGTGGTTGAAGCGCCCGACCCCGTCCGGGGTGCGCGTCTCGTCGGTGAGTGGTGCGCCGAACACCGGGGCGCCGCCGCCCGCGAGGTAGTTGCCGAGGATCATGCCGTGCACCTCGTGCACCCCCGCCGCGGGCGTCCAGTACGCACGTCCGCCCGCGAAGTCCCGGTGGCGCAGCGCCGCATCGCCCGTCTCCGGCCCCGTCGGCGCGCCGAGCAGCGTGCGGAAGGCGGCGTCCGTCGCGTACCGCCGGTCGATCGGGGTCAGGTAGTTCGTGGTCAGCGTGACGTCGCCGTCGGGCATGACGAGTTCGCGTGACCTGGACCCGCCGTCCGCCCACGACGCGAAGGTGGCTACGCCGTCGACCGCGACCTCGGGGGCTATCACCGTGACCCGCGCCCCGACCGTCAGCGGCACGCTCCGCACGGCCATGGCGTTGACCGTCACCGCGGCGGGGGTGGTGCCCGCGATCGTGAGGGTGCGGAGTTTGGGCTTGGCCGTGTAGGTCGTACTGGCCACCACGCCGTCGCCGTCCGTCGCGGACGCGGTGACGACCAGACTCGTGTTGTCGCCGTGGTCGGTGAACGGCACCGCGTACGCGGGCCCGTCGAACGACGTGCCCACGTGGTCGTGGCAGTACGGGCCGCTGCAGTGCAGGATCGTCGAGGTCCAGCGGATCGCGAGCGGACCGCTCTCGGCGTCGGTCGCGCTCGCGGTCAGGTGCACCGGGTCGCCGACCTTGAACACCGTGCCCGGCGGCGGCGCGGTGAGCGTCAGCACCGGCGCGTTGTTCGCCGGAACGACGGTGACCTCCACGGTGTTCGCGGCACCCGAGGGGTCGCGCACGGTCAGCCGCGCGGTGAGCGGGCTGGTGCCCGGAGCCGCGTACGTGTGGCTCACCCGGAGCCCCGTCGCACCGGTGCCGTCGCCGAACTCCCAGGTGTACGTGAGCGGATCGCCGTCGAGGTCGGTCGAGCCGCCGCCGTCGAAGGTCACCGTGCGGGTGGCGGCGTCGGTGGTCGTGGTGGCCTGGGCGGTAGGGGCTCGGTTGCCCGGGGCGTAGACGAGCCGGCGCAGCTTGGCACCGACGATGTCGGCGTAGACGATGTCGCCGTTGACCGCGGTGCCGAACTTGACCGGGGCGCCGATGCCGGTGCCGAAGCCGCCGGCCTCGGGGGGCCGGGTGAGGTTGCCGGCGGCGTCGTACTTGAGCGTGTAGAGGCGGTTGGAGCTGTAGTCGCCGAAGAAGTACGCGCCCCGGTAGGCCGCGGGATAGTAGCTCCCAGTGTAGACGACCCCGCCGGTGACGGCGGTGCCCTGCGGGCCGTGCACGTACGTCCACAGCGGCTTGGCGCCGCCCACGCCGCGGCAGGCGTCGAGGTCGGCGTACCCGGGCGAAGGTGCGTTGCCCTCGCGGCAGGGCCAGCCGTAATTGGAACCGGGCCGGATCAGGTTGACCTCCTCCCAGGTGAAGAAGCCGACGTCGCCGAGGACCGGGGCTCCGGTGGCGGGATCGAGGCTGAAGCGGAAGGGGCTGCGGAAGCCGTACGCGTAGATCCGGCTGCGCCACGACGTGGGGTTCGCCGCGTCGTAGAACGGGTTGCCGGACACGCCGCGCCCGTCCGGGTACATGTGGATCAACTTGCCGTAGCCGCCGGAGAGATCCTGCGCGCGGAAGGCGAGCGGGTCGACGAAGCGGTAGTCGGCGCTGTCGCCGATGGAGACCCACAGCGTGCCGTCGGGGGCGGCGATGATCGTGGTGATGGTGTGGGTGTGCGAGTTGGCCACGAGGTCGATGAGGACGCGCGGGTTGGTGAGCCCGCTCGGCTCGCCGGTCCCGGTCCCAGTCCCGGTCCCGGTCCCGGTCCCGGTCCCGGTCCCGGTCACTGTCCACGACTCCAGACGCAGATGCCAGACCCCGTCGACGGTGACGACCCGCGAGGTGTAGATCGTGCGCGAGGTGTTGTAGTCGTGGGCGACCGCGAGCCCGACGAGACCGAGGTCCTGCTCGGTGGTGACCGGCAGTTGGGCGACGGTGCGGGCGGCGCCCGCCGAGGACACCCAGGCGACCCGGCCGTTCTTGCCGGTCGTGAAGTAGCCGCCGTCCGGCGTCCAGGCGAAGTCGGTCAGCAGCTCGGATTGCCCGGTGGGCATGTCGCGCAGTTGGAAGCCGACCGGCAGCGCGGGCGCCGCCGAGGCGGTGCCGCCGCCCCTGAGGACGACGAGGGGTATGGCGAGGAGCGCGGCGAGCAGGACGGTGAGGACGGCTCTTACAGGTCTTACGGCCCTTACGGGCCATACGGCTCTTGCGAGTGTTACGGCTCTTGCGGGTCTTACGGCTCGTGCGGCGGATATATCGGCGGGCTTTGCGTCCATGAAGGCCCCCAAAGAAGGACATACGCCTGCGTACTGCGTATGACGCTTCTAGCAAGGGGCTTGGTTGTGCGGTTGCGGACGGGTTGTCGGGGCGGGGCCTGGGGCGGTACTGGCTTCAGCCGACCGGCACGGTTCGTGCCGTGATGTGTGACGCGGCCAGGGCGTCGTGGCGGGCGGCGTTGCGGCGGTGCAGCGCGCCGACCCACTCGGCCGCCGCCTCCGCCTGCCGCAGGGTGGCCGGAGCCACGCCGGGGATCCGGTGCAACTCGCGTACGCCGTGGTCGAGTTGGGTGCGCCAGGCACCGAACAGGACGGTCGCGCTCTGGAACGCGGTGGGTACGGAGTGGCCGTACTCGCGCATGAGGACCGGTACGAGAGAGAGGCGCGTACCGGTCTCGATGGCACGCGGGTAGCCGGCGAGGTCCTCGTCGACGCCGACCAGCAGGCCGGCGAGTTCGTCGAGCGGCGGTACGCCTTCCGCGATCGGGCCGCCGGGTCCGCCGAGGGCGGGGTCGAGGCGGTGCAGCACGGTGAGCATCGGGACGGCGGTCCGGTCGACGCGGTTGTCCAGGAACTCGGCAAGGCCCGGCGACGTGTCGGCGGCCAGCCACTGCTGCTCACGGCAGGCTGCCGCGGTGTGCCGGGCCAGCGCGTCGGCGAGTTCGGGCAGCAGCCCGGCACCGTCGGCCGCCACGATGCGCTCGTAGATGTCGGTGAGAGCGAGGTGCAGCGCGTCTGCCCCGGTCGTGTAGCCGTCCTTCAGCACGGACACCAGGGACGCGCAGTAGTCCGCGTCCCAGCCGACGGTCTCCGCGCGGTCGGCGAGTACCGCGAGCCAGGTCGCGAACAGCGCTCCGACGCGCAGCACTCCGATGGGCGCGTCGCGCATCACCTCCGCGACGGGGACGGCGGGGTGCGTACGGTCCACCTCGCCGCCTTCGCCCGCGGCGTGCAGGCCCAAGCGCTGTGCCCACGCGCGCGTCTCGTCCGCCACGGTCCCGCCCTCGGGATGCGGCTCGACGCGCGGACACCGCGTGCCCACATGCGTCATCGCCTCGGTGACAAGCGAGTCGACGTCGCCCCGGGGCACGGTCAAGCCCCTCTGCTGCTGTTGCTGGTAGCCGGCTTCATGGCCATTGGCCTGCCACGGAGTGGCGCTCCCGAAACGGCGTACGTCGCGGACACACTCGGGCGGCCTAACGCCGGACGCCGCGGGGGCGCCAAGCGGGCGAAGGGCGGCAGGCGGAGAGGGGGTGACGGCGCGTCAGAGGCGGGAGAGCGCTTCGGCCACGGCCCGGGCCACCGCGTCGCCGGGGCTCTCGGGGTCCGCGGCTTCGGCGTCGTCCGCCGGCACCAGGTCGGGGAGTTCGGCCACCCTGGTGACGGCGTCGTTGGGGAGGTCGCCGTACAAGTGCGGGAACAGGTCGCCGCCGCGCGAGGGTTCCCAGCGCAGCGCGTCGCCGAGGCGGTTCGTGTCGACGGCAAGCAGGGTGAGCCCGGTGCGTCCCGCGAAGTGGCGGCGCGCCGTCTCGCCGACCTGGGCGGCCGTCGAGAAGTGGATGTACCCGTCGCGGCGGTCGACGTCGGATCCGGCGAACACCCCAGCGGCTTCGGCACTTTCCCACTCCGGGGTGGACAGCAGTTTGTAGATCACCGAAGGGTCCATGAACCGAGCGTACGGCGTATGGTTCGGCCATGGCTTTCGACCCTGCGGAGACCGAGCGCGAGTTGGCGCGGCTCGGTGCGGCGAAGTATCTGCTCCTGACGACCTACCGCAAGGATGGCAGCCCCGTGCCCACACCCGTATGGGTGGCACGGGACGAGGGGACCCTGGTGGTCTGGACAGCCGGGGCCACGGCCAAAGTGCGACGGCTGCGCCGGGACCCGCGTGTCGAGCTGGCCGAGTGCACGTTCAAGGGCGCGCCCCTGGGCCCCGGGATTGCCGGGACCGGGCGCGTTCTGGACGACTTGGAGGCGAGCGACAAGGTGCGCGCCCTGATCAAGAAGAAGTACGGCGTGACCGGCTGGCTGACCGTGCAGGCGAGCGTCCTGCGGCGCGGTCGGTCCGGAACCCTGGGGATCGAACTGACACTGACGGGATAAGGCGGCGAGGAGCGGGCGGCCGGGCGAGGCGGCCGGGCGACGCCGCCGGGCGAGGCGGCCGGGCGAGGCGGCCGGGCGACGCCGACGTGTACGTCAGGCGGCGGCGGTATGAGGCGGGCAGGGTGCGACAGGCGGCACCCGCGGCCCGGCCGAGCGCATGTTCGACCGGGCCGCGGTCTGCTGGCCCCGCAAGGGTGAGCCCGTGACGATCGAGTTCCGCCGATCGTTGGCGGAACAAGGAGCCACACCGCACAGCCACACCACAGGTCACGACTTGCTCTACATAGTGGGCGCAGGTGGGTGGTGAGCTGGACCCCGCCGAGCGGCGCAGCCCACCGGCCGCGGCGCTCAGCAACGGCCTTCGCTCGCCGCCGCGCTCGGATCGCATGTTGAGCGGACGCGAACCCGCTCCCGCTCCCCGGGGACGCTCCCCTGCTCCCTGGTCCCGCTCGGCCGTAGCGCGTTCGTCCCTTCCCCGCTCCCCCGCTCGGGCTACTCGGTCAGTTCTTCGCGTACGGCTGCGGCGAAGGTGTCGATGTCGGCCTCGGTGGTGTCGAACGCGGTCATCCAGCGCACCTCGCCGGTGGACTCGTCCCACGTGTAGAAGCGGAAGCGCTTCTGCAGGCGCTCGGTGGCCTCGGCGGGGAGCACGGCGAAGACCGCGTTCGAGCGCACCGGGCGGGTGAGCGCCACGCCCGGGATGTCGCGGACCGCGTCGGCGAGGCGCGCGGCCATCGCGTTGGCGTGCGAGGCGTTGCGCAGCCACAGGTCGCCCGCGAGCAGCGCCTCGAACTGCACGGAGACGAACCGCATCTTCGACGCGAGCTGCATCGAGAGCTTGCGCAGGTAGTCGAGGCCGCGGACCGCGTCGGGGTTGAGCACGACGACGGCCTCGCCGAACATCAGGCCGTTCTTCGTCCCGCCGAACGACATGATGTCCACGCCCGCGTCGGTGCTCAGCGCGCGCAGCGGCACGCCCAGCGACGCCGCCGCGTTGGCCAGCCGCGCGCCGTCGAGGTGCACGAGCATGCCCTGGTCGTGCGCGTGGCGGCAGATCTCCGCGATCTCCTCGGGCGAGTAGACGGTGCCCAGTTCGGTGCTCTCGGCGATGGACACCACGCGCGGCTGCGCCCGGTGCTGGTCGCCCCAGCCCCACGCCTGACGGTCGATCAGCTCGGGCGTCAGGCGGCCGTCCTCGGTGGGCACCGTCAGGAGCTTGAGGCCGGCGAGCTTCTCCGGAGCACCGCACTCGTCGACGTGGATGTGCGCGCTCTCGGCGCAGATCACCGACTCCCAGCGGGTGGTGACCGCCTGCAGCGCGACCACGTTGGCCCCGGTGCCGTTGAAGACCGGGTACGCCTGGGCGGACGGCCCGAAGTGCGCCCGGAAGACCTCCTGGAGGTGGGCGGTGTACGCGTCCTCGCCGTACGCGACCTGGTGGCCGCCGTTGGCGAGGGCGACGGCGGCGAGGATCTCCGGGTGCACGCCCGCGTAGTTATCGCTCGCGAAGCCGCGCGCGGCGGGGTCGTGGCGGCGCTCGGCGTCGGTGGGCCCGAGCCCCGCCGAGTTCCGGGCCGAGCCGGAGACGGCGTGGTTCTCGACCGTCTCGACCATGTCGCCGGGGTCGGAGTCGGAGTCGGGGCGACCGGGAGTTACTGCGTCAGGCACAAGCGCTGTCCGTTCACGTCGTCGGTGGGCCGGTCCCACAGGGCGGCGATTTCTTCGGCAAGGTCGGCCACGTCGGTGTAGCCGGGGAACTTCGCGTCGGGGCGTTCCGCCCGCAACAGGGGCCACACGAGGGCCTTCACGACCAGGATCGCCGCAGCCGGGCCGTCCATGGGCTCGGCGCCGTCGAACGGCTCGGCACCGACCGCCACGCGCCCGGCCCCTGCGCCGCTGACCTCCGCGCCGACGGCCTCCACGGCACCACCCGTCGTCGCCCCGCTTGTCGTCGCCCTGTCGCTCCCGGGCCGTTCGGCGGCCCGGTCCCTGCGCAGCCTACGGAACGAGTCGGCCATCGCGAGGGTCCAGGTCTCGGCGGCGGACTTCGCGGCGGCGTACCCCGCGTTGCCCGCCGTGGGCTTGGCGGCGGCGGTCGCGGAGACCAGCACGAACCGGCCGTGCGGTGCGCGCGCGAGGGCGTCGTGGAACGCCAGCGAGGTGTTCTGCACGGTGCGGACCAGGAGCTTGTGCAGGAACTCCCAGTCCTCGATCGTGTTGTCGCCGAACTCCTTGCCCCCGCGCCAACCGCCCACGAGGTGCACCAGGCCATCAACGCGACCGTGGCGGTCCTCGATCTCGTCGGCCCAGGCGCGCGTCGCGGCGGCGTCGGTCAGGTCGACGATCGTGCCGTGCGCGCGGCCGCGCGGTGCGAGTGCGACGGTCTCGTCCAGGCGGTCCTGGGCGGCGTCGGCAGCCTCGACGATCGCGCCGGCCCGCGCGAGCCGGCGTACGACCGCCTGCCCGGCCGGTCCGCCGGCGCCGGCCACCGCGATGACGGAGCCCTCGGGCAGCAGTCGGAATCCGTCGGGGGTCATCGGTCGGTACCTCCCACAATGCCCCGAGTGGATGCGATGACGTCGGCGAGCCTGCGGCGCAGGCCCTCGTAGAACATGCTGAGCGGGAACTCGTCCGGCAGGACGGCGTCCACCAGGTGCTTGGGCGGGCCATCGAGCGGCAGCGCGTCGGGCCCCTTGGCCCAGGTGGATCCCGGGTGCGCCGGCACGTACGCCGTCACCAGCTCGTACGCGGCCATCCAGTGCGCGACACGCGAGCGGTCCACGCCGCGCCGGTACAGCTCGTCCACCTCGTCGCCGAGGGCGATCACGGCGGCGGTGACCTCGTCCCAGTCGATGGTCAGCTTGCCGTCGTGCCATTCGACGACGCCGGCGCGGTGCAGGTAGGCGAACAGCAGTTGCCCGCCGAGGCCGTCGTAGTTGCGTACGCGCCCGCCTGTGACGGGGAAGCGGAACAGGCGGTCGAACAGCACCGTGTACTGCACGTGGCGGGCCGCGGTGACGCCGTGGCGCTCCAGCGCGACCGCCTCGCGGAAGGCGGTGAGGTCGCAGCGCAGTTCCTCCAGCGCGTACATCCAGAACGGCATGCGCTGCTTGATCATGAAGGGGTCGAACGGCAGGTGGCCGCGGCTGTGCGTGCGGTCGTGGATGAGGTCCCACAGCACGAACGCGTCCTGCGCGAGCCCCTGGTCGGCGACCAGCTCGGCAGCGTCCTCGGGCAGGTCGACACCGAGGCTGTCGGCGGCGGCGCGGGTCACGCGGCGGAAGCGGGCGGCCTCGCGGTCGCAGAAGATCCCGCCCCACGTGAAGCGCGGCACCTCGCGCATGGCGACGGTCTCGGGGAACAGCACCGCCGAGTCGGTGTCGTAGCCGTCGGTGAAGTCGACGAACGCGATCGGCACGAACATCGGGTTGTCGTACTGCGCGGACTCCAGCTCGGCGAGCCATTCCGGCCACACGACGCGGACGAGGACGGCCTCGATGTTGCGGTCGGGATTGCCGTTCTGCGTGTACATGGGGAACACGACGAGGTGCTCCAGGCCGTCGTGCCGGTCCAGCTCCGGCCGGAAGGCGAGCAGCGCGTCGAGGAAGTCGGGCACCGCGAAGCCGCCGTCGGCCCAGCGCCCGAAGTCGCGCACGACCGCGTCGAGGTACGCGGCGTCGTGCGGCAGCAGCGCGGACAGCTCGGCGACGGCGCCGGTGATCTCCGCCGTCAGGTCGCGGGCGCGGCCCAGATCCTGCGCGGATCCGTCGATCGAGCCGTCGGCGGACTGCATCGGGCGCAGTTCGGCGACCGCCGCCTTCAGGCGCGGCCATGCGGAGTGTGTCGCCGCGGATCCCGTCGGGGCGGGCCGGACGGTTGTTGCTGTGACCATGACACCCCTCGCAGGCAGGACGATAGTTCTCGTTAAGGAATCATAAAGCCGAAGATTCTTCGGTTTCAAGTTGCTTTGACGCTCAATCCTCCTGCCAAAGTGCCTCCCGACGGACAGGGTGACGAAATGGCCCTAAGTCCGGCAGCCCCCTGCCGAGGGCATGCGTCCCCTCGGCTCGGCTCACGGACGACTACCTACAGTGAACGGCCCGCTTCCGCTCGGCGCGCGCGGTGCGCAGCCGTGGGAGTGACGCAGGCGTGAGATGGACGTAGGCGCGAGATGGACGCAGGCGTGCGATCGACGCAGCGACGGGAGGGGGCGCAGCCGTGGGAGTGACGCGCCTCAGGCCGCCGCGGGGGCGAACAACGCGCTCGCTGTGACGGGACGCAGGTCCCGTACGCGCAGTCCGTCCAGGATCGCGGGCAGTGCGGCGGTCGTGCCGTCGTGCCCGAAATGCAGGCTGACCACATCGCCCGGGGCCACCTTGTCGAGCACGTTGCGCACCACGGCCGCCGAGCCCGGCTCGGTGTGGTCGCGCGAGTCGAGGCTGTACGCGAGACACGTGGGGTACCCGGCGCGGGCGGCCTGCGCCTTCACGACGGCGTTGGCGTACTGCGTCTGCGATGGCCGGAACCAGCGCCCGTGCGAGCCGGTCAGGGCGGTCAGCCGGGCGGCGCAGGCGGCGATCTCGCGGTACGCGGTCTCGGCGTCCATCGACAGCATGTCGAGGTGGTTCTCACTGTGGTTGCCCAGCTCGTGCCCGCCCGCGAGGACCCGGCCGGCCATCGCCGGGTACTCGCCGAGCCACGTGCCCACCGCGAGCACGGTGACCCCGACCCGGGCCCGTTCGACGACCGCGAGCAGGCGTTCCACCCCGGCCGGGTCGCCCTGCCCGTGGAACGTGAGCGCCACCTCCGGCCGCCCGGTGCCGGCCCGGGCCACTTCGGCGGGCAGGGCGCCCGCGGCGGGCGGCGCCGAGCCCGGTGGGACCGACACGGCACCGGGGTGCGGGGCCGCCGAGCGCCCGGGTTCCGGCGCGCCCGACGCCGAGAGAGAGTCGCCCGGGGCCTTCCCGCCCCGGGCCGTGTCGTCACCCGCTCCGCACCCGGACGCGACGACTCCGGCGGCCGCCGCCGCGACACCCTTGATCAGACTCCGCCGGTTGATCGGACTCCGTCGGTCGACACCCATGCCGGGCACGCTAGGCGTCCGACGTGCGCCGACCACCGCGACACGGCCCTGCCGGCCCCGGAGATCAGCCGAACGAGTCCACGCCCGTGAGCTCGGCCGACAGCGTCCACAGCCGCGCGGCGGCGTCGCGGTCCACCGCCCACGGCTTCACGCCCCCGACCAACATGTCCTCGGTCTCCGCGGGCTCGGCGACATCGCAGTCCTGGCAGTACGCGCCGCCGTAGCCGTCCAGCAACGGCGACATCGCGGCCCACAGTGCGGTCGCGGCGCCCTGCTCGGGCGACTTGAAGCCGGCCGGCGTGGTCCCGTCGGCGGTGATCCAGCCCTGGGCCACCTGCTCTTCCCGTGGGACGTGGCGTTGCAGCGGCGTGAGGATGCTGCCCGGATGAACCGCGTGCGCGTGGATCCCGGCGGCCGCGCCCAGGGTGTCGAGGTGCAGGGCGAAGAGGGCGTTGGCGGGCTTCGACTGCGCGTACGCGAGCCATGGGTCGTACGGCTCGTCGCGGAAGTGCGGGTCGTGCCAGCGGATGTCCGACAGGAAGTGCCCGGACGACGCGACCGCGACCACCCGCGCGCGCTCCGGCGACAGCGCCGGGCGCAGGCGGTTCACGAGGGCGTAGTGCCCAAGGTGGTTGACCGCGAAGTGGGCCTCCCAGCCGGGGCCGACCCGGGTCTCCGGGCACGCCATCACCCCCGCGCCGCAGACCACGATGCCCAGTCGGACGCCGGTGTCGAGCACGTCCTCGGCGAACGCCCGCACCGAGTCGAGGTCGGACAGTTCGAGTGCGGCCACGCGCACCCGCGGCAGATCACGCAACGCCTCCGCGGCCTGCTCCGGCCGGCGCGCCGGCACGATGACGTCGGCCCCGGCGCGTACCAGTGCTCGCGTCGTCGCCAGTCCCAGGCCCGAATAGCCGCCTGTCACGAGTGCGGTCGTCCCGGCGAGGTCGATTCCGTCCAGTACGTCGTCTGCGGTGCTGTGCGGCCCGAATCCCGAGCGGAGCCGCCGTTGCTGTGTCTTGTGCATCCACGTGACGCTAAAACCTGGAGTGCGCTCCAGGTCAAGGCGCCGTCGGCCGGACTTCGGTGCGCCCGCGGAAGTCGGTGCACGCGCCGGAGTCGGGAGTCGGTGGGGTAGGCAGAGTCGGTGGACTCGGCGAGGCTGTCGGCGGAGGGGACACTTGTGCGTCCACGTGTGAATTTCGACCAACGGCAGTACGCGGTCCATGCGGCGGGCAGGGCGCTGCCGACCGACACCGTGGCGATGTGGGCCGACGCGTTCGCGCGGCACGCCCCACCCGCCCGGCCGCTCGAGGTCCTCGACCTCGGTTCGGGCACCGGCCGCTTCTCCCCGGTGCTCGCGGAGCGCTTCGGCGGCCCGGTGTTCGGCGTCGAACCGCACGATCGGATGCGCGCGGCGGCGGAGGCGGACGCGACGCACCCCGATGTCACGTACCTCGCCGGAAGCGCCGAGCGGCTTCCGCTGCCGGACGCGTCGTGCGATCTGGTGCTGCTCTATCTGGTGTGGCACCACGTGGTGGACCGGGCGGCGGCGGTGGCGGAGATCGCCCGGGTGCTGCGGCCCGGTGGCCGGGTGCTGCGCGGCGCGTTCCGCGACCGTATGCCCGAACTTGCTTGGCACGGCCGGTTTCCCGGAGCACGGACGATCGAGCACGAGGTGTTCCCGGCGCTCGGCGACGTGACGGCGGAGTTCAGTGCGGCGGGGCTGCGGCGCGTGGCGCTGGAGCGGCTGCGGCAGTGCGTCGCGCCGAACCTCGCGGCGTACGCCGAACGCCTCCGCCTGCGGCCGTACTCGACGCTCGAACACATGACCGCCGAGGAGACGCGGGCCGGGTTGGCGGCTCTCGACGCGGATCTGGCTGACGACGAGGGCGCGCAACCAGTCGAGGAGGACTGCGACTTGCTCGTACTGGAGCGGGCGGGGGGTGGGCCCTTCACGCGGTCGACGGGGGCAGTGGCGTGACGGTCTTTTCGAACCAGTGGTGCGCGTACGGCTCGTCGTTGAAGGCCGGGACTTCCGCGAAGCCGAACGACCGGTAGAGGCCGATCGCGGCGGTGAGCGTCTTGTTGGTGTCCAGGCGCAGTACATCGCGGCCCTCGCGGGCGGCGCGCGTCTCCAACTCGGCGAGGAACCTGCGGCCGACGCCCAGGCCTCGTGCCTGCGGGGCGACCCACATGCGCTTGATCTCGGCCGGGGCGTCCGCGGGCAGTTTGAGTCCGGCGCAGCCGACCGCCTCGCCGCGCAGCCGGGCAATCACGAAGGTGCCTTTGGGTGGGCGGAGTTCGCCGGCGTCGGGGAGCAGGCTCCGCCCCGGGTCGAAGCCGCTGTCGAAGCGCTCTGCCAGTTCGGCGAAGTACCGGCCGAGGCAGTAGCGGGCGTCCGGGTGGTCCGGGTCGACGTCGTCCAGCGTCACGGTCGCGGCGGTCAGCAGCCGGTCGACCTCGGCCATTGCAGCGACCAGCCGGGCGCGCTGGGCGGGGTTGAGCGGCTGGAGCAGCGAGCCGGCGAGCGCTTCGCTGCGGTCGTCCAGCGCGGCGCGCTCGGCACGGCCGGCGTCGGTGAGGCGGACGGTGCGTACGCGCCGGTCCTGCGGCCGCGGCGCCACCGTCACGAGGCCGTCCGCCTCCAGTGAGCGCAGCAGGCGGCTGACGTAGCCCGAGTCGAGGCCGAGTCGTTCGCGCAGCCTGCGTACGTCCTGTCCGTCCTCGCCGACCTCCCACAGCAGCCGGGCCTCGCCGATCGGCCGGCCGCGGCCCAGGTATTCGTCATGCAGTACGCCCACGCGCTCGGTGACCGTGCGGTTGAACCGCCTCACCTGCTCGATCTGCTCGCCGTCCATTCTCTGACTCTAGTCAGAGAATGGACGGGCGGCCCCTCCGGGCCCGATCCGCTACCAGACCGGCGCCTTCACGTTGGCGATACCCAGGGTGTTGGTGCCGGGCAGCAGGCCCGAGAGGATCGCGGCGGTCAGAAACGGGACGTTGAGCTCGACGAGCCGGTCGATGTCGGCCGGGGTCAGGACCCGCCAAGGCGCGGAGGCGAGTTCGTCGGTGCGGCGCTCGATCCGGTCGCGCAGGTCCCGGCCCGTGTCGGTGGCCGAGCCGTCGGCGTCCACGAGTCCCCGCGCCCGCAGCCGCTCGGCCGCGGCCTGCCACTCCTCGGGGCTCCACTGGCGGCTTTCGAACGTCTCGACCGGCGCGGCGCCGATCGCCGCGAAGGACACCAGCGCCTCGCAGCCGTCCAGGTCGTTGTCGACGAGGGCGGCGATGTGGCCGTCGCCCCGGTGCTCGCGCAGCAGCGAGATGGCCTGCCACAGGACGAGGTGCGGCTCGTCGGGCCAGGGCAGGTCGGCGGTCGCGGCGGCGAGGGGACGGCCGACCGTGTCGGCGGACTCCGCGGCGCGGCGTACCAGTGCGGCGGTCTCAGCCAGCCCGGGGGTACCCAACTGGTCGGCCATCAGCGTCCGGTACATCCGGTCGACGCCGCGCAGCCGGGCCGCCAGAACCTGCGCGGGCTCGGCGATCCGCCACGCCGGCTCGACGTGCTCGGCCACCATCGCGGGGCTGAAGCTGTAGAAGGCCGCGGTGACCAGGCGGGGGCCTGCGGCACCGAGGGGGGCGGCACGGAACGGGAAGTACGCCGGCCAGCGGGTCTCGGTGGCGTACCCCAGCGCGGCCGCCTCCTCGAACACCTCGGGAGCGTAAAAGAACGGCGCGAAGACCGGTTCGAGCTGGTGCCACAGCCGTCGGGCGGACTGCCAGTAGTAGACGTCGTCGGTCATGCGGGCGCCTCGCAGCGGGTGAGTGATGTGGACGGTCCGGGGTGGTGGCCCGGGACCGATTCTGCAACCCGCGCGCTGCGCGGCAGCGGCACACGCGCATGCGGATGTCCACTTAGCGCGAGCTTCGCCGAAAAGCGCGGCCGACTCAGCCCGCGGTCTCAAGCGCGGGGCGGTCTCGCGAACGAGGAAGCCTCGGGACGGGGCGGCCCTGCGAGCGGGGCGGTCTCGGGAGCGGGGGCCCCGCACCCCCCCCACCTGGTCAGAGGCCGTACGTCTTCGCGATGATCTCCCGCTGGATCTCGCTCGTGCCGCCGTAGATGGTGGACACGACCGTCGCCCGGACGTGCCGCTCCATGTCGTACTCGGTCGCGTAGCCGTAGCCGCCCATCATCTGCATGCCCTCCAGGGCGACGCGCTTGGCCGTCTCGGTCACCTTGAGCTTGACCATGGACGCCTCGCGCGGGAGCAGTCGTGCGGGGTCGCCGTCGACCTTCGCGGCGACGGAGTACACGAGCAGCTCACAGCACTCCAGTTCGGTGGCCAGGTCGGCGATGCGGTGGGCAAGGGCCTGGAAGCTGCCGATGGGACGGCCGAACTGCTCGCGTTGGCGTACGTACCCGAGCGTGTCGTCGAAGGCGCGCCGCGCGGTGCCGAGCATCATCGCGGCCAGGATGAGGCGTTCGGTGTTGAGGCCGCCCATGAGCTGGCGCCATGCGTGGTCGACCTGGCCGACAACGGCGTCCGCCGGGAGTTCGACGTCGGTGAAGAACAGGTCGTTGACCTCGCTGCCGCCCATGGTCTCGATGCCGTGGATCGCCAACCCCGGTACGCCCGCCGGGACGTGAAACATCGTCAGGCCCTCGTGCTTGTCGCCGCCGCTCGCGGTCCGGGCGATCAAGAGGATCGAGTCCGCGAAGTGCGCGTTGGAGCACCAGGTCTTCTGCCCGTTGATTCGCCACCCGTCGGCGGTGCGTTCGGCGCGGCAGGTCAGTGCGCCCACGTCGGAGCCCGCGCCGGGTTCGGACATCGAGATCGAGAGCACGGCTCCGTCGCAGTAGCGTTTGAGCACCGCCTCGCGCTGCGCCTCGCTGCCGAACCGCTGGTAGACGCCGGCCGTGATGCGGGAGGGCCCGTGGCCGCCGATCGGCGCCATACCGTACGCCGTCTCCTCCAGGAACAGGCACGCGTCGACCATGCCCCCGCCGGCGCCGCCGAGTTCCTCCGGCAGCCCGACCCCGAGCCATCCGAGCCCGGCCATCTTGCGGTACAGCGCGTCGCTGTGGGTGCGCGCTCCCCCGTCGGTCAGTTCGAGCCTGCGTTCGCGGGATCCGCACTCGCGTCGGACGAAGTCCCGTATGGCGTCGACGAATGCCTGTTGTTCGCCGGTGATCGTGCGCGTCATGATCGCCCCCTGCTCGCCGTCGGCCGTACAAAGATACATTTGTCGTTGACTTGTGTCATCGCTCCGCCGACGATGAAAGCGTGCACGCGAAGGTCCGTCAGGACGCGCGCCTACCAAGGGAGTTGGTGGCCATGCGGGAAGCCGCCACCGGCCGCGGGTCCGAGATGTGGCGCCGCTTCGGCGACGTACGCGGACTCGGGCTCACGCCCCACGTGTTGGCGATGCAGATCGCGCATCCGGTCGTCGGCGCAGGGGTCGTCGACCACTCCGACTACCAGAGCGACCCGTACGGCCGCTTCAACCGCACGTACCGCTCCATCACCACCGTCGTGTACGGCGGCCCGGTCCGCGCGGCCGCCGAGGCCGAACGCCTCCGCACGCTGCACCGCCGCTTCCGGGGCACCGACGAACACGGGCGGAAGTACCACGCGTTGGACCCGAAGGCGTACGCCTGGGTGCACCTGACCCTCGTCAAGGCGGTCGCCGACGCGCACGCCATGTTCGGCCGTCCGATGACACGCACCGAACTGGACGCCTACTACGCGGACAGCATCCGCATCGGCCGCCTTCTCGGCGTCCGCGTCCAGGACATGCCCTCGACGTGGCCGGAATTCCTCGTCTACTACGCCGACATGGTGGACAACACCCTGGAGAACACCAGAGCACTGCGCGAGTTCCTGGCCAACCTCCGCCACCCGGCCAAGCCGAAGGCACTGCGCCGCCTCCCGGACGAACGCTGGCGGCGGATGACCGGGCCGACCGCGCGCATCACCTACCTGACCACGGTGGCCACCCTCCCCGAGGCCCTGCGCAAGCGCTGCGACCTGCACCTGACGTCGGAGGAACACGCCGCGGTGGCGCGGTTCGCCCGGCGGATCCGCACGACCACCGGCCTCATCCCCGCCCCCGCCCGGCGGGCGCCCGCGATCCTGGTCCCGAGGATCTGCGCGCTGCTCCCCGAACCGCGCGGGTGAGGCCGGGCGGAGGGGCGCAGTACCATCGGGATCCGATGAACACCTCGCGCACCGCCGTACTCGCCGACGCGCTCGCGGCGGGCGACTCACCGGATCCGACGACCGAGCGCATCCTCGACGCGGCACGCGACCAGTTCGCCACGTTCGGCCTGCGGCGCTCCACCGTCGAGGACGTCGCGCGGCGCGCCCGGGTCGGCCGGGTCACCGTCTACCGGCGCTTCGACAGCAAGAACACCCTCGTCGAAGCGGTGCTGGTGCGCGAATGCCGGCGCTTCCTCGCCGCATTCGACGCGGAGGTGTCGGCGCTGCCGACGATGGAGGAGCGCATCGTCGCGGGCTTCGTGGTCGCGCTCCGGGACGCGCGCACGGCGTTGATCGGGCGGCTGATCCAGTTGGAGCCGGAGACCGCGCTGCCGTTCCTGACGACGCGCGGCGGCCCGATCCTGGGCGTCATCCGCGACTACCTGGCGGCGTCGTTCGGGCGCGCGCGGGACGCCACCGCGGTCGACGCCGACGAGGGCGTGCAGGTGGCGGAGATCTTCGTCCGCCTGACGGTGTCGTTCCTGCTCACTCCGCAGAGCATCGTGCCGGTCGACGACGAGGCGCAGGCCCGGGAGTTCGCCCGGCGGTTCCTCGCACCGATGGTCACCGGCTCCGCGACCGCCTGACGGCACCGCCCGGCTGCACGTGTCCCGACCGGGTCGGCCGGGCCGCGGTGTCCCCGGGCGAGTCAGCGCCGCCGCTTTGCGAAACGTGCCGGGGCCGGCACCGGAGGCCTGCCGGAAAGCGCGGCACGCGCCCGCGGGTGGTAGCGGCGGCTCTCCGGAACGAGTGCCCACACCCGGCGCACCGCCGCGCACACCCTGCGGAAGCGCCTCTCGTCGCGTGCCGTCCAGCGGTAGCCCAGGCGTTCGCGCACGGCGGGGTGGTACATCCCGACGGTCAGCCACACGTTCGCCCTGCCGATCGGGCGCCGCACGACGCGCCATACTGCGTCCGGCAGTCCGGCCACCGGCGGCTTGGCCAGGCCCTCGACGTCCAGCACCTGCCGGGCCGCGGGGGTGTCCTCCAGAACCTCGGTGCACATGCGGTCCCAGTACGCGCGGAACGCGGCGTAGTCCGGCGGCACGGGGCGCATACCGACGCGGTACAGCGCGTACCAGCCGGTGCTTTCGCGGTACAACTGCTCCTTCTCGGCGTCGGTCAGCCGGTCGCCGAACAGGTCCTGCGCCACGATCATGCCCTCGAAGAACGTCGCGTGCGCCCAGAAGTAGGTGTCCGGGTCCAGCGCGTGGTACGGCCGCCCCCGCGCGTCCACGCCCTTGATCCCGGCATGGTAGTCGCGCACTTCCCGGGCCGTGGCGGCGGAGCGGTCGCCGTCGTACACGACTCCGTAGATGGGGTAGAGCGAGCGGAACAGGCGCTGCCAGCGCTCGTTGAAGAAGTCCGAGTGCTGTTCGACACCCGCGCCGAGGCCCGGGTGCATGTTCTGCATGGATCCGGCCCACAGCGCGAGCAGCGCGCCCAGTGGCCATTGCGCGAAGTAGCGCCACGTCAGCGACCCCGGGCCGGGCGCCGGAGTTCTCGCTTCACGATGCGGCGGCACGTCCGCTTTCCTCCTGAAATCCCCCTGAAATCCCTTGCACAGAAGGCGTTCTCCCGCTCAGCGGCGGGGTCCTGATCATCCGTAGGATCCTCCCCCGTGATGACATCGAAGAAACGAAGGATCGCGGCGGGGTTGGGGGCCCTGCTCGTGGCCGCCGCCCTGGGCGGGGCCACCCCCGCCGCCGCCGACCCCGACAACGGACCCGGCACCGCGCCGCCGCCCAAGGTGGACCTGGTGCTGGACCTGAGCGGGTCGATGAACCAGAACGACGCGGGCGGCGAGACCAGGATCGCGGCCGCGAAGAAGGCGTTCAACGAGATCCTGGACGCGCTGCCGGACGAGGCGCTGGTCGGCCTGCGGGTGCTGGGGCAGGGGAACCCCGGCAACAACAAGGCCGCCGGCTGCCAGGAGACCGCGCAACTCGCGCCGGTGGGCAAGCCGGACAAGGCCGCGATGAAGACCGCGGTCGCGGCGCAGCGTCCGACCACCGGCTGGACACCGATCGGGCTCGCCCTCAACAAGGCCGCCGAGGACCTGGGCAAGGAGCAGGGCAGCCGCCGCATCATCCTGATCACGGACGGCGAGGACTCGTGCGCGCCGCCCGACCCGTGCGAGGTGGCGCGGCAGTTGGCCGCGCAGGGGCTCAACCTGGTGATCGACACGCTCGGCCTGGTGCCGGACGACAAGACCCGCAAGCAGCTCACCTGCATCGCCAACGCGACCGGCGGGACGTACACCTCGGCGAACAACGCCCAGGAACTGTCCGAGCGTGTGACGCAGTTGGTCGACCGGGCGGTGGAGAAGGCCGAAGAGGTCACCATCCCCACGGCCGTGCACGGCAGTCCGAACGGGTGCGCGGACGCGCCGCTGCTGGGCCCGGGCGTCTACAACGACCGCGAGGAGTTCGAGCAGCACCTCTGGTACAAGGTCCCGCAGTTGCCGGGCCAGGAGCTGCGCGCGTCGGCGACGGTCGGCATCGACCGCAACGTTGCCCGGGATTACGACGTCACCATCACGGCGGTGTCCGAGGACGGCCGCGACCTCGCGCGCCACACGGACGCCGGCAGCGGGCGCATGGACGGGCAATCGGCGGGCCTGCGCTATTCGTTGCCGCAGAAGGGCGGCGACCAGCCGGAGCCGAAGGACGCGAGGATCACCTGCCTGATGGTCAGCACGGCCTTCCACGGTGGCCCCGGTGCCGCGCAGAGTCCGGGCATGCCGGTCGAGTTGCTCGTCGACCTGGTGCGGGCCTCGGACGCGCAGGCGGCCGACACGCACGGCCTGGGCCGCGGCTGGATCTTCCTCGGCGTGCTGGCCGGCGTCGGCCTGGTGGCCGGGCTTCTGTTCGGCTGGATCGTCCGCCTCTTCGCGGGCATGCGGAGGGCTGTGTGATGCGTACCCCGACCGGCAACCCCACTTCGGCGGGCCGGCGTACTCGCCCGGGTACGCCCCGCCGCACCCGCGCGCTCGGACTCGCTTCCCTCGCGGCGGCGTTCGCACTCGTCGGCGGCCCCGCGGTGGCCGCGACCGACAGCCCCACGCCCGGCGGTTCGGGCGGCTCCGGCTCGAAGCCGGGCAACAGCACGTCGGCCACCAACGTGCTGCCCGGCACGTCGTTCCTGACGGCCGGGAAGATGGAGGCCGAGACGTCGACCACGACGTCGGGCGCGGTGGGCGAGTACATGTACTGGTCGTTCCCCGCGCTCGCGGAACAGGACGTCAGTGCCAAGGTGACGCTGACGCTCCCGAGCGGCCTGAGCGCCCCGACCACGTGGCGCGTCGACGTGTTCGACGGCATAAGGCGGCACCAACCGTGCGCGACGGGCCGTCCGCAGTTGTCGGCGCTGCCGTCCGACACCGAGCTGCGGATCGACTGCGGGCCGCGCACCATCCGCCCGTGGGCCGAGGCGTGGTCGGCTGACCCGCTGCCCGGCACGTACTACGTGCGGGTCTCCGCGCTCGAGTTCAACGAGAAGGACGTCGGCCGCAAGATAGGGGTCAAGCTCGAGCTGACCGCCAAGGGCGGCGGGGACTCGGGTCCGGACGCGGGGCAGGACGACGCGCTGAAGGCGCCGCTCGTACCGGTCACGCAGGCGGGCCGACCGCTGCAGCCGGGCCAGGTCGCCGAGACGCGCAAGGTGACGCTGGCCGGGTTCGACGACGGCGACGACGCGTGGCTGTCGGGGACGACGGGCCGGTGGGTCTGGACGTCCGCGGGCGGCGTCGTGGCGATGCTGCTCGGCGTCGGCGGCTTCCTGTTCGCCCGGCACCCGCGGCGCTGGTTCCGGTAGTAGTTCGCGCGCAGACGCCCGGGTGGGAGGCCGCTTCGCCTCCCGCCCGGGCGTCTTCTGTGTGGGCTGTGACTGTCGTGCTCGTGGTGCCGTACGCGTGGTGCTGTACGCGTGGTGCTGTACGCCTGGTGCTGTACGCCTGGTGCTGTACCCGTGGTGCGCTCAGATGTCGCCGGATTCGCGCACTCCCCCGCGCTGCGCGAACTCCAGGAACGAGCGCGCCTGCCGGCCCGTCGCCTCGGGCGTGTGCACCAGCGCCACCGCCCGCAGCAGGGGCGGGTCGAACGAGCGGATGACCGCCGACTCACCGAACACCCCGAGGGCGATGTCGCGGTACCAGAGCATCGAGCCCTCGCCGTTGAGCACCGAGGCGATCCAGTGCACCCGGTCGTCGGTCTCGACGACCGCCACCGGGCGGACCCACAGTGTCGCGAACATGGCCTCCATCTCGGAGCGCCGCCCGCTGCCGCGCGTCGGCATGGCCATGCGGAGACCGTTGAGCATCGCCCACGGCATCGGGTCGGGCAGGTCCTCGGACGGCGGCGAGACCAGGACGACTTCGTGCTCCGCGAGCCGGTGCGAGCGCAGGTCCTGCGGTACCGGGGCGTCGACCAGCCCGAGCGCGGTCAGGCCGCTGCGGACCGACTCGAAGACGTCCTCGCGGCTGAGGCAGCGTACGACGTCCACCGGCACCCCGGGAGTCTCCACCTCGAACGCCGGGACGATACGGCCGGTCAGGTCGACGGCGAGGGTGTGCGTGGTGGCGATGCGCAGGCCGCTGACCCGGGCGGCCTCGGCGGCGCGGCCGACGTCCTCGATCGCGCCGACGGTGTCGAGGACGGTGCGGGCGAGCCGCACCACGCGCTTGCCTTCCGCGGTGAGCCCCACGCTGCGGCCCTCGCGGACCAGCAGTTCCCCGCCCAGCTCGTGTTCCAGCGCCTTGAGGGCGCGGGACAGCGCCGACTGCGCGACATAGAGGGCTTCGGCCGCCGCCGTCATGGTGCCGTGGTCCGCGACCGCTATGAGGTAGCGCAACTGCTGAAGAGTCACGTGTCGCACATTAACGCGTCGACCCCTGCGACAAACAGGTTTCCGGGAATTCGTCGAATATTTGCGGACCGGTCACCCGGTTCCGTACGGTGGCCCGCGGCGGACCCCGGGTAATCGTCGGCAGACGATATGCGCCCAGCATTTTGGGCAACGAACCATGCCTGGAATGCATAGATCACCGGGCGGTTCGCGACGGTCCGCGGGCCGCTGCCGCGCGCGGGCGTACCCGCGGTAAGTCTGCGACATACGCCAGCGTATGGTCACCCTTGCGTTTGCCCTGGTCAGAACGTGTTCTAGTACGAACGCCCTGGTAGAACTCGGGTATCCGGTCCGACCGGTGCGGCGGGAGTCCGGTCGGTCGCGGCTCGCGGCGCGCCGTGCGGACCGGCCGGGCGGACACCCTTGACAGCCCCGGACGGCACCCGCACGATACTTCGAGCCGATCCGACGAAAGCGATTCCGGTTAATCGGCGTACCGCACAGGAATGCCGCACCACCGCTCGCGCCGTGATTTTTCAGTGTGCCAGGTGTTTGCTTGAGCGCCGTATTTCCTCATGAGCCGTGGCCAGCCCGCGAGCTATTCGCGAATGCCGGCGCACGGCTGCCGTGCACGCCCGGGAAGGAGCCGCACCCATGGCGTCGGAGACTCTGCGTCGCGACCTCGTCCTCACGATCGGACCGTTCGAGGAGCCGAACGGACCGCTCGCCGTCGCCGCCCACCGGGCCGGCGCGCTCGGCGTCGTCGACCTCGGGCGGGACCGCGCCGCGGCGCTGTCCGCGCTCGCCGAGGTGGTCCGCCGCCCGGACCGGTCGTTCGGGGTACGGGTGCCCGTCGGCTGCCCGGTGGCACCGACGGAACTCCCCGGTCCCGCCGACGTGGTGGTCCTCGCCCACGGAGCCCCGTGGCGGGTCGCCGACGCCGGGCCGGACCGACGGGTCCTCGTCGAGGTCACCTCGCCCGCGGAGGCCCGCGCCGCGGCGGCCGAGGGCGCGTACGGCGTCGTCGCGGTCGGCCACGAGGCAGGCGGCCGGGTCGGCGACCTGACCACCTTCGTGCTGCTCCAGCACCTGCTGGCGGACCCCGAACTGCGGCTGCCCGTCTGGGCGAAGGGCGGCATCGGCACGCACACCGCAGCCGCCGCGATCGCGGGCGGCGCGACCGGGGTCGTGCTCGACACGCAACTTGCCCTGCTCGCGGAATCCGCACCGTGCCTGCCGGACCCGGTGGCCGCGGCACTGCGGTCGATGGACGGCGGGGAGACCGTCGTCCTGGAGGGACACCGGGTGTACACCCGGCCGGATCTGCCGCTGCGTCAGCTTGCGGACGCGGCGGCGGCGTTCGGCGGCGTCGGGTCGGCGTTCGGGGCGCGCGGCCTCGATCGGCAGCTGCTCCCCGTGGGACAGGACGGAGCGCTGGCCCGACGTTTCGCCGAGCGGTACGGCACGACCGGACGGGCCGTTAGGGCCGTCCGGTCGGCCGTCACCGCCGCCCTCGCCGCCGCCGTGCGGCACCGACCGCTGCTGCCCGGCCCGGACGGCGACCTGCCCGTCGTGCAAGGCCCGATGACACGGGTGAGCGACCGGGCCGCGTTCGCCGACGAGGTCTCCATGGGCGGCGGACTGCCGTTCCTCGCCCTCGCGCTGATGGACGGCGCCGCCACCCGGGCGCTCCTGGAGGAGACCGCCGAGCGCCTGGACGGGCGCCGCTGGGGCGTCGGCCTGCTCGGTTTCGCCCCCGCGGAGCTGCGCGACGAACAGCTCGCGGCAGTGGCCGCGGTCCGGCCGCCGTTCGCGCTGATCGCCGGCGGACGGCCCGACCAGGCGGCGCCGTTGGAGGCCGGGGGCATTCACACGTACCTGCACGTCCCCTCACCGGGGCTCTTGGACCAGTTCCTGCGCGCAGGCGCCCGGCGTTTCGTGTTCGAGGGCCTGGAGTGCGGCGGGCATGTCGGACCGCGCGCCAGTTTCCCGCTCTGGGAAAGCCAGTTGGACCTGCTGCTGGCCCATGCCCGCCGGCACGGCGGTGCCGCGGACCTGGACCTGCTGTTCGCGGGCGGGATCCACGACGCCCGATCGGCCGCGATGGCCGCCGCGGCTGCCGCTCCGCTGGTAGAACTCGGCGCCCGAATAAGCGTGTTGATGGGCACCGCGTACCTGTTCACCCGGGAGGCGGTGGCGGCCGGGGCGATTCTGCCCGGCTTCCAGGAGGCGGCCGTCGCCTGCGAGGCGACCGAACTGCTGCAGACCGCACCGGGGCACGCGACACGCTGCGCGGGGACTCCGTTCGTGAGCGCGTTCGCCGAGGCGCGGGCGGCGCTGGAGGCACGTGGCGTACCGGCCCGGGACATGTGGGCCGAGCTGGAGGAACTCAACCTCGGTCGTCTGCGCATCGCCAGCAAGGGCGTGGTCCGCGGTGAACGGGGACTCGCGTCCGTCGACGCGGAGACCCAGCGCCGCGAAGGCATGTTCATGCTCGGCCAGGTCGCCGCGTTGCGCTCCGCCGCCACCACGGTGGCCGACCTGCACGCGGAGGTGACCGAAGGGGCCACCGCCCATCTGGCGGACCGCGCCGCCGCTCTCGGGATCATCGAGGAGGAACCGGTGGCCGAGGCCGAGCCGGTGGATGTGGCGATCGTCGGCATGGCGTGCGTGCTCCCGGGCGCCGCGGACCTGGCGGCCTTCTGGCGCAACGTGCTGCTCGGCGCGGACGCCGTCACCGAGGTCCCGCGCGAACGCTGGGACCCCGATCTGTACTTCGACCCCGACGCGGTACGCGACCCGGTGGGCCGCACCCCGTCCAAGTGGGGCGGCTTCGTACCGCCGATCCCCTTCGACGCTCCCGCGTACGGCATTCCGCCGGCCTCGCTCGCCGCCATCGAGCCCGCGCAACTCCTCGCCCTGCACGTGGCGTCGCGGGCGCTCGACGACGCCGGCTACGGCGGCGGCCGCGAGTTCGACCGCGGCCGCACTTCGGTGGTCTTCGGCGCGGAGGCCGGCACGGACCTGGCCGGCGCGTACGGCTTCCGCTCGCTCTACCCCGCCTACTTCGGCGACCTGCCGCCCGACCTCGACGCGCAACTACCCCGACCCACCGAGGACTCGTTTCCCGGCGTGCTGGCCAACGTGATCGCGGGCCGCATCGCCAGCCGGCTCGACCTCGGCGGGGTCAACTACACCGTGGACGCCGCCTGCGCGGCCTCCCTCGCCGCGCTCGACCTGGCCTGCAAGGAGCTTGTCCAGGGCAGCAGCGACGTGGTGCTGTGCGGCGGCGTCGACACCCACAACGGCATCAACGACTACCTGATGTTCTCGTCGGTGCACGCCCTTTCGCCCTCGGGCCGCTGCGCGACCTTCGACGCGTCCGCCGACGGCATCGCCCTCGGCGAGGGCGCCGCGTGCCTGGTGCTCAAGCGCCTCGCCGACGCCGAGCGCGACGGCGACCGCATCTACGCGGTGGTCAAGGGCGTCGGCGGGTCCAGCGACGGGCGTTCACTGGGGCTGACCGCGCCGCGGCCGGAGGGGCAGCGGCGGGCGCTGGAACGCGCGTACGCCCGGGCGGGCGTGTCCCCCGCCGAGATCGGTCTCGTCGAGGCGCACGGCACCGGCACCGTCGTCGGCGACCGCGCCGAACTGGAAACACTGACCGAGGTGTTCACCGCGCACGGCGCCGAACCCGGCGGCTGCGCCCTCGGATCGGTCAAGTCGCAGATCGGCCACACCAAGTGCGCGGCCGGCCTCGCGGGGCTGATCAAGGCCGCGCTGGCGCTGCACCACGGCGTACGCCCGCCCACGCTGCACGTCCGCGAGCCCAACGCCGCCTGGGACGCCCGGACCAGCCCGTTCTTCTTCGACGGCCAGGCCAGGCCGTGGAGCGAGAGGGACCCCGCGCGACGCCGCGCGGGAGTCAGCGCGTTCGGTTTCGGCGGCACGAACTTCCACGCGGTGCTCGCCGGGCACGCGGCACCCGAACGGGAATGCGGGCTCGTCGGTTCCGGTTCCGGTTCCGCGATGACCGAATGGCCCGCCGAGCTGTTCTGCTTCGCGGGTGAGGACCACGCGGCAGCCGTGCGTGCGATCGACGCGATGATCGCGCTGTTGGACGAGCGTGTCCCGCGCACCCTCCGCGGGCTCGCCGCCCTGGCGGCGGAGTCGGTCGCGGCGGCCGGGGCGCCCGTGCAGGTCGCCCTGGTCGCCGCCGATCCGGAGGATCTCCGGGTCAAACTGGGCCGCGCGCGGGACGGTGCGGACGACCCGGCGGGCGAGGTGTTCAGGCGCCGCGACGACCTGGCGCCGGGACGCGTCGCATTCCTGTACCCGGGCCAGGGCAGCCAGCGGCCGGGCATGCTCGCCGACCTGTTCGTGGCGTTCCCCGGACTGCACGACGTGCTGGCCGAGGCACCGGCGCCGACGGTCCGGGCGATGTTCCCGCCGACCGCGTTCGGTGCCGAGGCCCGCGAGGCCGCGCACCTGCGGATCACCGACACCCGGACCGCGCAGCCCGCGCTCGGCGTCGCGGCGGTGGCCGTCACGCGGGTGCTGGACCGGCTCGGCGTACGCCCCGACCTCGCCGGCGGGCACAGCTACGGCGAGTTGGCCGCGCTGTGGGCGGCCGGCGCGTTCGACAGCGCGACGCTGCTGCGCCTGTCCACGGCGCGTGCCGAGGCGATCCTCGGTGCCGCCGGATCCGACCCGGGTGCGATGGCCGCCGTCAACGCGCCCGCGGACCGGCTGGCGCCGGTGCTGACCCTGCTCAACCTGAACCACAGCCTCTCCCCGGGTGGCAACGGCACGGGGCCCCGCCTGGGCGTGGTCGCGGCGAACATGAACACGCCTTCGCAAACCGTGATCTCCGGTCCGACACCGGCCCTGGAGGCGGCCGTCGCCGCGCTGGAGGCCGAGGGGGTCCAGGTACGCCGCCTGCCGGTGGCCTGTGCCTTCCACAGCGCGGTCGTCGCCGGCGCGTCCGCCGAACTCGGCCGTACGCTCGCCGCATTGCCGGTGTCGGCACCGGGCTTCCCGGTGTGGTCCAACGGGACGGCCGCCGCGTATCCACAGGACCCGGACGCGGTACGGGCGCTGCTGGCCCGTCAGGTCGCCGAGCCGGTGCGCTTCGTGGAGCAGATCGAGGCGATGTACGCGGCGGGTGCGCGTACATTCGTCGAGGCGGGCCCGGGACGGGCCCTGACCGGAATGGTCCGGGCGATCCTCGGGGACCGCCCGCACACCGCCGTCGCCTGTGACGTCCCCGGTGAGTCCGGGCTGCGGCGGCTGCTCGCGGCGTGCGCCGAACTGGCCGTCACAGGAGTGCCCGTCGCGCTCGGCGAACTGACCCGCGGCCGGGTCACCGCCGCCGACACGCACCCCGCACCCCTGCCGGCGTGGCAGGTCGACGGCCATCTGGTGCGCACCGCGGACGGCAATCCGGTCGCGGGCGGGCTCCGCCCGGCGGAACCGGTCGCGCCTCCGGTGGTCGTGCAGGCCATCGGAGGCGCGGCCGGGACCGCCACCCCGGATCCGCGGGAGACCGCGGTGCTCGAATACCTGGCGGGAGCACGTGAGTTGGTGGCCGCGCAGCGAGACGTCCTGCTGGGCTTCCTGGGTGCGGAGCCGCAACCGTGGGCGGCGCCCACCCGCCTTTCGACCGGCACTTCCGCTGCCGCGCCCGTAACCTCGGCTGACGCCGTCATCGCATCCGCGCCGTCCGTGCCGGATCCGGTCCTCCAGAGCGCTCCGGCGCCGGTCGAACCGCTGGACGCCGAACGCGCCTTGGACGCCGTGCTCGATGTCATCGGCACACGCACCGGATACCCGCGGGACATGCTCGACACCGGCCTGGACCTGGAGGCGGACCTCTCCGTCGACTCGATCAAACGCACCGAGATCATCGGCGAGTTGGCGGTACGCCTCGACATGCTCGACGAGTCGTTGGTGGAACGGCTCGCCCGGGTGAAGACCATCAGCGCGATCGTCGAAGGCCTGCTGGAGCACGCGGGTGCCGGGGCACCGGGAGCATCGGGCCCGCCCGACACCGCGCAATCGGACGGTGTGCCCGCGGACGCGCCTGCCGCGCACGGCACCGACCTGTCCGGAGCACCGGTCCACGAGGCTGTGGCCCACGAAGTAGCGGGGCGCGAGGCTGTCCGCCGAGAAGCCGGAAGGCACGAAGAGGCGCTCCAGGACCGATCGTTCGCGACGCCGGCCGTCGCTTCGGCGTCGCCTGCCGCGCCCGCCACCACGAGCCGGTGGTTCGCGGACACACGTACCGGCGCCGACAGCGGGCCGCGCGCAGCCGCTGACGGTGGACCGCGTACCCGTGCCTTCGGGGGCATGCCATCCGACGGAGGTAGGGACAGCCACGCGGATGACGGCGTTCCGGTGCGGCACGTTGTCGAGGTCGTCGAATACGTCGCGGCGGCCCCGCATGCCGAGCACATCGCCGCCGCGGTCGCCGGCCGGTCGGTAGTCCTCCTCGCCGATGCCCACGGCATTGCGCTCGCGCTCGCCGACCGGTTGGAGCGGCTGGGGGCCGTGGTGCGGATCGCCGAGCCCGGTCAGGCGCTCCCCGGGCCGGATGTGGACGCGCTCGTCCACCTCGGGGCCCTGCGTACCGACGAAGTCCCCGTGATTCTTGATGACTTCGCCTTGCTGCGGGACGCGCTGGAGGGAGGTGCGACGCACCTGCTGCTGGCCACCGGCTGGGGCGGCACCTTCGGCCGGGCCGGGGCGGAGGGCGGCGCCTCGGACGCGGCGTGCGCCGGGATCGGGCTGGCCGGGTTCGGGCGTACCGCCGCCCAGGAGTACCCGGAAGCGGTCGTCCGCGTCGTCGACGTGGACGCCAAGGACGAACCCGACCTGATCGCCCGGCAACTCCTGGCGATGCTCGCCGAGTCGCCGACGCCGGAGGCCCCTGTCGTCGTCGGCCTGCCCGCGGGGGCGCAGGCGGCGAACGGTTCCGATGCCGCTCGCGCCATGACGCGGCGCACGCTCGCGGTACACCCGGCTCCGCTCGCCGACGCCGACACCGTTCCGCCGGTCCTCACACGGGACTCCGTGGTGCTGCTGACCGGTGGCGCCCGCGGCATCACCGCCCGCGTTGCGGTCGGCCTTGCGGCGGCGTACGGCTGTCACATCGAACTCGTCGGCCGGACCGCGGACGCCGGCCCGGAGGACCCGGCCGTCGCCGGGGCCGCCGACCGGGCCGAACTGCGTGCGGCGCTCGTCGCGGCCGGGATGCGCAAGCCCGCCGAGATCGAGGCGGAGGCGACACGGATCCTGGCCCGTCGCGAGGTCCGGGCGACGCTGGACGCTCTCGCCGGGGTGGCCGCGTCCGTCCGGGTGCACGCCGCGGACGTGCGCGACGCCGCCGCGGTGCGGGCCGTCGTGGACGACGTGTACGCCCGGCACGGCCGCCTCGACGGCGTGGTGCACGGCGCCGGGGTGCTCGACGACCGGCTGCTGAAGGACAAGTCGGAGGAGGCGTTCGCCCGGGTCTTCACGACCAAGGTCGTCGGCGCGCGCGGCCTGGCCGATGCGCTGCGCTCCCACGCCTCGTACGGACGCCCGAGGTTCCTGGTGCTGTTCGGCAGCGTCGCCGGGGTCTTCGGGAACCGGGGGCAGGCGGACTACGCGGCGGCCAACGACGCCCTGGACGCACTCGCACACCTGTGGCACCGCTCGGTGGGCGCGGAACTGACGGGCGCGGTCGGCACGGACGCGATCCGCACCGACGCCCGCGACAGGGACGCATTCAGCGGGGGCGGGATCGGCACCGAAGCCGTCGCCGACCGCGTGCTGAGTCTCGACTGGGGGCCGTGGGCGGCCGAGGGGGGCGGCATGGTCACCGCCGAACTGGAGCGCCACTACGAGCGTCTGGGGATGCCGCTGATCGCCCCGGACGCCGGGGTCGCGGCGATGCTCGCGGAACTCTCGTCCGGCGGCGTGGCCCAGGCGGTCTACCTGTGCCCGCCGCGGGACGGCGGGGCCGCGCACGAGGCGGCCGACGTCCCGGCGGCGTACGGCGAAGGCTCGGAGGCCCGGCGATGAAGCGGTACTTCGACCTTGGTCGACTTCGCGGGGACGAGTGCCGCGGATGTGCGCGGGGTGCCGCATGAGCAACGGCCGGACCCGCGACGAAGGACCGAAGCCCACCGACGCGGCGATCGTCGGCATCGGTGCGGTGTTCCCGTCCGCCCCGGATGCGCCGTCGTTCTGGGCGAACATCGAGAAGGGCGTGGACGCCATCACCGACGTCCCGCCGAACCGCTGGGATCCCGAGGTGTACTTCGCGCCCGACGCGGCGGTCGGACCGGTGCACGCCGACCGGTTCTACTGCCGGCGCGGCGGATTCGTCGACGACTACGCGACGTTCGACCCGACCCGCTTCGGCATCATGCCGTCGGCGGTGGACGGCGCGGAGCCCGACCAGCTGCTCGCGCTGCGTACCACCGCCGAGGCCGTCGCGGACGCGGGCGGTGAGGCGCGGCTCCCCGACCGCGACCGGATCGGCGTGGTGTTCGGACGCGGGGGCTACATGGGGGTCGCCACCGCACGGCTGGACCAACGGGTGCGTACCGCACACCAGTTGGTGTCCGTACTGCGGCAGGTGGCTCCGGAGTTCGACGACGCCCGGCTGGCGGCCGTCCGCGAGGCGTTCCAGGCGGCACTGGGACCGGAACGCCCGGAGTCCTCGATCGGGTTGGTGCCGAGCTTCACGGCGTCGCGGATCGCGAACCGGCTGGACCTCGGCGGCCCGGCGTACACGGTGGACGCGGCCTGCGCGACATCGCTGCTCGCGGTCGACCACGCGGTGGCCGAACTCGCCTCGGGGCGCTGCGACGCCGTCATCGCGGGTTCGGTGCACCACTGCCACATCGCGACGTTGTGGAGCGTCTTCACCCAACTGCGGGCGCTCAGCCCGGCGATGCGCATCCGCCCGTTCGACAGGGCGGCCGACGGCACGCTGATCTCCGAGGGCACCGGCGCCGTGGTGCTGAAGCGCCTCGCCGACGCGCAGCGAGACGGCGACCGGGTGTACGCGGTGGTGCGCGGCGTCGGCGTGGCCAGCGACGGCCGGGCGGCCAGTCTGATGAGCCCGCTCGCGGACGGCCAGGTCCGGGCACTGGAACGCGCCTGGCGCGCGGCCGGACTCGATCCGACGTCACCCGGCGCGCTCGGACTGCTGGAGGCGCACGGCACGGGTACGCCGCTGGGAGACGAGGTCGAACTCGAGACCCTGGCACGGGTTTTCGGGGCCGACGGTCCGAGCGTCGTCCTGGGGTCGGTCAAGTCGATGATCGGCCATGCGATGCAGGCAAGCGGCATGGCCGGATTGCTGAAGGCCGTGTACGCGGTGCATCACGCGACGCTGCCGCCGACCCTGCACGTGGACGACCCGCACCCGGGCCTGGCCCGGACCCGGATGCGCACGATCGACGAGGCCGAGCCGTGGCCCGAGGCCGCGGGCGCGGTACGTCGGGCGGGGGTGAACGCCTTCGGCTTCGGCGGGGTCAACACCCACGTGATCGTGGAGGAACCGCCCGCGAGCAGGGCGGCCGCATTCCCGACCACCGCGCCGTCGCCGTCCCTGACGCAGGCCGCGTCCCCCTCCCGCCCCCCGGCGCCCGGGAGCCCTGGGGCGTTGCGGCACTCCGAGGCGAGGGCGGTGGGGAAGGGCGCGCCGACGGTTCCGGCAGTACCGCGGACTCCGGGAACCCCAGGGATTCCGGAGAGTTCCCGCCTGGTCACCTTCGCCGCCGCCGACCTCGGCGGACTGTCCGACCTGCTTGACGACTTCAGCGCGCAGATCGCCGGGGGAACGGTGCCCGGGCCGACCGGCGACAGCCTCGCGGACGATTCCCCCGGGGGCATTGCCCTCGGCACCGGGCCGTGCCGGCTCGCCGTCGTCGACCCGACGCCGCGCCGCCTCGAACTCGCCTCCCGCGTCGTGGTCCGCGGCGAACCCTGGCGTGGGCGCAGCGACCTGTGGTTCACGCCGCGGCCGCTGCTGGGCGCCGGCGCTGCGGGCGGCCACGGACCGGACGGGCAGCCGGGGAAGGTCGCGTTCCTGTTCCCGGGCCTGGAGCCGGAGACACAGCCGCCGCTGCACGACGTGGCCGACGCGT
Organism: Streptodolium elevatio; assembly: GCF_053592165.1. Lineage (NCBI taxonomy): Bacteria > Bacillati > Actinomycetota > Actinomycetes > Kitasatosporales > Streptomycetaceae > Streptodolium > Streptodolium elevatio. The sequence continues at coordinate 122,265 of NZ_JBSFVE010000021.1, forward strand.
TCGGCCTCCCCCGCCTCGCCGAGCACGACACGGACGAGATCGTGGGCCGTGCACTGGACGCGCTGGGCAGCGGACGCGTCGTGTCGGCCGCCCTCGAACGGCTCGGTGTGCGGGCCGACATGCTCGCCGGACACAGCCTGGGCGAGTGGACGGCCATGGTCGTCGCGGGGATGTACCCCACCGCCGCCGTCGACGTGTTCCTGGACTCGCTGCGCCCGGGGGCGCTGGCCGTACCCGACCTGGTGTACGCGGCGGTGGCCTGCGGCGCGGCGCGGGCGAGTGCCGCCTGCGAGGCGGTGGGCGGCGCGGTGGTCTCGCACGAGAACTGCCCGCACCAGTGCGTCGTGTGCGGGCCCGCGGACGCCGTCCGCCGCGTGCTCGACCGGCTGCGGACCGACGGTGTACTCGGTCAGGAACTACCGTTCCGGTCCGGGTTCCACACACCGATGTGGGAGCCGTACCTCGATCAGGTACGGGACGCGTTCGGACGCCTTCCGCTGCGCAACCCCCGGGTTCCGGTGTGGTCCGCTACGAGTGTCGCGCCCTACCCCGACGAGCCCTCCGAGGTCCGCGAACTGACGATCCGGCACCTCCTGGAGCCGGTGCGGTTCGGGGCGTTGGTGGAAGGCATGTACGAGGCCGGCGCCCGCGCCTTCGTCCAGGTCGGCGCAGGGAGCCTCGGCGGTTTCGTGGACGACACGCTGCGCGGTGCGGACGTCCTGACCATCGCCGCGCACGGCACCCGGCATCCGGGCCTCGCGGGACTCCTGCGTGTCCGGGCCGCCCTGTGGGTGGAAGGCCGCGAGGCCCTTCGGGCGGCGGAACCCGAACCGGCGCGCCGGACGGGGCCGACCGTACGCCTCGATCTCGGTTCGCCCATCGTCCTCCTGGACGCGGCAGACGTACCGAGTGGGCAATCTCCGCGTCATGCACCGGAGTTGACCCGGGCTCAGGCGGCCGATCCGGTGCTGGCCGCCTTCGCGGCCGTCCTCGACGAGGCCGGCGACGCACTCACGCGGACGGCGGGCGCCTGGCGGCACGCCGCGACCGCGGCGCCTGCCGTACCCGTCGCGGCCCCGGTCGGGCCCCAATCCCAGCCCCAGCCCCAGCGCGATTCTCGTCCCCAACAGCGCTCACACATCAGGGAGTTCTCGCTGCGCAGCCTGCCCTTCGTCGCCGACCACTGCATCTACGAGCAGCACGACGGGTGGCCCGAGGACTCGGACCGTTTTCCGGTCGTGCCGATGACCACCCTCCTCCACCTCACGGGTGAAGCCGCCCGCGCTCTGGTGCCAGGCCGCGTGGTCGCCGGATTCCAGGAGGTCCGGGCACTGCGCTGGCTCCCGGTGGCGCCCGCGACCAACGCCGAGGTGTCCGCGACCCGCTTGGACGCCGACCGCGTCCGGGTGGAGATCGCCGGGTTCACCTCCACGGTCGTACGCCTCGCCGAGAGCCACCCGCAACCCGTCACCCCCGACCCGACCCCGCTCACCGGCGAACGCCCCCCACCCGTCCGGGCCGCCGCCTTGTACGCCGACCGCTGGATGTTCCACGGTCCCGGATTCGCGGGTGTGGACGAGGTCAACGCCGTCGCCGACGACGGAATCCGGGGAGTCCTGCGCAGCCTTCCCGCACCGGGGGCGCTGCTCGACGCGGCGGGCCAGCTCTTCGGGCACTGGATGCAGTTGAGCCTCCCCACCGACCGGCTCGTCTTCCCGGTCTCGGTCGAGGAGGTGCGACTGTTCGGGCCGCCGCCGCGCACCGGCGACCGCCTCCTCGCAACCGCGCGAATCCGGCAGGTGACCGCGACGACGGTGCGCGGCGACGTCGAACTGTGCGATGCCCGCGACGGTTCGGTGCGCGCGCAGCTGCTCGGATGGACGTACCGCCGCTTCGCGGCCGACGAGCGTGTGTGGCCGATGAAGTTCACGCCGCACACCACCGGCGTCGGCGAGCCGCAGCCCGAAGGCTGGTGCCTGGTGCGGACGCGCTGGCCGGACGCCGCCTCGCAGGAACTGGTCATGCGCCGCTACCTGGGCGCCGACGAACGCGAGGAGTTCGCGACCCGGCAGCCGCGTACCCGGTCGGGGTGGCTGCTCGGTCGCATCGCCGCCAAGGACGCCGTACGCCGCTACCTGTGGGCGCGCGGCGAAGGCCCCATCTACCCGGCCGAGATCCGCGTGTCGAACGACGACGAGGGCCGTCCGCTGGCGGAACGCGTCGCGGTGGGCGACGAGTTCCCGGCCCGGCACGCCGGCATCCATGTGTCGCTCGCGCACAAGCACCGCCTCGCGGTGGCCCTCGCGGACCGGGTCCCGGTCGGCATCGACATCGAGTCGTTGGCCGAACGCCCCGAGTCCCTGGAGCGGGTCGCGCTCGCCCCGACCGAGCGCGACCTGCTCGACCGGCTCGCCGCAGTGGACCCCGAAAGCCGCAGCGAGTGGCTGGTGCGCTTCTGGTGTGCCAAGGAGGCCGCCGGCAAGGCGGCCCGCACCGGCCTGGCCGGCCGCCCGGCGGACCTGCAAGTCGTCGAGGTCGCCGAGGACCGCCTCGTCGTGGAGAGCCGCCCGCTCGCCGCGAACCGAGCTCCGGCGGAGGGCCCCAAGCCCGCCGAGGGCCGCGCCGGCGGACGGCACGTGGTCCGTACGCGGATCGTCGCCGACGCCGACGAGCGCTACGTCGTCGCCTGGACCGTCCCGCACAACCCCGTCCCCTCAAGCCCTGTGGAGTCGCCGTGAGCATGCGAACCGCTGAAGCCCTGGCCGAGACCGGCACCGCACGCGAGACCGAGACCGAGACCGCGGCCTCGACCGCCGGCGGAACCCCCGGGGGCGGCACCGCCGCCGACGCGATCCTCGCCGATGTCGTCGGCCTGCTCGTCGAGGTCGTGGGCGACGAGATCCTGGTCGCCACCGCCATCGGCCGCGACAGCGCGTTCAACGAGGACCTTGCCGTCGAGAGCATCGAATTCGTGGCGCTCGCCGAGAAGTTGGAGGCCCGGTACGGAGCCCGCATCGACTTCATGGCCTTCCTGTCCGAACTGGAGATGGACGAGATCCTCACGATGACGGTCGGCACCCTCGTCGACCACATCGCCGCCCAACTCGGCGACGAGCGGCCGGACAACGCCGTCGGGGAGGTGTGAGGGGTGGCCGACATCCAAGCGAACGGCCTGCGCTTCCACGTCCAACACCTGCGCGGCGGACGGGCGTCCACCGACCGGCCGACCGTGGTCCTGCTGCACGGACTGGTCCTCGACAACCTCTCCAGCCTCTACTACACCCTCGCGCCGCCCATCGCGCGCGCCGGCTTCGATGTACTGCTGTACGACCAGCGCGGTCACGGCATGTCCGACGGCTCGCCGAGCGGCTACGACGTCGACACGGCCGTGGACGACCTGGCCGCGGTGTTGAAGGCGTGCGGCGTCACCGGTCCTGTGCACCTGCTCGGGAACAGCTACGGCGGGCTAATCGCGCTGCATGCGGCGTACCTGCACCCGGAGTTGGTGCAGAGTCTGGTCTTGGTCGAGGGGCAGTGCCTGGACCCCGCGCACAGCGGCCACCTGCCGGGCGCCGAGGGCTACGCGGGCGGCTGGGTCGAGGACGTCGCCAACACGCTCAACCTCATCGCGCTGGGCCTGGAGTGCAATCCGCTCGGCGGCGACCTCGCCTCGCGCGGCGCGCGCAAGGCCGCGCGGATGCGGGCGGGCGCCGACTCGCTGCTCAACCGGACCACGCTGATCGAGGACATCTCGACCGTACGGCTGCTCTCCCCCGGCGAGTTGGCGCAGGTGCGCTGCCCGACACTCGCCCTGTTCGGCTCCGCGTCGAACCTCGTGGCATCCGGGCCGGTGCTGGCGTCCCGGCTGCCGGACTGCGCCGTCGAGGTCTTCCCCGGCGCCGCGCACGCGCTGCTGCGCGACGCACCGAAGGAGTTGCTGGCGTCGGTGCTGCGCTGGTTGGAGGCGCACTCCCCGGGCCGGGCCCGGCACGGGGCTCACCGGGACGTGGGCGGCTATGGCAGCCGCGACCCGGGCGCGCGCGGCGAGGGCGCGGCATGAGATGCCTGTTCGTCGTGCCCCCGTTCGCCGGGCACGTGAACCCGACCGTTGCGGTGGCCGCCGAACTGACCCGGCGCGGGCACGAAGTGGCCTGGTGCGGGCCGCCGGAGGTGCGGCGGCTGCTGCCGCCGGAGGCCGTGCTGCACCCGACCGGAGGCGGGCCCGAGGGCGGGTACACGGAGCTCCACGCCCTGTGGCGCGCCCACCGCGGGGTGAACGCCCTGCGGTTCCTGGTCGAGGAGGTTCTCGTCCCGCTCGCCGAGCAGATGCGTCCCGGCGTCGACGAGGCGATACGGGCCGTGCGTCCGCACGTGGTGGTCAGCGACCAGCAGGCGTTCGCGGGCGCGATCGCCGCCGAGTTGCACGGACTTCCGTGGGCCACCTCGGCAACGACATCGGTCGAGTTCACCCGGCCGTTCGAGGGGTTCCCCAAGGTGCACGCGTGGGTCGGCGAACGGGTGCGCGCGGTCGCCGCCCGGGCGGGCCTCGACGACGACTGGGACCCGCGGTTCTCCGCGCGGCTGGTGCTCGTCTTCTCCACGCCGGTGCTGGCCGGCGCGGACGGCGAAATGCCGCGACACCACCGGTACGTCGGACCGGCGTTCGGTGCGCGACCCGCTCCTGTCGACTTCCCCTGGGAGCGGCTCGCCGCCGACCGCCGCCGGGTCCTGGTCTCCCTGGGCACCCTCAACAGGGAGGCCGGGACGCGGTTCTACCCGGCGGTGGCGGAGGCGACCCGCTCGCTGGCGGACCGCGTGCAGGTGGTCATGTCGGTACCGGGTGAACTCCTCGGCGTGCACGACGGGCACGTGTTGGCACGGGAGTTCGTCCCCCAGCTCGACCTGCTCCCGCACCTCGACGCGGTGGTCACGCACGGCGGCCACAACACGGTGTGCGAGGCCCTGGCCTTCGGCCTGCCGCTGGTGGTCGCGCCGATCCGCGACGACCAGCCGCTGGTGGCCCAGCAGGTGGTGGCGGCCGGAGCGGGCGTACGCGTGCGCTTCGGCCGCGCGCACGTCCCGGAGATACGCCAGGCGATCAGCGATGTGCTGGACAAGCCGGACTACCGCGCGGGCGCGTTGCGCGTGCGCGATTCCTTCGCCCGGGCAGGCGGCGCGAGTTCGGCGGCCGACGCCCTGGAGGAACTGGAGGCCATGCCGTGAACACCGGTTTCGAGCCGTTCCCGTGGCTGGCGCTGATCCTGCTGGCCGTCGTCGTCCTCGGCACGCTCCGGGCGCGGCACCGGCTGCGCGCGCTGCCGAGGCTTGCCGCGTCGCAGGACCCCTCGGCGCTGTCGGAGTACCGGTGGATCACCGCCTCGGGGGTGCGTCCGGACCGCGAACTCGCCGCGTCCGCGGCCGCGTACGCCCGGCACGAGGGCCTGCTCGTACTCGACCTCGTTCCGGAGCGCATGCCGGTCGAGCCGCTCCTCGACCTGCTCGGCGACGTCGACCCCGGGCGGTTCCGCACCGACCCGGTGACCGCCGGGCGCGGTGCCTGCCACGCGCTGCTGGTGCACGACAGCGTCCTGGGACGTTCGGAGACTGCTCCCGGCGAGAACCTGTCGCAGGTCGAACTCATCGCGGTCACGGCCCGGTTGAAGCAGTTCGCTCCGCGGGCCACCGGGCACGTGGCGGCGCCGGGACTGACCGCGCTGCGGCAGGATCCGCGTAGTGCCAAGGCGCGCATGCGGGCGTTCGGAGCGCCGCCTGCCGTGGGCTTCGCCGGACTGCTGGGCCAGGCGGGCGCGTTCGTGGGGGCGGCGTACGCGACGCCCTTCTGGGGGCTGATGGCCCTCGCCGCGTGGTGGGTGCAGCCGTACGCGGTGCTGGCGGGCCGTTCTCCGGTGCGCCCGCGCGACGTGCACGGCGATGTCCTGGCCCGCCCGGCGATGGCCGTGTACCGGTGGATCCGCGGGGTGGCCGGACCCACCGCTCCGGCCGAGCCGACGCCGGAGGAACTGGCCGCGATGCGCGCCCGGTACGCCGACGATACGGCGGACGGGACCGACCGCTTCTTCGAGGAGCGCCGCGACACGTGCCCGTGGTGCGGCTCCGACCGCCTTGCGGTGCGGGTGCGCACGAAGGACCGTCTGCAGGGCAAGCCCGGGCGCTTCGTCCTCGAACGCTGCCGGGACTGCCAGGTCGTCTTCCAGAACCCTCGGCTTTCCCCGACCGGACTCGACTACTACTACCGGGACTTCTACGACGGTCTCGCGGCGCGCGGCGCCGAGGCGATGTTCGCGACCATGTCGCGGCAATACCTGGGCCGGGCCCGGCTCGTGGGCCGGCACACCGCACCCGGCCGCTGGCTGGATGTCGGGACGGGCCACGCGCACATGTGCCTGGTCGCCAAGTCCGAGCTCCCGGACACCGTGTTCGACGGGCTCGACCTGGGCGGCGGAGTCGAGGAGGCGGCCCGGCGCGGCTGGATCGAGCGCGCGTACGTCGGGCAGTTCCCCGACCACGCGGACTCGCTCGCGGGGTCGTACGACGTCGTCAGCATGAACCACTACCTGGAGCACGTGCGCGACGTGTTCGCCGAACTCGACGCCGCCGCAAAGGTCGTGCAGCCAGGGGGCCATCTGCTGGTCGAGATCCCGGACCCGGAGTGCTGGTACGCCCGCCTGCTGCGCCGGCGCTGGCACCCCTGGTTCCAGCCGCAGCACCAACACCTGGTCCCGCTGGGCCGGTTGGCCGAGGCACTGGCGGCCCGCGGCTTCACGGTGGTCGAGGTCGAGCGCGGCCCGGCACACCAGGGCGGCATGTTCGTCGCGGCGGTGAGCCACACCATGACCGCCGTCGCACCGAATCCGCGCCAGCCGTGGTTCCCCGGCGGGCCGACCGTGCTCCGCCGGATCCGCCGTGCGGTCGGCGTCACCGTGTCCGTCCCCTTCTATATGGCGGCCGGTCTGCTGGACGCGCTGACCTCCGTCGCGGCACGGAACTTCGGACGCGCGGGCGGCAGCGACGCGTACCGCCTGCTGGCCCGCAAGGACCCCGGCTGACCGGCGTCCGCCGCTCCGCCCTTTCGTCCCCTCGTCCCCTCGTCCCCTCGTCCCCTCGTCCCCTCGTCCCCTCGGAAAGGAACGTCCCCGATGCAGTTGATGGATCAGCGGGATGCCGACCCGGTCCTGCGGGTGGTGCCGTACACCTTCGTGCAGGCCTTCGGGTACGAGCCGGCCGGCGTGTGGACCGCCCCGTACGCGCTGCGGCTCGCGGGGGTGCCGGGCCGCAGCGGCATCGTGACGGCGTTGGGCTGGCAGGTCGTCATGGCCGCGGCACCCCGCACGGACGGGATCCTGCGGGCCGGATCCCTCAATCGACCGGGCGACGCGGTCGAGATCGAGGTGCGGGGCGCGGTCGACCGGCCGGTCCCACCGTGGGCGGCACCCGTCGTCGATGCCGTGCACGCTCTCGCGGGCACCGCGCCGCAGAACGCCGGACTCGACCTGATCGTGCACGCCGACCTCCCCGACGCCGCGGGCCTCGCGCCGTCGGCACCGCTGACCTGCGCGGCGGCCATGGCCTGGACCTCCTTCCACGGCCCCCAGCTCCCCGTCGCGGCGCTCGACGCCCTGCTGCGCAACGTCGTCGCACCCCCGGACGGCACCGCCGACGCGGAGGCCCTGCGCTCGGCGGTCCTGTACGGCGGCGAGAGCCGCGCGCTCATCGTCGGCCCGGTCGGCCCGACCGGCGAACTCCCCCTGGACCTGGCCGCCGCGGGCCTGCGCGCCATGCTGGTGATCCCGCGCGACCGGGGCGTCCCGCACACCGGCATGGCCTCCGTCGTCGAGTCGCTGCGCGGCGCCCGCGACGAGACCGAGCGTGCGCAGCGCATGGAGGCGTACCTCCGGGACCGCGAACTCCCGCGTGCCCTCAGCCTGCTGACGGCCTCTCACCTGTCGCGCGTGCCGGGCTACGGCACGGGTTGGGCCGAGGCGGACGCCACGGTCGACGCGGTGAAGCTCGCGGGCGCGGTGGGCGCGCGCCTCGCGGGTGGCACGGGCAGCGCCGCGGTGACCGCGTTCGTCCCCGCTGCCCTGCTCTCCGGCGTCCGGGCCGCGGCCGTGTCGGCGTTCCGCGACCGCGGCCGCCTGACCCCGAGGTTCCTCACCGCCACCGGAGGCCGCCCCGCAGGCCCGGTCACCTAGTTTCTAGTGCTGTGACCGGAAAGGTTCACCGGATCCCGGTCGGAGCCGTGCCGTGGCCTCGGGTCGGCCTGCAGCCCTTGACTTTCCCAGTAGGAAAGTGGGACTCTCGCTTTCCCACTGGGAAAGTGAGGATTCATCGTGGACATCACCCCGGAGCAGGCCGAAGCCGCCCTCGACTCCGCCCACCAGGCACGGCGCCAGGTCGCCGATGAAGTGGGGCTGCCCCGCGCGTACTGGTGGGCCATGGCGGCCGGTTGGATAGTGCTGGGCGCAGTCGGAGCTGCCGCGCCGGCTTGGGCGGCCGGGGCGGCGACCCTGCTCTTCGGTGCCGGGCACGCCGCGCTCGCGTCGCGGTTGCTCGACGGACGCCGCCGCACTGCTCGGCTCCAGGTCAGCAGGGCCGTCGCCGGGGGCCGCATCCCCTTCGTGGTGGTCGGCATGCTCGTCGCCTTCGTCGGCGTCACCGTCCTCGCCGGGCTCGCACTCGACGCGGACGGCGCGGATCACGCGGCCATCTGGGCCGCGGTGCTGGTCGCCGCCGTCGTCGGGTTCGGCGGACCGGAGATCCTGCGCGTCCTGCGCCGGTGGGTCCGGGCATGACGGACGCGCGCTTCGACGAGCTCATCCACCCCAGCACCCGCCTGTCGCTGGTGGCGACCCTGGCGGCGGCCGACTGGGCGGAGTTCGCGTACCTGAAGGACCGGCTCCAACTGTCCGACTCGGCGCTGTCCAAGCAACTCACGACACTTGAAGAGGCCGGGTACGTCGCCACCGAACGCCGCCTCACCGGCAGCCGCCACAAGCGCTTCGCCCGCCTGACCGACATCGGCCGGGACGCCTTCGAGGGCCACATCGCGGCACTCCAGGCGATCCTCGCCAATGCCTCGGCTCCGGCGGCGGTGGGGCAGCCCGAGAAGCATCCGCTCGGGTAGATTTCCGGGACGACGAGGTGGCGACGGAAGAGCCGGACATCGTGCACATGGATGCGGGACGGTCGCGAAATCGAACGCAGTTGGTTCGGGCCGGCGCGTGCGCGGCGGGAACGGCATCGTTCGTGCGCACCCGCGCAGATGGTGCGCGAGCACCCTGCGCTCGGCCGAAAATAGTGCACGAGGGCCGTGGTTCGCAGTTGGGCGAGGCATTAGCGTGCTGCTCACCGCAACCTGGGACGGACGTCCGGCTCGCTCCGGCGTGCGCCGTCGCAGGGACGACGGAGACCCCGCGAACCAAGGACGATTCGACGTGACCATGCCCTCGATCGGAACAGCCGCCCCGTGCGTGCCGACGGCGTTGTTCGGCACCGTGACCTGTCTCGACGACAACGGCACCATAAGGTCGTTCCCGCCCTTTGCCGCGGACTCCTCCGAGGACGGCTGGACGTTCAACATGGTGCGCGCGGTCAACGGACGCGACTTCCGCGAACACTTCTGGGAAATGCACCCGACGTCCGACAAGTTCGTCGCCGTGGCATCCGGGTCCGTCAACCTGCACCTGCGTGCCCACGACGGCCACCCGCGCCGGACCTTCCCGCTCGGCCCCGGAACCGCGGTCACCGTTCCCGCCGGGCGCTGGCACCTCCTCGAAGTCGCCGAGCCCAGCAGCGTGCTGACGCTGGCGCGTCCGACCGGAACCCTCCTCGAACCGGTCGCCTTCGACGTGGCGACCGCCTGATCGCGGACACCGGCCCATAGGGGTCGGCCGGCTGCGAGGATGTGGCGGCCATGCCGAGTTCTTCCGAGGGTCTGCGACTGCTGCGCGCCGGGGTCTTCGCCGGGGTGTGCGTCGTGCTGTCGGCGGGCGGGCACGTGCTCGCCTCCGGGAGCGCGGTGCCCGGCTGGGCCGTGCTAGGCGCCTTCGCCGCGGCCATGGTTGCGGGTTGGGCCGGGTCCGCCCGGGAGTGTTCGGGGCCGCGACTGGCGGCCGCAATGGCCGTCGGGCAATTCGCGCTGCACAGCTGGTTCTCGTTTGCCGTGGCACACGCAGCCGGTTCCGACTCGGCGCACGGGCACGGGCACGGCCATGAGCCGGGGCACCGGCACGGCGGGTCGCCGGCGGAGCCCGGCAGCGGCACGTGGATGCCGGCCGCGCACCTCGCGGTCGCGGTGGCCGCCGCCGGATGGCTGCGGGTCGGGGAAGCAGCGGTGTTCCGGCTGCTGGCGCGGTGGGACGCGCGGGTGCGGGCAGGGGTAGGCGTACTGCTCGGCCTCCGCACGGTCCCGGCCCGAAACCTGCCGCGGATACGCGCGGTTGCGGTACGGCCGGAGGTCCACCGGGGGCTGGCGACGCGGTACGACCTGGCGCGGCGCGGGCCGCCGGCGGGGGCTTTCGTCCGCTGATCCGCAGGCCCCCGCATCCTTCAGGAGCCATTTCCGTGAGCCATACCTTCCGCCTGCCTTCGGCCGGGCGCTTCGCCCTGGCCGTCGCGGCCGCCGGGGCCATCGCCCTGGTCTCCGCAACCCCCGCGTTCGCGCACAACGAGGTGACCGCCTCGGACAGCCGCGCGCTCGCCACCGATGTCACCCTCACCTTCGAGGCCGCCGCCGAGTCGACGACGGCGGGTATCACGTCGCTGCGGGTGGTGCTGCCGCAGGGCATCGTCCCCGGCGACGTCACCTACCTGGAAGGCCCGTCAGGCTGGTCCTACGCGCCGGCCGACGACGGCTACACCGTCGCCGGGACGGCGCTGGCACCGGGCGCCGATGCCGAGTACAAGGTCAAGGTCCGGCAGTTGCCCGACACGGAGCTGCTGGTCTTCAAGACCCTTCAGTCGTACTCGGACGGACGCGTCGACCGCTGGATCGACGTGCCGAAGTCCGGCGACGACCACTCGAACGCGGCGGCCAAGCCCGCTCCCGCGCTGACGCTGCAGAAGGCGGCGCCGGGGGCCGTGGTTATTCCGCCCACCCCCGCGGCGCCGACGGGTGCGCCCACCGGGGCTCCGACTGGGGCTCCGACCGCCGAGGCGAGCAGCGCCGCTCCCCCGTCCCCCGCGACGACGCCGGGGGCGGCCGCCCCGGGCTCGCCCTCGGTCACGCCCACACTCGCGGGCGAGTCCGCCGACGAGAAGAAGGACGACGACTCGTCGACGCTGCCGGTCGTGCTGGGCATCGTCGCGGCGGTGGTGGTCGTCGGCGGCGCGGGCGGCGCGTGGTGGTGGCGTCGGCGCGGTGCCTCCAGCGGAAGCTGACCCACCGGCAGGTGCGGGCGGGGCGGCGGGACTTCGCCGCCCCGCCTGTCGTACCGCAGTTCGCGGGTGCCCTGGGGCTCGCGTGCGCCCCGACCTCGCCCCGACCTTCGCGTGCGCCCCGCACCTTCGCATGTGCCCTGACCCTCGCGTGTGCCCTGACCTCGTGTCCCTGCGGGCCAGGCGTGGCCCCGGTTCAGGTGCAGCCGAGATTCAGGTGTAGTCGGCCTCCTCGACGACACGCGCCCGCGCGAAGGCGCACAACGCCCGGACTTCGGGTGTCATCGGCTTCCGCAGCCACGCGAACCCGATGGTGCGCCGCATCGGCGGATTGAACGAGCTTATGGTGACCGCCCGTTCGAACCGGTGCGCCATGTCGGCGTACCACAGCACCGAACCCACGCCGCCCGCGACGCACGAGAGCCACGCCCCGCGCTCGTCGGTCTCCATGGCGACCTTCGGGCGGATCCCCCGCGTGGTGAACAGCACTTCGAACTCCTTGCGGCGCGGCGAGCCGACGGCCGGGAGGATCATCGGCAGGCCGTCCAGCGACTCGACGGTCACCGGTTCGGGCAGCCGCAGGTCGGGCGGCGAGACGAGGACCACCTCGTGGTGGTGAAGGGCGTGGACGCGCAGGTCAAACGGGACCGGCAGGTCCGCGAGCACCAGGTCGGCGGCGCCGTTGCGCAGCGCGTCGAACAGCAGGTCGCGGTTCGCGTGGCCCGCCACCACCACGTGGACGTCCGGGCGGTGCCGGTTGAAGGCCGGGAGCAGCGTGCTGATGAACTCGATGGCGAGCGTCTGCGTCGTACCGAGCCGTACGCGGGCTCCCGGAGACGGCGCGCCCGGTCTGACGCAGTCCTCGATCGCGCTGATGCCCGCCAGGACCCTCCTGGCCAGGTGCACGACCCTGACGCCTTCCGGGGTGAGCGCCATGCCGCGGCCCGAACGTACGAACAGCTCGGCGCGCAGCTCGCGTTCGAGCGCCTGGAGGGACCGCGACAGCGCCGGTTGGACGACGAAGAGCGCCTGCGCCGCCGCGGTCATGCTCCCGTGCTCGACAACGGCGATGAGGTAGCGCAGCTGTTGAAGAGTCACGTTTGCACCGTACTCCTGGGTATGTGCACGGTCATCCCATCCGGCTGGTCGGATCCGGTCCGACCAGCCGGATGTGCGCGCCCTGTCCGGGTGTACGCGCCGGTGCGTCAGAACCAGGTGACCGTCCAGGTGAACGCCGTGGTTCCGGTCTTGCCCGCGCTGTCCTTGACGGTGACGGTCACCTGGAAGGTCCCGACTCCCCAGACCGATCCGGTGACCGCGCCCGTGCCCGCGTTGACCGAGACGCCGAACGGCAGCCCGGTCGCCGCGTACGTCAGGGTCGCCCCCGGCGTCGAAGGCGTCGCCTGGATACGGAAGTCCGCCTTCTGGTTGAACTTCGACGCCCGGTTGCCCGGGTTGGTGACGACGACCTCGCCGCCGGGTGCCGGGGCGACCGTCAGCGTGACCGGCGCCGAGGCGGTGCCGGCGCTGTTGGCCGCGGTGAAGACCGCGTTGAACGGGCCGGCCGCGGTCGGCGTACCGGACAGCACGCAGGAGGGCGAGAAGGCCAGCCCGGCGGGCAGACCGGTCGCCGAGCAGGTCGGCGCGGGGTTGCCGGTCACCGCGAATTGGAGGTTCACCGGCTTGCCGACCTCGAGGCCGGTGACCGGCGGCGCGGTGATCGTGGGTGGTGTGGTCCCCCCTCCGCCCGGGGTCACCGTCCACACGAACGCGCGCTGTGCGGTACCGGCCGAGTTGCTCGCGGTGAGTACGACGTTGCGTGCTCCCTGCGTGGTCGGCGTGCCGCTCACCAGGCACGACGGGCTGATGGCGAGCCCGTCCGGCAGTCCGTCGGCGGTACAAGTCGGCGCGGGCGAACCGGCCACCTGGACCTGGAGGTTGACGGCCGTGCCGACCGGCGTCGTCTGGTTGCCGGGGGCGATGATGACGGGCGCCTGGTTGCCGCCGCCGGGTTCCACCGTCCAGCTGAACGCCACCGGTGCCGACGTCTGGTTCGCGGCGTCCTTGGCGGTGACCGAGACATTCGCGGTGCCCGCGGCCGTCGGCGTGCCCTGCACGGTGCAGCCGCCGGACGCGTTGCCGAGCCCGGCCGGGAGGCCGGTGAACGTGCAGGTGTACGACCCGGTCCCGCCGCTCACCTGGACCGCGAGGCTGTCCGGGACGTTCACCGTCGAGCTCTGCGCACCCGGGTTCGCGACGACCGGTCCGCCGTCGCCGGGGATCGCCTCGGGCGGCAACGGCACCTTCCAGACAGGGCTGTTGGCGCCCTCGCTGCCGACCAGGAGCGCCTTGCCGTCGGGCGTGTACGTCAGCGACTCGCCCTGTGACACGCTCGGCAGCGCGAACTGGGCGATCTGCACTCCCGGGGCGGTGAACACGTACGCGTTGCCGTAGTCGCGGATGGCGAAGGACTTCCCGTTGGGCGCGAAGCTGCCGTCGGTGCCGGTCAGCGGCGAATTGCCCACCCGGGTGAAGGTGTTGGTGCCAGAGGTGCTCAGGGTCGCCGGCCCCTGGTAGACGCCGCTCGACCCGGTGCCGAAGAGGATCTTCGTGGCGATGTAGAGCCGGTTGTCGCGCGGGTCGATCATGAACGTCTCGGCGTCGTGTCTGCCGTCGGCGTACGCGACCGCGAACGTCGTGGGCGTGACCGTCTGGTTCGTGAGCGTGTCCGGCTCCGTGAACCGGTGGATCTTGAGGTCGCTGCGGGCCGAGGCGTTGTCGCCGATGTCGCCGACGAACACGGCCGGGCGGCCCTGGTCGTCCTTGCCGACACTCATCGCCTCCCAGTCGGAGTTGGTGGTACCGGCGACGTTGAAGACGGCACGGACCGCGCAGGTCGCCGCGTCGAGCGCGAAGACCTCCGTGGAGTTGCCGCTGTCGCCGTGGGTGTACATGACGCCCGGATGCCTGAGGCTCATCGCGAGTCCGCTGGACTCGTCGATACGGGCGTCGCCGATGGTGCACACAGTGGTGGGCGGGTCGACGGCGTGCGCCGGCGCCGCCCCGAAGGTCGCGCCGACGAGGGCCGCGACGACCAGAACAGTGGAGGTGCGCCCGGCCGTCCGGCCGACGCGTCTGCGGTGCCTGGGGTGTTGTGCCATGCGTCCAAGGGAATGAGTCCGCACTCCTCCCGGTCCAATACCGGTCCCGCATCGACCCATGACAGTGCCTCATGGCCTTCGCACGGTCCTCCTCCGATTCCGGTTCGTACCCGGGCACTTCGCGGGCCGCCGCGGGAATCCGCCGCCGATGCGGAACCGGGAGCGACCGTTTCGGCATCGGTGCATGTCGTCTGGGTCGGGATGCCCACCGATCTTGTGCGAAGCCGCAGGTCAGCACGTTGAACGCAGCCGGCTGCCGGTAACCGGCGAATTCCCCTCGTTGACCCGGCGCGCGGTCCGCACGACCATTCCCGCGGTGGTCTGGCCATCCCTCCGCCATGCCCCGGCGCAGCCTCCGTCCGGCGCGCACGAGCAATGTCCCCATGCCCGTTCGCAGTGCCAAGCGATGTCACGGGTGACCCTGCCGGGTCACCCGGCAGGTCATCACCAAGGAGGCAATCCGTGCTCAAACGAGCGCGCCGGTCGTGGTATGCGAAAGTGACGGCCGTCCTGGCCGGCACCGCCGCGGCGGCCACGGCAGGCATCGTGGCGCTGACGGCCGCACCGGCCTCGGCAGCCACCATCCCGCAGTTCGACCATGTGGTGATCGTCGTCCACGAGAACACCAACTACGAGAGCGTCGTCGGCAACGCGCAACTGCCGTACATCAACTCGCTCATCAGCGGCGGTGCCTCGTTCACCAACTTCCACGGCGAGGTGCACCCCAGCCAGGGCAACTACTTCGCGATGTTCTCCGGGGCCACGCAGGGCGCCACGCTGGACCAATGCCCGGAGCCCGGCTCCCCGTACACCGCGGACAACCTGGCCCGCCAACTGCTCGACAAGGGCAGGACGTTCGGCAGCTACAACGAGGACTGGGACGGCAACCCCGCCACGTGCACCACGGACAAGTACGCGCGCAAGCACAACCCGTGGTTCGCGTTCAGCAACGTGCCCACCACCACGGCCCACAAGTTCAGCGCCTTCCCCACCGACTACAACCAGTTGCCCACCGTTTCCTTCGTCGTCCCGGACCTGTGCAACGACATGCACGACCTGGGCTGCACGGGCACCGGTGACACCTGGACGAAGAACAACCTGGGCGGCTACGCCGAGTGGGCGAAGAGCAACAACAGCCTGCTGATCGTGACGTGGGACGAGGACGCGTTCCGCTCGCAGAACCAGATCGCCACGGTGTTCTACGGCGCCAACGTGAAGAAGGGCACGTACGGCACCAACTACAACCACTACAACATGCTCCGCACCCTCCAGGACATGTACGGGCTGCGCACCTCCGGCCAGTCGACCAACGTCCCGGCGATCACCGAGGTCTGGGAGAGCACGCCGACCGATCCGCCGGTCGTGGCCAACCCCGGTCCGCAGGCGTCCTCCGTCGGGCAGTCGGTGGACCTGCCGCTCCAGGTCTCCGGCGGGACCGCACCGTACACGTGCACCTTCACCGGGCTGCCACCCGGACTGGGCAACCCCGGCAACGGCTGCACCGTGCAGGGCACGCCGACCACCGCCGGAACAAGCACGGTGTCGGTCAGCGCGAAGGACGCGCAGAACGCCAGTTCGGCGGCGGTGTCCTTCCCGTGGACCATCAGCAGCGGCCCGGTGGCGCCAACCGTCACCAACCCGGGCCCGCAGACCAGCGCGCAGGGCCAGCCGGTCAGCAAGCAGATCCAGGTGTCCGGCAACCCGGCACCCGTCTGCACCGCGACCGGGCTGCCCACCGGGCTGTCGATCAGTTCCTCGTGCCTGGTCACCGGAACACCGACCATCCTCGGTGACAGCAGCGCCACGGTCACCGCGACGAACAGCCAGGGCACCGACAGCGAGACGTTCACGTGGTCGGTCACCACCGGAGGCAACACGCCGCCCACGGTGACGAGTCCGGGCAACCAGACGACCCAGGCGGGCACGGCGGTCAACCTCCAGGTGCAGCGGACCGGCACGCCGACGCCGACCTGCACCGCGACCGGGCTGCCGGCCGGGCTGTCGGTCAACTCCGGCTGCCAGATCACCGGTACGCCGACCACCGCGGGCACCTCGAACGTCACGGTGACCGCGAGCAACGCGGCGGGCAGCGCGAACGCCTCGTTCACGTGGACGGTCACACCGCCGCCGCAGACCGGCGTCCAGGTGGCCAACCCCGGCAATCAGACGTCGAAATTCAACCAGAAGGTGGACCTCAAGCTCCAGGTGAGCGGCGGCACCGCGCCGTACACCTGCTCGGCGACCGGGCTGCCGAGCGGGCTGTGGCTCAACCCGCTCAACTGCCAGATCTCCGGAAGCGCCTGGGGCGTCGGGTCGTTCACGGTGAAGGTCACCGCGAAGGACGCCGGCAACGCGACCGGGAGCACGACGTTCGGGTGGACGGTGGCGTGGTTCTGAGCCCGTGAGGCTCCTGCCGCCCATCTCTCCTGACTGAGATCCCCCGACGTCACCGGCCGGCCGGTGTGCGGAGGCCGTCTCTTCCGCGGCCCCGCACACCGGTCCGGCCTCCGCCCGGTCCGGGAGCGCGCCATGTACCTGTCCTCCAGCCGCAGCGGCGACCTGAGCACCGGGGTTCGCCGCGACGAGCCGAACCCCGGTGCCGATCCCGGCACTTCGGACGCTGCCCCCGAGGAGCCGCCCGGCACTCGGCCAAAGCCGCAGTCGCGGGGGCGGTCCCGGTCGCAGGGGCGGTCCCGGTCGCCGTCGCGGTCGCGCCGCCGGGTAGGCCTCATCGTCGCCCCCAACGTGGTCGCCCTCGGCATGGTCTCCTTCGTCACCGACGTCTCCGCCGAGATGGTGACCGCGATTCTCCCCGTCTACCTTGTGCTCGGACTCGGCCTGTCGCCACTGGCGTTCGGCATGCTGGACGGCCTCTACAACGGCGCCACCGCGTTCCTGCGCATCGCGGGCGGGCACATCGCGGACCGTACGCGGCGGCACAAGCCCGTCGCGGGGTTCGGCTACGGCCTTTCCGCGGCCTGCAAGTTGGCGCTTCCGGCGGCGCACTCGGTGCCGGTGATCGGGGCGGTGATCGCGGCCGACCGCATGGGCAAGGGCATCCGGACCGCGCCGCGCGACGCGCTGATCTCCCTGTCGACGCCAACCGGCGCTCAGGGCAAGGCATTCGGCGTGCACCGGGCGTTCGACACGGCGGGCGCACTGCTCGGCCCGCCGGCGGCGATGGCGGTCCTGTGGTTCACCGCGCAGGCGTACGACGCGGTCTTCGTGGTCAGCTTCTGCCTCGCCGCCTTCGGTGTCTTGCTGTTGTGCCTGTACGTCCGCGAAATCCCGTACGCGGCAGCGCCGAAGGCGGTTCCCCGGCGAGCGCCCGAAGGACCGCCCGCGGCTGCCCCCGAAACCACGCCCGAACCAGCGCCTGGAGCAGCGCCCGCAGCAACGGAACCCGCGGCCCGGCCGCGCCTGCGCGAGGCCGTCGGGGTGCTGCGCGTCCCCGCGTTCTCCCGCGTCTGCCTGTACGCCCTCGTGCTCGGCGCCGCGACGATCGGCGACGGCATGGTCTACCTCCTTCTCCAGCAACAGGTGGACCTACGGCCGCACTTGTTCCCGCTGCTCCCCTTCGGAACGGCGCTGGGGTTCCTGCTCCTCGCCGTCCCGGTCGGCCTCGTCGCCGACCGGGTGGGCCGCCTGCGGGTGTTCCTCGCCGGCCACATCTTTCTCCTGCTCTGCTACGTCGTGTTGCTGACCCCTGTGCCGCGCGGCCTGCTGATCGTGCTTCCGCTGGTCCTGCTGGGCGTCTTCTACGCCGCGACCGACGGAGTGCTCATGGCCGTCGCGGCGCCGCTCGCCCCCAAGCGGCTGCGCGGCGGGTCCCTCGCCCTCGTCCAGACCGGCCAGGCGGCCGGCCGCGCGATCGGTGCGGTGGCCTTCGGCGCGGCCTGGACGGCGTGGGGGCCGCGTACCGCCCTTGTCACCGCGGCCGCGGTGCTGTGCGCGGCGTGCGCCGCCACCGCGCTGGTCGCGTACCGCTGCCGCGAAACCGTCCCGGAGGACGCCCGATGACCCGCACCGCCCGCACCGTCGTGCTCGCCGTGGTGACCTCGCTCCTGATCGGGGTGGCGGTGGCCTACACACTGCACGCGGCGGGGCGGTCCGAGAGCGGACCGCGGCAGGAGCTGAGCGAGGTGACCCTCGACGCCCCGGGGCGGATCGTGTTCCGGACCACGATGGCCGGGACGGGCCGCGACCACCTGGCGGCCGTAACGCTGTCCGACACGGGCAAGGACGACGGCAAGGACAACCGGCGGATCTCGCCGACCTCGTGCCTGGTCTTCCACGCCGCCAAGGGCACCGGCGTGTGCCTCAAGCTCGCCAACGCGGCGCTGCACACCTACAACGCGGTGATCCTGGACAACCGCCTGCTGCCGGTGGACAGCCGCGAGATGGCCGGCACACCGTCGCGGGCCCGGGTCTCCCCGAGCGGGCGGCTGGTCGCGTGGACCTCGTTCGTGGGCGGGGAGTCGTACGCGGGGCTGGACTTCTCCACGCGCACCGCGATCCTCGACCGGCGCACGGACACGCTGCACAACAACCTGGAGGAGTTCTCGATCATCCGGGACGGCAAGCCGTACAAGGCGGCCGACGTCAACATCTGGGGCATCACCTTCGCCGCCGACGACAACCGCTTCTACGCCACCGTGGCGACCGACGGCCACCGCTACCTGGCCGAGGGCGACCTCGCCGCGCGCACGTTGCGCACCCTGCGGGACAACGTCGAGTGCCCCTCACTGTCACCCGACGGCACGAAGCTCGCCTACAAGAAGCGCGTCGACGGCACGGACCCGTCCCGGCCCTGGAAGCTGTTCACCCTGGAGCTGGCCACCGGGCGCGAGACGCCGACGGCCGAGACCCGGACCCTCGACGACCAAGCCGAGTGGCTGGACGACGGCACGGTCCTCTACAACCTCCCCGGCGACCTGCGGGCAGACGTCTGGTCCGTACGCGCCGACGGCACCGGCACCCCGTCCCTGGTCCTGAGACACGCCCTGACCCCCGCGGTCCTCCGGCCGTGAGCCCGGCGCCTGGCGCGCGGCAGGACCGCAGGGCCGATCGGGTGCATTGTGCGGCGGCGCGAGCGTGGGAGCGCGTGCGCTCAGGCGGCGTGCGGGGCAAACGCCGCGCGGACGCCTTCGCCGGTCCAAGTGAGGGTGACGTCGCTGTCGAGGGCGCGCGCGAGGCGGTTCAAAAGGTCGGGTGTGGGGGTGGTACCGCTCTCCTCGATGCAGACGACGGCGTCCTCGTCCAGGCCGGCGCGGTCGGCCAGCTCGGCCTCCGACAACCCGGCGGCCACGCGTGCGTCATGGACGGCCTTCGCCAGGGCGATTGCGGCGGCCATCTCGGCCCGCTGCCGTTGGGCCTCGGGATCCAGTGCCTCGACAGGATCGACCCGCCAGGCGGCGTGTCGTCGCTCGATCGCAGTGCGCGCATCCATGGGTTAAGGCTACTCCCGGGCGAATTCTTCACATGCGGCCAGATGATGGTCGGCGCAGATCTTCCGCGCCACCTTGGCCCGCTCGACCTGACGGTGTTCGCGGTCCCGGGTCTTGGCAAAGACGGTGAGGAGCACCACCCGCCGGCCCGGGGCCAGCCAGTAGGTGATCCGCATGCTCAGCGGGTGCAGTCGCAAGCGCAGCTCTCGCACATCGTCACCGAGTGCTTTGGTGTAGGGCTCATCCAGCGTGGTGGCGTGCTCCGCGAGCAGATCCGCCAATTCTTCGACGCGTCGGTACTCGGACATGGTCAGCGACTCGAGCCACTGCCGGACCTCCGGCTCGAGCTCGATCAGGTAGCGCTCGGTCACGGGGCGCAAGTCTGGCGTCGGCGTGCACGGAGTGAGAGCCAAATCGAATCAGTCATCTTGTATGACAAATTGAGAGCCGCGTGCGGATCGGGTCGAGGTGGTGAATATCCGCTGGTGGTTGTGGCGGCCGGCATGCCTATCCTTGGGCCCGTATGGATACGCCGTCTGCCTCCGCTCCGCTCGCCGATCTGCGGGCTCGATTGTCCGGTGTGACCCTGCGTGACGAGCGTCGGCTGGCGCGGCGGATCGACGGGGCACGCCGTGTTCGCGACCCCGAGGTGCGCGCCTCGATCGTCGCGGAGCTGGCCGGGGAGATCGAGGACGCCGAGTTGCGGGCGGGGTTGCGCCGCGCGGCCGTGCCGGACATCGCGTACCCCGAGCAGCTGCCGGTGTCGCAGAAGAAGGACGACATCGCCGCCGCGATCCGGGACCACCAGGTGGTCATCGTCGCGGGCGAAACCGGGTCGGGGAAGACGACGCAGCTGCCGAAGATCTGCCTGGAGCTCGGGCGCGGGGTGCTTGGGCTCGTGGGGCACACGCAGCCGCGGCGGCTCGCCGCGCGGACGGTGGCCGACCGTATCGCGGAGGAGCTGAAGACCCCGCTCGGGTCGACCGTCGGGTACAAGGTGCGGTTCAACGACCAGGTGTCGGACGAGTCGCTGGTGAAGCTGATGACGGACGGCATCCTGCTGGCCGAGTTGCAGACCGACCGCGACCTGCTCCAGTACGACACCCTCATCATCGACGAGGCGCACGAGCGCAGCCTCAACATCGACTTCATCCTCGGCTACGTGAAGCAGCTGCTGCCGCGGCGGCCGGACCTGAAGGTCGTCATCACGTCGGCGACGATCGACCCGGAGCGCTTCTCGCGGCACTTCGGGGACGCGCCGATCGTCGAGGTGTCGGGTCGGACGTACCCGGTCGAGGTGCGCTACCGGCCGCTGGTGGCCGACGACGCGCACGAGGGCGACGGGGACGACCGGGACCAGGTGCAGGGGATCATCGACGCGGTCGAGGAGCTGCAGGCCGAAGGGCCCGGCGACGTCCTGGTGTTCCTGTCCGGCGAGCGCGAGATCCGCGACACCGCGGAGGCGCTGACCAAGCGGAACCTGCGCGACACCGAGGTCCTGCCGCTGTACGCCCGGCTCTCCTCCGCCGAGCAGCACCGCGTCTTCCAGCAGCACAGCGGGCGCCGCGTCGTGCTGGCCACCAACGTCGCGGAGACCTCGCTGACGGTCCCGGGCATCAAGTACGTCGTCGACCCCGGGACCGCGCGGATCTCGCGCTACAGCCACCGGACCAAGGTGCAGCGGCTGCCGATCGAGGCGGTGTCGCAGGCGTCGGCGAACCAGCGCAAGGGCCGCTGCGGGCGTACCTCGGACGGCATCTGCATCCGGCTGTACGCCGAGGAGGACTTCCTCGCCCGGCCGGAGTTCACCGACCCGGAGATCCTGCGCACCAACCTGGCGTCCGTCATCCTCCAGATGACCGCCATCGGGCTGGGCGACATCGCGGCGTTCCCGTTCATCGACCCGCCGGACCGCCGCAACATCAAGGACGGCGTCGACCTGCTCCAGGAGCTGGGCGCGATCGACCCGGCGCAGACGGACGTACGCAAGCGCCTGACGCCGGTGGGCCGCAAGCTCGCGCAGCTGCCGGTCGACCCCCGCATGGCGCGCATGGTGCTGGAGGCCGAGCGCAACAACTGCGTGCGCGAGGTCATGGTGATCGCGGCGGCGCTGTCGATCCAGGATCCGCGCGAGCGGCCCGCCGACAAGAAGGAGCAGGCGCAGCAGCAGCACGCGCGGTTCGTCGACAAGGAGGCCGGCTCGGACTTCCTGACGTACCTCAAGCTGTGGGACTACCTCCAGGAGCAGCAGAAGGAGCGGTCGTCGTCGGGTTTCCGGCGCATGTGCAAGCAGGAGTTCCTGAACTACCTGCGGATCCGCGAGTGGCAGGACGTCTACAGCCAACTGCGGCAGACCGTACGGCAGATGGGCGTGCGGCTCGGCGACCAGCCCGCGGACGCGCAGCGCATCCACACGTCGATCCTGATCGGCCTGCTGAGCCACATCGGCCTGTACGACGCGGCCAAGCGCGAGTACAGCGGCGCGCGCGGCACCCGTTTCGCGGTCTTCCCCGGGTCGTCGCTGTTCAAGAAGCCGCCGCGCTGGGTGATGTCCGCCGAACTGGTCGAGACGAGCCGGCTGTGGGCGCGCGTCAACGCCCGGATCGAGCCCGAGTGGATCGAGCCGCTCGCCGAACACCTGGTCAAGCGCAACTACAGCGAACCGCACTGGGAGCAGAAGGCGGGCGCGGTGATGGCGTACGAGAAGGTGACGCTGTACGGCGTGCCGATCGTCCCCCAGCGCAAGGTGAACTACGGGCGCATCGACCCCGAGATGTCGCGTGAACTGTTCATCAGGCACGCCCTGGTCGAGGGCGACTGGCGTACCCACCACAAGTTCCTGAAGGAGAACCGCGCACTCCTGGAAGAGGTCGAGGAGCTCGAACACCGGGCGCGACGCCGGGACATCCTCGTCGACGACGAGACGTTGTTCGAGTTCTACGACCAGCGGCTCGGCAAGGACGTGGTCTCAGGACGGCACTTCGACACATGGTGGAAGAAGACCCGGCAGCAGCAGCCGGATCTGCTGAGCTTCGAGAAGTCGATGCTCATCAACGAGCGCGCGGGCGGCATCGACGAGGCCGACTACCCGGACTTCTGGGTGCAGGGCGACCTGCGGCTGCCGCTGACCTACCAGTTCGAGCCGGGCAACGCGGCCGACGGCGTCACGGTGCACATCCCGCTGGCCGTGCTCGGCCAGGTGGTGCAGGACGGCTTCGACTGGCAGATCGCGGGCCTGCGCGAGGAGTTGGTGACCGAGCTGATCCGTTCGCTGCCGAAGACGCTGCGCCGCAACTTCATTCCGGCGCCCGACGTCGCCCGCGCGGCACTGGCTCGGATGACGCCGCGTCAGGAGCCGCTGGCACAGGCCCTCGCCCGCGAACTCCAGCGGCTCAAGGCGATCCCGGTGCCGCCGGAGAGCTGGGACTTCGACCGGATACCCGAACACCTGCGGATGACCTTCCGCGTCGAGGACGACCGGGGCAAGCCGCTGGCCGAGGGCAAGGACCTCGCGGAGCTGAAGCTGCGGCTCAAGCCGAAGTCCCAGGCGACCCTGTCGCGGGCGGCCGACACCGTGGAGCGCGCGGGGCTGAAGGAGTGGGGCGATCTCGGCACGCTGCGGCGTACCTTCGAGTCCACGCGCGACGGGCACCCGGTCAAGGGCTACCCGGCGCTGGTCGACGAGGGAGCGAGCGTCGCGGTACGCGTCTTCGAGACCGAGGCGGAGCAGCAGGCCGCCATGTGGCTCGGCACCCGGCGGCTGCTCATGCTGGGCGTGAACTCGCCGGTCAAGGCCATCGCGGGCCGCCTGCCCAACCGCGCCAAGCTCGCGCTCAGCCACAACCCGCACAAGGACATCGCGGACATGTTCGAGGACTGCGTGGCGTGCGCGGTCGACAAGATCATGGCCGACGCGGGCGGACCGGCCTGGGACGCCGAGGGTTTCGCCAAGCTGCTGGCCAAGGTACGCGCCGACCTTCCGGCGACCACCGAGGACACCGTGGTCAAGGTCGAGCGGATCCTGACCGTGCACCACGCGCTGGAGGTCAAGCTGAAGGGCACCACGAGCCTCGCGCTCGTGCCGGCCTTGACCGACATCCGCGCGCAGTCGGCCGGGCTGATCCACCGCGGCTTCATCGCCGAAAGCGGCTGGCGGCGCCTGCCGGACGTGCTGCGCTACCTGCGCGGGATCGAGCGGCGGTTGGCCAAGCTGCCGAACGACCCGCACGGGGACCGGCACCGGATGCTGAAGGTGACGGACCTTGAGGAGGCGTACGCGCGCCGCCTGGCGAACCAGCCGAAGGGCCGGCCGCTGAGCGACGAGGTCCGGCAAGTGCGGTGGATGATCCAGGAGTTGCGGGTCAGCTACTTCGCGCAGTCGCTGGGGACGCCGTATCCGGTGTCGGACAAGCGGATCCTCAAGGCGCTGGAGGCGTAGGCAGAGTCGCCGGAGCTGTCGGAGCTGTCCGAGGCGTCGGAGTTGTCGGAACGGCCCGGGTCAGTCGGAACCGCCGACGGCGGGCGGCGGGGCGGGAAGTCCTTGTAACTGCCGGGAATCTCCCCTACCGTCCGCCGACGTGGGACACACACGCCGCACGTTCGCGACGCTCGGTACGGTCCTCGCGGCGCTCGCCGCCCTCGTCTCCCTCCCGGCTTCCGCGCACGCGGATCCCGCGGGACCGGTCCCGGCCGTGGAGGGCCCGGTCACCGGGCCCGGCTCCCCCTGGACGGCCGTCACCGACTCGGGCGAACTCGCCGCGCGCGGGTACGGCGAGCGCGAGTACTTCCTTTCCGGGCAGGCGACTTCGTACCGCCGGGTCGGGACGTGGGACGCGTCGGGCCGGTGGGCGGCGGAGCCGGATACGGCGGCGGCCTACAAAACGCGGGTGCTGGTCCGCACGCCGAACGACGCGGCGCGCTTCAACGGCACCGTGGTGGTCGAATGGTTCAACGTGAGCGCGGGCTTCGAGACCGCGCCCGACTACCAGTTCATGCGCGAGGAGATGCTGCGGCGCGGGTACGCGTGGGTCGGCGTCTCGGCGCAGGCCGCCGGAATCGACGCTCCGCCGGGGCCGTTCGGGCTCGGCGGCCTGAAGTCCTACTCCCCGGCGCGGTACGGCTCGCTGAGCCACCCCGGCGATGCGTACTCGTACGACATCTTCACCCAGGTCGCCGCCGCGCTTCGGGTGACCGGGCAGGGCGACCTGCTCGGCGGGCTGGGCGGCGAGCGCGTGCTCCTCGCGAACGGCGAGTCGCAGTCGGCGTTCCGGCTCACCACGTACGTGAACGCGGTGCAGCCGCTGACCGGGGCGTACGACGGCTTCCTGATCCACAGCCGCTTCGCCTCCGCCGCGCCGCTCGAGGGCGGGTTGCAGGAGCCCGCGGTGCCGGTGGCGTTCATCCGGCCGGACGCGGGTGTGCCGGTGCTGGTGACGGAGTCGGAGACGGACGTACCGCTGCACCTGGCGGCGCGGCAGGACGACTCGGACGCGTACCGGCTGTGGGAGATGCCGGGCACGTCGCACGCCGACGCGTTCACGGGCGCGACGGCGATCGGCTGCGACAAGCCGGTGAACTCGGGGCCGCAGACTTACATGATGCGCGCCGCGCTGCGCGGTCTGACGACGTGGGCGGGCGGCGCGGCACCGCCGCCCGCGATGCCGCGGATCGAGGTCGACGGGGCCGGGGCGATCGTCCGCGACGCGCACGGCAACGCGCTCGGCGGCATCCGTACGCCGCAACTCGACGTGCCGATCGCGGCGTTGCGCGGCGACGGGAACAGCGGACCGAACCAGTTTTGCCAACTCGTGGGCACGACGGTCCCGTTCGAGGCCGCCATGCTGCGTGCCCTCTACCCCGACCATGCCGCGTACGTCGCCGCCTTCGACGCCGCGGCCCGCCGCGCCGCCACCGCGGGCGGGATCCTCTCCGACGACCTCCCGGCCCTGCACGAGGAGGCGGACGCCGCGCCCGTCCCGCCGCCGCCCTCCGGATCGCTCGACCAGGGCGTCGAGGGCGAGGTACGCCCAGGTGCCCTCGCCATGGCGCAGCAGGCCTCGGGGGTCACCCTCACGCCCGCGACGATCGACGGCACGCCGCAGACCGTGACCGGGCGCCTGAACACCGTGGCCGTCCAGGACTACCGCGGCTCGACCCTCGGGTGGTCGCTTACCGGGCAGTCCACCGACTTCACCTCGGCCACCGGCGGCCGGATCCCCGCCACCGCCCTGGCGTGGACCCCCGTGTGTGCCGTCGTGAGCCCCGACGCGCCCAGCGGGGCGACGCCGGGCTCCGCCGGGCCCATTCCCACGCACGGCGCCCTGTGCACCCAGCCGGAGAACCAGCGCGGGCAGGTCTCCGGCGGCGAGTTCACCGCCGACGCCGAACTCGCGCTGCGGATCCCGGCGTACCCCCTGGCCGGCGCCTACACGGCGACGCTCACCCTGACCCTGATCTGAGCCCCCGACCCTGATCTGAGCCCTGACCCTGGTCTGAGCCAGGGGTCGGCGGCAAGGTCCGTGACGCGGCGACTCGGGAGGGCCGTCGCCTCGGACACGGCCTGGTTCGAACACGGCCAAGTACGGAGACGGCCTACTTCGAGGGCACGGCCTATTTCGAAGGCACGGCTTGGGTCGAGGGCGGCTGGGGGCGGGTTGCGTCTTCGAGCAGTTCGAGGAGGTGGCGGTAGGGGTGACCGGTGGCTCTCGTCATGCCCAGTTCGCAGGTGCGGTTCACGGAGATATGGGCGGAGGCTCCGTGGCGGCGTACGGACCGGGCCTCTGAGGCGGTTGCGGAGGCGGTCAGTTCGGGGTGCAGCAGGCCGCGGTCGCCGGCGAAGGCGCAGCAGGTCCAGTCGTCCGGTTCGACGACCGTCTCGGCTGCCGCGGCGGCGACGCGGAGGAGTGAGTCGTGGATGCCGAGACGGGTCGAGGAGCAGGTGTGGTGGACCACCACCGAGGGGACCCGTCGGGCGCGGGGCAGGCGGGGCAGGACGGCGGTGTCGGTGAACGCGACGGCATCGACGACGGTGATGCCGTGTTCGGCGAGCAGGGCGGCCAGTCCCTCGGAGCAGGAGGCGGCGTCCACGACGACCGGGAGCGCGCCGTTGCCGGTGGCGCGCCACAGCACGGGAAGGACGAGGTCGCGCATGGCGGCGTGGCCATCTGTCAGTCCCTTCGACTTCCAGGGTGTTCCGCAGCACAACGAGGCGATGCCGTCGGGTACCCGGATCTCGATGCCGGCGCGCTCGCACAGCGCCAGGAAGGCTTCGCGGACGCCTCCGCCGGATCCGGCGGACGACGGCTGCGCGGCCCCGAACATGGTGGTGACGCAGGACGGGAAGAAGACGGCCTCGGGGGCCCTCGCGGGCCGGGCACGCCGCGGGGAGCCGCCTCGCGGCAGCTCCGGTGACCACGCCGGGACGAGTTCGGCGCCGAGGAGCGCTCGCCCGACGGCCGATGCCCTGCCGGGCAGGGCGGACGGGGCCGCGTCGGCGGCGGTGAGCGCGCCCGCCGCCGTGCGCGTCACGCCGTCCCAGTGCCTCGCCGCCGAGACGCCCAGCTTCTGCGCTGTCCTGCCAAGGCGTTCGGTGCGCAGGCGGCGGGTCAGGTCGCCGGTGTCGATGAGCACCGGGCAGGCCGTCTGGCACATGCCGTCGACCGCGCAGGTGTCCACCGAGTCGTATTGGGCTTCGGCCTCGATGCGCGCCGCCAGCTCCGCGTCGCCCGCGTGGTGCGCGCGGGCGGCTTCGCGGCGCAGCACGATGCGCTGACGCGGAGTCAGGGTGAGGTCCCGGCTGGGGCAGACGGGTTCGCAGTATCCGCACTCGACGCAGCGGTCGACTTCGCTCTCGACGGTCGGGGTGGACTTGAGGTGGCTGATGTGGACGGCCGGGTCGTCGCTGAGCAGGACGCCGGGGTTGAGGAACCCGTGGGGGTCGAGCAGTTGCTTGACCTCGCGCATGACCTCGTACAGCTCGTCGCCGTATTGGCGGCGTACGTACGGCGCCATGATGCGGCCGGTGCCGTGCTCGGCCTTCAAGGTGCCGCCGTGGCCGAGGACGAGGTCGACCATGTCCTCGGTGAACGCGAGGTACCGGTCGACGAGACGGGCGTCGTCGAAATCCTCGTTGAGGAGGAAGTGGATGTTCCCGTCCTTGGCGTGGCCGAAGATGACGCTGTCGGAGTAGTCGTGCCGGTCGAACAGCGCGGTCAGTTCGGTGCAGGCGGGCAGGAGGCGGTCGACGGGGACGGCGATGTCCTCGAGCAGCGCGGTGGTGCCCGAAGGGCGCGCTCCCGCGACGGCCGCATACAGGCCCTTGCGGACGTGCCAGAGGGTGGCGCGGGTATGCGCCGAGTCGGTCAATGCGGCCGGCGCCGCGAGCGGAAGTCCGGCGAACAGGCCGGCAGCTGTCCGCACCCGGTCCTCGAGGGCCTCGGCGGTCGGCTGCTGGTGTTCGACGAGCAGGGCTGCGTGCGTGCGCAGGTCCAGACCGCGCAGCTGGTCGGTGGCCTTCGGGTCGCGTCGGGCCACGCGCAGGCTTGTGGTGTCGAGGAGTTCGACGGCGGCGAACCCGGCGGCGACCAGGTCCGGAAGAGCGCCGGTGGCGGCCGCCAGGTCGTCGAAGAAGAGCAGTCCGGTGGCCGTGTGGGGGTGGATCGGCACGGTGCGGAACGTGGCCTCGGCGACGAAGGCCAGGGTGCCTTCGCTGCCGATGACCAAGTGCGTGAGGATGTCGACGGCACGGCTGTGGTCGACAAAGGAGTTCACCGCGTAGCCCATGGTGTTCTTGAGGGCGAACAGGCGGCGGATCGTCGCCGTCGACGCCGGGTCGGCGCGTACGCGGTCGCGGAGGCGCAGCAGGCCCGCGTGGATGCCGGGTTCGAGCACGCGCAGCCGGTCATCGGCGTCCGGCACGCCGGTGTCCAGGGTTGTTCCGCTCGGCAGGACGAGGACGGCCGATTCGAGGGTGCGGTACGTGTTGTACTCCGTGCCGCAGGCCATGCCGCTGGAGTTGTTGGCGACGACGCCGCCGATCGTGCAGGCGATCTCGCTGGCGGGGTCGGCCCCGAGCTTGCGGCCGAAGCGCGCCAGCCGGGCGTTCACCGAGCGTACGGTCGCGCCGGGTTGCACCCGGACGCGGTCGCCGTCGTCGAGCACCTCGATGTCGCGGAAGTGGCGCCGCGTGTCGACGAGGACGCCGTCGCCGCCGGCCTGGCCGGACAGGCTCGTACCCCCGGAGCGGAGCGTCAGAGGCAGGCCGCGCGCGGCGGCGGCCCGGAACAGCGCGGCCATCTGTGCCGCGCCGTCGGGGCGTACCACCGCCCGGGGCACGAGAAGGTAGTGCGAGGCGTCGTGGGCGGCGGCCAGGCGGTCACTTGCCCGCGCGGCGACGGCGCCGGGCGCCGCCCGCTCCAGACTGCGCAGCGTGGCGCCGTCGGTGGCGGGCAACCCGGGGCGTCCGCGGGCGTCGGGGGCTCGACGGCCGCGGTGTTCGGCGTGCCGCACGGCTCACCTCCGGTCGGCCGGCGGCGGGGCCGGCGGTGCGGGGCGGCCGCTCGGCGCGGCGGCGAGGGCGGTCAGGGCGCGGCGCACGTATCCGCCGGCATCCGCCAGTGCGGTCCGGCACTGTTCGGGGCTCGGCCCGACGCCGCGCCCCGTCCCGGACCCGACATCAGTCCCGGTTTCGGACTCGGTTGCGGACCCGGTGCCGGCTCCGTCGCCCGGCCGGGCGGGGTCGGGTCGCCGGGCCAGGAGGTAGACGACCGCGGTCTTGATGTCCCCGCACGCGTCGAGCGCGGCGGCGGCCTCGGCGCGGGGTACTCCGGTGGCCTGGCCCAGCACGTCCAGCGAACGACCGCGCAGCTTCGCGTTGGTGGCCTGCAAGTCCACCATCAGGTTGCCGAACGTGTGCCCCAGACGCACCATCAACGCGGTCGAGAAGGTGTTGAGGATCAGCTTCTGCGCGCTGCCGGCCTTGAGCCGGGTCGAGCCGGTCAGCGCCTCCGGGCCGGTGTCGGCGACCAGCACGTAGTCCGCGAACTCGGCGAGCGGAGCCGCGGGGTTCGACGTGACCAGCGCGGTGGGCACGCCGAGCACGCGGGCCGCCGACAGGGCCGCGCCGACGTAGGGTGTGCGCCCCGACGCGGCCAGCCCGATCACGACGTCGCCGGAGCGGATGTCGCCGGTGTCGGTGCCGTCGACCACATCCTCGGCGTCCTCGACCGCGGTGACGAACGCCCGTGCTCCGCCCGCCTGGTGGGCGACGACCGTGTCGGACACCCCGAAGGTGGGCGCGAGTTCGGCGGCATCCAGGACGCCGAGCCGGCCCGATGTCCCTGCTCCGAAGTAGTGCACACGCCCGCCGTCCGCCACCCGGGCGGCCGCGACGTCCACGAGGTCCGCGATGCGCGGGAGTACGGCCGCTACCGCACCGGGTACCGTGCGGTCCTCGGCGTTGATCAGCCGCACGAGTTCGAGCGTGGGCACGAGGTCCAGGTCCAGCGTGCGGTCGTTGACCTCTTCGGTGGGGGAGATCACGTGGATCCGGGGCTGTTTCACGTGCGGTCTTCCTCCCACGAGCCGTCGTCGGCGTCGGTGCGACGGCCGGCGACGGCCCGGCGGGTGATTTCGAGGGCGGAGATCGCCCGGTCGTAATTGCGCTGGGCGACGGCGGCGAAGAGTACGTCGACGACGCTCAGCGCCGCGATCCGCGACGCGGTCGCGCCGGAGCGGAAGGTCGTCTCCCGGCCGGCGGTGGTGAGCAGTACGTCGGCCATCTGGGCGAGTGGCGAGTTGGGGGCGCTGGTCAGCGCGACGGTCCGCGCCCCGCGGGCGGCGGCCTCGCGGATGGCGTCGACGGTGTCGGTCGTGGCGCCGCTGTGCGAGACACCGATGGCGACGTCGTCCGGGCCGAGCAGCGCCGCCGCGGTGAGCGCGGCGTGGGTGTCGTGCCACGCGAAGGCGATGAGCCCTATGCGGTGCAGTTTCTGCTGGAGGTCGAGAGCGATGACGGCGCTGGCTCCGACTCCGACGATGTCGATGCGGCGTGCCACGGATGTCAGGCGTACGGCCTCGGCCATGGCCGCGCGGTCCAGGATGCGTGCGGTGTCGGCGATCGCCTGCCGGTCGTGGTAGGTGATCGTCTCGATGATCGCGTCGAGGTCGTCGTCGCGGCCGATGTCGCCCCCGACCTTGCGATTGCCGTCCGCACGCTCCTGCTCGCGGCCCGACTCGGTGGCGAGCGCGACACGCAGGTCGCGGTAGCCGTTGAGGCCGAGTTCGTGGCACAGGCGCAGCACCGTCGTCTCGGACGTCTGTGCGGCGCGCGCGAGTTCGGTGATGGTCTGGGTGGCCACCATGGCCGGGTCGCGGAGGATGCAGGCCGCCACGCGGCGCTTCGACGGCACGAGGGACGGCGCCAGCCCGCGGAGGCGGGCGAGCAGGTCCCGGCGTCCCGACGGGGTGGCCGCCGGCTGCCCGGACGCGCGCGTGCCCGCGGTCGCCCCGCGGCTCTCGGTTGCCCGGTCCTGGGTCGGTGCCATGGTCATTCCCCCGTCTTCTTCTCGACCCGTACGGCCGGTCCGGCCGTATCCGCGGTCGTCTGCGACGGCGATTGTGCAGCATCCGCGGCTTCGGCAAGGCGGCGGCGCATCACGTGGCAGGCCAGGCGGTGTTCGCCCGATCCCGGCGTGCCTGCCGCGCCGACCCGCGGCACCGGGAGCAGTGCGGGCTCGTCGGTGCGGCACACGTCCTCGGCCAGGGGGCAGCGCGGGTGGAAGCGGCAGCCCGAGGGCGGCGCGGCGGCGTCCGGGACCTCCCCGGTGACGACCGCTTCCACCCCGCCCTGGCCCTGCGCCGGGTCCGGCAGCAGGACCGCCGCCTGCAGCGCCTTGGTGTACGGGTGCAGCGGCTCGTCCGACACCGCGTCCCACGGGCCGACCTCGACGATCTTCCCGAGGTACATCACCGCGATGTCGTCCGCGAAGTGCCGGACCATGCCCAGGTCGTGCGAGATGAACACGAACGTCAGCCCGAGCTCTTCGCGCAGCTTCACCAGCAGGTTCATGATCTCGGCACGCACCGAGACGTCCAGGGCGGACACCGGTTCGTCGAGCACCAGGACCTCGGGCCGCACCGCGAGCGCCCGGGCGATGCCGAGTCGCTGGCGCTGGCCGCCGGAGAGCTGGTGCGGGTACCGCTCCGCCAGGGCGGGCACCAGGCCGACCTGTTCGAGGAGTGCGGCGACCTGGTCGGGGCCCGACGGCAGGCCGTGCACGGCAAGGACCTCGGCGAGTGCGGCGCCGGTGCGCTGGCGCGGGTCGAGGGAGGCGTACGGGTCCTGGAACACCAGCTGGATCGTGCGGCGCAACCGGCGCAGCGCGCCCCGCTTCGCCGTGTCGACCCGGGCGCCCAGCACCTCGACGGAGCCGGCGTCGGGCCGCTCAAGCCGGGTCAGCAACCGGGCCAGCGTCGACTTGCCGCAACCGCTCTCGCCGACGACGCCGAGCACGCGGCCGCGTTCGACGCGCACGCTGACGTCGTCCAGCGCGTGCACGGTGCCGCGGCCGGCCGAGCGGTAATGCCGTACGACGCCGCGGACGTCGATGGCCGGTGTCCCGCCGGTGGCACCGGCGTTCTCGGTGTCGGCCGGCAAGGACCGCGGCGGTTCCGCGGTGTCACGCGTCCTGCGCACGCCCGGTCACCTCCAATCGCTTCCCCGTCCATTCGTTCCGGGGGAACCAGCAGGCCGCGCGCGAGGAATCGCGGTCCAGCAGGGGCGGTTCCTCGGTGGTGCAGTGGTCGGCGCGATGGGGGCACCGCGCCGCGAAGGGGCAGCCTCGCGGCAGGTCGGACAGCAGGATCGGACTGCCGCCGATCTGCGGCAGCGGGGCCTGGTGCGGATGCGCCGGGGTGGGCAGCGACCGGAGCAGGCCGTCGGTGTAGGGGTGCTGCGGCGCGGTGAACAGCCTTCGTGTTCCGGAGAGTTCCGCGACGCGTCCGGCGTACATGACGGCTACCCGGTCGGCGATGCGCGCGACCACGCCCAGGTCGTGCGTGATCCACACGACGGCCAGGCCGTACTCGTCGCGGAGCCGGGACACGGTGGCCAGGATCTGCTGCTGGATGGTGACGTCCAGCGCCGTGGTCGGCTCGTCGGCGATCAGCACCTTGGGCCGCGGCGCCAGCGCGCAGGCGATCAGCACGCGCTGGCGCATGCCGCCCGAAAGCTGGTGCGGGTACTGCCGCATGAGGGCGCGCGGGGAGGGCAGCCCGACCTCCCCGAGCACGTCGAGCGCACGCTCGTGGGCGGCCTCCTTGGACCATCCGTGCGCGCGCAGGCCCTCGGTGACCTGCTTGCCGATGCGCATCACCGGGTTGAGCGAGGTCATCGGGTCCTGGTAGACCATGCCGATCTCGGCGCCCCGGATCCTG
The DNA here is from genome assembly GCF_053592165.1 of Streptodolium elevatio. Classification (NCBI taxonomy): domain Bacteria; kingdom Bacillati; phylum Actinomycetota; class Actinomycetes; order Kitasatosporales; family Streptomycetaceae; genus Streptodolium; species Streptodolium elevatio. Next base: position 155,704 of record NZ_JBSFVE010000021.1, read on the forward strand.
CGGCGTTCCTCCTCGGGGAGGGTGACCAGGTCGCGCCCCTCCAGGAGGACCCGGCCGTCGGTGACCTCGGCGCCGCCGGGCAGCAGGCCGGCCACGCTGAGTGCGGTGAACGACTTGCCGGAGCCGGATTCGCCGACCACGGCCACGGTTTCGCCGCGCTCGACGTCGAGGTCGACGCCGCGCAGGATCTCCAGCGGCCCCGAGGCGGTGCGGACCGCGGTGCGCAGTCCGCGTACGGCCAGGACCGGTTCGCGGGCGGGCCGGACAGCCTCGGCGGGCCCGGCGGGCGCCGTACCGTTGCGGTACGCGCTGCCCTGCGGCGTGTTCGGGTCGTGCTTCATGAACGGGACTCCCGCCGGGGGTCGAGGGCGCTGCGCAGCCCGTCGCCGAGCAGGTTCAGGGCGATCACCGCGATCACGATGGCCAGCGCCGGGAACGTCAGGGTCCACCAGGCGTTGGCGACGGTGCTGCGGGCGTCCGAGACCATCAGCCCGAGGCTGGCCGCGGGCGGCTGGGTGCCGAGCCCGAGGAACGACAGGGACGATTCGGTGAGGATCGCCCAGGACAGCGCCAGGGTCACCTGGACGACGATGGGCGCGCTGACGTTGGGCAGTACGTGCCGGAGCATGATGCGCGGCAGCGGAGTGCCCAGCACGCGCTGCGCCTTGATGTACTCGGCGTTGCCGACGGACAGCGTGGGTCCGCGGGAGACCCGGGCGAAGATCGGCGTGTACACGACGGCGATCGCGATCGCGGTGTTCTGCCAGCCGGTGCCCAGCGCGGTGACGACGGCGAGGGCCAGCAGGATCGCCGGGAAGGCGAACAGGATGTCGACGAAGCGGCTGACGGCCTGGTCGACCCAGCCCCGGAAGAACCCGGCGCAGATGCCGAGCACCGAACCGATGACCGTGGCGATGGCGACGGACAGCACGGCGACGCGCAACGAGGTCCAGATGCCGACCGCGACGCGCGCGGCGATGTCCCGGCCGAATTGGTCGGTGCCGAACCAGTAGGTGCCGGAGGGGCCTTGGAGGCGGTCGTCGGGGTGCTGCGCGATCGGGTCGTGCGGCACGGCCCCGACCGCGCCGAGCAGGGCGACCAGGACGAGCACGCCGGTGACGACCAGCCCGATCCTGCCGTTGCGGTCGTGCCACACGCGGGTGAGCAGACGCGTACGGGTGTTCGCGGGTGTGGAGGCGGGGACCGGTTCGGTCTCGGTGGCCAGGGGTTGGATGCTCATGCTGCTCGCGTCCTAGGGTCGATGGCCCGGTAGAGCAGGTCGACGATCAGGTTGACCAGGACGAACAGCACGGCGATGACCAGCACCGTGCCTTGCACGACCGGGTAGTCGCGGTTGGTGATGGAGGTCAGCAGGAGCCGTCCCATGCCGGGGAGCGCGAAGATCTGCTCCACGATGACGGTGCCGCCCAGCAGGTAGCCGAACTGGATGCCGGTCAGGGTGACGATCGGGATCGTGGCGTTGCGCAGGATGTGGGCGCGGCGGATCCGGCCGGGGTGCAGGCCCTTTCCGCGGGCGGTGCGCACGTAGTCCGCCTCGGCCATCTCGACGTACTCGGAACGGGTGGTCCGCATGACGTTGGCGGCGAAGGGGATGGCCAGCACGAGTGCCGGGTAGAACACCTGGCTCATGTTCTCCGAGAACGAGGTCGTCAGCGGGACGAACGTGCCCGTGTTGGGGAAGTAGCGGAACACCTCGGCGAGGATCGTGACGACGGCGGTTCCGACCACGAATTCGGGGATCGCCAGGCCTACCAGGGCCGCGCCCTGGGTCGCGCTGTCGGTCCTGCGGCCCGCCCGGGCGCCGGCCAGGACGCCGAGCGCGACCCCGGCCGCGGTCCCCATCAGCGCGGCCAGCGCGGCGACCTCGATGGTCACGGGCAGTGCGGTGCCGAGGAGTTCGGTGACCGTCTTGCCGCTGGTCACGGAGAGCCCGAGGTCGCCGTGCAGGACGCCGGAGATCCATGTCCAGAGCTGCTCGAACCATGACTTGTCGATGCCGTAGTAGTGGTTGAGCGAGTCCCGCTGCTCCGGGGTCAGGGTGCCCGACTCCGTTCCGAGGGACGCGGTGACGGCGTCGCCCGGGATTGTGCGCAGCACGACGAAGACGACGATTGTCACCCCCACCAGGGTGAGCACGGCGCCTCCGAACCGCGCGGCAAACCATCGCCAGGTCAGCATGCGGTCGGCTCCTCTCGAGGTTGTGAACCGGGTCGTGGTGTCGGTGGTGTCGGTGGTGGAGTTGGTGGTGCGGGTCGATCGCGTTGCCGGTCGCGGGTCGGCCGTGGAAGGGGTGCGGCGCGGGTGGAGGTTCCGGGCCGCGGTCCGGTCGGGCGGTCGGCGTGGTCGCCGCCACGGGGGGCGTGGCTGCGGGCCACGCCGACCGCCCCGGGCCGGCCGCTGGGCCGTCAGGCTCCTGCCTGTGCCCTGGTGCCCGCGGCCGGGGGCCTCCGGGTCACTTCACCGCCGCCAGCGACGTCAGCAGTTCGTCGGGTCGCGCCGTGAAGCCCTGCACCCCGGACTTGACCAGGTAGTAGTCGTCCGAGCGGAACATCCAGATCCACGGGGACTCGGCGAGGAGCTGCTTTTGCAGGTCTCCGTAGATGGCCTTCCGCTGCGCCTCGTCGTTGGTGGCGTTGCCCTGCGCGAGCAGATCGGCCAGCTTCGGCGACTCCAGGCCGGCCGGCTTGCTCAGGCTGCCGCCGGCGCCGAAGTAGCGCCCGTACATGAGATAGGGGTCGTAGGAGCCGCCGTTGAGGGCGACCGCGGCTTCGTAGTCGGCGGCCAGCCACGCCTGGACGTACGGCGAGGTGGGGAGTTGGCGCAGTTGGAGGTTCACGCCGATCTTGGCGAGCTGGGCCTGCAGGTTCTGCGCCTCGGCACCCGCGGAGGCGTACTCGCCGGTCTCGACGATCGTGTCGAGCGTGAATCCGCCGCCGTAGCCGGCCGCCGCGAGCATCTGCTTGGCCTGGGCGGTGTCGCCGGGCGTGCACGGCAGGCCGTCGGTGGCCGGGTACGGGAACGCGGGGCTGGTGATGGGGCCGGTGACCGTGCCGTCTCCGTAGGCGGCGGTCTTGAGGACCTGGTCCCGGTCGACGGCACACGCGATCGCCTGGCGGACCTGCTGGTTCTGGAGCGGTCCGCGGCGGCCGTTGAGCATGAACGTGTGGTACGCCAGCGTCGGTTGCTTGACCAGCTCGTAACCGCCGCCGGAGCCGGCCTGCTGCGCGATGCCGGGGTCGGAGATCAGGCCGATCTGGAAGGCGCCGGCCTTCATGCCGGACAGGATCGACGCCTCGTCCGGGATCACCCGGAAGGTGAGGGTGCCGATCGCCGGGGCTCCGCCGTAGTACGCGGCGTTGGAGGTCAGCACCACCTGCTGCCCCTGGTCCCACTGCTTCCAGGTGAAGGGGCCGGTGCCGTCGGGCGACTTGCCGACGGTGCCGGCGGTGATGTCCTTCGCCGCGAGGATCGAGGTGTTCACCGAGGCGAGGGAGTAGAGCAGCGAGGCCGTGGGCTTGCTCAGGTGGAGGACGACCGTGGCCGGGTCGGGTGTGTCGATGCCCGTGATCGCGGTCAGGTTGGAGCGGGCGACCGCTCCGGTGGACTGGTTCAGGATGCGCTCGAGCGAGGCCTTCACGTCCGCCGAGCCGAACGGCGTGCCGTCGTGCCAGGTGACGCCCGTACGCAGGGTGAACGTGACGGTCAGGTTGTCCGGCGAGATCGTCCACGCGGTCGCCAGGTCGGGCTGGAGGGACCCGTCGGTGCCGGTCTTGACCAGCGACGAGTAGACCAGGCCGAGGGTCTGCTGGGTCTGGAACGCGGTGGCGAGCTGCGGGTCGAGCTTGTCGATGTCGCCGGTGCGGGCGACGGTGAAGGCGGAGACGTCGCCGGACGACGAGGAACCGCTGCTCGGTGAGCAGGCGGACAACCCCACCGTGAGGGCGACGGCGGCGGCCGTGATGCCGGTCATGAGGCGACGGGGGGCCGGACCTCTTCGGATGGTGGCGCGCACCTTCCGAGGGGTCCCCCGACGCGGCGCGATGCGAGTTGTCATGGCGACGTCCTTCGAGCTGCGGAGCGGCAAACTTGGCTCAGGTTAAATCTTCACCTTGATGACAGGCAAGAGGTAAACCATTAACCTCTGGCCTGTGACCGCCACACCGCATCCCCCGCCACCGGTCCTCCTCACGACCGGCCCGCTGCGCGAAGCCGCCGCCGAACTGGTCGGCCCCCGGCTCGGCGGGCTGCCGCCTCCCGGGGCGCTGGTCGCCGTCGCGGCGCAGGGGGCCGTCGCGTATGCGGCGGTCGGCCACAGCCGGGTGCACCGGGCCGGAAGCCGCACCGCGACGCCGGCGACGCCCAATGCGACCGAAGCGGAGCCGATGCAGTGGGCCACCCGGACCGACGCCGGGTCGGTCACCAAAGTGCTGGGCACGACCGCGGCCCTCATGACGCTGACCGACCTCGGCCACCTGAACCTCGACGACCCCGCGCACCGCTACGTGCCAGGCCCCGATCCCGACATCCGCCTGCGGGACCTGCTGGAACACCGTGCGGGACTGCGCGAGTGGTGGCCGCTGTACCTCGACGGGAGCGGCGAGACCGATGCGGTGACCCGAGCGGCGCGCATCCCCCGGCGCTACCCGGTCGGCGCCGGACGCCACTACTCCGACCTCGGCTTCATCCTGCTCGGCGGCGTGCTGGCGCGCATCGGCGGCGGCCTGGAGCACACGGTCGCGGAACTGGTGCTGAGGCCGTACGGACTGACCGGGACCGCGTACCGCGCACCGGTCCCCGGCGGCCCGGTCGCCGCGAGTTCCGCCGGAGACCGGGTGGAACGCGCGATGGTCGCCACCGGCACGCCGTACCCGGTCCCGGCCGAGGTCGCCGCCGCGGCGGACGCGTTCCCCGGCTGGCGCGACCACGTGCTGGTCGGCGAGGTCAACGACGGCAACGCGTTCCACGCCTTCGGCGGCGCGGCCGGGCACGCCGGCATGTTCACCACGGCCGCGGACCTGCTGCGCTTCGCCGGTGCCCTCGACGACAGCCTCCACGGTCGCGGCCCGATCCGCCCCGTGACCGCGGAGGCGTTCGCCACCCCGGGGGCCGACCCCGGGCAGGCCCTCGGCCTGCGCGTCTGGCACGGCCCCTGGGGCAGAGCGCTCGGGCACACCGGGTTCCCGGGCGTGGCCGTGGCCGCGCTGCCGGACCGCGGTGCCGCCGTCGCGATGATCACCAACCGCCTGCACGCCGTGGGTGGGGGCGCCGGAGGGGCGGGCGGCGAATCCGGAGGCGCGGAAACGCCGCCGGCTTCGCTCGGCGACCTGCGGCCGACCGAGGAGATGTGGCTGCGCGTACTGGCCGCGGCCGCGGACCACCTGAACGCATAGACCGACCAGCTCACCTGGAGAACCGCGTGGATCTGACCGTCATCGGCATACTGTCCGGGACCTCGTACGACGCCGTCGACGCGGCCGTGGCCGACTTCGCGCTGGACGGGACCGCAGTCGTCTGCCGCCCGCGCGGCACGTACAGCGAGGACGTGCCCGAGGAACTGCGCGCCCGCCTCTCGGCCGCCCTGCCGCCGCACCCCACCACGCTGGCCGAGGTCTGCCGCCTCGACACCGAACTCGGCCGGTTGTTCGGCGCGGTCGCCGCCCGGGCCAACCACGAAGTCGCGGGCGGCGAGGCGCACTTGGTGGTCTCGCACGGCCAGACCGTCTACCACTGGGTGGAGGGCGGACGTGCGCTGGGCACGCTGCAACTGGGTGCCGCCGCATGGATCGCCGAGGCCACCGGGCTCATGACGGTCACCGACCTGCGCACCCGCGACATCACCCGCGGCGGGCACGCGGCACCGCTGGCCTCCACGCTCGACGAACTGCTGGTCCTGTCCGGGGAGCCGGTGCCCGCCGACGGCCCGGGCGAGCCGCGGCCGGGCGTACGGCGCGGGTCGCTCAACCTCGGCGGCATCGCCAACATCACGGTGCGGGACCGCGAGGGCCGGGTGATCGCGTACGACATCGGCCCGGCGAACGCGCTGATGGACACGGCCGTCGTCGACGCGACGGACGGGGCGGAGCGGATGGACAAGGACGGCGCCCGGGCCGCGCGCGGCCGGGTGGACCGCGAACTCCTCGACCGTCTGCTGGCCGAGCCCTACTACCGGCTCGCTCCGCCGAAGTCGACGGGCAAGGAGCTCTTCCACGCCGAGTACGTCCGCGAGGCACTGGGCGGCCGGGCGATCGGGGCCGACGACCTCCTCGCCACGCTGACCGAACTCACCGCGCGGCTGGTCGCCGACGCGTGCCGCGAGCACGACGTGACCGAACTGGTGGTCGCGGGGGGCGGGGTACGCAACCCCACACTCATGCGCCGCATCGCGGAACTCGCCGCCGGCACCGTCATCCGCCCCATCGACGACTTCGGGCTCCCGGCGCAGGGCAAAGAGGCGTACCTGTTCGCGCTCCTCGGCTACCTCGCCGTGCACGGGCTGGAGGGCACCGTCCCCTCCGCCACCGGCGCCCGGCGCGGATCCGTCCTCGGCTCCCTCACCCCGGGGGCGCGGCCGCTCGAACTCCCGGCCCCGGCAACGGTGCAGCCGCGGTACATGCGAGTGGTCCCGTGAGCGCGGCGGAACGGGTGGCGGCCGGATCCGGCCTGCGCGGCGCGACGCACGACGACCTTCCGGCGATGGCCGAGATCTTCGTCCGGTCCTGGCTGGGGGCGTACGGCGGGATCGTCCCGGACGACGTGCTCGACTCGTTGCAACCCGGGAGCGTCGCCGCCGACCTGGCGGTGGGGCTCGACGACCCGCGGCTGACCACGGTCCTGGCGCTCGGCACCGCCGGGGAGCCGGTCGGGTTCGCCCGTTTCGGCGACGACGTCACGGACCGGTCGGACCGGTCGGACCACGAGGGCGGCGCGGGCGGGCACGACGGCTACCTCGCGGCGCTCTACGTCCATCCGGCCGCCTCGGGCCTCGGCATCGGGGGCCGCCTCCTGCGCCACGCCCTCGACGCGATGCCGGGGCGGGCCGTGGGACTGTGGGTTTTCGAGGCGAACTCCCGCGCCCGCTCGGTGTACGAGAAGGCCGGGTTCCGCCCCTCGGGCCCCCGGCGGACCGATCCGCGCTGGCGCACACCCCAGATACCCATGCGGCGCCCCGCCCGCAACGAGCCGCGCCCGCTCCCGGCGCTACCGGACCTCACCCTCCCCCGAGTCCGCGCGGTGTCCACGACGGTGGTCCGGCGGCCGCTGCGCCGGCCGTTCCGCACCGCCCTGCGCACGGTCCACACCCTGTCGGCGATCGAGGTCACCCTGCACACCGCGGACGGCCTGTCGGCGACCGGCTCCACGGTCGCGACCCCGGCGGTCACCGGCGACACCGCGGACGCCGTCCTTGCCGCGCTGCACGGACCGATCAGTCACGTCTTGCGCCGCGGTCCGCGGGACTTCGCGCAGGCGCTGCGCGCGGTCGAGGCGGCGGCGCCGGGGGTGGCGTCCGCCAGGGCCGCCGCCGACGTGGCTCTGCACCACCTTGCGGCGTCGTCCCCGGCGTTCGCCCGCACCGGCCTCCCCGGACTCCTCGGCAACACACCCCTGCCCGTCCGGTCGGACCTCACGATCAGCGTGGACAGCCCGGCGGCAATGGCCACCGCGGCGCGCGAGGCCGCGGAAGCGGGCTTCGACACACTCAAGCTCAAGCTCGCCGACGCCGATGTGGACGTACGCCGCATGTCCGAGGTCCACGCCGGACTCGGGGGCGCCGAACGCCGCGTGGTGCTGCGCGTCGACGCCAACCAGGCCTGGACGCCCGACGAGGCGGTCCGCGTACTGGACCGGATCGCGGCTCTCGGCATCGACCTCGAACTGGTCGAACAACCGGTCCGCGCCGCCGACCTCGCCGGCTTGGCGCACGTCCGCCGGAACTCCCCCTGGCCGGTCCTCGCCGACGAAAGCGTCTTCACCGCGGACGACGTACGCCGCGTCGCCGACGCGTCCGCGGCGGACCTGGTCAACCTCAAGCTCCTCAAGTGCGGAGGCCTCGGCCCCGCGCGGGAGGTGGTCGCCGCGTGCGCCGAAACCGGGCTGGGCCTGGTGGTCGGCTGCATGCTCGAACCGGCCGAAGGCGTCGCCGCCGCCCGGCACTTGGCGGCCGCCGCCACCGTGGGCCCACTGGCCCACGACCTGGACGCGGGCTGGTGGGCGGCGACCTGACCGCACGCCGGTGCGGCGACGGCCGCCGTCAGCCCTTGCGGCGCGGTTTGCCGCGCTTCGCGGGGGCTGCCCCGCGCGGCGGGTTGGCGCGGGTTCCGCCGGTCTTGCCCGTCGGCTTGCCGGCGGCTTTGCCCTTGGACCCGCCGGCCGCTCCCCCTGACCGGCCTCCGGCAGACGTACGCGCGGCCTTGGGCTGCGGCGGGGTGGGCGTACGGCCGCGCGAGCTGTTGACTGTGCGGCCGCGCACGATCCCGATGAACTCCTCCACCAGGTCCGTGGTCTCCCCCTCGCGCCACGACAGCGCGACCCGCGACTCGGGGGCGTCGGTCAGCGGCCGGTAGGTCAGGTCCTTGCGGTGGTGCAGCCGCGCCAGCGACTGCGGGACGACGAGCACGCCGACCCCCGCCGCCACCAGCTCGACCGCGTCCCCGGTGGTCGCGGGCCGCTCGACCGCGGGGCGCCCAGGCAGTTCCTCCCACGGGAGGGCGTCGTCGAGCGGGTGCAGCACGATCTCGTCGGCCAGGTCCTCCGTCGTCACCTCGTCCGCCGCCGTCACGACGTGGTCCTTCGGCACGACGACGACCGTGGTCTCGGTATAGAGGGGAATCGCGCTCAGCGCGGTGCGGTCGACCGGCAGGCGTACCAGCCCGGCGTCGGCGCCGCCGTCGCGCAGCAGGCCGGCCGCCTCGTCCGCGGTCGCCGCGACCAGTTCGAGCGGGACGTCCGGCAGGCGCTCGTGCCAGGTCCGCACCCACTTGGCGGGCGTCACCCCGGGAACGTACGCGAGCCGGAACGAAAGGGGTGTCTCCGAGCCTGTCACCCCGTCAGGTTACCGGGCGTGATCCGAGGGGCCGCGCATGCTCGCTACCCTTGGCGCCATGACGTCGCACAAGACCGCCCAGACGATGAAGCCCGCGACCGCGGCGAAGAAGCTGGGTGTGTACCTCCAGGCCACCCCGCCCGAGTTCCAGGAGGGTGTCGTCTCGCGCGACGAGCTGAACGCGCTCCAGACCGACCCGCCCGAGTGGCTGCGCGAACTGCGCCGCAACGGACCGCATCCGCGTCCCGTGGTGGCCGCGAAGCTGGGCGTCTCCATCGCGGGCCTGGCCCGCGGCGGCGTCACCGAGGCGCTGACCACCGACGAGATCGAGGCGCTGAAGGACGAGGCGCCCGAGTGGCTGGAGCAGGAGCGCGCCACCCAGGCCGAGGTCCGGCGCGAGGCCGCGCGCCTCAAGGAGAAGCAGCAGGACGAGCAGGCGAAGAAGGACGCCCCCGCACCCGCGCGGGCCGCCAAGCCCGCCCCGAAGCGCCCGGCCGGGCGCGGCGCTCGGCGGTAGTCCCGTGGCGCTGCCGGTGGACGAACCCGCCACCCGCCCCTACCGCGTCACCTTCGTCTGCACCGGCAACATCTGCCGGTCGCCGATGGCCGAGTGGGTCTTCCGCAAGGTCGTCGAGGACGAGGGCCTGGACGGCCTCGTGGAGGTGGACAGCTCCGGCACGGAGGGCTGGCACCGCGGCAAACCGGCCGACCACCGTACGGACGCCGTCCTGCGCGCGGCCGGCTACGAAACCGGGCACGCCGCGCGCCGGTTCGACGCGACGTGGTTCCCGTCGTACGACCTGGTGGTCGCCCTCGACAGCGACCACCTCCGCGAACTGCGCCGCCGCGCCCCCGACGACGCCGGCCGCGCAAAGGTGCGCCTGCTCCGCGAGTTCGACCCCGACGCCGACGACGACCTCGACGTCCCGGACCCGTACTACGACGGCCCCGAAGCCTTCGAGGAAGTCCTCACCCTCATCGAGTCAGCCGCCCCCGGCCTGATCACCCACATCCGCAGCCACATGACCACCGCCCCCTGATCCGTATGCACCCCAGCTCGGCCTCGCGATCAACGCGGCCCGCAGGGCGAAGGGCTGGACGCAGCAGAAACTCGCCGAGGCCACGGGGATGCAGCAGGCGAACATCTCGGCGATCGAGCATGCCGGCGTGACTCCGACGCTCGCTCTGGTCCAGCGGCTGGCCAAGGCACTGGACATCCGCGTCGTGATCGTCGTGGACGTTGTCGACGGGCGGGATGTCATCGAGTACACGATGACCCCGTGTTCGTCGGCCGCCTGAACGGCTCCCGTACGACGTCGGTTCGCGGTTGGCGCGGGCCCGCGCCACGCAGCCGCGGGGCGGACGCGCGGACGGCGCGGGGATCGGGGTTTCCGATCGCCGCGCCGTCTTGTGTCGGTGCGTTCTTTTGGGGGTCAGCCCATGTGGACGGCGCCGCCCTCGCTGGGGAGGGCGTCCTTGCCGGCGTTGACCAGGAGGGCGGCGATGACCGCGCCGACCACCATGATCGCGGCGGCCCAGCCGAACGCCTGGGTGTAGCTGTCCAGGCTCGCGTCGACGAACGCCTGGTGGGCGACGTTCGCGTCACCCATCTGCGGGCCGAGTTCCGCCGCCTTGTCCGACATGGAGTCGTCGAAGGCGGAGGTCGCGATGCTGTTGAGCAGGGCGGTGCCGAGGGCGCCGCCGACCTGCTGGACGGCGTTGATCGAGGCGCTGGCGGCGCCCGCGTCGTGGCCGGTGATGCCGATCAGCGCGGTGCTCGCGACCGAGGTGAACACCAGGCCGAGGCCCAGGCCGATCAGGACCATGCCCGGCAGCACGTCGCTCAGGTACTGGCGCTCGGTGGAGAGGAAGGTGAGCCAGAACGTACCGCCGGCGGCCAGCAGCGAGCCGACCGTGAGCGGGATCCGCGGGCCGATCTTCGGCAGCAGTGCCGCCGAGGCGCCCGCGGTGATGAAGACGCCGACGGTGATGCCGAGCGCGCCCGCGCCCGCCTTCACCGCGCCGTACTCGAGCACGACGCGCATGTAGAAGATCATGAACATCGTCGAGCCGATGAAGGCCGCGCCGACGAGCAGCATGACCAGGAGGGACCCGCCGCGGTTGCGGTCGGCGACCACGCGGAGCGGCAGCAGCGCATGCTGCGTACGGCTCTCGATCAAGGTGAACAGGCCCAGCAGCAGGACGCCGGCGACCAGCATGACCAGCGTGACGCCGTCGGTCCAGCCCTCCTCCGCGGCCCGGGTGAAGCCGTACACGAGGGCGGCGAGGCCGAGGGTGACGGTTATGGCACCGGGGATGTCGTACCGGGTGTTCCCCTCGGCGCGGCTCTCCTTGAGGATCGGCAGCGCGGCGAAGATGGAGACGGCGGCGATGGGGACGTTCACCAGCAGGGTCCAGCGCCACGACGCGTACTCGGTGAGCACGCCGCCGAGCAGCAGGCCGATGGCCGCGCCACCTGCCGAGATGCCGCCGTAGACGGCGAACGCCTTGGCGCGTTCCCGGCCTTCGGTGAACGTGACGGTGAGGATCGCCAGCGCCGCGGGGGCGAGCAGCGCGCCGAAGACACCCTGGAGCGCCCGGGCGCCGAACAGCATGGCCTCGTTCTGCGCGATGCCGCCGAGTGCGGAGGCGGCGGCGAAGCCGGCCATGCCGGTGACGAACGCCTTCTTCCGGCCCCAGAAGTCGGCGATGCGGCCGCCGAGCAGGAGCAGGGCGCCGAAGGACAGCGCGTACGCCGTGACGACCCACTGCTTGTTGGCGTCCGACATGTTGAGGTCGGCCTGCGCGTCCGGCAGGGCGACGGTGACGATGGTCGCGTCAAGGACGACCATGAGCTGCGCGACGGCGACGACGACCAGCACCCACCAGCGGCGCGAGGAGTGGTCCTCGGACGCGCCGCCGGGAGTCGGTCGGGACGGATCGAGAGTGGCTTGGGACATGGAGGTACCCCCGGTGCGGGTGTTATTGCGGATCGGTCCGACCGGGCCGGTTGTGGGGCCCGGATCGGCGACGTGGGCCGAGCGTTCGGCTATATGACGAACGAGAGCGCTCAGCTGTGACGAAGTGCGTGCAGGACCACCGTGTCGATGATGTCGTTCAGGTACGACTCGGTGGCCGGCACCCCGTCGCACAGCGGCCTGTTGAGGACCGCCTGGACGAGGATTCCGCCGCAGTAGTCGGTGGCGGCGGGCTTGCGGGCGAGTTCTCCGCGGTCGACGGCCCGCTGCACCAGGGCGTCGAAGGCTTCGCGTTCGGGCCGGATGAGGACCTCGCGGAGCATCTCACCGAGTTCGTGGTTGGTCATGACGACGTGGCTCATGGAGGCGTGCAGCCCGGCGTCGTCCTGGGCGAGTGCGGCCAGATGGCGTGCGACCGAGCGCAGGTCCCCGTCGAGGGAGCCGGTGTCGTCGCCGCCGAGGTGGACCGGCCGCAGGTGGGCGAGTGCGTGGATGACCAGCCGGGGCTTGCCCTGCCACTGGCGGTAGAGGGTGGCCTTGCTGGTCCGGGCACGGGCGGCGATGGCGTCCATGGTGAGCGCCTCATAGCCGACCTCGCGCAGCAGCGCGATGACGGCGTCGTACAGCTCCCGCTCGCGCTCCGGCGTCAGCCGGCTGCGCCGCTCGGGTGTCGTCGCCTGCTCGGTCGGCATCCCGCCTCCTTCCCTGTTGCCCGAGGAGCATAGCCTATCGAAACGAAACCGTTTCGTACGGGTGGATCACTTCGCAGGCGTCCGGTGGAGAGGAACCGGCGGCCGGGCGATCTGATTCCCCATCAGAACAACTTTTCGCGGGCGAATTCCGGCCACCCGGCGGCCCGACGCATCAGCGATGATCCGGTCGGCCGGGCCGCACGCGCGCACCCGGTCGGCACGTCCGGCGCGGTACGCGTCTCGCAGATTGCCCGTGCGTGCTTTGTGAAGGCGGCAGGCGGGGCGGGTCGTATCGTGACTGCGCCATCCGTGCGGGCGGCCACGGTGGGCGGACGACCGTCCGCAGACGTGTTCGAGACGCGTTCGAGAGGGAACTGCCATGGCTGGTGCCGGGAACGAAACGCCGCGGGAAACCGCCGACCTGGCCGCGAACGGCATGTCCGGTACCAGTACCGCGCCTTTGACCGTCAGCGACGTGCGGGACGTGGGGGCGGGCGATTCCGGTCCTTGGGGCGGAGCCACCACGTTCCGCACTCTCGAGGAAAGCCAGGAAGCGGGCTTGAGCCGAGATCTGGAGAAATAGCCCACCCGTCACGCCGCGCCCGCAAAGCTGCGTCCTAGGCCAAGTCCTCGATGAAGGCCGCTAGTTGGGCGAGGTTGCGGCATTCGACCATCGGCACGATCCGGTCGTACGCCGAGGACGCCGAGTCCCCGGTGTCCCAGTCACGGCGCGGCTCCGGGTTCAGCCAGTGCGCGCGCCGGGCGGTGTCGGCCAGCTTGGTCAGGGCCGGCAGGGCCAGTTGGCCGTAGTTGGAGCGCGCGTCGCCCAGGATGAGCAGCGCGGTCTTGGAGCCGACCACGTCCGGGTAGCGCTCGGCGAACAGTTCGAACGCGCGGCCGTAGTTGGTGCGCCCGCTCACCCACACGAGGTCCGCCTCGGAGGTCATGCGCTTCATCGCGTCGGCGACGTCCACGCCCGGCGCGAAGTAGCCGGTGACCTCGTCGAGGTTGTCGATGAAGGCGAAGACCCGGACCTTGCTGAACTGCTCGCGCAGGGCGTACGCCAGCAGCAGCGTGAAGTGCGCGAAGGACGACACGGAGTCGCTCACGTCGCACAGCACCACCAGCTCGGGTTTGTGCGGCCGCCGCGGGCGGTGGTACGTGCGCACCGGCACGCCGCCCGTCGACAGCGACGCCCGCACGGTACGCCGGAAGTCCAGCCGCCCGCGCCGCCCCGCCTTGTGCTTGACCGCCAGCCTGGTGGCCAGCCGCCGCGCCAACGGATGGACGGCGCGCCGCAGTTCGGCCAGGTCCGCGCGCGTCGCACGCAGGATGTCGATGTTCTCCAGAGGCGGCCGCACCGCGACCTTGGCGACGCGCTCGACGGAGGTGTCCTCGGCCAGCCGCCGCCGGACCTCCGCGGTGATCATGTCCTGTAGGGCCGTGAGGCGGTCCTCCAGGGTGCGCCGCGCGGTGCGCTCGGCCAGCCCGCCGCGCTCCTGGCCGGCCAGCACCGCGCGCAGCAGCCCGGCCATGAGGGTGCGCGGGTCGAGGGCAGCACCGACGGTGTACGCCGACCAGGTCTGCCGCGGCGCCCCCGCCGGCGACCTCCCGTACGCCGCCACCGCCTCCCGCACCAGCTGCCGCATCCCGGCCTCGTCGCCGTCCAGCAGCAGGTCGAACAACCGCTCGCGCATCTCGTCGGCCACCGGGTCGGGCGGACGCGGTCCGCCGCGCGGGCGCTCGGGCCGCTCGGGCGGCGGCCCCGCCGCGCCGTCCCCGATCGCGGCCGGGAACCACAGGTCGAAGAGCGTGTCGAAGGTGGCCCGGTGGGTGGGCCGTTTGACGAGGGTCGCGGCGTACGCGGCCCGCATCGCCTGCCGGTCGACCAGGTCCAACACCGTCAACGCCCGTGCGGCGTCCAGGCCTTCGGCCAGCGAGACGGGGAGCCCGGCGCCGCGCAGGGCGTCCAGGAAGCCCACGTGCCGTTCCAGGAGCGCCATGCCGCTAGCCCAGCCCGGCGGTGGGAAGGCCCAGCTCCTTGGCCGCGCGGTTCTGGTCCGACACGTGCTTGAGGACCACGCCGAGGGTACGCGCGATGGCGTCCTCGTCGAGCGTGTCGGCCTGGAGCGCGAGCAGGGTCCGGGCCCAGTCGAGCGTCTCGGCGATCGACGGCGACTTCTTGAGGTCGAGCGCCCGCAGCGTCGCCACGGTGCGCACCAGCTGCTCGGCCAGCGCCTCGGTGATGCCCGGCACCTGGGCGAGCACGATCTCGCGCTCGCGCTCCGGGGTCGGGTAGTCGAGGTAGAGGTACAGGCAGCGGCGCTTGAGCGCCTCGGACAGCTCGCGGGTGGCGTTGGAGGTCAGCACCACGAAGGGCCGGCGGATCGCGCTCACCGTGCCCAGCTCGGGGATCGTGACCTGGTAGTCGGAGAGCACCTCGAGGAGCAGGCCCTCGACCTCGACGTCGGTCTTGTCCGTCTCGTCGATCAGCAGGACGGTCGGCTCGGTGCGGCGGATCGCGGTCAGCAGCGGCCGGGCGAGCAGGAACTCGTCGGAGAAGATGTCGTCGTGCGTGTCGGACCAGTCCTGGCCCTCGGGGGTGGCCTGGATGCGCAGCAGCTGCTTGCGGTAGTTCCACTCGTAGAGCGCGCGGCCCTCGTCGAGCCCTTCGTAGCACTGGAGGCGTACCAGGTCGGCGCCGGTCGCCGCCGCGACGGCCTTGGCCAGCTCGGTCTTGCCCACCCCCGCCGGGCCCTCGACCAGCAGCGGCTTGCCGAGGGCGTCGGCCAGGAAGACGGTGGTGGCGATGTGCCCGTCGGCCAGGTACTCGCCCTCGGCCAGGCGGCTCCGCACATCCTCCGGAGAGGCGAACAAGGACGTCACGGCGGCTCCCTCGGCCTGCGGTTTCACCCGGCAAGTGCATTTGACTTGGTCAAATGATACTGCCCGGGCCGCGGCTACCGGAGGGCCGCCGTGCGCAGCTCCACCAGCAGCGCCTCGACCCGCCCGCTGTCGGGCCGCTCGGGCAGTACCGAATCGACCGCGTCGAGCGCCGCGATCTCCTTGTCGAACAGCGCCGAGAACGCCTCGGGGGCACGGGCCGCGAGTTCGCCGGCGGCGAAGAGTTCGTCGCGCCGCGCCGACATGTCGATGGTCAGGCGGCCGGTCGTGAGCAGCCCGTGCGCCTGGCGCAGCAGCCGCATGCAATGCCGCCCGTGCTTGGCCGTGCGGCGCGCGGTGTCCGCCGAGAAGCCCTCCTTGCCGGCCTCGTGGCGCGACAGGAGCTTGCGGGACTGCTGGAGCGCGTAGCCGCCGTACGCGCCGCGCACGCACGGTGTCGACAGGAACGCCTCGCGGATCGCGATCAGCTCGCGGCCGGCATCCGTGGCCACGACATAGGAGTCCAGCCACAGCAGTTCGCTCACCGTCGGGTTGCCCTTGAGCGCGAGCGTGGCGAACTTGTACAGCTCGTGCATGGTGAGGTCCGGGTGCGTGGTGACGCGGGAACCGGTCAGCACGCTCGGCCCGCTCAGCCCGAACACCTCCGCGGGTGCGGCGATGTAGACGCCGAGCCGGTCCTCGTCGGAGCCCTCGGTCGCCAGGCCGTATGCCGTCGACCCCACCACGCCCACCAGCAGTTCCCCGGTCATGCGCACGAGTATCGGGCACGGTACGCGCGGCGGCGTACGGGTTTTGCGCGGTGCGCGCGGTGCGGCCTCGCGTCGACTCGGTGCGGCCCCGGCGATCGGTACGGGACCCGGCGATCAGTGCCGTGCCGACCTCAGCGGTTGGCGACGGCCACGATCATGAGCGTGCCGAAGATCACCGCGAAGCCGAGCACGTAGACCGACAGTCGGATCCACATGCCGTTCTCGCGGCTCTTCTCGGACTCGGAGTTGGCCATGGGGGCGTCCTTTCCTGCGGCGGCCTTTCCTGCGGCGGCGCGTGTCGGTCAGTGGGGTGGTGCCGACGGCACGCACGCGGTGAAGGCGACCATCGCGGGCGCCGCGTGGACCATGAGGAACTCGACCGGCACGTGGTCGTCGGCGGACTCCATGACATGCGGCATCGCTGAGTCGAAGTGCGCGACATCGCCGGGCGCGAGCAGGTGCGTCGTGCCGTCGAGGGTCAGCCGGAGCTGGCCCTTGAGCACGTGCAGCCACTCCTCCCCCGGGTGCACGCGGGCCGGGCCGGTCGCGCGGCCCGGGGGCACGCGTACCCGCAGCGCCTGCATGCCGCGCCGCGGGCTGCCGGCCCGCCAGTACGTCCAGCCGTGCGCGCGGAACGGCTCCGCGTTCTTCGCACGGATGACCGTCTCCTCGCCGCCGGCGCGTTCGCCGAGCAGGATCGACACGGTCGTGGCGTACACCCGCGCGAGGGTGAGGAGGGCGGGCAGCGACGGCTGGCGCCGCTCGTTCTCGAGGCGGGAGAGATAAGCGATCGACAGGCCGCTGACTCCGGCGGCATCCTCGAGCGTCAGCCCGTGGCCGAGCCGGGCCTGCTTCAGACGTTCGCCGAGGCCCGGCGCCGCGGTCTCGGAGACCGGTTCGGCCGGGGGCTGCGACACGGACGTTGTTCCGGGCATACCATCACGCTAACCACGTGTCTACCACGCTGGCAATTTTCTTGCCCAGGAGGCAAAACCCGATGGACATAGCCCTGCTTCAGGCGCAGTCGCAGCTCATCATCAGACAGAACTTCCGCCTGATGGTGAACCAGTACGTCGTGCACCTCGTCAACCCGGACGGGACGCACGGCCAGGTCGTCGCCTACGCCCAGCAGAAGCGCGGCAAGCTCAAGGAAGAGGTCATCCTCTACACGGACGACTCGAAGCAGTACGAGCTCGCCCGCTTCAAGGCCCGCCAGATGCTCGACATCCATGCGCAGCACGACGTCACCGCCGTCGACGGCACTCCGCTGGGCATGTTCTCCAAGAACGTGAAGAAGTCGTTCATCCGCTCGACGTGGCACCTGGAGCGGCCGGGCGCCGAGCGCTCGACCGGCCAGGAGCGCAGCCTCTTCGGCGCGATCCTGCGGCGCGTGTGGGGGTTCATCCCGTACGTCGGCGCGTTCCTGCCCGCCCCGACGTACCACTTCGACTTCGTGGGCGACGACACGCAGACCCCGATGCTGCACATCGAGCGCCAGATGAAGCTGCGGGACCAGTACTTCGTGACGTTCACCGACCCGACGCTGGACCGCCGCCTCGGGCTGTGCGTCGCGGTCGCGATGGACGCCATCCAGAACCGCTGACCGCGGCCGTCTCCGGGCGCGAAGCCGACTCCACCGATCCTCGGACCGAAGCCGTACGGGCCCGACGCATCCCCGCGGCGGGCCCGTACGGCTGCTGCCGCGCCCGACGCGTCGGCGCCGCGCGTCAGACCGTCTCGTCCTCCGGTACCAGCACGGGCGTGTCCACCCGCAGCACCTCGCCGCGGAAGAACCGCGGCGACCGCCGGGCGGTGACCTCCATGAAGACCACGCCGAGCAGCAGCACGCCGACGCCGATGACGAACACGCTGCCGATGCCGAGCACCGAGCTTCCGCTGCCGTAGTCGGGGCTCCACGCGTCGATCAGCGTCTTGACGAAGATGGCGCTCAGCATCAGGCCGCCTACCAGCGGCATGAGCCCCTTGATGAACAGCTCGCGCGCGGACCGGCGCAGGTCCTTGCGGAAGTAACGCACCGACGAGAACGCGGTCAGCGCGTAGTAGAAGCAGATCATGAGGCCCAGCGCGGCGATCGTGTCCTCCAGGACCGACGTGCTGACCAGCGTCATGACCGTGTAGAACGCGCCGGTGACGATGCCCGCCGCGATGGTCGCGAAGCCGGGGGTCTTGAAGCGCGGGTGCACGCGCGCGAAGGCGGCCGGCAGGGCCTCGTACGTCGCCATCGCCAGGGCGGTGCGGGCCACCGGGATGAACGTCGTCTGGAGGCTCGCGACCGAACTGGCGAGCACGGCGATGAACAGCAGGATGCCGAGCCCCGAGCCCAGCACCGGGTCGGCGAGCTTCGCGAAGATGTTCTCGTCGTCGGTGTTGAGGCCGAGCCCGGTGTCGCCGACGCCCGCGACCATGAGCGTCGCGATGCCGGTCATCAGGTACGCGCACACGATCACGACGAGCGTCACCATCGCAGCCCGGCCGGGCACCTTGGGGCCGCCCGCGGTCTCCTCGTTCATGGTCAGCGCGGTGTCCCAGCCCCAGTACATGAAGATGGACAGCGACAGGCCCGCGGTCAGCGCCGCGAAGTTGTCGATCCCGAACGGGTTGAGCCACTCGAAGGAGAACGACAGCGACGTGTCGAAGTCGCCTTGCTGCGCCTTGGTGATGGCCATAACGATGAACAGCGCGAGGACCGCGAGCTGCAGCGCGACCAGGATGTACTGCACGCGCTTGGTGACCGTCATGCCGCGATAGCTGATCGCGGTGGCGACGGCGATGAAGAGCATGCAGGTCGGGATGTGGATGGCCTTGTTGTCGTCCCAGCCCGCGACCCAGTCGCTGTCGAACAGCTTGCCGAGGGTCAGGTAGAAGAACGACGTGCCGATGCCCGCGAGGTTGGACAGCACGATGATGGTGGCCATCACCAGGCCCCATCCGCACATCCAGCCGACGCGTGGGCCGAACGCCTTGACGGTCCAGGTGAACGACGTCCCCGCGTCCGGCACGACCTTGCTGAGCTCGCGGTAGGCGAAGGCGACCAGCAGCATCGGGATGAACCCGATGAGGAAGATCGCCGGCAGGTGTGTGCCGACCTCGCGCACGGTGGGCCCGAGAGCGCCCGTGAGCGTGTAGACCGGGGCCACCGTGGAGATCGCGACGACGACGCTGCCGGCGAGGCCGATGGCGTTGTGGCTGAGGCCCTTGTCCTTGATGTCCGCTTCACGCTGGTAGTGGAGCTCGCCCGGGCCGCGGGGTCCGTCGCCGTGCCGACGGCTGTTCTGGTCTGTCACAAGCGAACAGACTAAATCAGGATTGACGGACTATTGACCGCCACGCCTGTGGTTCCAAGGACAAACCGGGACAGCAGCTTTCGGGTCGGAGCCGTGAATCCGGGCCTATGCCACGCGGATGAGCAGGTCCTCGGGTCGGATCGGGAGGTACGTCACAGGCCGTCGGACAACCTCCCGACGGCCTCCGCCGGCCGCCCGGGACCGCCGACACGAGCGGCAGGCGCGGCCGAGGCGGTCGCGGTCCGGGCGGGACCTCGGAGCCCGCACGGCGGGCTTCACGTGGCGTGCGGTAAGCCGTACAGTGCCCCCACAGCTGGCACTGCGTGCCAGTTTCAATCCGCGTCCAGGGGGTCCGCCCATGCCGCTCAACGCCGAACTCGGCGCGTTCTTCGCGTCCATACCGCTGCCGCGCTACGAGGGCGAACCGGCCGCGTTCCGCGAGAAAATGGACGCCGGTATGGCGATGCGGCCCGTCATGACCGAGGTCCCGCGCATCGAGGACCGCACCGTCCCGGGCCCGGAGGGCGCGCCCGACCTGGCGGTGCGCGTCTACGCGCCGAGCACCGAACCCGGCCTGCCGGTCACGGTCTTCTACCACGGCGGCGGGTTCTGCATCGGCAGCATCGCGAGCCACGACCCGGTCGCGCGCAAGATCGCCGCGGCCGCGGAGTGCGTGGTGGTGTCCGTGGAGTACCGGCTCGCGCCCGAGCACCCGTATCCGGCGGCGCACGAGGACGCGTACGCCGCGTACGCCTGGGTGCGCGAGCACGCCGCGGAACTCGGCGGTGACCCGGACCGCGTCGCGGTCGCCGGCGACAGCGCGGGCGGCTCGCTGGCCGCGGCGGTCTGCCTGATGGCGCGCGACCGCGGCATCGCGCAGCCGACCTTCCAGCTCCTGTGGTACCCGGGCACCGGCCTCGACGCCGGGGCGCACGCGACCAAGCCGAACGACCCGCTGCTCCCGGCGGCCGCGCTGGCCTGGTTCGGCGAGCACTACTTCGCGAAGCTCACCGACGAGCAGTGCCGGGAGTACGGGGCCGTCGGCCTCGCCGCCGACCTGTCCGGCCTGGCCCCGGCGCACATCGTGGTCGCGGGCGAGGATCCGCTGCACACCGAGGGGGTCGCGTACGCCGAGCGGCTGCGCGCGGCCGGTGTGCCCACCGGGCTGGACGACCACGAGGACCTGAGCCACGGCTTCCTCAGCTTCGCCGACTTCGTGCCGCCGTGCGCCGACGCCGCGGCCAGTTCGTACGCGGCGTTGCGCGACGCCCTCGCCAAGGGCTGAGGACCGCCTGGGGGGTGTGACGGACGCGCGTCGGACGTACCCGGACGTCAGACCGGATCGGCACGTGTGAGGGCGATCACCGCGACGTCGTCACACGTGCCCTCCGCGTAGTCCGCGAGGTCGTCGCGCACGAACGCGGCCAATACGCCCGGGTCCACCCGGTCGCGGCCCCCGAACCGCACCGACAGCCGCTCCTCGATCGGGTAGAAGGCGCCCTGCGGACCGCGCGCTTCGCTCACCCCGTCGGTGTGCAGGACCAGCACGTCGCCCGGCTCCAGCGGGTGGGCGGTCGCCCCGGTGGCCGCGTCCGCGAGCGCGCCGAGGCCCAGCGGTACGCCGGGGCGCGTCGCGAGCCTGGTCACCCGGCCCCGGCTGAGCAGGATCGGCGCCGGGTGCCCGCGGTCGACGACGCGCACCTCGCGGCTGTCGGGCGGCAGCTCCAGCAGCAGCGCGGTGACGAACAGTTCGGTGTCCGGCGCGCAGTCCGCCGCGGCGTGCGGCCCGGCCGCGGTGTCCCGGACGAGTCGGCGTTCCATGTGGTCGGCGAGTTCCGCGAGGTCGGCTATGCCGTGCGCGGCGTCCCGGAAGCTGCCGAGGACCGTGCCGACGTGCTGGATCGCGGGCAGGCCCTTGCCGCGCACGTCCCCTATCACGACGCGCACGCCGAACGGGGTCTCCACCAGGTCGTAGAGGTCGCCGCCGACCAGCGCGCGGCGGTCGGCGGCCTGGTAGTACCCGGCCGCGCGCACCGGCCCGAGCCGCGGCGGGACCGGGCGCAGGAGCATGAGCTGCAGCGCCTCGGCGACCGAGTGAGCCTGCACCAGGCTGCGGGCGTCGCGCCGCCGCTGCCGGGCGAGTTCGACGCTGATCGCGCCGATGATGGCGGTGGCGATGTAGAGCCCTACATGGTGGAGTTCGTCGAAGTGGTCGTAGCGCCACGCGAAGAGCACCTCGAGGGCCAAGGCCAGCACGACCAGCCCGGCGACGGTCCGCGCCGGACGGGTGAAGGCGGCCAGCACCGGCACCGCGATCAGCAGGAATCCCGATGCGAACTTGGTCGGCAGGGCGAGCTCGAACGCGACGTCGACGAGGATGACGGCGAACGGAGCCCACCACACCCACCGCGCGGTGGGCGGCGTCGACGGGGTGCCGAGCCGACCGGCCACGGGCGGGTCGGGGGTCGGCTTGGTGCTCACTCACCTCACAATATAGGGATTTGTCCCTTTGTCGTCGCGGAGCGTGTCCGGCCGCGGCCGCGGAGCGCGTCCGGCTCGCTCCGCCGTCGCCCGCGGCGTGGGCCGGTCACCCCGCGTCGCGCCTCGGCAGGACCAGCAACTCGCCGGTCCCGGGCCGGGGCAGCACGTCGACGGGGTGGCCGTACAGCTCGGACAGCGTCGACGCGGTGCACACCTGCTCGGGCGCGCCGCAGGCCACCAGCCGGCCGCGCGCGAGCAGGGCGATGCGGTCGGCGTACGCGGCGGCCAGGTTGAGGTCGTGCAGCACGACCAGGACGGCGTCGCCGCACCGGGCCCGGGCGCGCGCGAGCCGCAGCACGTCCTCGGTGTGCCGCAGGTCCAGGGCGGCGGTCGGCTCGTCCAGGAACAGCAGCGGGGCGCGCTGCGCGAGTACGCGGGCCAGCGTCACCCTCGCCTGCTCGCCGCCGGACAGCGAGGGGAAGACCCGCTCGGCGAGGTGCGCGGTGTCGGTCTCCGCCAGGCACCGCGCCACGATCTCGTCGTCGCCCTCGTCGCCCGGCATGCCCAGGTACGGGGCTCGTCCCATGCGGACCACCTCGTCGACCGTGAACGGGAACGCCAGCGCCGTGCTCTGCGGCATGACCGCCCGGTGCCGTGCCAGGTCGCGGGCGCCCAGCTCGCCGATCGGGCGGCCGCCGACCAGCACCTCGCCGCCGGTCGGGTGCAGGTCGCCGGTCAGCAGGCCGAGCAGGGTCGACTTGCCGGCGCCGTTGGGGCCGAGCACCGCGACCAGTTCCCCCGGGTGCACCTCCAGCGAGATGCCGTCGACCAGCTTGGTGCCGCCGTCGACCGCGTACGTCACGTCCCGCGCGGCGATCGCTGCCGTGCCCGGTGCGATCTCGACGGCGGGGCAGTCCCGCCCCGTCATCGCGGTGAACCTGTTGCGCACCCCGACGAGCAGACTCATGCCCAACCCCCTTGCCTGGAACGGGTACGACGCAGCAACCACAGGAAGAACGGCGCGCCGAGCAGCGCCGTCAGGACACCGAGCGGCACCTCGGCGGGCAGCGCGACGGTCCGCGCCGCGAGGTCGGCCGCGACCGTGACGATCGCGCCGAGCAGGGCACTGGCCGGCAGCAGCAGCGCGTGCCGCGGTCCGGCGACGAGGCGGATCAGGTGCGGCACGACGAGGCCGATGAAGCCGACCACCCCGGCCGCGGCGACCGCCGCGCCGACCAGCATCGCGGTCAGCACGACCACGACGAGGCGGACGCGCTCGGTGTCGACGCCGAGGTGCCGCGCGCCGCGCTCGCCGAGCGAGAGGAGGTCGAGCGCGCGGGCGTACCGGGGCAGCACGAGCAGGCCGAGGAGGGCGAACGGGACCAGGGCCCAGATGACGTCCCAGTTGGCGCCGCCCAGGCTGCCGAGGTTCCAGAAGCTGATGCTGCGCAGCTCGGCGTCGTCCGCGATGAAGGTCAGCAGGCCGATCCCCGCGCCGGCCAGGGCGTTGACGGCGACGCCGGTGAGGATGAGCGTGACGACCTCGGTACGGCCGTTGGATCGGGACAGCAGGTAGACGGTCAGCGTGGTGATGAGCCCGCCGAGGAACGCGAACCCGGTGACGGTCCAGGTGCCGAAGGTCGAGACGCCGAGCACGATCGCGCCGACGGCGCCTAGCGCGGCCCCCGACGAGACGCCGATGACCGCCGGTTCGGCGAGCGGGTTGCCGAACACCCCCTGCATCGCGGCACCCGCGCAGCCGAGGCAGACGCCGACGAGGATGCCGAGTACGACGCGCGGGAACCGGATCGCCCACAGGACCGAGTGGTTCCGGTCGGAGACGGTGCCGACGTCGACGCCCATCTTGTGCAGCAGAGAGGCGATCACCTCGGAGGCCGGGATGCGCACCGCGCCGGTCCCGGCCGCGAACACGCAGGTGACCAGGAGGAGAAGGAAGAGC
The DNA here is from genome assembly GCF_053592165.1 of Streptodolium elevatio. Taxonomy (NCBI): domain Bacteria; kingdom Bacillati; phylum Actinomycetota; class Actinomycetes; order Kitasatosporales; family Streptomycetaceae; genus Streptodolium; species Streptodolium elevatio. The sequence continues at coordinate 179,834 of NZ_JBSFVE010000021.1, forward strand.
CCGGGGATCAGCCACCGCCCGTGCCGCCGCACGTGGGCGGAAGGCGCGCCGGGTGTCAAAGCAGAACCCGGTGCCGAACCTGGTGCCGAAGCCGAACCGGGCAGGGCGGACGAACTTGCCGCGGAACGGGCCGACTTTGTCGGCGCCGGGTCCGGACTCCGGGTGGCGAAGGCCGAGCTGTCAGGGCCGGTCGTCGCACGGCCCGCCCGGGACGGCGCCGAGGAGTCGGGCCCGGCGCCGGCAACGGGCGCCCCGCGTACGGCGGTTCGCGGCTCGCCGACCGTCACCGCCGGTGCCGCTCGCGGGCCCTTCACTTCCTCGCCACCGATCGCGAGGAGGGCCGCGGCGGAGGGGTCGGCCGGCACGTCCGGCGCGTTCACGGGCGCGGTAGTGCCGACGGCGTCCGCCGCAGACGTCCCCGCCGCCGGTCCCGCCGGTGTGTCGTCGCGGCCTGTGTGCTGCTGGAGGCTCATCGCCCGCCCCTCCCCCGGTCGTTCTTCCGTGTCGTCGCGGCGGATCAGCCGTGCAGGGCGGTGACGAGCTTGTCGAGCGCCTGGCCGGTGCGCGGGCCGAGGTTGCCGAGCTCGGCGTCGTCCATCACGACCAGCTTCTTGTTCGCGCCGGCCGGGGTCTGCCCGACGCCGGGGAGCTTGAAGACGCCCTCGGGCCCGCCGACCGACTCGACGCCCTTGGTGAACGCCAGGATGAAGTCCGGCTTCGCGGTGACCATCGCCTCGGGAGTGAGCGGCTTGAAGCCGGTGACGCCGGCCTCGACGCCCGCGTCCACCGCGTTGGCGGCCTCGATCATGATGTCGCCGCGCGAGTCGCGGCCGCCGAGCTGCGGCGGCATCTCGCTGCCGCGCATGTAGAGGAACGCGACGCGCGGCTTGCCGGTGGACGCGGCGGCCTTGGCCTGGGCGGCCGCGATCTCCGCGTTCGTCTTCGCCGCGACCTCCTGGCCCTTGGCCGGGACGCCGAGTGCCTTCGCGACCGCTTCGATGCGGACCGCGGCGTCCGAGAGCTCGGCGCCCTTCGGGACGATCACGACCGGCGTGCCGGCCGACTTGAGCTGCTCGATCACGGCGGCCGGACCGGCGTCCGGCGTCGCGACGACCACCGACGGGTTCAGCGCGATGATGCCCTCGGCGTTCAGTGAGCGCTGGTAGCCGATCTTCGGCTTGTCCTTGGCCTCCGGCAGGATCGAGCCCGAGGTGTCGACGCCGACGACGTTGTCGGCGAGGCCCAGCGCGAAGACGATCTCGGCGACGTCGCCGTTGAGCGGCACGATGCGGCTCGCGTCCTTCACCGTCACCTTGCCGCCGCCCACCGAGTCGACGGTGACCGGGAGTTGCGGCTTGGCCGGGTCGCCGGCGGCCGGCGCGCTCGCGCCGGCGGCAGCCGCACTGTCGGGCTTGGTGCCCTCGTCGTCATCGGAGTCGCTGCCGCAGGCGGTCGCGAACGCGGTGACGGACAAGACGACTGCCGCCAGGCGCAGGGAGTTGCGCATGCGCATGAGTGGTCGACCCCTTCGAGGACGTGGCGCCGGCGAGTAGGTCATCACTACGTTCGGCCGCGGACTTAGGCAAGCCTTACCTTGCCACTGGCCAGACCTTAGAAGTAAGGATGACCTAACTTCAAGCCCTCAAGGGGTGCAGATGTTCACCCGGGACGGATTCGTCAACCCGCTTTCTGTCGGTCCGTCAGGTCCGGGTCACCGCCGCATCACGCCTTGTCGCCGCGGAACCCCCTACTGAAACTTCGGATTTCGGCGGCGCTGAAGTTCTCGTGGTCCTCGCCGTAGGCGGTGACCCCGTCGAACGTCCACGAGGTGAGGCAGTTGACGGTGAACAGGTTGGGGTTGAGGAAGAAGCCGAGACGGTTCTCCGTCCGCCCGTCGGCGTGCAGCTCGCGCCCGAGCTCGTCGGCGCCCTCCAACACGACACGTGTCGCCCAGCCGGTCACGTCGTCGCGCTCGACGACCTCGCGGCGCCCCTTGGCGAGTTTGGCCCACACGCCGTCGCGCAGCACGTAGCCGTGGATGGCCACGCACCCGCTGCCGAAGTCCATCGTGATCGCGTGGAAGGCGTCGCGGTCGGAGGCCGTCGCGTAGCTGTAGCCGCCGCGCCGCGCGGGCGAGGTCATCAGGCCCTGGCCGAACTGCGAGCGCACGCCCCACGAACGGTCGCGGAAGCCGTACGAGTCGACCGGGATCACCTCGCCGCGCAGCACGATCGTGCCCTCGTAGCGGCCGGGCTGGTCCACGTGCTTGTCGCCGAGGTAGTGCGGCGGGAGCACGCCGGTGAAGGTGAGGTCGACGGAGATCTCGTCGCCCCCGTCGGGGTCGTCGTAGCGGACCTGGTAGACCTTCTGGGGTTCCACACACCGGTACGCGATGCCATTCGGCAGCGTGATGTCGGTGAGCGGCTGGTCCGGGATCGGCATGTGCCAGAAGTTCTTGGCGTACAGCGCGTCGTGGATGTACCGGCCTGTTTCGTCCCAGAAGTAGGCGCCGCCCGCGGCAACCCCCTGGTTCGCCCGGAAGAAGGGGTAGAGCTGGCCCGACAATTTGCGCTCGGGAACCGTGAACGTGAACCAGCACGTCTCGGTCCAGTACGGGTCGTCGCTCGTCGGCGGATGGAACTCGTCGTCAGGGTGCGTCGTCGTCATAGCGCACTCAGTACTACGACTACTTGTCAAGGTCAACCAAAAGCACTGTGCAGGGCGGAGCGAGTGTGGAGACGATGTCGCTGCAAGAGGTGTGGGATCGAGTCGTCGGCACCCAGCCCGACCCACCCCGGTGGCTCGTCGCCGCGACCGGCATCGCCGCGATCCTCGCGGTGCTCTACCGGCCCGTGTGGCGCCCGCTGCGGACGGTGGTCACCATCGCGCACGAGGGCGGCCACGCCCTCGCGGCACTGCTGACCGGCCGCCGCCTCACCGGCATCCGCCTGCACTCCGACACGTCAGGCGTGACGGTCTCGGTCGGCAAGCCCACCGGGTTCGGCATGGTGCTGACCGCGTTCGCCGGGTACGTGACGCCGTCGTTCCTCGGCGCCGGCGGCGCGGCGCTGCTCGTCAACGGCCACATCACCATGACCCTGTGGGTCACCCTGCTGTGGCTCGCGCTGATGCTGCTGATGATCCGCAACCTCTACGGCGCGTTCGCGCTCATCGTCGTCGGCGGCGTCGTGTTCGCGGTGTCGTGGCTCGCCAAACCGGACGTGCAGGCCGGATTCGCGTACCTGCTGGTGTGGTTCCTGCTGGCGGCCGGCATCCGGCCGGTCATCGAGCTCCAGCAGTTGCGCCGACGGCGCCAGGCCCAGTGGTCCGACGCCGACCAGTTGGCGACGCTGACCAGGATTCCCGGTGCCGTGTGGGTCGGGCTGTTCGCCCTGTTGTCGGCCACCGCGTTCGGCACCGCCGCGGGCTGGCTGCTCGCCTGACGCGCGGCGGGCACCGCCGGGTGCGGCGCGGTTCCGGCAGCGCGCGTACGACGTAGGGCCCGCCACCCGGGAAACCCGGGTGGCGGGCCCTACGCGCTTGCGGGCGGCCGTCGCAGCCGCGGTCGATTCCGCGGCGGGGCGACGGCGTTTTGCCGGTGGGTCAGACGACGTCGTCGAGCTTGGCCAGCACGCCGTCGTAGATCTTGCGCAGGCCGGACGGTGCGAACGTCTTCTCGAAGAAGCCGCCGACGCCGCCCGCGCCCTGCCAGCGCGTGTTGACGTTGACCCGGCTGCGGCCCTCCCCCGCGGGGGCCACGGTCCAGGTGGTCACCATCGTGGAGTTGCGGTCGGTCTCCACGAGCGTGAGGTCGGCGGGCTGCGTCACGTCGAACAGGCACTCGCGCGAACGCTTCTTGGTGGCCTGGAGCTTCCAGTGCACGACGGTGCCCGCGCCCTGGCCGCCCTCGCGCACCTCGTAGTCGGAGAAGTGCTCGGTCAACAGCTTCGGACGGGTCGCGGCGTAGTCGACGAGCGCCGCGAAGACCGCCTCCGGCTCACCCTCGACGTCGCGCGAAGCATCCGCGTTGACCTGCCCCATGACCACTCCTCGAACTCGGACGAACGCCCGGCCGCGGCGCGGCGCGGGCTCTTGGTGGCGAACAGCAAACCACCTCGGTCCGTCCGGGTCCGAATCCCGTCCCGGTTCAGCTCGTCGGCGGCTGCACCTTGGGGGTGTAGCGGTCGAGTTCCGGGATGACCTCTTTGCCGAGGATCTCGATGGTCTTGAGGATGTCCTGGTGGTCGAGGTAGCCCCACTGCACGTAGCAGATCAGCTCGTCGACGCCGAGGTCCGCGTACCGCTTCATCTTCTTGACGCAGGTGTCCACGTCGCCGATGACGATCATGTCGGCGGCGTCGAACGTCTCGACCGGCACCTCGCCCTCGAACAGCGGCTTGAGGAGCGGGAAGGTCTTGTCCCGCTCCTCCTTGCCCAGGTGCGGAAGCTCCCATTCGAGCGTGAACATCGCGAGGTTCTTGTACCACCACGCCACCGAGTCCCAGACCTTCTGCGACACCTGCTTGCTGCCCGTGGTGTGCACGAGGGTGTACGCCGCGACCTTGTTCGTCGTCACGTCCGTCAGCGGCGTCGCGGTCTCCGCGGCCTTGCGGTACGCGGCCACTTGCGCGGCCATCGTCTCCAGCGGCTGCATGATCGAGAACGACAGCATGCCGAGCCCGTTGGACCCGGCGACCTCCGCCGAGCCCTGCGACGTCGCGGCCATCCACGCGGGCGGATGCGGGTCCTGGAACGGCTTGGGCGTCACCATGCGGCGCGGGAACCTGAAGCGCTCCGACTCGTACTCGAAGTACTCCTCGCGCCACATGCCGCACACGATCTCGATCGCCTCGCGCCAGTCGTCGCGCGACTTGGCGATGTCCACGCCGAACGCGGTCTGCTCCATCGGCGTCGAGCGCCCGGTGCCCCACTCGACGCGGCCGTTCGACAGGATGTCGACCGTCGCGACCTTCTCCGCGATGCGCTGCGGCGGCGTGAACCCGAACGGCGTGAGGGTGACGCCGAAGCCCATCCGGATCTGCTCGGTCAGCCCCGCGAGATGGCCGAGGAACACCTCGGACGCCGGCATGTGCGAGCGCCCCTCGCGGAAGTGGTGCTCCACCGCCCAGATCGTGTTGAAGCCCATCCGGTCGGCCAGTCGGATCTGCTCGACCGCCTCGCGGTACGCCCGCTGCTCCTCCCGCCGCTGGCCGTAGGGGTGATCCCCGTGCCAGGGCCGGGGGACGTCGACCTCGTACAACACGTCGAGCTTCATGTGACGCTCCGCTTTTTGATATTCTGAAAACTGATTCGAAATCCGATAATGAGTTTGGCGCGATGTCGCCCAGGTCACAAGGGGGCCTCCATGGTTCGTCCCGCGCTCGCCGCCAGCCGGGCTATCGAGATCCTCAACTTCTTCGCGGCGCATCCCGGCGGCGCGTTCACGCTCTCGGAACTGTCGGCGTCCCTGGGCATCAACCTCGCCTCGGCGCTGTCGGTGCTCCAGTCGCTGGAGGACGCCGGGTACCTGGTGCGGCACCCGCGGCGCAAGACGTACGAACTGGGCCCGTCGCTGGTCGCGGTCGGCGACGCGGCGCTGCGCAGCAACCGGGCCGTCGACCTGGCCCGCGGCGAAATGCGGCCGCTGGCCGAGGAGTTCAGCACCGAGGCGATCATCAGCGTGTCGGTGGGCGACGAGTTGGTGATCCTCGCGGTGGAGGGGCGCCCGCAACTGTCGTCCGCCGACGTACGCGTGGGCCAGCGCATGCCGCTGGTACCGCCGCTCGGCCAGGTGTTCTTCGCGTGGTCGTCGCCCCACGAGGTGGACGCGTGGCTGGGTCGCCTCGACCGGCGCATGCAGGCCACCGCCCGCATCCACCTGCCGGTCACCCTCGCGGCGGTGCGCGAGCGGGGGTACTCCATCACGGTCGAGAGCCCGACGCGCACCGAGATCGGCGCCACCCTGGAACGCCTCGCCGACCGCCCGCGCGAGGCACCGAGGTTGCGCGACCGCCTGGCCGAACTGGCGGCGGCGCTGGGCGAGGAGGACTACGAGCTGGTGGGGGTGGAGGCCGAGGCGACGTACGACATCACCACCATCGTGGCGCCGGTCTTCGACGCCCGGGGACAGGTCGCCCTCGCCATGACGCTGAACGGCCTGCGCCAGGTCACGGGCCGTCAGGTCACCGCCCACGGCGACCGGTTGGCGGCCACCGCACGCCTCGTCACCAAGCAGACCGGCGGACGGACACCGGACACGTACTTCGAGTGACGCGCGGCGCCGGGAACCCGACCGATCCGGCATAGCTCCTTCCGTACGCCGCCCGGCGCCCGCACGCTGCTTCCGGGACGGGGCCGCACGACCCCGGAGAGGAGCACACGGTGGACCCCGCGATCACGCCCCGAACACCGCACTCCGCAACCGACTCCGCAACCTGCGCACCCGACCGAGCGCGCGAACAAGCCCCCGACCACCGGCGGTGGCGCGGTGGGGCGCGCGAACGAGTGGCGGGCGCCGCCGCGGCCGCGCTGTTCGCGGTGGGCGCGTCCGGCGCCTTCGCTCCCGCGCACGCCGCACCCGGACTGCCGGACATCGGTCCGGGCGCCACCGGATTCGGCGCGCAGTGCGTCCAGGCGTTCTACTACTCCGTCGGGTTCAGCGACTTCTACCCGGACGCCGTCTACGGGCCCGAGACCACCGCCGACACCAAGCGCTTCGAGCGGCTGCTCGGGTTGCCGCAGGACGGCGTCGTGGATCCGTTCGTCGGCAGCGTGATGCACACCGTCATCGACCTCGGGTCCGGCGAGGGCGCCTGGAAGTCGGTCGGATGCTGGTACGAGGTCCCGTCCTTCTGGTAACCCCGCGCATTCCGGCCGGTGGCCGCGGGATCGCGCCAAGCCCCCATATGCGACGGCCTGTTCAGCCCGTACGCTCGATGCCCATGACAACGGGGGCAAAGCCTGCGGGATGGTACGAGGACCCACACGGGTACACGGGCACCGCGCGGTGGTGGGACGGCTCTGCGTGGACCGACGAGACGCGGCCCATCGGGGCCGAAGGCGAAGGGGTCGCGTCCGTCGGCGACGGGTCGACGCCCGCCGACGGAGCGCCCGCGGGATCCGCTGATGCACCGTCAACTCCGGTGCTGCCCACGCCTGTTCCGGCCGGCACAGGCCCGGTCGGCTCAGGTCCGGCCGCCCCGGCTCCGACCGCCGCCCCCGATTCCGTGTGGCCGGCCGCCGCGGCCTTGGCGTCCTCGGAACCCGCTCCGGCACCGCCTCCGCAACGGGTGGTGTTCGAGGTCGTCGATCCGGACCGTCGCAAGAAGCGCATCGGGGCGGCCGTCTCCTTCGGTGTCGTGGCGATCGCCGCGACCGTCTTCGGCTTCCTGTTCGGCGCGTCGGGCGACGACGACGAGAAGTCGCCCGATGCCGACGCGTCCCCGCCCGTCGCCTCCGGCTCCGCCGACCCGTCCGGCGGACCCGCCGCCTCGAACGCGGTCCCCGCCCCCGGGGCGACTCCCGCACCCACCGCCCCCGCTGCGGCACCACCGGTCGCCGTGCCGACGGATGCCGTCGCCCACTGGGAGCTCGACCAGGGCGCCGCGGACACCGGGGAACGCTTCCACGGCACCACCTCCGGGATCGTCACCTGGTCGCCCGAGCAGTCGGGCAGCGCGTTCTTCGCGGGCGGCGGCTCGATCCAGACGCGCGAGCCCGTCGTCGACACGACCCGGAGCTTCACGATCGCCGCCTGGGCGAAAGTCACCGAGACCAAGGCGCACCAGACGATCGTCGCCCAGGACGGCACCCAGGTCAGCGGCTTCTACCTGCACTACAACAAGGACGCGCGCACATGGGCGTTCGTACGCACGTCGGAAGACGCCGCCAACCCCGCGCAGTGGTACACGGCCGCCGCGTCGCAGCCCGCGAAGATCGGCGCCTGGACCAGCCTGGCCGCGGTCTACGACGCATCCACCGGCCAGATGACGCTGTACGTCGACGGCGTCGCGCAGGGCTCCGCCGGCGCCGCGAAGTCGTGGAAGGCGGCCGGCCCCCTCACGATCGGACGCGCCACGAGCGGCGTCGACCGCCTGAACGGATCGGTGGCCGACGTGCAGGTGTTCGACCGCACCCTGTCCGCCGCGGAAGTGGCCGCCCTCGCCGGCACCCAGCGATAGCGCGGGTGCCGGACGGGAGTTCAGCGCTCACGCGTCGCCTTCGACGATGCGTGCGCCTTGGACGTACGCCATGGCCTCGGTGAACACCGGGTCGGACAGCCGGCGGGCGACCTCCTCCTCGGTCACGTCCTCGATGTGGGTCTGGATCCACCAGAGATTGCCGAAGGGGTCGCGTACGCGGCCGACCAGGTCGCCGAAGAACAGGTGGGTGACCTCGGTGACGGACACGCCGCCCGCCTCGACCGCCGCCGCGTGTACCGCGTGCGCGTCCTCGACGTACAGGCGCAGGAACGCCGGGGTCGGCGCCCAGTCGGGCGGGGCGTCGAAGGCCATGACGATCGCGTCGCCGATGCGGGTCTCGGCGTGCCCGATGCTGCCGTCCGGGCTCACGAACCGGCCGATCTCCTCGGCGCCGAAGGCCTCGGCCATCCACGCCAGCAGTCCGGCGGTGTCCCGCGAAATGATCCACGGGGTGACCGCGGTGTAGCCCTCGGGCTTGTGTGCGACCGGCATGCGAGCGCCTTCCTGACGTAGCCAGTGCTGCTGTCCGAGAACGACAGTAGGCGGCTAATAGGAAAGATTGATTCCTGATGACCGCCCGTCAGATCGGCCGGATCGAGTGCACCGCATCAGGTGCCCCGGATCACGTCCACGTCGGCCACCACAATCGGTCGTGCCAGTCCGTCGTCGGGATCGTGGTGCCGGTGTAGATCGGGTAGAAGTAGAGGAAGTTCCAGGCGATGAGGGCGATGACGGCGACGGCGCCGGCGGTGCCCCAGGCTT
>NZ_JBSFVE010000022.1:0-139133 GCF_053592165.1 Streptodolium elevatio
CATCGCCCGCCTGCACAACCTCACCCTCGCCGGATGACCGGCGAATCAAGCCGCCACACTCCGACAACGGAGATCATTTACGGGACAACCCTTAGGGTCGGTGGGTCGGCCTGGTCCGGGCGTTGCCGCTGTGCGGTGGCTCCGGCACGGGATGTGCGGGCGAGCGGACGAGTTTTCGGGGGCGGGTTTGGCGGGCGGGCGTGTGCTGGCCGGGCGTTATCAGCTCGAGGAGTTGCTGGGTCGGGGCGGTATGGGGGAGGTGTGGGCCGCGGTCGACGCCCGTATCGCGCGGCGGGTGGCGGTGAAGGTCCTGCCGTCGGGCGGCGGCGACCCGCAGGGGCTCTTACGCGAGGCGCGGACCGCGGGGGCGCTCAGCCACCCCGGGATCGTCACCGTCCACGACCTGGGGGGTGAGCCGGACGGCACGGTGTTCGTGGTCATGGAGCTGGTCGCCGGGCGGGACCTGGCGCGCGTGCTGCACGAGGACGGCATGCCCGTGGTGCGCGACGCGGTCGAGTGGTCGGCGCAGTGCGCCGACGCGCTGGCCGCCGCGCACGACGCGGGCATCGTGCACCGCGACCTGAAGCCCGCGAACGTGCTGCTGACACCCCAGGGCACGATCAAGGTCGTCGACTTCGGGATCGCGCGGTACACGGCGGCCGCGACCCGGTCGAGCCGGATCGTCGGCACCCCGGCGTACATCGCCCCCGAGCGTTTCTCCGGCGAGTCGGGCGACGGGCGGGTGGACCTGTACGCGCTGGGCTGCATGCTTTACGAACTCATCTGCGGCCGACCGCCGTTCACGGCGCCGGACCCGATGGCGCTCATGTACGCGCACCTGCGCCAGGAACCGGTCCCGCTCGGCGTCCACCGCGCGGATCTGCCGCCGGGCGTGGCGGAGTTGGCCGCGCAGTTACTCGCCAAGGACCCCGGGCTGCGCCCCGCGTCCGCGCACGAGGTGTGGCGGCGGCTGAGGGCCGTACCTCTCGACGAGGTTCCGTCCCGGCGGCCCGGCCGGGCGGCGGCCGCGTGCGCGGCCACGCTGCCGGGGCACGCAGGCGACGCGGCGGCTGCGGCGGCGGCTGCCGCCGGTTGCGGTGCGGACGGTTCCGGCGCCGCGCAAGGCGCCCGGCCCGATGCAGGTCTGGAGCCCACCCGTACGGTCGCCGACCCGGACGATGCCCGCTGGGACGACTTCGCGCCCGTGGCCGAGCCGGCACGGCGACGCGGGCTCTCGCGTCGTTCGGCGGTGCTGCTGGGTCTCGGCGCGGCGGCGGCCGCCGGCACCGCCGCGGCGACCTACCCGTGGGGGGCGGGGGCCGCCGACTCCGACGCGCCGCCGACGAAGTGGGAGTTCGCCACCGGCGGTGGCATCGCGGCGGCGCCGGTGGCGGACGGGAGCGTGGTCTACGTCGCCAGCGACGACGGCAACCTCTATGCGGTCCACGCGGCGTCGGGTTCCCGGCGCTGGGTCCATCGGACCGGCGGCGACGAGATTTCCCGGCCCACGACGAGCGGGGAGTTCGCGTACGTCCGCAGCGGCAAGGTCGACGGAAGCGGGTCGGGGGCGCTGCACGCCGTCGACGCCTCGACCGGGGCCGCGCTGTGGTCGTACCCGGTGTCGGCGGTCGGCGGGGCCCCGGCCGTGGCCGACGGGGTCTGCTACGTCGGCGGGGGGCTCGAGCCGCCCGGCCAGGGCCGCACCGGCTACATCGCGCGCTTCCACGCCGTGGACGCGCGCGGCGGCCGGGAGCTCTGGACCTTCGCCGCCGCGGGAGCGTTTTACGGCCGGCCCACGGTGGTGGACGGCGTGGTCTACACCGGCTGCATGGACGGCAATGTGTACGCGATCGACGCCGCCACCGGCAGCCGGCGGTGGGCGTTCCGGACCGGCGGCGCGGTGCGGACCGCAGTGGTGGTCGCCGAGGGCACGGTGTACGCGGCGAGCTACGACACCAACGTGTACGCGATCGACGCCGCCGCAGGTACCCAGCGCTGGGCCTACTCCGCCGGTGCGCCCGCGGACTCCCCCGCCCTCGAGGGCGACGTCCTCGTCGTCGGCGGCGAGAACGTCGTGCACGCCGTCAACCGCAGCACCGGGACCCCGCGCTGGACGTTCGCGGCCCCGGATCTGGTCGGAGCCCCGGCGCTCGCCCACGGCCGCGTCCACATCGGCTGCGGAAACGGGAGGCTCTACGGGATCGAGATGACCCGGGGCACCATGAGTTGGAGCTTCCGGACCCACGGGGCGGTCTACGCCGCGCCGGCCGTCACGCAGGACGCCGCCTACGTCGCGAGCCTGGACAAGAAGTTGTACGCCCTCGACTTCACCCCCAGGTACTGAGCCGACTGGGCCGACCGGGCCGGCGGCCCCGGACGACGCGGCGTCACGGGGGCGTCCGGGGGCGGTGCCGGCGTTGGGGCCCGCGGTCAGGCCACGCAGCCGGCGAAGGAGGCGGTGAGGCCGGCGTCGGGGCGGGCGCGGCCGGTTTCGGCGGCGGCGAGGGCGAGGCGGCGTACCGCTTCGGCGAGGGTGGGCTCGTCGAGGGTGTAGGGCAGGCGTACGTGGCGTTCGAACGCGCCGGTGGTGCTGAACAGGGTGCCGGGAGCGAGGCGCAGGCCGTGGCGGGCGGCGGCCTCGGCGAGGACCGTGGTCGACAGGGTGTCGGTGTGCACCCACAGCGACAGGCCGCCCGGCGGGAGCGCGAACGTCCAGTCGGGCAGGTTTGTGCGCAGCATGGCGGCGAGGGAGTCGCGGGCGGCGCGGATGCCGGGCAGGCGTTCGGCGAGTATGGCGTCGGCGTGGTCGGCGATCAGGTGGTGCAGGACGAGCTGGTCGAGCACGGGGGCGGCGACGTCGAGGCCGGCGCGGGTGGTGGCGAGGCGGCGCACCAGGTCGGGGGTGCCGCGGATCCAGCCGATGCGCAGGCCGCCCCAGAAGGACTTGGAGGCGGAGCCGAGGGTGACCACGGTGCCGCTGCGGTCGTGGGCGGCGACGGGTGCCGGGCGTTCGTCCAGGGAGATGTCGAGGGCGAGGTCGGCGCAGGTCTCGTCGACGACGAGAGTGGTTCCGGTGGCGCGGGCGAGGTCGATGAGGTGGCGGCGGGTCGGGGTGTCGGCGAGGTGGCCGGTGGGGTTCTGGTAGTCGGGGATGACGTACGCGAGTCGGGGGTTGGCGGCGCGCAGCGCGTCCTGCCAGGCGGCGAGGTCCCAGCCGTCGTCGGCCATCGGCACGGGGACGGGGCGGCCCCCTTCGCCGCGCACCGATTCCAGGGCGTTGGCGTAGGTGGGTGATTCGACGGCGACGCGGTCGCCGGCGTGCAGGAGGGTGCGCAGCAGGAGCACCCAGGCGGACAGCGCGCCGTTGGTGACGATGATCTGGTCGGGCGTGGTGGGGGCGCCGCGGCGGGTGTAGCGGTCGGCGATGGTCTCACGGAGGATGGGAAGTCCGGCCGGGTGGTAGCCGTGTGCGGTGGTGTACGCGGGGAGCGCGTCGACGGCGTCGGCGACCGCGCGGTCCAGGGCGCGGCCGGGGCCGGGGAGGGCGGCGACGCCGAGGTCGATGGTGCCGGTGACGGAGCTGGGCACGAGCGCGCGGGTGGGCGGGTCGGGCCGGTGGGTGGGTAGCGCGGTCCAGGAGCCGGAGCCGCGACGGGAGACGAGGTAGCCGTCGGTACGCAGAATGTCGTACGCGGCGGCGACGGTGGTGCGGGAGACGCTGAGCCGGTCGGCGAGGCCGCGTTCGGCGGGCAGGCGCGCGGTGAGCGGGACGCGGCCGTCGAGGACGAGGGCGCGGATACGGTCGGCGAGTGCCTTGTACGCGGGGGTGTGCGGGCCGCCGGCGGCCGGGCCCGCGGGGTGCTGCCAGGGGTGGAGTAGATCGGCCAGGCGGGCGCTGCTGACGGTGAGGTGCTGGGCAGTCATCAGTCCACTCCTGGGCAATTGGCCATGGATCCGGGATCCAGTTGTCGCCATTCTCGCATCAGTGGCTCTTTTTGGGGAGCCTGTTCTGCAGGAGGGCGGATCCGGTGGACTGGTATTGGGGGCGGCGGCTGGTACAGCTGTACGCCGGTCTGGCGCTGTACGGCTTCAGCATGGCCCTCATGCTGCGCGCCGGGCTCGGCCTGGACCCGTGGGACGTGTTCCACCAGGGACTGCAGGAGCGTACGCCGCTCAGCTTCGGCGCGGTCACCGCGGTGGTGGGCGCGGCGGTCCTGCTGCTGTGGTGGCCGTTGCGGCAGCGACCGGGCCTGGGCACGGTCTCCAACGTCGTGGTGATCGGCGTGTCGGTGGACGCGTCGCTGCGGGTGCTGCCCGAGGCGGACGGACTGGCCTGGCAGGTCGTGTTCATGCTCGCGTCGGTCGTGCTCAACGCGGTCGCGGGCGGCGCGTACATCGGTGCGCGCCTGGGCCCGGGGCCGCGCGACGGGCTGATGACCGGCCTGGTGCGTCGGACCGGCCGCTCGGTGCGGCTGGTGCGCACCTGCATCGAGGTCACGGTCCTGGCGGTCGGCCTGGTGCTGGGCGGCTCGGTGGGCGTGGGGACGGTCGTGTACGCGCTCGGCATCGGCCCGTTGGTGCAGATCTTCCTGCCGCTGTTCACCGTTCCCGAGCGCGCCGCGGGCAAGACCGACGTGGAGACCCAGCCGGGGGTTGGGCTGGTGGCTGGGCAGGTGGCCGCGTCCGAACCCGGCTCCGACTCCGACTCTGGCCGCGCGGCCGGGCGGGCGCTTGCGGCGGACTCCCCTGTGCCGGGTGGCCCCGAGCACATGCCGACCTCGGCGTGACCTGGGCCTCCGCGCGGCGCGCCGGGGGTGGAGGTGAGGCTCTCTGCCGGGGCGGGGGCGGGAGTTCGAACGTTCCGTGGGGGGTGGGTCCGGAGGTGCCGTGGTGGCGCCTCCGGGCCCGCTGTCGTCCGTGGCGGCTGACCCGCCGGCGCCTACTCGACGCCCGCGAGGCGGAGGAGGGCGGTGGTCCCGGCGGCGGCGACGACCACGACGGGGAACGGGGCCTTGCGGAGGACGAGCAGTGCGGCGACGGCGACGCCCGCCGGGCGCGCCCAGCCGGCGAAGCCGTATCCCCGGGTGAACGCGGCGGCGACGACGAGGGCGGTGAGCAGCACGGTCGCGGCGACGGCGAGGAGGCGCTGCGCCTCGTCGGGGACGCGTACGCGTTCGTGCAGGAGGGGGCCTGCCAGGCGGAACGCGAAGGTTCCGGCGGCCAGGGCGGCGATGGCGAGGAGGGGCATCACGGGCGGGTCTCCTCACGGGAGTCGGGGCGGGCTGCGTGGGGGGCGGGCCCGGCTTTGGGGGCGGCGCGTGCGGACGGCGCGAGTGCTGCTCCGTGTGGTGCGGCGGGCGCGTCCGCCGGGCCGTCGCCACTGCCGCTGCGCGCGGGTTCGTGATCGGCCCCGATGCCGACGCCGCCGTCGGGTTCGGGCGCCGAGTCGGGTGCCGAGTCGGGTGCGGGGACGCTCTCCGGGTTGCGGGTGAGGGCGCGGGGGCGGCGTACGGCGATAGCAAGGCCGGTGAGGGCGAGGAGCACGGGGACGCCCGCGGGGAGGAACGGAGTGGCGGCGACCGCGACCGCGGCGCCTAGGAGGGCGGCGTTGCGGGTGGTGGGTTCGGCGGCGAGCGTGGGCCAGATGAGGGCGAGCAGGACTGCGGGGAAGGCGGCGTCCAGGCCCAGGGCGTCGGTGTCACCGATCGCGCTGCCCGCGGCGGCCCCGGCCACGACGGACAGGTTCCAGGCGACGAACAGGGCGAGGCCGCAGGCCCAGAACGCGGCGCGGCGGCGCGCGGGGTCGCGGTGGCGCAGGACGAAGGCGACGCTTTCGTCGGTGGTGAGGTGGGCGCCGAGGGCGCGGGTCCAGGCGCGGCGGCCGAGGGTGTCGGCGACGGTGAAGCCGAAGGGGAGCAGCCGCGCGTTGAGGACCAGGCCGGTGGCGACGGCGGCGGCCGCGCTGCCGCCGGACAGGACGACGCCGATGGCGGCGAACTGCGCGCCGCCCGCGAAGACGACGAGGGACATCAGGACGGGCACCCACCAGTCGAGCCCGCCGGACACGGCGATCGCGCCGAAGGACGCCCCCACGAGCGCGTCGGCGAGGCAGACCAGGGCGATGTCGCGGGCGGTGCCGCGATCGAGTGTTCGCCATATCGAACGCATGTCCCGTAGGATGAACACACGCGCTGCCGTTCGTCAAGGCGAACAAGAAGACTTCTGGAGCGAACGCATGGGGAAACCGGGGAAGGACACCGCCGTCCCGCCCGACACCGCCGCCCTGTCCGGGACGGCCCCGGCCGAGCCGGCTGCCGACGCGGTCGCCGCAGGCGCCGGCGGAGCCGTCAGCGGAGGCCGGCCCCCGAACGCGGGCCGGCGTGACGGCGGCGCCCTGCCCGGCGTCGACGTCTTGGCGCAGATCGCCGCCTCGGTACGCCGCGAGCGCGAGCGCGCCGGAGTGTCCCTCACCGAACTCGCCCGCCGCGCCGGCATCGCCAAGTCGACGCTCTCCCAACTGGAGTCCGGCTCCGGAAACCCCAGCGTCGAGATCCTGTGGGCACTCGGCGTCGCCCTCGGCGTGCCGTTCAGCCGCCTCGTCGACCCGCCCAAGCCCCAGGTGCGGGTCATCCGCGCGGGCGAAGGGCAGATCACCTACTCCGAACGCGCCGACTACGCCGCGACGCTGCTCGCCTCCTGCCCGCCGCACGCCCGACGCGACATCTTCCGCATCGACGCGCAGCCCGGCGAGCCCCGCACGTCCCAACCCCACAACCCCGGCAGCGTCGAACACGTCGTCATCGGCACCGGGCGCGCCCTCGTCGGCCCCGCCGACGACCCCGTCGAACTGGGGCCGGGCGACTACGTCACCTATCCAGGCGACGCGCCCCACGTCTTCCGCGCCCTCGAACCGGGCACCAGCGCGGTCATCGTCATGGAACACGTCTGACCGACCCCGCCGCACGGCCCGCGCCCGGCGGCGGCCGGACGCGGGTACGCCCCGCCCGGAGCGGCGTCCGGGCGGGGCGTACCGGCGCTTTGTGAACGGCGGTTCGGCTCGGGACCAGCTCACGCTACTCGGCGAACGCCCGGGCGCACGTGGTCAGTCCGCGGTGTACACCACGACGCCCCGCACCACCGTGCGCACGCACACCGGCAGCGGCTCCCCCGGCGTCAGGTCCGGCAGCCCGGGCGTGCCCGAGCTCGGATCCGTCGACCACGCCGACAGCCGCGAGTCCGGGGCCTGCACCGTCAACTCGCCGGTACGCCACACCGCGTACGTCGCCGGCGCCCCCGGTACCAGCACCCCTTCGTCGTCCCGCCCCAGTGCCCGGTGCCCGCCGCGCGTGTGCGCGTTGAACGCCGCCCGCACCGAGATCCGCTCCCCCGGCGTGCGGTGGAACGCCGCCGCCCGCACCGTCCCCCACGGGTCCAGCGGCGTCACCGGGGAATCCGACCCGAACGCCAGCGGCACACCCGCGCGGTTCAGCGTCGCGAACGGGTTCATCCGCGCGGCGCGCTCCGCACCCAGCCGCCGCACGTACATCCCCTCCGTGCCGCCCCACGCCGCGTCGAACCCTGGCTGCACCGACGCCACCAGGCCCAGTTCCGCGAACGCCGCCACCGCGTCCGCGCCGATCAGCTCCGCGTGCTCGACACGGTGCCGCAACGCCCGTACGGCGCCCGCCCCGTACCGTTCCGCCGCCGCCCGCGCGCCCGCCACCACGGCGTCCACCGCCGCGTCGCCGATCGCGTGGAACCCGGCCTGCACACCCGCCTCCGTGCACGCCGCCAGATGCGCCGCGATCCGCTCCGCACCCAGGTGCGCCAGGCCCACGACCCCCGGCCGGTCGGCGTACGCGGCGTGCAGGCATGCCGTGTGCGACCCGATCGACCCGTCCGCGAACAGGTCCCCGCCCAGCCCGTGCGCCCCGTGCCGCGCCGCCAACTCCCGCGCCGCGTCCGCGGAATCGACCGCCTCGCCCCAGTACGCCACCACCTCCGGACCGGCCTCCTCCGCGGCCAGCTTCAGCAGCAGCGCCAGGTCGTCCGCACCCGCGATCTCCGGACCCGCGCACTCCACGAGTGTCCCGATGCCGAGCGCCGCGGCCCGCTCGCGCGCCGCCCGTTGCGCCTCGGTGCGCCGCGCCGGGGTGAGCGCCGCGTGCGCCGCCGCACGTACGGCGTGGTGCGCCGCACCGGTCAGCGGCCCCGCCGGGTCGTACCCGTCCAGCCCCGCCAGCCCCGGGACCGCCGCCCGCAGAGCCGACGACGCCAGCGCCGAGTGCACGTCGATCCGCGACAGGTAGGCCTGCCGCCCGCCGACCGCCCGGTCCAGCGCCGCGGTGTCCGGGATGCCGCCGCGGAAGGACGGCTCGTCCCACCCCTGGCCGAGCAGCACGTCGCCGTCGCCGAGCCGCGCGGCGAACTCCGCGATCCGGTCCAGCCCGTCCGCTCCGGCGGCGCCTTCAGCGCCGTCCGCCAAGGGGCCGCCGTCCGCGCCGGAGGAGCGCAGGTCGAGGCCGGTCAGGGCGAGCCCCGTCGCCGTCGCGTGCACGTGGGAGTCTACGAACGCCGGGGTCACCAGCGCTCCGTCGAGGTCGACGACCTCGTCGGCCGACGACACGTGCGCCTCGGCGGCGCCCTCCGCGCCGATCCACGCGACGGTGCCGTCCTCGACGACGAGGGCGGTGGCGAAGGGGTCGGCAGGGCTGTAGACGTTGCCGTTGCGCAGCAGGATCACGGTCATGGGCCCAGTCTGCCGGGTCGCCGGAACGCGGCGTGCCGGTGGTCACCCGTGCGTGCGAGACGGCGCCGGGCGCGTTCGAGCACGCGTACGAGAAGCGGCCGTTCAGGGGGTCGCGCTCCGGCGGACACCCGGCGGCCGTACCCGCGCGAACCTGCCGGCCCACGGACCCACGGACCCACGGAGCCGCGGACCCACCGAGCGGCCGAGCCGCCGAGCCGCCGCGCGAGGCAGAGGCGGGCGTAGGAGGCCGCCGCTCGCCCCCTCCGCGAGATCCGATCTCGCTTCCCGCGCCCGCACCGCGGCCCGGTCTCGCGCACGCGCGACGCCGACTCGCGCCCCTAGGTCGAGCGTCGCCCGGATCGCAAAGGAGACCCGCGAAAGAACACGCGTGAAGGAAGACGTGTGAAGGAAGACGCGCCGACGCGCGCACCGCGCGACCTGCGCCGGAGCCCCCGGCACCAGGGCCGCGGCGCGCCCCAGCGAGGAGGAATCCGACCATGAGCAGCCCAGCCGCCGCACCCGCGTCCCCGAACGGCGCACCGGCCGCCGTCACCCCGGGCGCCGCCCTCGACGCGGACGACCCGCGCCGGCACCCGCCCGTCGCGGTGCAGGACATCGCCGGATTGTTCGCCGCCCGCGAGCGGCCCCGGCGTCCCACCCCGGTGGCCGCGTCCGCGGTGTTCGCGTGGCGGGCCGTGCTCAAGATGCGCCCGGCCACCACGCACCTGCTGGAGGTGACCGCGTTCCCGCTGATGATGACCCTGATGTTCACGTACCTCTTCGGCGGCGCGCTGGCCGGCTCCACCGACGAGTACCTGCAGTACGTCGTGCCGGGCGTCCTCGTGCAGAGCATCGTGATGACGACCATGGGCACCGGCCTCGCGCTCAACCGCGACATTGCCAACGGGGTCTTCGACCGCTTCCGTACGCTGCCGGTCTGGCGTCCCGCGGTCCTGGTCGGGATGCTCGTCGGCGACCTGCTCCGCTACCTGCTGGCCGCCACGATGATCCTCCTGACCGGCCTGGTGCTGGGCTTCCGTCCGGACGGCGGCGTGCCCGGCGTGCTGGCGGCGGTCGCGCTCGTGTTGGTGTTCGCGTTCGCGTTCTCGTGGGTGTGGACGACGCTCGGCCTGCTCATGCGCAGCGAGAAAGCCGTCGCCGGCACCGCCATGATGGTGCTGTTCCCGGCGACGTTCCTCAGCAACATCTTCGTCGAGCCCGAGACCATGCCCGGCTGGCTCCAGGCCTTCGTCGACGCCAACCCGATCGCCCACCTCGTCAGCGCGGTCCGCGACCTCGCGGCAGGCGACTTCGGCAGCCCCGAGACCGGCTGGACACTGCTGTACGCGGCCGGCTTCGTCGCCGTCTTCGGCACCCTCAGCATGCGCCTGTACAACCGCGGCTGAGCCCGCGCCCGCCCGCCTCGCCGCGGCGCCGCCGCGACCCGCCACCGCGCTCCCCACGGCCTGCCCCACCGCCGCGTCCGAAAACCGCCAGTCACCGCGGGCGGGGGGACGCATCATGGAGGGGTGCCCGAGACCTTCACCGCCCGCTACCAGGCCATCAGCAGCCGCGACGCCCGCTTCGACGGCAGCTTCTACACGGCCGTGTCCAGCACCGGCATCTACTGCCGCCCCAGCTGCCCGGCCCGCACGCCCAAGCCCGAGAACGTCTCCTTCTTCACCACCGCGGCCGCCGCACAGGCCGCCGGGTTCCGCGCCTGCAAGCGCTGCCGGCCCGAGGCCAGCCCCGGGTCGCCCGACTGGGACATCCGCGCCGACCTCGTCGGCCGCGCGCTGCGCCTGATCGCGGACGGCGTCGTCGACGAGGGCGGCGTCGGCACCCTGGCCCGCCGCCTCGCCGTGTCCGAGCGCCACTTGCACCGGCAGATGGTCGGCGAGGTCGGCACCGGCCCGCTGGCTCTCGCGAGGATGCGCCGCGCGCAGACCGCCCGCATGCTCATCGAGGCCACCGACCTGCCGATCACCCAGATCACGTTCGCCGCCGGCTACTCCAGCGTGCGGCAGTTCAACGACTCGATGGCGGAGGCGTTCGGCTGCGCGCCCACCGAACTGCGCCGCCGACACCGCCCCGCGGGGCCTGGTGCCGACGGTGAGGGCGACATAGTCCTCCGGCTCCAGCACCGCCGGCCCTTCTCCCACGACCCGCTGCTCGACTTCCTCGCCGACCGCGCGATCGGCGGCGTGGAAGAGGTCGTCACCAACGACCGCGGCCGCGAGGGTGCGGGCGACGGCGGCGCGGGCGCGCGTTCGTACCGGCGCAGTCTGCGCCTGCCGCGACGCACCGGCATCATGACCGTCACTCCGCACCCCGACGCCGGGTACGCGACACTCCGCCTGCGCCTGGAGGATCTGCGCGACCTGACCGCCGCCGTGCAGCGCACCCGCCGGTTGTTCGACCTGGACGCCGACCCGCAGGGCGTCGACGACGTCCTCGGCGCCGACCCGCTGATCGGCCCGCTGGTCGCCAAGAACCCCGGGCTGCGCGTGCCCGGCCACGTCGACGGCTTCGAACTCGCGGTCCGCGCGGTCCTCGGCCAGCAGGTGACGGTGAAGGGCGCGCGGACGCTCGCCGAACGCCTCGTCCGCAAGCTCGGCTGCCCGCTAGCCGCCCCCGACGGCACCCTCACCCACATGTTCCCCAGCGCCGAACAGGTCGCCGGCGACGACCTCTCGGGCATCGGGCTCACCGGCTCCCGCACCCGCGCGCTGCGCGCCCTCGCGTCGGCGGTCGCGGACGGCGGCGTCGTCCTGGACCCGGGCGCCGACCGCGCCGACACCGAGCGCGCGCTCCTCGCGCTGCCGGGCATCGGGCCGTGGACTGCCTCGTACATCGCGATGCGCGCGCTCGGCGACCCCGACGCGATCCCGCTCACCGACCTGGGGGTCCGCCACGCCCTGCGCGACCTCGGCGCCGACGACACTGCGGCGGCGGTCGCCGAGCGCGCCGAGGGCTGGCGGCCGTGGCGCGCGTACGCAGCCATGCACCTGTGGACGCACCTGTCCGGCACGGACGGCGGCCCGTCGGGCGGCTGACCCGTGAGGCAGCGCGACCTGCCCCCAGCCGGCCCGCCGCACCTGACGTGCGCCGTCCTGACGTGCCCTGTCCTGACTGCCCTGTCCTGACGTTCCCTGTCCGACCCCGCCCCATCTGACCGGCCGTCAGCCTGCCGCGTGCTCGCGGTCGTTCAGGTACGCCTCCCGCGCCGCGAGCAGCGCGGGCAGGTTCGCGGCCGCCCACTCGCGGCACGCCTGGATCGGGCCCAGCAGGGTGCGGCCGAGGTCGGTGAGCGCGTACTCGACGCGCGGCGGCGACTCGTTGTACGCGGTGCGCGTCACCATGCCGTCGCGCTCCAGCGCGCGCAGCGTCTCGGTGAGCACCTTCGGGGTGATCCCGCGCAGCGGCACCTTCAGCTCGGAGAACCGGCGCGGTCCGTCGGCGAGGCAGACGACGACCATGCCGGCCCACTTCTCGCCGATCCGGATCGGCACCGCGCTCTGCGGGCATGCCGGGTCGAAGAAGTCGCCGGTGAGCGGCGCGCGTGCCGGGGACGCCGGCTCCGTCGCTGCCGGCATCGGCTCCGGGGTCGGGGACGGCTGCTTCGGGGGCGGTTCCGCGCGGTTCGGCATGCGTCCGACGTTAGTCCGGTTTCGTTGAAGTAACCAGTATCCGATCCATACCGTTGCAGGCAGCGGCGGGGATCGGCCCCGCCGCGCAGAGCAGGGCGGAGCTGTGTCATGAGCGGAATCCACGAGACGGGCACGGGCGGCGGGGACAGCGGGGGCGGGCTCCGCATCGCGGTGTTCGGCGCGGGCGGCCGGGCCGGGCGGGCCGTGCTCGCCGAGACGGTGGCACGCGGGTACGCGGTCACCGCGGTCGTCCGCGACCCCGCCCGCCACGCGGACCTAGTCGGGCGGGCGAACGTGTCCGTGGTGGCCGGCGACGTCACCGACCCGGCCGACGTCGCCCGCGCCGCGGCCGGGCACACGGCGGCGGTGAGCGCGGTCTACACCCCGGACACCGGTTCGCGCGCGTTCTTCGGCGCGGCGTCCGCCGCCCTCGTCGAGGGCCTGGCGAAGGCCGGTGTCACGCGGCTGGTCCACGTGGGGATCGCGACGACCGTCGAGACGGCTCCGGGCGTACGCATCATGGACGCGCCGGAATTCCCGGAGGAGTGGCGGGAGTTCGCGCGTGGGCACGCCGACGCGGCCGACACGTTCGCGGCGGCCGGGGACGGCCTGGACTGGCTCGTGGTGTGCCCGCCGATGGTGCTGGACGAGGCGGGGCGCGCGGGCGCGTACCGCATCGGGAACGCGCGGCCGGTGGACGCGGCGGAGGTGGCCGTCCAGGGGCACATCTCGTACGCGGACCTCGGCCTCGCCGTCGTCGACGAGATCGCCCGCCCGCGTCACCACCGCACGGTCGTCGCGGTCTCCGACTGACGAAGCCAGGGCCGTTCGGCCAGTGCGGGCAGTGCGGCCTGGTCAGCCGGCTCCGCCGAGGTCGACGCTGCCTTCGTCCACGCCGCACACGTACCAGGTCCCGTTCTCCCGGTGCAGGTCCAGGACGTAGGAGGTGGGTGCGCCGTCGCGGCCGGTCACGCTCACGTTGATGTCGGCGCTGTCGCCGCTCTCGACGGAGCCGGTGAGCGCGAAGCCGAATCCGGCGCCTTCGTCGGCGAGCGCGTCGTGGGCGCTGTCGTCGCGCCGGCCGCCGCAGTCGCCGTAGTAGGCGGTCGGCGGGGCGCCCTCGGCGACCGTACGCAGGTAGTCGCGTGCGCGGTCGTGCACGGCGCTGTCCAAGATGTCGTCCTTGGCGCACGACACGCACGCCGCCAGGCACGCCGCGCCCACTAGTGCCGCCACCGGCCCGGTCGGCCGCGCCGCGGCCCGAAGTCCGTTGCTTCCGGCCGCCGTTCGCCCACCCCTGCTCCGCACACGGACCCCCACCCGCTCGTACGACCTGCGGATCGTAGCGCGCTCCCGTACCCGGTGGTGGCGAGCTGGCAGGCTCCACCGTGTCGGACCGCCGCCGCGGCGCCGGCGCACACCGGGCGGCACCTTGGACACACCCCCGATACCGGGGCGGCGGGAGGCGGAGCGTGGACGGGCTGAGAGTGGCGTCGTTGATCCTGGCGACGATGACGACGGGCATGATGGCGGGTGTTTTCGGGATCTACGCGAACGCGATCATGCCGGGGCTGGCGAAGACCGACGACCGGACGTTCGTCGGGGCGTTCCAGGCGATGGACCGCGCCATCATCAACCCGGTGTTCCTCGGCGGCGGGTTCGTGGGCGCCCTGCTGACCACGCTGCTGGCGGGGCTGCTGCACCTGGGCGAGGACGCGCTGCCGTGGATCGCGGCGGCCTTCGTGCTCTACCTGGCGACCGTGGTGATCACCGGCGGTGTGAACGTGCCCCGGAACGACGCGCTCAAGGCGGCCGGCGACCCCGACGCGATCGACACCGCAGCCGCGCGCGCCGCGTTCGACGAGCACCGCTGGCGCGCCTTCAACCTGGTGCGGGTGGTGCTGAACACGGCCGCGTTCGGGCTGCTCGCGTACGCGCTCGTGGTCACCGGCAGATCCGGCGCCTGAGCGCCCTGGGGCCGGCCCTCTGGTCTTTCGGGGCTGATCTACAGGGCCTGATCGACTAGGCGCGGTCTACGGCGCCGGGTCAGGCGCAGCGGACGTCCGCGCCGGGCAGCGTCCCGTCGAGGAGGTGGCGGTCGACGGCGCGGTCCACGCAGGCGTTCTGCCGGTAGATCGCGACGTGACCGTCGCCGTTGTACGTCACCAGCCGCGAGGCGGGCAGCTGCCCGCGGACCCGGGGTGCGGCGACGTGCGGTGTGGCGGGGTCGCGGGTGGTGCTGACCAGCAGCATGCCGGGCAGGCGCGTGCCGTCCAGCGGCGTGGCGAAGTCCGGTCCGGGGGCTACGCAGTCCGCCGCCCAGCTCCACACCACCGACGGGCCGAGCACCGGCGCGGTCGCGGTGATCTCGCGGCCCAGGCGGGCGGCCTCCTGGGCGGAGAGGAAGCGGCCGTCGGCGCAGTTGATCTCGAAGTAGCCGTCCAGGGAGGAGTCCGCGTACGCGCCGTCGTCGCCGCGGTCGGCGTAGGAGTCGAACGCTCCGATCATCGGCGCGGCGTCGCCGCGGGCGAGTGCCGCGACGAGTGTGCGCAGCCTGGGCCACTGGGCCGGGTGGTAGAGGTAGCCGCAGACCACGGTCGAGGCCATGGCCTCGTCGAGGGTGCGCCCGCCGGCGCGGGCGGGGGTGTCGCTCAGCTTGTCGAGCATGGCGCGCATCTGCCGGGCGGCGGCGTCGGCGTCGCCGGTGAACGGGCAGCCGGCCCTGCCGATACAGTCCGCCGCGAACGCCCGGAACGCGGCGTCGAATCCCTGCGCCTGCTCGCGGGCGAGTGCGGTGCGGTCGGAGGCGGGGTCGAGGAGCCCGTCCAGGACGAACCGGCCGACGCGGTCCGGGTGCCGGTCTGCGTAGCGGGCGCCGAGGTAGGTGCCGTACGAGGTGCCGACGTAGTTGAGGCGTTCGTCGCCGAGGACGCCGCGCAGGATGTCCATGTCGTCGGCGGCCTCGCCGGTCCCGAGGTGCGGGAGCAGGTCGCCAATGCGCGCGGCGCAGCTCCGGCCGAAGTCCTTGAGGACCGCGGCGGCCGCGTCGACGGCGGCGGCGTCGCGCGGGGTGGGGTCGATGGACTGAAGGCGGTCCATGAGGGGCCCGTCGGCGCACACGACGGGGGTGCTGTCGCCGGTGCCGCGCGGGTCGAACCCGACGATGTCGTAGCGCGCGGCGAGGGTGGGCTTGGAGTCGGCGAGGTTGACCACGGTGTCGCGTACGCCGCTGCCGGGGCCGCCCGGGTTGGTCGCGAGGCTGCCGATGCGCGCGGACGCGGGGCCGGTGGCGGGCATCCGGTAGACGGCAATCTCGGTGGTCTTGGCGGCGGGGTCGGCGTAGTCGAGGGGGACGCGCAGGCGGGCGCACTGGAGTCCGCGGTCGGCGCCGCGCTGGGTCGGGTCGGCGGGGCAGGGCTTCCAGGCGGGCTTTTGGGCGTAGAAGTCCTTGAGCGCGGGGTCGGCGGCGCCGCGCGGGGCCGCGGTCGCGGGTGCCGGGGGTGCGGCGGGGTCCGGCTGCCCGCTTGCGGTGCCGGTGCCCGGGGTGCTGTCCGCGCCGCCTGTGCCGTTGCCGGGGCCGGTGGAGGAACCCGCGGAGGCGGCGGCGGGCTTGGTGTCGGCGGCGTTGCCGGTCGCGCGGCCGTCGTCGGAGCTGCATCCGGCCGCGACGAGAGCGGCGGCGACGAGTAGAACGGTTATGCGGGCGGTCGCGGGGACGCGGGCGGCTTTCACGCGGCCAAGGGGTATCACACGGTTGGTGGTTCGGGGAGGGGCGGGGGTGCCGAGGGTCCCCGCGGAATAGCGGCACCCGCAACCCAGTTATATTGAGCGTTCAACAATATGGAGTCCGTGAGCAGATGGAGGCGCGATGACCACGCAGACCCCGACCCCGACCGCGCGCCGGGTGGCGGCGGTGGCCGACCGTCGCATCGTCGGCCCGGACGCCCAGGTCGACAACAAGGCGCTCGTCCTCGAACCCGGCAGGCCGGCGCGCCACGACCCGTTCCTGCTGCTGGCCGAGGACTGGTTCAGCACGGTGGGGTTCGACTGGCATCCGCACCGCGGCCAGGAGACCGTCACGCTCGTCCTCGAAGGCCGCGCCGAGCACCGCGACAACCGCGGCGGGCACGGCGTCCTCGGGCCGGGCGACGCGCAGTGGATGACCGCCGGACGCGGCCTGTTCCACGCCGAGAAGGCGTACCGCGGCGAGCCCGTCCACCTGCTCCAGCTGTGGATCAACCTGCCCGCCGCACACAAGATGGACGAGCCGCGCTACCAGGACCTGCGCGCCGACGCGATGCCGGTGCGCCGCGAGGAGGGCGTCGAGGTACGCGTCTTCTCCGGCCGCTCCGGCGACGCGGTCGGCCCGGCCGTCAACGTCGTCCCGGTGACCATGGCCGACGCGGTCCTTCAGCCGGGCGCCGGATACCCGCAGGAGGTCCCCGCGGACCAGAACGGCTTCGCGTACGTCGTCTCCGGCTCCGGCCGCTTCGGCCCGGACCGTACCCCCGCCGAGGCGGGGCAGGTCGTCCATCTCGCGCCCGGCGAGCCCGCGACGGCCCCGGCCGCGACGGACGCAAGCGGGAGTGAGAGCGAGAGTGGCCCGGCGTACGGCGTGCTCGACGTCGAGGCCGGCGACGAGGGGCTGCGGTTCGTGCTGTGGACGGGCCGACCGGTCCGCGAACCGGTCGCGCACTACGGGCCGTTCGTGATGAACACCCGCCGCGAACTGGAGCAGGCGGTCGCCGACATGCAGGCAGGGGCGTTCGGCGAGATCCCGACCGACTGATCCGACTGCGTGATCCGAGCTCTTGGTTTGGGCGCGTGACCTGAGCACGTGACCTGAGCACGTGACCGGATCACCGGGCCCGGTCACGCGCCGACGGGGCGGCCAGATGTGGGCGGTGCGTTGCGACGCACCGCCCACTCGCATGTAGGTCCAACACGCATGTACTACGCCCCACACATGCGTCCGCCACGCCGCACCCGGCGCCGCCGCCGTCCGCGGCCCGGCGCCCGCTAGCGTTGGGCGCAGCGGCGACAGCGCACCGCCCGCCTGCCCACCTACCTACCTACCCGCCTGCTGCCTGCGGGCCGCGCCGACGCACCGCACGGAGACCCGCACCACCATGAGCGACACACGAGCCGACGACCGAGCTGCCGTACGCGTACTGGACCTGTGGCGCCACCGCCTCGGCGCCGTCCCCGAGGCGCTTTGGGCGCGCACCGACTGGACCACCGTCGTCCTGGCCGAGAACGATCTCACCGAAGTCCCGCCCGGCCTCGCCCGCATGACGGCGCTCCGCACCCTCGATCTCGGGCACAACACGCTCACCCGGCTCCCGGACGACATCGGCGACCTGCCCGCCCTGACCGACTTCCTCTACGTGCACGACAACCGCCTGCGCGAACTCCCCGACACGCTCGGCCACCTGACCCGCCTGCGCTACCTCAACGCCGGCGACAACCCCCTCACCCGGCTCCCGGACACTCTCGGCCACATGACCTCGCTCGTCGAACTCCGCGCCGAGAACTGCCGCCTCACCACCCTCCCGGCCACCCTCGGCGGCCTCCGCGCCCTCCGGGAACTGCATCTGCGCGGCAACCGCCTCAGCGGCCTCCCCGAGTCCGCCGCGCACCTCGCCGACCTGCGGCAGCTGGACCTGCGCGGCAACGCCCTCACCGAGATCCCCGTGGCCCTCGCCGCCCTCCCCCGCCTGCGCCACCTCGACCTCCGGGCCAACCACATCACCCATGTGCCCGACTGGGTGGCCGAACTCCCCCGCCTGGAGAAGCTCGACCTGCGCTGGAACGCCCCCTCCGCGGCACCGCACGACCTCGTCGACACCCTGGAACGCCGCGGGTGCGCGGTCCTGCGCTGACCACCCCGGCGGCCACTCCATCGCCCACCCCGCCGACCGCCCGCAGGTGCCGCGGCGCGCGTAGGGTCGGCGGATGGCCGAAACACACGGGACCGGGCTGGATCTGCACCTCGACGTGACCCGCGGGCCCGGCGTCGGACGCGCCCTGGCCGCGGCGCTGCGCGACGCCGTACGCTCCGGCCGGCTCGCCGCCGGCACCCGGCTCCCCGGCACCCGCACCCTCGCCGCCGACCTCGGCATCGCCCGCGGCACGGCCGTCGAGGCGTACAGCTGCCTGATCGCCGAAGGGTGGCTGACCGGGACCACCGGAGCCGCCACCCGCGTCGCCGAACTCCCCGCGGGGCTCCCGCCCACGAGCCCCGAACCCCGCTCGCCACGCGACGCACTTCAAGGCGTGGTGCAGGGCGGCGCGCCGCACGCGACATCTCACGCGCCCGTACCCGGCCGTCCCTCGATCGACCTGCGCCCCGGCCGCCCGGACCTCAGCTCGTTCCCGCGCACCCGCTGGGCCTCCGCCGTACGCCGCGCGCTCGCCTCCGCCCCCGACAGCGCCTGGGACTACGGGGACCCGGCCGGGCAACCCCGGCTGCGGGCGGCGGTCGCCGCGTACACCGCCCGCACCCGAGGCGTACGCGCGGACGCCGACTCCGTCGTCATCACCGCCGGGTTCGCCCACGCCCTCGCCGTCCTCGGACGCGCCTTGCACGGCACCGGAGTCCGGCGCATCGCCGCCGAGGACCCCGGCCTCGCCCGGCACCGCGACCTGTTGCGCGCCGCCGGACT
Organism: Streptodolium elevatio; assembly: GCF_053592165.1. Classification (NCBI taxonomy): domain Bacteria; kingdom Bacillati; phylum Actinomycetota; class Actinomycetes; order Kitasatosporales; family Streptomycetaceae; genus Streptodolium; species Streptodolium elevatio. The sequence continues at coordinate 19,065 of NZ_JBSFVE010000022.1, forward strand.
GCACGTCGCGCCGCTGCGCGTCGACGACGCGGGCGCCGACCCGGACGACCTCGCCGACGGCGTCGGCGCCGCCCTGCTCACCCCCGCCCACCAGCACCCCCGCGGCGTGGTCCTGGCCCCGCGCCGCCGCGCCGCGTTCCTCGACCTCGCCCGCCGCCGCCACCTGTACCTCGTCGAGGACGACTACGACGGCGAGTTCCGCTACGACCGCCAACCCGTCGGCGCGATGCAGGCGCACGCACCCGACCGCGTCGTGTACGCCGGAAGCGCCAGCAAAGCGCTGGCCCCCGGCATGCGCCTGGGCTGGCTGGCCGTACCGCCCGCACTGCGCGAACCGGTGCTGCGCGCGGTCGCCGAACTCGGCGCGGAACCCCCGGCCGTCGACCAGCTCGCCTTCGCCGACCTCCTCGAACGCGGCGACTACGACCGGCACATCCGGCAGGCGCGCCTGGCGTACCGGCGCCGCCGCGCGGACCTCGCGGCCCGGCTCCCGCACCCGTTGGACGGCGTCCCCGCGGGACTGCACACCCTCGTCCCGGTCGAATCCGCCGAGGAGGAACGGCGGTTGACGGATACGGCACGGCACGCCGGACTGGTCCTGCACGGCCTGCACACCGCGGGGTACTGGCACGAGCCGTCCGACGCCCACCCGGCCGCACTCGTCGTCGGGTACGCCACCCCGCCCCCACACACCTGGCGCAGCGCCCTGGAAACCCTGACCAACCTCCTGGCCCCCACCACCCCATAGGCCCTGACCCTGCCGGCCCGCCCGAACCTGGCCCGGTCAATCGCCCAGGCCGCCCGGGCGTGTGTCCCTCGGCGGCTCCACCTTCGACCGACGCGGGCAACTGCTCTCAGGGGGACGCCGTGTAGCGGGTGGCGATCGCGGCGGCCCGGTCGCGCAGGGAGTCGCGCAGCCACTGCGGGGCGAGGGCCTCCGCGCCCGGCGCGAGCTGCCACAGCGCCCATTCCGCGTGCCGCGCGTCCTGGAAGGCCACTTCCATCCGCAGACGCCCGTCCGCGTCGGCCTCCTCGGCGAGGACCGCCAACGCGGTGCCGACCAGCTCCGCCCGCCGCGCCGGGTCCACCCGTACCCGCACGGTGACCTGGTCGCCGCCGGTGCGGAACCGCGTGCTGCGCTCCCGCCACGCCCGGTCCAGGTCCACCTGGTCCGGGCGCTGCGCCGGTTCGTCGAGTTCCTCGGCGGCCAGGATCCGCGAGAGCCGGTACGTGCGTTCCTCCCCGGACCGGGTCGCCAGCAGGTAGCCCTGGTCCCGGACCGTCACCAGGCCCACCGGGTCCACGGTCCGCCACTTCGGGGCCTGGTCCACGGCCGCGTAGCGGATCCGCAGCCGGTGTCCGGCGAACACCGCGCGCCGGACCTCGGCCACCACGGCGTCCGGCGGCTCCTCGACGTCCCGACGCCGCGCGAGCAGGTCGGTCTCGGGGTCGATCAGCAGGCGTTGGGCGGCGCCGGCCGCGGTGGTCCGATAGCTCTCCGGCAGCGCGTCGACGACCTTGAGCATCGCCGAGGCGAGCGCCGACCCGAGGCCGAACACCTGGGCGCCGCGCCGCGACCCGGCGACCACCAGGGCAAGCGCCTCGTCGTGGTTCAGCCCGGTCAGCTCGGTCCGGAAGCCGGGCAGCAGCGCGAAGCCGCCGTGCCGCCCGCGTTCGGCGAACACCGGCACGCCGGCCGCGGACAGCGCCTCGACGTCGCGCAGCACGGTGCGGGTGGAGACCTCCAGCTCGCGGGCCAGCGCGGCCGCGGACAACCGGCCGTGCTGCCGCAGCAGCAGGACCAGGGAGACCAACCGATCGGCGCGCATGCGACGACTCTAGGAGGGATGCACAACACCGGCTCCCATGGTCCGCCGGAAGGACTGGCGGCGCCACCCGCGGAGGCGGCCGCCGAGCCGTACGCCCTCGGCGGCCGCCGCGTTCACAGGGTGCGGAAGCCGGTACGCCACGACGCGTACTCCGGTTCCCAGCCCAACTCCTTGCGCGCGTAGGCGTTGTCGGCACCACGCGCCCAGCCCGTACGCCCTTCCGCGGACGGCAACGGGGGCGACGGCGGGGGCGCGCCGACCGCGTCGCAGAACACCGGCACCCACTCTCGGGCCGCGGCCGGCTCGTCGTCGACCACGTTGGCGGTCGTCCCCGCCGGCCACCCCAGCGCGAGCGCCGCCACCCGCGCGGCGTCCGCAACGTGGACGAAGCTGCCGACGTCCGCGTCGGCGGCCAGCTCTCCCGCCCGCGCCCGCTCGCCCGTCAACCCGTCGCGGGTGTACCAGGTGCCGGGGCCGTAGAGCAGCCCGTACCGCAGCACGACCCACTCCGGCAGCTCCCGCACCGCGCTCTCCAGCGCGACTGTCCCGGCGACGCTGGTCCCGCGCGGTCCCGGCGCGGCGGTGTCGAGCGGCGTGTCCTCGGCCGCAGGGTCCGGGCCCGCCTCGTACGCCCACGAGATGCTCTGCGCGACCATCCGCCGCACCCCGGAGGCCAGGGCGGCGTCGACGAGGTTGCGCGTACCGGCGGTCCGGATCCGGGCGTTGGCGCCCACGTCGCCCCGGCTCAAGTCGGTGAGCTGGTGCATCACTACGTCGGGGGACGCCGCGCGCAGCAGCCGCGCAAGGCCGGCCGCGTCGTAGACGTCCCCGAGCACGGGCGTGGCCCCGGCCGCGCGGACGGCCGCTGCGCCCGACTCGTGGCGCGTGAGCGCGGTGACCCGGTGGCCGTCCGCGACGAGAAGGGGGAGCAGCAGGCGGCCGACGGCGCCGGTCGCGCCCGCGAGGAACACGTGCACGGTCACTCCTCCCCCGCGTGAACAGCCGGACGCGGGGCCCGCAGCGCACGCCGCGCCCGCAGCTCCGCCTCGTCGACGAGCGTCAGCATCGGCTCGCCGGGAACGCCGAGCATGACCACGACGAAGCGCGTCCACCCGTCGGCCAGGTTGTTGCCCGCCTGGTAGTGGATCACGTCGCCGCCCGGCTCCCAGAACGCCTCGCCCGCGCGGATCACCCGCTCCGGCTCCCCTTCGAGTTCGAACACCATCTCCCCTTCGAGGAGGTACCCGAACACCGGGCCGGTGTGCCGGTGCGGCGGCGTCCCGGGGTCCCCGGGCGGCAGTTCGACGGTCATGGTCATGGCCTCGGCACCGTTCGGGACGAACGGCGGCGTGACCTGCAGCAAGTGGTTGAGCGTCGTCATGCCCACGACGCTACGCCCCGACCGGTCCATAAGACTGGACCAGTTAATGCTGGATTCCCTGGACCGGTTGCGGCACGCCGTCCCTGCCGACGCACCGACCGGCCGCCCCCGAACCCACGCTCGGACCGGGCGGGCCGGGCCCGTCCCGGCCACGACCCCTCAGGACACCTCGGAGTCGCCCGACTCACCTGGCTCGACGAAGCTCTCGGCAACCGCCCCCACCTGCCCGCGTTCGTCGTCGTCCACCACCCGCCGATCCGCGTCCACACCAGCGCCGCCCTCACCGGCCACTACCGACCGGCTCCCCGGCACGAAGACGTCGCGTTCCGCGAGACGGTCGAGATCGGGGTCGGCGAGGACGTCGACACACGTCACGCGACCGCTGTGGCGCGCAAACGTGAACGCGAACGCAGCAGTCGGCCGACTCGCCGGGCCGCACACCAGGCCCGGCTCACCGTCGACGAAGGCGGTGGCGACGCGCGCGTCTTGGGCGTTGACGTTGACGTTGACGTTGCCGTCAACGGTGGCGCTGACGTGGGCGCGGATGTGGGCGGCGAAGGCTTCGGCCACCGCCCGCGCACCCCGCACCAGGCCGAGCGCGCCGGCTCCTTCGTCCGCGGCGGTGTCGGTGCGCAGCACCGCATCCGGGTCCAGCAGCGACCGCAGCGCCGCGAAGTCCCGCTGCCGGGACGCCGCGTGAAACTCCTCGACGACTTGGCGACGGCGCACCCGATCCGCGGCCGGCCCGACGCGGCCGGCGGACTCCCTCTGGAGCAGGCGGCGCGTACCGGACCCCAGCTGCCGCGCCACCGTCGGCGTACCGCCCACCACGTCGGCCACCTCGTCGAACGGCAGCGCGAACACGTCGTGCATCACGAACGCCAGCCGCTCGTCGGGCGACACCGACTCCAGCGCCGCGAGCAGCGCGACGACGGCGGTGTCGGCCTGCTGCGCCGTCTCCTCCGGGTCGACCGGGCCGAAAGTACGCTCGTCCCAGGCACGTTCACCGCGCGACGACTCCGGCGCCGCCGCATCCCGTGATCGCAACCGGTCCAGGCACACGCGGCCCACCACGACGGTGAGCCAGCCGGACAGGTTCTCGACGCCGCGGACATCCGTACGACCAAGCCGCCGCGACACCTCCCGCAGCGCACCGTCCGCTTCGTCCGAGGAGCCGAGCATGCGGTACGCCACCGCCCGCAGCCGCGCGCGTTCCCCCGCGAACCGGGCCGCCAGAAAACCGTCCTCGCCCATCGGTCACATTCCTCCGTCGCACGCCGTCACCACATTGACGCCTCCGGCGCAGCCGATGTGACAGCGTCCGAAACGACGTTCGGCAGCCGCGACTACCCGGACGCGCCGCCGAGGCCCGCGACGGCCCTTGCGGTCGCCGCCGCGATCAAGGACTCGTCCGGCTCGGCGTCGTACCCCACGCGGTCCGACATCACGGCCAGCACGATCGGCCCCGGACCCGGGCCCGAGGTCGGGGTCGAGGTCGAGGTCGTGGGTGAGGCGACGGGCGGCCACACGACGGCGACGTCGTTCGCCCGCCCGTAGTCGCCCGTCCCCGTCTTGTCCGCCGCCTTCCAGCCGACGGGCAGCCCGGCGCGGATGCGCTTGTCTCCCGTCGTGTTGCGCTCCAGCCAGTCGCGCAGCAAGGCGCGCCGGTCGGCAGGCAGCTCGTCCCCGAGGACGAGCAGCCGGAAGTCCTCGGCGATCGCACGCGGCGTGGTGGTGTCGCGCGGATCGCCGGGTGGATCCTCGTTCAGGTACGGCTCGTACTGGTCCATCCGGCTGACGGTGTCCCCGAGTCCGCGCAGGTACGCGGTCAGCCCGGGCGGTCCGCCGACCTCGCGCATCAGCAGGTTCCCGGCCGTACCGTCGCTGAACCGCACGGCGGCGTCGCACAGTTCGCGGACGGTCATCCCGGTGGCCACGCGGTCCTTCGCGATCGGGGAGATCGAGTTGACCTCCTCGCGCGTGAAGGTGATCCGTTCGTCCAGGTCCGAAACGGGCCTGCGCCGCAGCACGGCCGCCGCGGCCAGCGCCTTGAACGTCGAGCAGAACGCGAAGCGTTCGTCCGCCCGGTACGCCAGCGCCGCCCCCGTGCCGGTCGCCACCGCGAACACGCCCAGCCGCGCGTCGTGCGCGCGCTCCAACTCGGCGAAGACCTCGGCGGGCACCGGCATGACGGCGGGCGCAGGCGCGGCCCCCGGCCGCTGCGACGGCGCGGCAGTGCCCTGCGAGGCTCCCGACCCGGGCGTTCGGGACGCGGACGACTTCGCCGCCGATCCGGAATTCTTGCCGTCCCCGCATCCCACCAGAGGGACGGCGGCCAGCGCCGCCAGCACCGCACGCCTCGTCGGACCGGACCACTCCGCCACCACGCGCCGTCCCTGCCTTCCCGTACGCCCTGCACTGCCACCGACTCAACCCCGACGCCCCGCCCGCATCCGAGCCGACACGCCGACGCCGTGAACCGCGCGACGGAACAACCCTGTTGCCCGCAACGCGCCGCGCGGGCCACGATCACCCGCATGAGCGACGCCGCCCCCACCCCTGTACCGGCTGCCGCAGCAGGCGCGGATGCGGTCGGGGCCGCGGCGCACGGTCCGGTGCTGCGGCCGTACCCGAAGATCCCGGCGCGGGGCGGAACATCGGCGTCCGGAGTCCGCGAATGGGCGGCCGCCGAGAAGGTCCACGGCGCGCACTTCGCCGTTGTCTGCGACGCAGCCGGGGCCCGGCCCGCCAAGCGCCGCGAACTCCTCGGGGACGACGACCTCGACGCGTTCTTCGGCGTCAGCCGCATCTGGCCCGCGCTGGCGGTGGCGGCGGAACGCTTCGCCGCAACACTGCGCGTCGCACGCGGGTTCGACGGGTTCGACGGGTTCGACGGGTTCGGCGACGGTGACGGCGCGGCCGCGGCGGATCCCGCGCCGGTGGTCACGTTGTACGGGGAACTCGCCGGCGGTGCCTACCCCCACCCGGACGTCCCGGCCGAACCCGGCGTCGACCCCGTGCAGACCGGTGTCTGGTACGCGCCGGGCCTGCACTGGCTGCTGTTCGACGCGACCGTCGAATCCTCTGCCGCTTCTGCCGCTTCTGCTGCTTCTGTCGACGCTGCGGACGGACGCATCTGGATCGCCGACCGCACCCTGCGCACTTTAGCGGCCACGGCCGGGCTCGCCTGCGTACCGCTGCTCGCGTACGGTCCGCGGCACAGTCTGGACGATCTGCCGCGCGTGTTTCCGACGCTCGTCCCCGGCCGGTTCGGACTTCCGGAGCTGGACGGCAATCTCGCCGAGGGGTACGTCGTCAAGCCCGCGGGGGAATGGTGTGAGGCCGGAGCGCGCAAGCCGTCGGAAGGGCCAGGCGGGGGCGGGCGTCCGGTCGTCAAGGTCAAGCAGCCGGCGTTCGCCGAGGACCGCCGGTACAGCGGTGCGCGGCCGTACCTGCCGCCGCCGCAGGGTGCCGCGGGCGTGCCCGCCTGGCTCGTCCTCCAGGCGGCTGCGCTCCTGACTCCGGCCCGGGCGGCGGGCGCGGTGAGCAAGACCGGCCCGCGTACGCCCCTCGACACGGTCGCCGACGAGATAGCCCGGGACGCGGCCGACGAGACCGCGGCAGCCGTCGGCGGCCTCGACCGCGACCAACTGCGGAGCCTCACCGCCGCGCTGCTGCCCGGCGCCCGGGCGTTGGCCCGGTTCGACGCCGCCGACCGCGGCGCGGCGAGCACCGGCGGCCGACGGCCGGAGAACCGGAACCGGCGCTGAGCAGGCGGTGGTTCACCCAGCGCGGCGCGGCGTTCGTCCGTGCCGGGTTCCGACGCGCCGGGTTCCGACGTGCCCGGTTTCCGAGCGGCTCTCCGGCGGGCGCCGAAGGTCTCCGCTACGCGGCCGCCTCGGCCTCGCCGAGCCCCCGGTCCACGTCGTCGAGCGCGCGCAGCGCCGCGGTGACGTTCTCCGGCGCGGCGGGGAGCAGCGGGAGGCGTACCGTCGCGTGCGGGATGCGGCCCTGCGCGGCGAGCACGCCCTTGAGCACGACCGGGTTCGGTTCGGCGAACAGCGCGGCCGACAGCCGGGCCAGGCGATGGCCCAGTGCGCGTGCCCCGGCGGCGTCGCCGCGCTCCCAGCGGTCGGCGAGCGCCGCGAACGCGGCGGTGGCCAGGTGCGCGGAGGCGAGGACGCCGCCGGACGCGCCGAGCGCCAGCATCGGCGAGACGTACAGGTCGTCCCCGGCCATCACCGCGAACCCGCCGCCCCCGACCGCCGCCGGGTCGCCGAGCAGCGCGACGGTGTCCGCGTCCACGCCGCCCACCGCGTGCTTGACCCCCGCGACGCCCGGCAGCAGGGCGAGTTCGCGCAGGGTCTCCGCGGACAGCGCGCGTCCGGTGCGGTAGGGGATGTGGTAGATCACCAGCGGCACGGGACTGTGCGCCGCCAGGGCCGCGAAGTGCGCGACCACGCCCGCCTCGGAGGGCCGCGTGAAGGACGGGACCGTCACGAGCGCCGCCGTGGGCGCCACACCGAGGGCCGCATCTGGTGCTGCACCAAGTGCCGGACCGGATGCCGCGTCCGTCAGTGCGGCCAGCTCCTGCGCGGCCTTGCGTGTGTCGTTCGCGCCGATGCCGACGACCAGCGGTACGCCCCGGTCCGCGCACACCCGCGCGCACACGTCCGCGACCTTCCGCCGTTCCGCGGCGTCGAGCGCGCCCGCCTCCGCCGTCGTGCCGAGTGCGACGATCCCGGCCGCGCCGTCGTCGAGCACTTCGTGGCCGAGGCGTTCCAGCGCCGCCGCGTCCACGCGCGTCCCGTCGCGGTCGAACGGGGTCACCAACGGCACGAAGATCCCGCGCAGCCACCCGCTGCCGCCGCCTTCGGGACTGGCCTGGGGACTGGCCTGCGGATTGGCCTGGGGACCGGCCTGGAGACCATCGCCATGAACACTCAACCTCAGGTTGAGGTCGAGACTGCTGTCATCTGCGCCGACATTCGTCATGCGACGAGCCTGGCCCACCGCATCCGATAGATCCAGTTCGCCTTTCCACAGCTGACCGTAAGATGACCTGATGCTGGACGTACGCCGCCTCCGCCTCCTCCGCGAACTCGCCCACCGCGGCACCATCGCCGCCGTCGCCGACGCGCTCGCCTTCACCCCGTCCGCCGTGTCGCAGCAGTTGTCCGCGCTCGAACGCGAAGCCGGCGTACCGCTCCTCGAACGCACCGGCCGCAGCGTCACCCTCACCCCCGCCGCCACCGCCCTGGTCGCGCACGCCGACACCGTGCTCGCCCACCTGGAACAGGCCGCCGCCGAACTCGCGGCCCTCCGCGGCGCACCCGCCGGACCGCTGCGCATCGGCACCTTCCCGTCCGCCGCCCGCACCCTGCTCCCGGCCGTGCTCGCCCGCCTCGCCCGCGACCATCCCGCTCTCGAACCGCACGTCGCGGAACTCGACCCCGCCCAGGCCGCCGACCGCCTGCGCACCGGCGACCTCGACGTCGCCCTGCTGCACCGCTACGACTTCGCCCCCGCGCCCTCCGCGCCGGGCGTCCAGACCACCACTCTGTTCAGCGAGCCCCTCTACCTGGCCAGCGGAAGCATGGCCGAAACCGCCGGCAGCCCGCCCGCCGACAACCCCCTTACCGCACACCGCCACGCGCCGTGGATCCTCGCCACCCCCGGGACGCTCTGCCACACCATGACCGTCCGGGCGTGCGAAGCCGCCGGATTCACCCCCACCGCACGGCATCACATCGACGACTTCACCGCTGTACTCGCGCTCGTCGCCGCGGGCCAGGGCGTCGCGCTCGTCCCCCGCCTCGGCATCGCCGATACGCCGCCCCACACCGTCGCAGCCGTACGCCTGACCGAACTCCCCCTCGCCCGCGAGACCCGCCTCGCCCACCGCGCCGGAGCCGCACCGCATCCGGCGATCCGCGCCCTCGCCCAGGCGCTCCGCGACACCTTCGCCCCCGACGTGGCGCCGACGGCCGGGATTGAGGCCACCACTTGAGCCCACCGCTTGAGCCCAGCCTGCCCGTCGCGCCGACCCTCACCGGCTGGGTCACGATGGACTGATGGAGACCTTCGTGCGCGTGACCGTCCGTACGGACGAGGAAGTCCAGCAAGTGCGCAGCATGCTGGCCCGACTCCGCGCCGCCCCGCCCCCGCGTGGGTTCGAAACGCAAAACGGAACCCGCACGGTCGAAGCCGTCTTCGACGGCGACCAGCGCGAACGCCTCGACGAACTGCTGCGCGGGACAGGCCTGCCGTACGTCGTCCAGGCCGACGACGAGTAGCACCCGACCCGCGGCCCACCGCGCTCGGGTCACACGACGGCGAGCCGGTCCACCAGCAGTTCCACCCTCGGCCCGATGTACTCCGGCGGCAGCCGTCCCGCCCGGGTCAGGGTCGCCAGCCCGTGCAGGGACGCCCAGAACAGCTCGGTGAACAGCCCCGGTTCGACGCCGTTCCCGGCGACCTCGGCGAGGCTCTCCAGCAGCGCGGCGAAAGCATCCTTCAACGGCGCCGGAGTGTCCTCCTGCGCGAAGGCCAGGCCCCCGTCGAGCTGGAAGATGGCGTCGTAGACCGCCGGGTTGCGTGCGGCGAAGTCAAGGTAGGCGTGCGCGAGGGCGGTGACCCGCTCGCGCGGGCCGTTCGCATCCGAGGTCGCGGCGCGTACCGCCGCCGCCAACTCGGCGGCGCCCTCGAGGGCGACGGCGCCGATGATCTCGCGCTTGCCGCGGAAGTGGCTGTAGAGGACGGGCTGGCTGTACTCGATGCGCTCCGCGAGGCGGCGGGTGGTGACCGCGTCCCAGCCCTGCTGCTCGGCGAGTTCCCGGGCCGTCGCCACGATGAGGCGCTCGCGTTCCACCCGTTCGCGCTGCTTGCGTTCCTGTACCGACATGCCCCGATCCTAGCACCGCTAGACATTCGAGCGGCAGTAGTACTAGCGTTGCCTCATCAGCTAGCAGCGCTAGATCCGGGAGGATCACCATGCTCAACGCACTCCAGGTCGTCACCACCGTGGTCGTCGGCGTGATGGTGGGGGTGGAGTTCTCCGTCGCCTTCGTCATGAACCGGATCCTCGACGCCCTCCCGGAGGACAGCCGCCAACTCGGCCACGCTCACGGAGGCCGGATGCTCGGCGCCGTCATGCCGGTCTGGTACATCACCTCGGTCGCCCTCGTCGCCGGCTGGGCCGCCGCCGGATGGGGCGACCACGGCACCGGCCTCGTCGTCACCGCCGGCGGGCTGCTGGTCCTCAGCGTGATCATGTCGATCTTGCTGCTCGTCCCGATCAACAACCGGAACAAGACCTGGACCCCCGACAACCGGCCCGACGACTGGCAGGAGCAGCTGAACCGCTGGGGCCGCTACCACTACGTCCGCCTCGCCGTCATCCTCGCCGCCTTCGCCCTGCTGGCCACCGCCCTCACCTGAGCCGCGGCCCCCGCGGCGGTACGCGACATCCGGCACGTCCTCGGCCGCCCCGATCAACTCACCAAGCCCGCCAAGACGTACAGGGGAAAGACCAAATGACGCTGAAGAAGATCAACACCGTCCTGACCGCCGCGTTCATCCTCTTCATCCTCTGGTTCGGGACGGACTTCATCCTGAACCCGGAGACGACGGCACAAGGCTTCGGCCTGCCGAACCCGCCGTCCGGCGACGGCGGCGGCTTCCTGATCGTCAAGGGAATCCGCGACGTCGTCCTGGCCCTGGTCCTGGCCATCCTGCTGGTGACGGGCCATCGCCGGGCACTGGCGTGGGTGCTGCTGGTGGAGGCCACGGCCGCGTACGGAGACATGACCACGGTGTTCGCCCACGACGGCTCCGCAGCCACCGCGCTCGGCATACACGGCCTGACCGCAACGGCGATGGCGGTCAACGGCCTGCTGATGATGCGCGAGACCCGCCAGGGGGCCGCATCCGCCCCGGCAACGCCCGCCCCACAACCCGCCTGATGCCCTGCGCTCCCCAGGTGGCCCGGCCCCGCCGGGCCACCTGAGCCGTTGTCGCCACGACTCGGACCGACCCCGAGGTGCATGCGGCGGCCGGGGTGCGAGGACCCGCTCTGGGCACGGAAGCGAACTGGCCAGGGATGCTCGGCGATGGCTGGGGCCGGTCAGGCGAGGCCTTCGATGATGCGGAAGTCGCGCTCGAAGCCGTCGGGGAGGGCCGCCAGCGCCTTCTGGTATTCCTCGCTCTCGTATGCGGCGGCGGCTTGTTCGAAGCTGTCGAACTCGATCACAACGACGCGTTTCGTGATTCCGGCTTCGTGGGCGACGACTCGGCCGCCGCTGGCCAGGACGCGCCCGCCCCCGGCCCGGACGGCGGGACCGGCCAACTTGTCGTACGCGGCCAGCCTCTCGAGGTCGGTGGTGGCGGGGTAGACACTGACCCAGTAGCCCTTGGCCATGGAAATCTCCTGTGTTCGGCCGGATACGTCCGGCGTCGAAAAAGCACTCAGATCGATCCCGGCGACGGATCACCGGGCATGTGGTCGAAGGCCGGCGCGCGGTGGGTGATGGCCCCACGGATAGCGCGTCGGCCCGGTCTCAGGCCACGGCCCTCACCGTGTCGGGCGTGATGGATCCAGACGCGTCGAGTCGGAGCCTTTCCGGTCCGCGCAGCGTGGCGACGCACCGCATGTCTGCGCGGCGTTGGGGGCGTGAGATGCATAGAGGATTCATATAAATATCCTATGCTTCACGCATGAGCCGTCAAGACGCCGCTCGGGGCGCTTCCACCGCGATCGGGTCGGCCCTCTACGGGCTGGCCACCAGAGCTGTACGACGCCTTCCGCGTGACATGAGCATCACCTCCGCCGCCACCCTGGCCACCCTGCACAGGTCCGGCCCGCGACGGATCACCGATCTGGCCGCGATCGAGGGGGTCACCCAGCCCGCGATGACCGTCCTGGTCCGGGTCATGGAGGAGTCCGGACTGGTCGAGAGGCGGGGCGACGCGTCCGACAAGCGGGTCACGCTGGTGTGTCTGACCGAGGCCGGCACGTCGTACGTTCAGACGCGGCACCAAGCCGGCGTCGACGCGTTCGCACGGCTGATCGACCAACTCGCCGACGACGAGGTCGAGGCCCTGGTGGCGGCGCTTCCGGCGCTGGCGCACCTGGCAGAGCTCGAAAGCCGGGACCGAGAAGGGCCGAAGCGGTGACGGGGCACGCCCCGAAACGCTCCGAGGTGCGGCTGCTCGTCCCCGCCCTCCTGTTCGTCGCCCTGGTCGTGGCGGTGGTCGGCAGCCTCGGGACGCCGCTGATCACCAGTGTGGCGACCACGTTCCACGTCTCGCTCGACACTGCGCAGTGGACGCTGACCGCCGCGCTGCTGAGCGGCGCCGTCGCGACGCCCGTCCTGGGCCGGCTCGGAGCCGGCCCACACCGGCGGGCCACGATCCTTGCAACGCTGGCGATCGTCGTCGCCGGCGGCGCGCTCACCGTGTTGCCGCTGCCGTTCGTGTGGCTGCTGATCGGCAGGGCGTCGCAAGGCGTCGGGCTCGGTCTGACGGCGCTGATGATGGGCGTGGCCCGGGACCATCTTCCCGAGGAGCGCAGCGCGGCGACGATCGCCCTGATCTCGGTGGTCTCGGTCATCGGCGCCGGCGTCGGCTACCCGCTCACCGCACTGCTCGCCGAGATCGGCGGCGTACGGGCCGCCTACGGATTCGGTCTGTTCGTCACCGCCGTCGCCTTCCTCACCGCTTGGCGTTCCATACCCACGGCTCCCGAAGGCCGCTCCGGCCACGTGAACGTGGCAGGCGCTCTCGTGCTGGCGGGCGGACTGTTCCTCGTCCTGTTCCTGCCCGGCCAAAGGACCCTGTGGAGCCGTCACCTCTCCACGGCGATCATCCTCGCCGTCGCCGCCGTGCTCCTGCTCTGCGTCTGGACTGCCTCCGAACTGCGCAGCAAGGCGCCCCTGGTCGGGCTCCGGGCGGTACGGCACCCGGCGGTCGCCGGTGCGAACATCGCCATGTTCGTCGGCGGGAGCGGCATGTACCTCCTGCTCACGCTCATCACGCGGTACGCGCAGACGCCGCACGGCGCCGGCTACGGTTTCGGGCTGACCACCTTCGTCGCCGGACTGGTCCTCGTCCCGTTCTCGGTGCTCGGGTTCGTCGCCGGCAAGCTCACGCCCCGGGTGCGGACGTTGATCGACGCGCCCCTTCTCCTGGCAGGCAGCGCCGCCGTGGTCGGCAGCGGGTTCGTCATGTTCGCCGCGGCCCGGTCGAACCTGGCCGAACTGCTCGTCGCGATGGGCCTGCTGGGCTTCGGCGTCGGCGGCTTCTCGGCCGCGATGCCCGGCGTCATCCTCGCCGTCACACCCAAGAGCGAGACGTCGAGCGCGATGAGCTTCAACTACGTCGTACGCAGCGTCGGGTACTCCCTGGGCAGCGCGACAGGCGGCCTGATCCTGGCCGCCGGCACCGACACCGGTCGTCTCTTCCCGGACGACGACGCCTACACCACCGCGGCGCTGGTCGGCATCGCCGCAATGGCGGTCACCGCGATGACCGCCATCGCTCTCGCCCGTCACCGCCCGCAGGAGATCAACCCCATCGCAGTCACGGCCGACGTGCCGAGTCGGCGCCGGTCGAGCCGATGACCACGCGGCGGCCGCCGGTGACGCCAGGGTCAGGTACGTCGACTGCCGGCGCACCTTGCGTACACCGCACCTGCGACCGACATCGACTGCACGCCGGTGTCCGGTTAGGAGCCGGCACCCTTTGCCAGGACGCGGGCGAGTTCGCGGGGACGGGTGACCACCGGCCAGTGGCCCGAATCGAGGTCACCACCAGAGGCTTTCCGGCCGCCGCGTCAACCGCGGCAAGCACCGCCGCCAGTTGGTCGTCGAGCGTCGCGGACGCCGCACCGTCCCCCTGCCCCGGCAGGGTGACCGGCACGGGACGGTGGCCGAGGGCGGCGAGTTCCGGCACGACGTCGTCCCATGCCGATCCGTCGAGCCACAAGCCGCCGATGAGCACGATGTCCACGGTGGTCCTCCCGGAGAGTCGCCGAACCTGACCTCGGCAACCCACCGGCGGCCCCGCCTTGGACCAGACGGCTTGGGGGCTTCGATAGTGTCCGGGGGTGGCAGACACCGTGGGTTCGGACCGCCTGCGTCGCGCGCAGGGGGTGGTGGTCGGCTCTGCGGTCGGCGACGCGCTCGGCGCTCCGTTCGAGTTCGGGCTCCCCGGCGCGTTCTCCGCACGCTTCCCCGAGCCCGGCGCCGCCGACGAGATGTGCGGGGGCGGCGGCTGGGACCCGGGCGAGGCTACCGACGATACGCAGATGGCCGTACTCGTCGCCGAATCGCTCTTGGAGCACGGCGGCCTCGAACTCCCCGACATCTTCGACCGCTTCCAGCAGTGGGCCGCAGCCGACCCCAAGGACATCGGCCTGCAGACCGAGGCCGTCCTCACCAACGGCATGCCCTGGGACCTAGCCGCCGCGATCCATTTCCAGACCAACATGTACGCCGCGGGCAACGGCTCCCTGATGCGCGCCGCGACCTCCGCCGTGTACTTCGCGTCGGCCGGACGCCAGGCCACCATGGACGCCGCCCGCCGCATCGCCGCCCTCACCCATGGCGACCGCGCCGCCTGGGAAGGAACGGCCGTGTTCCACGAACTCGTCCGCGTCGCACTCGAGGGCGGCGACCCCCTCGCCGCACTGCCCGACACCCTCGCCCACCACGTCCACCCCGACCACCGCGACCGGTACGCCGCAGTCCTCGCCCCCGACTGGCACCCCTCCCAGGCCACCGAGTTCAACGGCGCCGTCTGGCCCTGCCTGGGATCCGCGGTCTGGGCGCTGCGCACCACGGCCGGCTTCACGGACGCGGTACGCGCCGCCGTCGACCTGGGCGGCGACACCGACACCGTCGCGGCCGTCACCGGCGGCCTGGCCGGAGCCGTCCACGGCGTCGACGCCGTACCGGACGCCTGGACCGCGCCCCTGCACGTGCCGCTCCCAGGCTCGGACGGACGCGTGCTGCGCCTCCCCGAACTCCTGGCCCTGGCCCACCGCCTCGCCGGCTGAGCGCTCGCTCGGCCCCGCTGCGCGGCTCAGTACGCGGCTCAAGTCGCCGCGGTCGACCGCGCATCGCCGATCTCGGGGTGCGCGCCGAAGCCGAAGACGAGTTGGGGTATGGACAGGTGCGTTCCCCTTTTTGTGACGCGGAGCGAGGCGCGCGGGGGTGGTGAGGCTGTCGGCGGGTGGTACGCGGCGACAACCGATTCTCTCCAGCGCACAACTGAGTTCGTACTACGAATAATATTAGTTCGTAGCAAGAACTACAACTTGCTTATACGGGACTCGCACACGGAGTGGACGTGCGGAGCGTTCAGTTGCCACCCGGACGCCCGCCCGCATCAGTGTCGCGCGAAACGAACTAACATGCCGGCGCCCCCGGCCCGGCGGTGCCCGGCCACGCGGGCGCGCGGCTAATACGCACAGGCACGACAAAGCGGCGGCACGACAAAGGCGAGGAGTCGTGAACTCCTCGCCATACTCAAGATATAGCGCACCCGGGGCCTTGCGGCAAGGCCCCGGTCGTCCCACAGAATGGCGCACCGAGGCCGGAAACTGGCGAAATCCGATTCATGGAAATAGTCAGATTTTGCCCGCGTACACCCGGGCGCTCGCTGCGTCCGTCCGGCCCCGACGTCCAGCTTCAGCACGTTCCGTGTCCCTGGGGGACCCCACATGACCATCGACGTGATCATCGCCGGCGGCGGCCCGACCGGCCTGATGCTGGCCGCCGAGCTCCGGCTGCACGGCGTCCACGTAGTCGTACTCGAACAGCTCACCGAGCCGACCGGCCAGTCCCGCGGCCGCGGCCTGCACGCCCGCAGCGTCGAGATCATGGACCAGCGCGGCCTGCTCGACCGGTTCGCCGCCGTCAGCGAGAAGTTCCAGGTCGGCGGGTTCTTCGGCGGGGTCATGAAGCCGTGGCCCGACACCGTCGACACGGCGCACCCGTACGGCCTCGCCACCCCGCAGCCCGTCACCGAACGACTTCTGGAGGAACACGCCCGCGAACTCGGCGCCGACCTGCGCCGCGGCGCGGAACTGGTCGGCCTCGACCAGGACGACGAAGGCGTCACCGCCGAACTCGCCGACGGCACCCGCCTGCGCGCCAGCTACCTCGTCGGCTGCGACGGCGGCCGCAGCACCGTCCGCAGGCGGCTCGGCGTCGGCTTCCCCGGCGAACCGTCCGCCGTCGAGACCCTCCTCGGCGACATGGAACTCACCGAGGACCCCGCCTCCATCGCCGCCGTCGTCGACGAGGTCCGCAGGACGGAACTGCGGTTCGGCGCGATCCCGGAGGGCGGTGCCGGGATCTACCGCGTCCTCGTGCCCGCCGAAGGAGTCGCCGAAGACCGTGCGGCCGCACCCTCCCTCGACGAGTTCAAGCGGCAGCTGCGCGCGTACGCCGGCACCGACTTCGGCGCGCACTCGCCGCGCTGGCTCTCCCGCTTCGGCGACGCGACCCGGCAGGCCGAGCGCTACCGCGTCGGCCGGGTCATGCTCGCGGGCGACGCCGCGCACATCCACCCGCCCACCGGCGGGCAGGGACTCAACCTGGGCGTGCAGGACGCGTTCAACCTCGGCTGGAAACTCGCCGCCGCGGTCGACGGATGGGCACCGGCAGACCTGCTGGACAGCTACCACGCCGAACGCCACCCGGTCGGCGCCCGCGTACTGGAGAACACCCGCGCGCAGATGACCCTCCTGGGCGCGGGTCCGGGCCCGACCGCGCTGCGGGATCTGCTCGGCAGGCTCATGGACTTTGAGGAGGTCAACCGGTACGTCACCGAGATGATCACCGCGGTCGGCGTCCGGTACGACTTCGGCGAAGGCCACGAACTCCTGGGCCGCCGCCTGCGCGACGTCGGCTTGCGGCAGAACGGGCGCCTCTACTCGCTCATGCACTCCGGCCGCGGACTGCTCCTCGACCAGACCGGCGGCAGGCTCTCGGCGGAGAGCTGGGCCGACCGGGTCGACCACGTCGCGGACGTCATCGACGCGAGCGAACACCTCGACGTAGGCGACGCCCCCGCGCTGCTGCTCCGACCGGATGGCCACGTCGCCTGGGTCGGCGGGGACCGGCAGGACCTGCGCGAACACCTCGCGAAGTGGTTCGGCGAGGCGGGCGGCTGACTCGGCCACCACGTCTACCTGTCAGTAATATTTGCCCCACGGCGATTCTCCGCGACCGACACTTCCACCGCAGGTGCCGGGTCCAGCCCCGAAATCCCGGCGCGTATACCAGGTGTCGCCGCGCATACCGAAACGACCGGTTCGCTGCGCACTGGGGCACGCTGGTCCGCACGCCGCCCGCTGTCCCGCCGTCGCACCGTGTTCAACGGAGGGCGTGCCCCAGACCCCGGCCCCCGAGACACGCCCAACGGCGCGACCGTCGGATCCGCCGCGCCCGAGCAGGCAGGCGCCGGAACCGCCGCGCCACGGCCGGTTCCTGTGCGCCGTGGGGAGTCCCAGCGCGACATCGAACGGGGCGCCCTGCGCCGGATGTTCGTGTTCTTCTTCGCCACCCACATCAACGGCGGCGTCCTCTGGCCGGCCGGCTACCAGACCGGCAACGGCGGGCACTGACAGGCGTACGGTGCCGCCGGACTGTTGCATCATGTCCCGATGACTTGGACTGCACCCCCCGCGCAACCCCGCGTCGCCGTGCCCACCGTCGGGGACGAACGGCTCCTGCTGGAGTCCCACCTCGACTTCCTGCGGCAGACGGTCCTGAACAAGTGCGCCGGGCTGACCGCCGAGCAGTTGCGGCAGCGCAGTGTCGAGCCGTCCGGCCTGTCACTGCTCGGCCTGGTGCGGCACCTGACCGAGGTGGAACGCAACTGGTGGCGGCAGCGGTTCGCCGGGCAGGACGACGTCCCCGACCTCTATTACACGGAGGAGGCCCCGGACACGGACTTCGACGCGGTCGACAGCGCGGATCCCGCCGCGGCCTTCGACGCGTACCTGCGGGAGCTCGACGCGGTGCGCGCGACGGCCGCGGGCCGGTCGCTCGACGAGACGTACGTCGACCCGGTGCGCGGCACCGAGATCAGCCTGCGCTGGATCTTCATCCACCTCATCGAGGAGTACGGCCGTCACGCCGGCCACGCGGACCTCCTCCGCGAGCGCATCGACGGCCACACGGGCGAGTAGCCGCAAGCGGCAGAACGCCCGGCGGTGCAGGAAGCAGCTCTCCGAAGAATCTCTCAGCCTCGAGGAACAACGCTCGCTATGGCGCGCCCTGGGGTGTGCCCTGAATGATCTCGCGTGCCACGCGGATGAGAGCGGCGTTGTCCGGGGCGGGAGCGCCGTCGGGGAGGTGGAGTACGTCTTCCAGGCCGACACGGGTATCCAGGCGGCGGGAGACCGCAAATCGCAGAATGGGCCATGCGCCGGTGTCTTCGCCGTGCAGGAGAATCGGCGAGGCAACCGATTCAAGTTCATCCAGCAAGCCGGCTGCGGCATGGAGCGCGTCCTGCGGAGTGGCCTCGGTGATCTCGGCCAGGACGCGCAGGACTCGGCGGGATCCGGGCCAGTCCAGAAACCGTTGTGCTCCGGAAGTACCGGAGTAGATGCCGGCTTCGATGCCGATCCCCCGGTCCAGCAAGGCCGCGGCGACATCGGCGGCGCCGTCCTCGTGCCAGTTCACGGAGGCGTGGTCAGGTAGCACGGTCCAGGACCGGACCTGCGCGGCACGGGCATGAGCGTCCGCCGTGGCCCATGCACCGGTCGTGACCCCGACCGGGACACCTGGGACGGCAATTCGCACCGCGCTCACAGCGGCGGCGACGGCGGTGGCTTCCAGCGTGTCCTGACCGTCGCGATCTTTGGGATGCAGATGGACGTCCTCGGCGCCGGCGGCGACAGCCTCACGGGCCGCCACCGCCAGCTCGTCGGCGGTCACCGGCAGATGGGAGCACTCGGCACGGCTTCGAGCTCCGTTGAGGCAAACCTGCAACATGGCGCCATCCTTGCAGGTCGCGCACAAGGGTCTCCCTGTCAGGCGACCGGACTCAGACCGGGATCGACTCCCTCCCACAGATTGATCACGGCCTGATACCCGCCTTAGAGCGCACCGCCGACGAGGAGTGCCAAGTCGATGAGGCGGTTGGAGTAGCCCCACTCGTTGTCGTACCAGCCGACGACCTTGACCTGCGGGCCGAGCACGCGCGTGAGTTCCGCGTCGAAGATGCACGAGGCCGGGTCGTTGACGATGTCGGTGCTGACGATCGGCGCCTCGGTGTAGGACAGCAGGCCCCGGTACGCGCCGGCGGCGGCCTTTGCGTACGCCTCCTTGATCTCCTCCACGGTGGTGCGCCGGCCGGTGGTGACGGTCAGGTCGGTGACCGAGCCGGTGGGGACCGGTACGCGCAGCGCGAACGCATCGAGGCGGCCCTGGAGTTCGGGCAGGACCAGGCCGATGGCCTTGGCCGCTCCGCTGGAGGTCGGCGTGATGTTGAGCGCGGCGGCGCGGGCGCGGCGCAGGTCCGGGTGCGGGGAGTCCTGGAGGTTCTGGTCCTGGGTGTAGGCGTGGACGGTGGTCATCATCCCGGACTCGATGCCGACGGCATCGTGCAGGACCTTGGCGAGTACGCCCAGGCAGTTGGTGGTGCACGAGGCGTTGGAGATGATCGTGTGCCGGTCGGGGTCGTACGCGTCCTGGTTGACGCCGAGCACGACGGTGATGTCCTCGCCGCTCGCGGGCGCGGCGATGATGACCTTCCGCGCGCCGCCGTCGACGTGCGCGCGGGCCTTGGCGGCCTGGGTGAAGACGCCGGTGGACTCGATGACGACGTCCACGCCCAGGTCGCCCCAGGGCAGGTCGGCCGGATCGCGTTCGGCCAGGACGGTGACCGTGCTGTCGCCGACGCGGATCGCGCCGGGCTCCGCGGTGACCTCGCCCGGGAAGCGGCCCAGGATCGAGTCGTACGCCAACAGGTGGGCCATCGTCGGCACGTCGCCGAGGTCGTTGACGGCGACGATCTCCAGGTCCGCGTCCCGGGTGGCTGCCGCGCGGAAGACGTTGCGGCCGATGCGGCCGAATCCGTTGATGCCGACACGAACAGTCATGGTGGTTCCTCTCCTTGCGCCGACGAGGGGGTGGGCGCGCGGCCGCATGCCGAGGCGCGCGGACCGCGGGACCTCGGGTCCGCGGCGCGCCCACGCCAACAGCATAAGCAACTTAAATAAGTGTGCGATATATTTTTCGGCGTGGACCACACCTCGAACGACCGCCCCGCGGAACCGGACGCGGACCGCGACGCCGAACCGAATGTCGAGCCGTGCGTCGAGCCGGAAGCCGAGCCGGACGAGCTGGACGTCGAGGCCTTCGCGGCCGCGGTTGAGAACTTCAACCGCTTCTACATCCGGCTCCCAATGCTAGAGAAGCTGCCCTTCACGACGCTGTCGGTGCTCGACACCCTCGCGTTCGGCGGCGGCCCGATGCGGCTGACCGAACTGGCCAGGACCGAGCAGATCAGCCAGCCCGGAATCACCCAGCTGGTCACCCGCCTCGAACGCGACGGCCTCGTGGAACGCCGCCCCGACCCGGGCGACGGGCGCGCCGTACTGGTCCACATCACCGAGGCCGGCCGGCGGATCGGCCGATCGCGGCACGCGGACCGCGCCCGCCACCTGGCGCCGCTCATCGCCCGGCTGACCGCCGAGCAGCGCCGGGCGATCGCGGACGCCCTCCCCGCCCTTGGCCGCCTCGCGGAACTCGGACGCGGCGCGTCGTAGAACGGGAACGGCGGCTCTACCCGGGGTGGCAGGTCGAGCCCTGTGGCAGGTCGAGCCCTAGCCCGGCGGCCGGGCCAACCCGAGCGGGTTTGTGGGCGTTGTGGGGCCCTGCCTACGATGACCGACCGCGAGAGATGCACGAGACCAAAGCGGACAAAGGCAGATCGAGAAATGCCACGAAGGCCGCGAGAGCCGGGAGGTGAGGCGCATATGTCAGGCACCGGGCGCACCGTGGGGCAGGACGACCTCGAACGGCATCGCGCGGAACTGACCGGCTACTGCTACCGCATGCTGGGCTCGGCGTTCGAGGCCGAGGACGCGGTGCAGGAGACGATGATCCGGGCGTGGCGCGGCGCCGACCGATTCGAGGGCCGCTCGGCGCTGCGAACCTGGCTTTACCGGATCGCCACCAATGTGTGCTTCGACGCGCTGGCCGCGGCCCGGCGCCGGGCCCTGCCGATGGATCTGGCGTCCCCGGTCAGCGGCGCCACCGGGCCGGGCGCGGCCTTCGACGACGCGCTGCTGGTCGGGCCGTTCCCCGACGCCCGCGCGCAGTCGGCCGAGGCGGCGGACCCGGCGGCCGCCGCGGCCACCCGCGAGTCCGTCCGCCTGGCCTTCGTCGCCGCACTCCAGCACCTGTCCGTCACGCAGCGGTCGGTCCTGGTGCTGTGCGAGGTCATCGGCTTCTCGGCACGCGAAGTCGCCGAACTCCAGGACACCACCGTCGCGGCCGTGAACAGCGCCTTGCAACGCGCCCGCGCGACGCTCGCCGCGCGCCGGGGCACCGGCGGCGGGGAGCCGGCCGCTCGCCCCGCCGACGATGTGCAGCGGGCCCTGGCCGCACGGTACGCCGACGCGTTCGCCCGCTACGACATGGAGCTGCTGGCCATGCTGCTGCACGTCGATGCCACGCTGTCGCTGCCGCCGTACGCGACCTGGATGCGCGGTGCCGGGGACATCCGGGCGTGGCTGACGGGACCCGCCGTCGGCTGCCGGAACTCCCGCCTGATCCCGACCATGGCGAACGGCGCTCCCGCCTTCGGCCAGTACCGGGTGGCCGAAGGCGGCGGCCACGCGCCCTGGGCGCTCCAGGTCCTTGAAACGTCCGGGTCCCGGATCACCGGCATCAGCTTCTTCCGCGACACCGATCGGCTGTTCCCGCTCTTCGAGCTGCCCGACCGGTTGGCCCCGGCCTGACCGACAGGTGCCGGGGCTGCGGGTGTCACGCGGCCGGCTGGGTGCTCTTCCGGGTGAACGCCCACAGGGCCAGGGCCAGGCAGCTGAACGCGGCGCCGAGCACGCACACCGCGCCCCACCCGGCGGCCGCGTACAGGGTGGTCGCGGCGATGGCGCCGGTGGCGCTGCCGATCGAGTAGAAGACCATGTAGCCGCCGATCAGCCGGCTGCCCGCGTCCGGGTGCAGTGCGTAGATCACGGTCTGGTTGGTGACGTGGACGGCCTGGACGGCGAGGTCGAGGAGGACGATCCCGACCGCCAAGGCCCACAGCGAGCTGCGGGTGTATGCCAGCGGCAGCCACGAAACGGCGAGCAGCGCCAGCGCGGTGCCGGTGGTAGGCCCGGAGAGCCCGCGGTCGTTGAGGCGGCCCGCCGCGGTCGCGGCCAGGGCGCCGGCCACGCCGATCAGCCCCAGCGCGCCGATCGCGCTGTGGGACATGGCGTACGGCTCCTCGCTGAGCGGCAGCGCGATGCTGCTCCACAGCGTGCTGAAGGAGGCGAAGACCAGCAGTCCGAACAGTGCCCGTAGTCGCAGCAGCCGTTCGCGGGCGAAGAGGGTGACGGTGGAGCGAAGGAGTCGGCCGTACCCGAGGGTCGACGCCCGGGCGGCGACGTGGCGCGGGAGTACGCGGTGCAGCACGAGCGCGAGCAGCGCGGTCAGGGACGCCGAGGCGACGTAGACGGAGCGCCAGCCGGCGAGGTCGGCCAGGACGCCCGACGCGGTGCGGGCGAGCAGGATGCCGACGACCACGCCGCTGGTGACCAGGCCGACGACCCGGCCGCGGCCGGCCGGAGGGGCGAGTGATGCGGCGAAGGCCACCATCGTCTGGGTGACGACCGCGAGGAGCCCCGTCGCGGCCATGCCGGCGAGCAGGACCGCCGCGGTGGGGGCGGTCGCGATCACGGCCAACGCCCCGACGAGGAGCAGCAGTTGGACCACGATGAGGCGGCGCCGGTCGGCGATGTCGCCGAGCGGTACGAGGAGGAACAGGCCCAGCCCGTACCCGACGTGGGTGAGGGTGACCACGCTGCCGACCAGTGCCGGACTCATCGCGAGGTCGTCGCCCATGGTCACCAGGAGCGGCTGGGCGAAGTAGACGTTGGCCACCGCGGCACCGCAGGCGACGGCGAAGAGCGTGACGACGCGGCGGGACAGGACGTACGCCGGGGCCTCCCGGTCCGCGCTTCCGTCCGTGCTCCCTTCCGTGCGTCCGCCCGCGGAACTCGCCTTTGTCGGGCGCGTGTTCGCCGGGTCGTGGGCTGCCGGGGCGCATGGGGTGGGGTCGCCGCCCTTCCCCGCCCCTGCGAGGGTCTGCCGTGTCGCCGCGTCGCAGTTTCCGGGCATGCGTGTGCCTCTCGCTTTCTAGTTTCATCTTGCTACCAGATGGGACGCTATACGGCCTTGGTAGCATGCTGCAACCAGATGGAGCGGCAGCGTGGAAACGAGGGAAGCCATGGTCAGCAGGACGCGCTTCGACGACGACGCATGCCCCGTCGCCCGGTCGGTGGACGCCATCGGCGACTGGTGGTCGCTGCTGATCGTGCGGGACGCGTTTGACGGCAGCCGCCGCTTCGGGGAATTCCAGCGCAGCCTGGGCGTGGCGAAGAACATCCTCACCGCGCGCCTGCGCACCCTGGTCGCGGGCGGTGTCCTGGAATCCGTACCCGCCTCGGACGGCAGCGCCTACCGCGAGTACGCGCTGACCCCCAAGGGCCGGTCGCTCTTCCCCGTCATCGTGGCGCTGCGGCAGTGGGGCGAGCAGAACTGCTTCTCCCCCGGCGAATCGCACTCACAACTGCTCGACGTACGGCAGGGCCGCCCGCTCCGCCCACTGGAGGTGCTGTCCGCGGACGGGCGACCCCTGACCCCGGACGACACCGCCGTGCACAAGGTCAGTGCGGACTAGACCGCCTCGCGCCCGACCGTGGAAGTCCCCTACCCCGTGCCGGACTTCACGTCGATGACGTCACATCGCGGCGCGCGCCCGGCCCTGCGGGTCGTCGTCTTGTTCGGGTTCCGTCTTCTCCGCAGGGCGCACCTCGGGGTGCTCGGGCCCCTGGTGCTTCCCGGGGCCGGGATGGCGGCCGGGGTTCCGCGTCGCGGCGGCGGCCCGTCCCCGGGCGCGGTCCATCTCGCGCCACTCCGGCCGCAGTCCGGCCAGGCTCGTGGTCAGGAAGTACGCGGCCCCGCCCGCCACCAGCACCGGCACCAGCCCGGCGGTAGCCACCGCCGCACCGGCGATCAGCCCGCCGAGCGGCATACCGGCCCAGGAGAGCGCGTCGCCTAGCGCGCTGACCCGGCCCAGCATCCGCCGCGGCACCCGTTCGAACAGCACGGCCCCCAGCACCGGGTTAAGGAAGCCCGCCCCGAACCCGGCCACGGCGAACACGGCCAGCACCACTCCCAGCGGCGCGTCCACGGCGAGGACCAGGAACCTCGGCGCACCGGCCAGCAGGAACCCGGCGAAGAACACCAACCGGCGGCGCAGCCGATGGGCGGCCACCGCGGCGATCAGGCTCCCGGCGACGGCCGCGGCCCCCATGACCGTGCCGGTCAGGCCGATCGCGGTCGGCCCGTTGCCGGACTCCTTGGCCCACACAGGCATGAGCACCGCGGCGAACGCCATGTCGAGCAGGTTGGTGATCCCCACCATGACGATGACGGTGAGCAGCAGCGGCTCGCCGCGCAGGAACGCGGCGCCTTCGCCGAACCGCCGCCAGTAGCCCGGCTCCTCGCCACCGCCCCCGTCCCCGTCCTCGTCGTCCCCGTCCGCGCCACCGTCCCGGCCCTTCTCGCCGTCGCCGCCCGGCGCCGCGGCGTCCTCGTACGGGTGGCCCATACCGCGCGGCAGCGCCACCGCGACGACCACCGATCCGAGGGCGAAGCAAGCCGCGTTGACAACGAGCCCGACCAGGGGGCCGAGCAGCGCCACCACGGCGCCGCCGACCGCGGGGCCGAGGGTGAACGCGAGCCGCTCGGTCACGCCCGACAGGCCGATGGCACGTTCCAGCGGTACCCCGGCGCGTTCGGCGGCCTCCGGGACCATGACCTCCTTGGCCGAATCGGCGGGCCCGCGGGCCGCGCCGACCACCGCGACCAGCGCCAGCAACAGCGGAAAGGACAGCAGGTCCAGGGCGTGCAGCAGGGGGACCGCGACGGCGGCGACGGCACTGGTCAGGTCGGTGGTCCAGGAGATGGACCGCGGGCCGATCCGATCGACGGCCGGTCCGGCGAACGCTTTTGCCAGCACGTACGGCGTCATCTCGCAGAACGCCACCAGCCCGGTCCGGGTCGCGCTGCCGGTGGTGACGAGCACGAACCAGGGCAGGGCCACCGCCGAGATGCGCGTACCGGTGAGCGACACGGCCATGGCGGCCAGCACCCCGGCCAGCGGACGCACCGACCGCGAGCCCGGTTCCCGGGCCGAGCCCCGGTCCAGGTCCAGGTCCCGGTCCGGTTCCGGCCGCGGGGCGGGGGCTCGCTCGGTCACAACGGCTCCGCTCCCGCGGCGGGGTCCGGGCCGGCGTCCGACTCGGGCGTATCCAGTTCGGGCAGGAGCAGTGCGATGACGCCGACCCGCCGGGCGCCTTCCGGTGCGTCGGCCGCGGTGTCCGGCAGGTCCCTGCGGTGGCGGTCGAGCACGGCGTTGAGTTCGGCGCGCAGGGCGACGGCCTCCGCGGGCGTCAGCCGCAGGGCCCAGTCGCTCATGTCGAAGCCCTCCCGCCACTCACGCGGCATCGACGGGAGGCTGTTCAGCGTCTGCTGGGTGCGCACGGTGTACGTGGCGGCGACGGAGCGCAGGTACGCGAGGGTGGCGTCCGGCTCAAGGGCCGCGAGGTCGTGGTCCCGGAGCTCGGTGACCTGGTGCACGGCACGCCACCACCGCTCGCGGGCGTTGCCGAGCCCCGTGTCCTCCTCGACGAAACCGGCCGCGCCGAGTTGGCGCAGGTGGTAGCTGGCGGTCCCGGAGTTCACGCCGAGGCGCTCGGCCAGGCGGGTGGCCGTCGACGGACCGTGTTTACGCAGGAGGCCGACGAGTTGTACGCGTACCGGGTGGGCCAGGGCGCGCAGGCCCTTGGCGTCCAGCACGGCGGCGTCGGGGTCGCTGGAGCCGTACGTGGTGTGCGTGCCGCGCCGCGGGCCGTCGGGCGTCTTCGAGGTGTCCGTCACCCGGTCCACGCTAAACCGCAAAGGGTTCTTCGCAAAGAGATATTTGCGAAGAACCCTTTGTGGTTTGGGTCGGGTCGATCCGCGCCGGCCTGGACAGGATCTGGTGCCCGGGCACGGTCGAGGGCGAGGCCGGGGGCGGGGCCGAAGGCGAGGCCGGCCACCCGCGCGTCCAACTGGACGGTCATCGACGACGTCAGCAACGGCCAGATCAACACGGCGCCGGCCTGGCAGGCCGGGTACACCGGCGACGGCGTGCGCGTCGCGGTCCTGGATACCGGCTACGACGCGACGCACCCCGATCTGCAAAACGTCGTCGCCGCCGAGGCGTTCGTGAGCGTCGCGTCCGACCCCGAGGTCGACGAGGAGGGCCACGGTACGCACGTCGCGTCCATCGTGGCCGGCTCCGGCGCGGCGTCCGGCGGCCTGTACAAGGGGGTGGCCCCGGACGCCGACCTCGTGATCGGCAAGGTCTGCGCGGGCAACGCCTGCCTCGAAAGCGACACGCTCGAGGGCATCGAGTGGGCGGTCGAGACCGCGCAGGCCAAGGTCGTCAACATGAGCCTGCGGTTCCCGGTCTCCGACGACAGCAGGCCGATCATCGACCTGGTCAACACCTACGCGGTCTGGGGTGTGCTGTTCGTGGTCGGCGCCGGCAACAGCGGGCCGGGCACCATCGCCGTGCCGGGCGCGGCGGCGGGCGCGCTGACCGTCGGGGCGTCGAACGGAACGTCGGGCCCGGCGTCGTTCTCCAGCCGCGGGCCGGTCTACAACCATCTCGTCAAGCCGGAGGTGGTCGCCCCGGGGGTCGGCATCGTCGGGGCCCATTCCGCGGACGCACTGGCCGAGATCCCGGTCGGCACGCAATACGACCGGCGCAGCGGCACGTCCATGGCCGCCCCGCACGTCGCCGGCGCCGCGGCGTTGCTCATGCAGCAGCACCCGACCTGGCCCGCGCTGTACGTCAAGGGCGCGCTGATCGCGAGCGCGACGCCGCTGTCGGGTGCGACGCCGTTCGAGCAGGGCCGGGGCATGGTGAACGTGGGTGCGGCCCTGCAGCAGACCGTGGTTCCGTACCTCACGCCGCCGGTCGGGCTCGCCGCGCCGCATGCTCCGGGTCAGACGGCGACCGCGTACACGATGGTCGCCAACCAGGGCGCGCAGCCGGAGACGCTCACGTTCACGGTCTCGGCGGTCACGCTGCAGGGCGCCCCGGCCCCGGCCGGCCTGGTGACCGTGTCCGCGGCGCCGGTGACGGTGCCGGTTGGCGGGACGGTGGGCGTCGCGGTCACCGGTCACG
This sequence comes from Streptodolium elevatio, assembly GCF_053592165.1. Taxonomy (NCBI): domain Bacteria; kingdom Bacillati; phylum Actinomycetota; class Actinomycetes; order Kitasatosporales; family Streptomycetaceae; genus Streptodolium; species Streptodolium elevatio. The sequence continues at coordinate 46,764 of NZ_JBSFVE010000022.1, forward strand.
CCGACGGCGTTGCGGCGGGCGACTACGCGGTCGTGCTGACCGGCCGGGACGGCACGGGGACGGTCAGGACCACCGCGCTGGTGAGCCTGTACGTCGAGTAGTAGCCCGGCGGCGCGGCCCGGCACCCGAGGCCGGCGTCCGACGAGACCCCGGGCCGGACCGGCCACACCCGGCCGGACCGGGGGTCCCGGCCGTACCCACCGGGAATCCTGCGGACGCAGATCGCGCACCGATCAAGTTTCCGCGCCGTGCCCGTCAGTACCTGTGAGACCGACTCACGAAAGGCCGGCACGATGCGGAAACTGATCTTCGCCATGAACCTGAGCCTGGACGGCTACATCGCCGCGCCCGGCGCCGACCTCGGCTGGAGCGTACCGAGCGACGAACTGTTCCAGTGGTGGTCCGACCGGGTGGCGGCGACCGACCTTGCGCTGTACGGGCGCAGGCTGTGGGACACGATGAGCTCCCACTGGCCGACCGCCGACCGGCAGCCCGGCGCCACGCCGGCTGACATCGAGTACGCCCGCCGCTGGCGGGACATGCCGAAAGTGGTGTTCTCGTCGACCGCCCGCACGGTCGACTGGAACACCCGCCTGGTCACCGGCGACGCGGTCGCCGAGATCACCCGGCTCAAGGCCGAGGACGGCGGCCCGATGGACATCGGCGGCGCCACGCTGGCCGGGACTGCCATGCGGGCCGGGCTGATCGACGAATACGTGCTGCTCACCCACCCGGTCCTGGTGGGCGGCGGCACGCCGTTCTTCACCGCCCTGGACAAATGGGTGCACCTGGACCCTCTGGAGACCCGGCCGTTTCCCGACGGCGTGGTGCTGACCCGGTACGAGACCAGGCGATGAGGCCGCTGTCCGATCACAGCGTCGGGGGCACGCCCAGCCAGGGTTTGTCGGTGGCGTCGAATCCGGTGAGCTCGGCGATCTTCCCGTCGACGACGTGCAGGACCGCGATGGCGAACAGCCGGTGCTCCGGAGCCTCGGGGGTGCGGAGGTAGAGCACGGCGGCCGGCATGCGGTTGACCGTCGTGGTTGTGCAGCGCCAGTCGTCGTGGCCGGGCTGGAAGAGCCCGCCGGAGACCCAGCCGTCCACCGCGTCCTTGGCCGTGGCGGACGAGGTTCCCCGCTCGGGCAGCATCGCGAAGCGCAGGTCGTCGCGCAGCAGGGACGTCAGCCCGGCCAGGTCGTTGCGCTCGTGGGCGTCCATGTACGCCTGCACCACGTCCCGCTCGTCGTTCGACAGCTCGTGGGTGGCGGGCCTCCGCCAGTCGAGGCGGCGGTCGGGGAGCTGCTCGCGCATCGTCGCACGGGCCCGCTGCAGTGCGCTGGTCACCGATGCGGCGGTCAGGTCGAGGGCGTCGGCGGCCTTCGGCGCCGGCCAGCCGAGGACGTCGCGCAGGATGAACACCGCCCGCTGCCGCGGCGGCAGGTGCTGGACGGCCACGATGAACGCCAGCTCGATCGTCTCCCGTGCCACCACCGATTCCTGCGGGTCCTCGGGGAGCATCCGGTCCGGGTAGGGCTGGAGGTACAGCACCTCGGAGTCCGGGCCCGGCAGCCCGGTCGGCACGGGTGTGCGGTCGTTGCGCTTGTCCAGGAAGTCGAGGCAGGCGTTCGTCGCGATTCGGTACAGCCAGGTCCGCAGGGCGGCGTGGCCCTTGAACGACTCCCGCTTGTGCCACGCCCGCAGGAACGTCTCCTGCGTCAGGTCCTGGGCGTCCTCGTAGTTCGCGAGCATCCGGTAGCAGTGCACCCGCAGCTCGCGCCGGTGGCGCTCGGTGATGCGTGCGAACCGCGCCGGGTCGCCGGAGCGGACCGCCGCGAGGAACGCGGCCTCGTCGGCGCCCAGCGGTCTGGGGTCGGTCATGGTCGTCAATCCTTCCACCGGTGCGAGGGCTGACAGAACCGACGACCCGGCGGAGGGTTTCTGATCGGTGGGCCGCGTCCCGCGCACGGGCCACTCCGCTGTCGCCGCCCCCAAATCTCACTTAACGTCCTAAAAGGATTGTTTGTGTGCCGGGACGTGTCGGGACGTGTCGAGATTTGGCGAGAGGGGCCTGCGGTGGCACTGCACGAGGCGAGGGACCCGGCCGAGGCCGACGCGTCCACCGATGTGTTCGCGACGGCACTCAGCCGCCACGAACTCTCCAAATACCGGATGCCCGAGGACCACTCCCCGGCCGACGTCGTCTACGCCGTCATCCACAACGAACTCCTCCTGGACGGCAACGCCGCACAGAACCTCGCGACGTTCTGCACCACCTGGTCCGAGGACGAAGTGCACCGGCTCATGAACGAGTGCCTCGACAAGAACATGATCGACAAGGACGAGTACCCGCAGACCGCGGAGATCGAGTCCCGCTGCGTCAACATCCTCGCCAACCTGTGGAACGCCCCCACCACCGCGACGGCCGGCAACGCCATGGGCTGCTCGACGACCGGCTCCAGCGAGGCCGCCATGCTCGGCGGGCTCGCCCTCAAATGGCGCTGGCGCGAACGCCGCCGCGCCGCGGGCAAGCCCACCGACCGGCCCAACCTGGTCTGCGGCCCCGTCCAGATCTGCTGGGACAAGTTCGCCCGCTACTTCGACGTAGAACTCCGGCAGGTCCCCCTCGAACCCGGCGCCACCGGACTTCGCGCCCACCAGCTCAAGGACCACGTCGACGAGAACACCATCGGCGTCGTCGCCATCCTCGGCGTCACCTTCACCTGCGACTACGAACCCGTCCAGGAGATCGCCGCCGAACTCGACCGCATCCAGGCCGACCACGGCTGGGACATCCCCATCCACGTCGACGCCGCCAGTGGCGGCTTCATCGCCCCCTTCCTCCACCCCGACGTCGTCTGGGACTTCCGCCTCGAACGCGTCGCCTCCATCAACACCTCCGGCCACAAGTACGGCCTCGCCCCCCTCGGCGTCGGCTGGGCCGTGTGGCGCAGCGCCGACCTCCTGCCCGACGACCTCGTCTTCCGGGTCAACTACCTCGGCGGCGACATCCCCACGTTCGCCCTCAACTTCTCCCGTCCCGGCGGCGAAATCGTCGCCCAGTACTACAACTTCCTGCGTCTGGGCCACGGCGGCTACCGCGCCGTCCAACAGGCCTGTGCCGAAACCGCCCAGGCCTTCGCCCGCGAGATCGCCGCCATGGGCCCGTTCACCCTCCTGTACGACGGCGACGGCGCCCTGCCCGCCGTCTCGTACACCCTCACCGACCCCGACACCTGCGGCTTCAGCCTCTACGACCTCTCCGACCAACTGCGCATGCGCGGCTGGCAGGTCCCCTCCTACCCGCTGCCCGCCGACCGCGAGGACACCGTCATCCAGCGCGTCCTGATCCGGCACGGCATCGGCCGCGACGAAATCGGCCTCCTCGCCGACGACATGCGCCGCTCCCTGCACCGGCTCACGCACGGCGCGCCCGCCGACGCCGACCGCGCGGGATTCCACCACTGATGCCCGTCCCCGCGCCGGACACCCGGGACATCGACTTCGCCGCCGTCGTCGACTTCGTGACCGCCGCCACCGCGCCCCACATCGGCGCGGGCAAGGTCGCCGACTACATCCCCGACCTCGGCCGCGTCGACCCGAACCAGTTCGGCTTCGCCGTCGCCACCGTCGACGGCGCCGTGCACACCGCGGGCGACGCCGACGTACGCTTCGCCATCGAGAGCATCTCCAAGATGTTCACCCTCGCCCTCGTCCTGTCCCGCGACGACGGCAGCCTGTGGCAGCGCGTGCACCGCGAACCGTCCGGCGAACCGTTCAACTCCCTGATCCAGTTGGAGATCGAACAGGGCATCCCGCGCAATCCGTTCATCAACCCCGGCGCCATCGTCGTCACCGACCACCTCCACACCCTGACCGGCAACGCGTACGACGCCGTCCGCACCCTGCTGCGCGACGAAACCGGCAACCCGGACCTCCACGCCGACGGCGTCACCCACGGCTCCGAGGCCTACAGCGGCGACCGCAACCGTGCGCTCGCCTACCTCATGGCCGACTTCGGCAATCTGCGCAACCCGGTGCCCGTCGCCCTCGACCACTACTTCCGGCAGTGCTCCATCATGATCACCTGCACCGAACTCGCCCGGGCCGGACTGCTGCTGGCCCGCCGCGGACGCCGCGCCGACGGCACCCGGCTGATCAGCGCCGACGACGCCCGCCGCATCACCGCGATCATGACCACCTGCGGGACGTACGACGAAGCCGGCGAGTTCGCGTACCGCGTCGGCCTGCCGTGCAAGAGCGGCGTGGGCGGCGGCCTCCTCGCGGTCGTCCCCGGCCGCTGCGCCGTCGCCGCTTGGGGCCCGGGCCTGGACCCCAAGGGCAACTCCGTGGCCGGCGCGGTCGCCCTGCAGACCTTCGCCGCGGTCTCCGGCTGCTCCCTGTTCTGACCGTTGCCGCGGCGTGGGCGGACGGGTTCGGGGCCGGGGCCAGGCCGGGACTGAGGATGGGGACCTGGGTGGTGGGCTGCGGGCTGCGGGCTCAGTTTTCGGGAAGGCTGCCCAAGGGACCCGGGTTCGCGAGACCAGTGCGGCCACCGTACCGAGGAGTAGAACTCCGCCAACGCGTCTCCGGCCAGGAGCCGGCCCAGCCAGTCGCCGTGGCCCGCGCCGAGGGTCTCCCACGACAGCGGGTCCGGGGCGAAGTACACCACTTCCCCTGACTCTTCCGGCCGCCCCTCCCGGCGGGATCGCGGCCGTTGAGGACGAACACGCCGGCCAGCACGTCGTGTGCCGGCACCAGCCCGGCGGCGAGCGACCAGCCCCGGTCCGGTACGGCCGGGAACAGGCCGGATCCGCTATATCGGTCAGGTCCTCCACATCACGCAACTGGCCATAGTCGCGGCGGTGGTCGCGGCCCACCGCGCCCGGCGTCCGAAGCGGATATCCGAAGCGGATATCCGGAGCGGACAGCCGAAGCGGCCTCGGAGGCCGAAGCGGCCGGCTGTGGTGGACGTCCGCGGCGGCCGGTCGCGGGGTGGCGCCGACGTGGGCGGCTACTGCGATTTCAGTAGTCGGCGGACGTTCGGTGGTGCGGTTCCGGTAGCCCGCAATGCCCGTAGCGGCACGACGACGGGGCGGGTCCCCGCGGGCGAGCCTGGAGCGGTCATCGCCTGTAAATAGGGAGACCCTGACGTGGCGACTTTTCTGTACCGGCTCGGCCGCGCCGCCTTCCGGCGGCGCGGCCGGGTCCTCCTGGTGTGGCTGGGCGTGCTGGTCGCGGTCGCGGCGGTCGCGGCGCAGGCGTCCGGGCCCTCGGACGAGGAGTTCTCGATGCCGGGGATCGAATCGCAGAAGGCGTTCGACCTCATGGAGGAGCGCTTCCCCGGAACGGCCGCCGACGGCGCCACCGCTCGGATCGTCTTCGTCGCCCCCGACGGGCGGAAGGTGACCGCCGGCGACACGCGGCAGGCCGTCGAGGACGCCGTGGGCGCGCTCGCCGGCGGCCCGCAGGTGGCCGACGTCGCCGACCCGTTCGCGTCGGACGCGGTCAGCGACGACGGCTCGACCGCCTACGCGACCGTCACCTACAAGGTGGAGTCCTCCGACGTCTCCGACGCCAGCCGCGCGGCGGTGGACGAGACGGCGGACCGGGCGCGCGCGGCGGGCCTGACGGTGGAGACGGGCGGGTCCGCGATGGACGACGGCGGCGGCCCCGGCGGGATCGCGGAGATCGTCGGCCTCTCGGCGGCGGCGCTCGTCCTGCTGGTCACGTTCGGCTCGCTGGCGGCCGCGGGCCTGCCGCTGCTGACCGCGATCGTCGGCGTCGCCGTGAGCCTGTTCGGCATCGTGCTGCTCGCCGGGCCGTTGGGCCTGTCCGCGGACACGCTCACCCTCGGCATGATGTTGGGCCTGGCGGTGGGCATCGACTACGCCCTGTTCGTGGTGTCCCGCTACCGGGAGGAACGCGGGCGCGGCCGGTCGCCGCAGGACGCAGCCGGGGTAGCGGTGGGCACCGCCGGGTCGGCGGTCGTGTTCGCCGGGGTCACCGTGGTGATCGCCTTGGCGGGCTTGGCCGTGGTCGGGATCCCCACGCTCACGAAGATGGGCCTGGCCGCCGCCGGGGCCGTCGCGGTCGCCGTGCTGGTGGCGTTGACCGTCGTCCCGGCGCTGCTCGGGTTCTGGCCGGACGCGGTCCTCTCGCGCCGGGCCCGCCGGGCGCACAAGGCGAGCCGTCGGGGCGGCGGCCGGGCCGTGCTCCCGACGGGCGAACGGCCCGGTGCAGGACGGCTGGACGGCGATGCCGCGCGCGGGCCGTTCCCGGGTGGTGCCGTCCCGGGTGGTGCGGTCCCGGGGAGTGCAGTCCCGGCCGGTTCCGGTCCGGATGCGGTCGATCGGGTCAACCTGGGCACGCGCTGGGCCCGCTTCGTGCTGCGCCGCCCCGTCGCGGTGCTGGTCCTCGGCGTGGCGGGCCTGGCCGCGCTGGCCGTGCCGATGGCGTCGCTGCAACTGGGTATGCCCGGCGACGAGGCCAAGTCGACCGCGACCACCGAGCGCCGCGCGTACGACGCACTCGCCGACGGGTTCGGCCCGGGCTTCAACGGACCGCTGACCATCGTCGTGGACGCGCGGGGAGCCGCCGACCCGCAGGCCGCGGTGCGGGCCGTCAGCGATCGGATCGGCGCCACGGACGGCATCGTGTCGGTCTCGCCGGCCGACTTCAACGAGGCCGTCGACACGGCGGTATTCCGGGCCACCCCGTCGACCAGCCCGACGGACGAGAAGACCAAGGACCTGGTGGAGGCGATCCGCCGCGACCGGCCGGCCGCGGAGCGGGAGGCGTCGGCGACGTTCGAGGTCACCGGCACGACCGCGCTGAACATCGACGTCGCGGCGAAGGTGCAGTCCGCGCTGGCGCCGTACCTGGCCGTCGTGGGCGGACTTGCGGTGCTGCTGCTGATGGTGGTCTTCCGGTCCGTGCTGGTGCCGGTCAAGGCGGCGCTCGGCTTCGTCCTGTCGGTGCTGGCGGCGCTCGGCGTGCTGGTCCTGGTCTTCCAGGAAGGCCACGCGGCAGGCCTGTTCGGCGTGGCGCAGACCGGGCCGGTCATGAGCCTGATGCCGATCTTCATGATGGGCATCGTCTTCGGACTGGCCATGGACTACGAGGTGTTCCTGGTGTCCCGGATGCGGGAGGCGTACACGCACGGGGAGTCCGCGGACCAGGCGGTGGTGTCCGGGTTCCGGCACAGCGCCCGGGTGGTGTCCGCCGCCGCGCTGATCATGGTCGCGGTCTTCTCCGGGTTCATCGGGGAAGAGGGGTCGATGATCAAGATGCTCGGATTCGGCCTGGCCGCCGCGGTCCTCTTCGACGCCTTCGTGGTCCGCATGGCGATCGTGCCCGCCGTTCTGGGCCTGCTTGGCGACCGGGCGTGGTGGCTGCCGGCATGGCTCGGCCGCGTCCTGCCGCGGGTGGATGTGGAAGGCGAGGCACTCACCCGACCGCACACCCGCGGTCCCGGTTCCGATCCGGGTTCCGATCCTGGGTTTGGTCCCGGTCCCGGCTCCAACCGCGATCCGGGCGGACCGGTCGAGGCGCGCCTCTGACCGAGCGGCCCGCAAGACCGTCCCCGAGACCGTCCGCCGGCCCGCCCGAGCACCTTGTGCCGGGCGGGCCGCGCGCCCGTTTCGGCGCCCATCGGCGACCATGGACCTCGATACGCCCCCCGACGGAAGGCACGATGACCGGCAACCTCGAACGGTACGCGGAACGCCGTGCCCGGGCCGCCGACGCGGTGGCGGCGGTGGTGCTGTGCGTCTGCGCGCTCCTCGGGACCCAGATCAGCACGTCCGAGTCCTCGCCCCCGCAAGCCCTGTGGCCGGTCTGGATCCTCGCGGCCTCCAGCGCGGCCGTCCTGGCGTCGCGCAGCCACCCGCGCGCCGCCCTCGCGGCCACCGTCGCCGCGGCCGCCCTGCTGACCGGCCTGGGCTACCTGCCCAGCCCTCTGCTGCTGGCTCCCGTCGCGGCCGCCCTGTACTGGCTCGTCGCGCTGACCGGCCCGCGGACCGCCGCCGTCTACGGCTCGGCGACCATGGTCGTGCTGGTGGCCACCTCGCTGGCGGGCGAGGAACTCGGCGACGACTTCGTGCTCCGCACCGTGGGCACGGTCGTGTGGCTGCTGCTGCCGGTGGCCCTGGGCGACCGCAGCCGCTTCCGGCGCGCGTACCTCGAATCCGTCCAGGCCCGCGCCGCGCACGCCGAACGCACCCGCGAGGAGGAGGCGCGGCTGCGGGTCGCCGAGGAACGCATGCGCATCGCCCGTGAACTCCACGACGCCGTCGCCCACCACATGGCGGTCGCCCACGCCCAGGCCGGCACCGCCGCGCACCTCGCCGACACGCACCCGGAGCAGACCCGCAAAATCCTGGCCGACCTGGTCGACACCACCTCATCCGCGCTCCTTGAACTGCGCGCCACGGTGGGCCTGCTGCGTCGTACCGCCGCCCCGGGCGCCGACCCGGACACCGATCCGCTGGAGCCCACCCCGGGCCTGGACCGGCTGCCGGCGCTTGTCGCGGCGTGCGCGTCGGCCGGGCTGACGGTCGACGTCGGCACCGAGGGGGACGTCCGGCCGTTGTCGCCGGGAGTGGACCTGACCGCGTACCGGATCATCCAGGAGGCGCTGACCAATGCCACGAAGCACGCGCCCGACCGCGAGGCCCGCGTACGGCTGCGCTACGACGCCTCGCGCCTGCGCGTCACCGTGACCAACGACTTCCCGGCGGCCCCGGGGCCCGCCGCGCCGGTGCCCGGCGGCGGATACGGTCTGATGGGCATGCGCGAACGCGCCCACTCGATCGGCGGCGAACTGCGCGCCGGCGTACGGCCCGAGGGCGGCTTCGAGGTCGCGGCGGTCCTGCCCTTCCAGCCCCGCACCCCGGGGGGCTCTCCCACGGGGGAAGCCTTCGAGGCGGCCTCCGCGGACGCCCCGCCCGACCCCGGCCCCGGCCCACGACCTGAGGAACCCCGTTGACGATCCGCGTACTCCTCGCCGACGACCAGGCCCTGCTGCGCGGCACGTTCCGGCTCCTGATCGACTCCTGCGACGACATGGAGGTGGTCGGCGAGGCCGCCGACGGCCGCCAGGCGGTGGAACTGGCCCGCGCGCACAAGCCCGACGTCGTCCTGATGGACATCCGCATGCCCGGCGCGGACGGGCTCACGGCCACCGCCGAGATCTGCGCGGCGCCGGACCTGGCGGGCACGCGCGTCCTGATCCTGACGATGTTCGAGACCGAGGAGTACGTCGCCCAGGCGCTCCGGGTGGGTGCGAGCGGTTTCCTCGGCAAGTACGTCACCACGGACGTGCTGCTGGACGGGATCCGCACCGTCGCCGCGGGCGAAGCCCTCCTGTCGCCGGGTGCCACGCAGGCCCTGATCACCCGGTTCCTGACCACCCCGGCCGCCGGGCCGCCGCTCGCGCCCGTGGAACGCCTCGCGGACCTGACGCCGCGCGAACAGGAGGTGACCGTCCTGGCGGCGCACGGCAAGTCCAACGACCAGATCGCCGGCGAGCTGGTGCTGAGCGTGCTGACCGTCCGCACCCACGTACAGCGCGCGATGACCAAGCTCGGCGCCCGCGACCGGGCGCAACTCGTCGTCATCGCCTACCAGAACGGCCTGGTACGCCCGGAGCCTCCCGGCCCATGACCACGTTGGGTACAACGGCGGCCCCGCGGGCGGACGTGTCTCGGTTCCGATGTGCGTTTTCGATGTGCGTTTTCGAAACTCCGGCCTGCTCGGAACAGGCACGTGGAGGGCAATTCCGGTCAGGGATCGGAATGTCGCGCGCAGTTTATGGCGGTGCGCTGTCACCGGACCATGCAGCTTTGAGCCGGATGCGGGAAGCCCCGACGGCCCAGCGGGGCGTTGCGGCCGGCGTCGAGGGGTGGGGTCGCGACCTGTGGGCAGGGCCCCGGCCAGGACGCCCGTGTCTGCGGCGCCGCCGTACCCGGCCCTGGTGGGGGCAACGCGCGGCGCGGTCGCGCGGGCCGGATACCGGTGTTGCGGTGCGCGCGACCGCGCCGCGCTACCGGGGCGCTAGCGCGCTACTGGCCGACGCGTCCGTCGATGCACTCGCGGAGCAGGTCCGCGTGTCCGCAGTGGCGGGCGTACTCCTCGATCCGGTGCACCATCAGCTCGCGGACGGCGATGCGGTCCTTGCCCAGCCGCTCGCCCAGGTCCGGGTGTTCGGCCAGGACGGCGTCGGTGGCGGCCTGCTCCCGGGCGAGGTCGGCGTACGCGGCCTCGACCATCCCCGGATCGGCCGCGACCGCGTCGAAGTCGCCGCCCTTGCCGTAGAGCTTGGGCAGCGGCTCGCCGATCCAGCCGCGCCAGTCCCGCTCGACCTCGGCGAGGTGCCGCAGCAGCCCGAGCAGCGACATCGTGGACGGCGGGACCGACCGGCGGGCCAGCTGCTCGGCGTCGAGCCCGTCGCACTTCATGCGCAGGGTCAGGCGGTAGTCGGCCAGGTACTCCTGCAGCGTCGCCAGTTCCCCGTCCGGGCTGGGGCCGTCGCTGTTGCGCGGGTCGTCGCCCGGGTCGATCCACATGTCGGGGTAGACGTTCGCCTGGGTCCAGCGCTCGGGTCGCTCGTCGCTCATCTCCCCAGCTTCACCGGTGCGCCTCCGCGCCCGCCACCGCATTTGCGCGCGGCGTCGGTGGGACGCGACATCATGTCGCCCGAAGAGGGCCGAGCGCATCGCATCGAGGACTACAAATGGCGGCTGACCATGTGGACGGAGTCGTACGTCAGCCAGCTCCCGTCACCGAGCGGGCGGTGGGGGCTGACCCGCCACCGCCCGCCGCGTCCGTGCGCAGGCCGTCCGATGAGTGACGGCGGTCAGTGGGGTTGGAGGTTGTCGAAGAGGGCCAGGGCGTCGGCGGGGTTTGGGCTGACGAGGCGTTCGAGGCCGGCGGCGGTGAGTTCGGCCCACCGGGCGGCCCTGGCCCACATGTGTTCCTCGAACGCGCGGACGGCCGCGTCCAGGTCCGCGGGGTCGGGGGTGGCGGCGACGGCCTCGGCGAGTTCGGCGCCTTCCAGCATCGCGAGGTTCGCGCCCGCCCCCAGCGGGGGCATCAGGTGCGCGGCGTCGCCCAGGAGTGTCACGCCCCGGGTGTGCGTCCAGGTGTGGCCCACGGGCAGGACGTGGAGGGGGCGGCGGACGAAGGCGGTGCCGCGGCGGAGCAGGTCGAGGACGGGGTCGGCCCAGCCGTCGAACAGCGCCAGCAGGCCCGCCAGTACGGCCTCGGCGTCGGACGGGTCCGGGCCGAGGTCCGGGGTCGGGGGCGCGGTCGGGTCCGGGGCCGACGGGGGGTCCAGCGGTGCGCGGAACTGGGCGTACACCTTGACGTGGCCGCCGCTGTTGCGCTGGGCGACGACGGCGCGGTTGACGCCGTACACGGCCACGGAGCCGTCGCCGACGAGCCGGGCGAGGTCGGGGTGGCGGGTGTCGACGTCGTCGAGCGAGGTCTCGACGAAGGTGACGCCGGTGTAGTGCGGTGTCACCGGGGACACGGCCGGGCGGACCCGGGACCACGCGCCGTCCGCGCCGACCACGAGGTCGAAAGCCTCCTGCCGCCCGTCCTCGAAGTGCACCAGTACGCCGTCCCGGTGCCCCGGGACAACCCGCGTCACCCCCCGCCCCCACTGGACGTCGAGGTCGCCGAGCAGCAAGTCGCGCAGGTGTCCGCGGTCGATCTCGGGATTGGCGCGCTCGCCCGGGCGCGGCTGCCAGTCGCGGAGGACGGTCCCGTCGCTGTCCAGGATGCGCATGGCTTGCCCCTCGGGGCGGGCCATCGCCTGGAACTCCGCCAGCAGCCCGGCTTTGTCGAGCGCGAGTTGGCCGAGGCCTTCGTGCAGGTCGAGAGTGCCGCCCGGAGGACGGGCGTCGCGGGCGGGATCGCGTTCGAGGACGGTGGCGTGGTGGCCGTGGCGGTGCAGGACGCGGGCGAACGTGAGGCCGGCGGGACCGCTCCCCACTACGGCGATACGGTGTCTCATGTCGATACACTGTATTTCTCCATGACGGCGTATCGCAACAGTACGGTGTACCCATGACTGTGTGGGACCGCCCCGAGCCGCCGACCCGACCCGCCCCGCTCGACCGCGATCGCATCGTCGCCGCCGCGATCGCACTGGCCGACGAGGGCGGCCTCGACGCGGTCTCGCTGCGCAAGGTAGCCGCCCGCTTGGACGCCGGCCCGATGCGCCTGTACGGATACATCTCCACCAAGCAGGAGCTGTTCGACCTCATGCTGGACGCCGTCTATGCCGAGGTCCTGCCCGAGGAGCGGCCCCGCGACTGGCGGGAGGCGCTGCGCGTCCTCGCCGTCCGCACCCGGCAGGCCGCGCTCCGCCATCCGTGGCTGGCCGACCTGCTCGGCGGCCGCCCGACCCTGGGTCCGAACGCCCTTGCCGTGTCGGAGGCCACGCTGTCCGCACTCGACGGCGTCACCGACGTCGACACCGGCATGCGCGCCGTGGAGACGGTCAGCGCCTACTACATCGGCGCGATCAGGCGCGAGGTCGCGAACCTGCGGGCAGAGCACGCCACCGGACTGTCCAAGCACGACTGGCAGCGCGCCCACGGACCGCACGTGACGAACATGCTCGCCACGGGCCGCTATCCGGCGCTCGCCAAAGCCGTGCACGACGGCGCGGACGTGGACCCCGAGACCTCCTTCGCCACCGGCCTGGACTGGGTCCTCGACGCCGTGGCCGCCAAACTCACCCACCCGCCGTCATGAGGCCTGCCGACGTGACGCCCGCCGAAGCGACGCTCGGAAACGCCGCACGCCTGCTCCGGGAGGAACTGCTCCGCGACGGCAGGCCGCTGGGAGACCTGGTCGCGGAGGACGCCTGGCAGGCGTTTCTGCGGTTCGCGCGCATCCCCTTCGACACCCCGAGGACGACCGACTGCGACGGACTGCTCTTCCAGTACGGCACGTACGCCTTCGACGGCCCGCCCGCGTTCCTGCTGGACTTCACCCGGCAGTTCGAGTCCGTCGACGAGCACGGCGGCCACGAGAACCACGTCCAGGTGCACTGCGAAGTCCGGTTCTCCCCCACCCCGGCGCTGAGCGAACTGGGCGGCTTCAGCTCCTGGTTCTTCCCCGGCGGCGGCAGCCTCGACGCGTGGGCGACCGGCCTGACGACGACACCCGCATGGTCGATCGTCGCCGCGCACATCCCGAACGGGATCGTCGTGGCCGTCGAAGACGCCTGCTGAGCGAGGGCGACGACGGCGGGCCCGGCGGGCATCCGGGGCGTCCCTCGGGGGCTACGCGGCGGCCAGGCGCTCGGCTGCGGCAGCACGTACGTGGGCGACTTCCATCAGGTCGTCGCGCAGCTCGGTGACGCGCGCCTGGGTCGTGCGGTTGTCCGGGGCGTGGGCGATGCCGAGGAGCCGGGCCTGCTCCTGGCAATCCCACAGGGACTCCGTGTGGGCGTAGTCCAGGCCGGCTGTCGCCCCGATGGCGGTGAGTGCCTCCAGGTAGGCGGCCCGCGCGTAGGAGTGCGGGGTGTGCAGCCAGAGTCGGCGCAGGTCCGGCGCGGCGGGTGCGGCGGCCGCGCCGAACCGGGCCAGTCGCCGCGCGGTGGCCTCGGGGCCGCACCAAGTGCGCGTACGCCGCTCCAGGTCGCGTACCAGTCGTGCCAGGTGCAGGGCGCGTTCGTCGACCAGCGAGTCCCACGCCCAGTCCCGGCGGATCCCGTCGTACACGAACGCCGAAGCCGCCGAAGGGTCCTGCACGGCCCGCACGGTGCCCAGGCCCCGCCCGCGTTGCAGCAGCCCTTCAAGGGAGTCGGGGTGGGCGTAGGAGTCGGGGTGGGCGTGGAACAGCGCGTCTTCGTCATTCATCGTCCGGAACGATGCCCGACCGGACGCCCCGCCGCCACGCGATATGCGCCCGGCGCGGGGCGGCGCGGGCCCACGAGCAAACAGCCGCCCCCCATACGCTCCGACGCGGCCGCGCACTGGGGGCCGCCGAACCAGAGCCGCCGTACGGTGCGGGCCGCCGCCGGCGGCCGGTCTGGGGCTCGTCGCGGGTATTCAATCGATCGGTTGACCACGGGGCGGCCTGGCCGTAGGTTGTATTTAACCGGCAGGTTGAATAATCGTAGGCGAAAGTGCGAGGTGCGGGAATGTCCGACGACCGGCTGTCCCGGGTGTTCGCCGCGCTGGCCGACCCCACCCGGCGCGACATCGTCGCGCGCCTGGCCGCGGGCGACGCCACCGTCAACGAACTCGCCGCCCCGTACGACGTCACCGTCCAGGCCGTCTCCAAGCACATCAAGGTCCTGCAGGACGCCGGCCTCGTGAGCCGCAGCCGAGACGCGCAGCGCCGCCCCTGCCATCTGGAGGCCGAGGTCTTCGACCTCATGACCAAGTGGATCGAGCGCTACCGGCGCGAAGCCGAGGACCGCTTCCGCCGCCTGGACGCCGTCCTCGCCCGGATGGACGACCAGGGCGACCCGGCCGGCCGAGCCGACGGCCGGACCGACACCCCGCCGGACGACCGGCCCGCAGCCACGGAGGAAGCGGCATCATGACCACCACCGACCACGACAACCCCGGCACCGACCACGACACCGGCCGCCGGGAAACCCGCATCACCGCCGACCCCGCGCAGCCGACGATCGTGATCACCCGCGAGTTCGACGCCGCGCCCGCGCACGTGTTCCGCGCGTACACCGACCCCGACCTAGTCGTCCAATGGCTCGGCCCGCGCCGGCTCACCATGCACATCGACCGCTACGACGCCCGGACCGGCGGCTCCTACCGCTACGTGCACACCGCCGACGACGGCACCGCGTACGGCTTCCGCGGCGTCTTCCACGAAGTACGCCCCGACACCCGCATCGTCCAGACCTTCGGCTACGACGGCTCACCGGACAACGTCAGCCTGGAGACCACCGCGTTCCTCGACCTCGGCGGCCGCCGCACCCGGGTGACCACCACCTCCCTCATGCAGTCCGTCCAGGCCCGCGACGCCATGCTCGCGAGCGGCATGGACCGCGGCGTCCGCGAAGGCCACGAACGCCTCGACGAACTCCTCGCCCGCGACGCCGCCCCGCGCACCCCGGCCGACGAACACCGCCGGATCGCCCGCACCTTCACCGACCGGGTACGCGGCGTCCCGCCCACCGCCTGGGACAACCCCGCCCCGTGCGAGGGCTGGGTCGCCCGCGACGTCGTACGCCACCTCGTCGAGTGGTTCCCGGCCTTCCTGAAGTCCGGCGCGGGCGTCGACCTGCCCGCGGGCCCCTCCGCCGACGAAGACCCGGTCGCCGCGTGGACCGTGCACAGCGACGCGGTGCAGGCCCTCCTCGACGATCCCGCCACCGCCACCCGCACCCTGGCGAACCCGCACATCGGCGAAGTCCCGCTCGACCAGGCCGTCGACCGGTTCTACACCGCCGACGTCTTCCTGCACACGTGGGACCTGGCCCGCGCCACCGGCCAGGACGAAACCCTCGACGCCGCCAAGTGCGCCGAACTGCTGGACGGCATGCTGCCCCTCGACGACGTGCTTCGCGCCAGCGGCCAGTACGGCCCCCGGACGAAGGTGCCCGACGACGCCGACGTCCAGACCCGCCTGCTCGCCTTCATCGGCCGCGCCCCCTGACCTGACGCGCGACCCGGCCAGGGCCGGCCAGGCTCGGCCTCGCCCGGTTGGGCCAGGCCGTGGGACGCCGAAGGCCCGGGAGGCGGCGCGCCGGGCGCCTGGGGCCGGGCGCCTGGGCTGCGGGGACGCGTCAGCCGAGGACGAACGGCAGCCTCGCGGCCAACCCGCCGTCCGCGCCGCCGCCCTCGGTCGCCAGCCGGGAACGCTCCTCGGCGGTCGGCGCCCGGCGGCCGGTACCGACCAGCAGCGCGTCCGCGTCCGAGAACGACGCCGGGAACGCCGCCCCCGCGAGCTCCTCCAGCATCGTGCGCGAACGCGCCAGACCCGGCGCCGGCGGCGACACGTCCGACAGGTGCGCGGCCAAGTCGATGTGGTGCAGCGTCCACTCCAGGACGTACGCCTCCAGGTAGTCCCCCGCCGTGAGCACCTGGTCCTTCGTCCCCACCAGGCCGCGCGGGTCCGCGAGTTCCGCGGCGCGCCCGGCCGCGGAGCCCACGTCGTCGAGGTGGAACTTCAGCAGCCACGGCTCCTGGTAGGCCGCCGCGAGCCGCACGGTCAGCGCGTCCAGCGGATCGTCGCCGGTCGGCGCCTGCACCAGTTCCCAGTACGTCACCGCGTTCCGCGTCGGGGCCGCGTCGGCCGGCGTCGCCAGCGTGATCAGCACGTCCTGCGCGTCGATCACCAGATGGCACACCAGGTCCCGCACCAGCCAGCCCGCGCAACCCGACGGACGGGCGAAGTCCTCGTCCGAAAGGTCCGCGACCGCCGCCCGCAAGGCCGCCCACGAACTCGAGAAGAGATCCACCCCGGCACGCTAACAGCCACCGGACCCGCCCGGCTGCCCGCGGGCGCAGCGCGCCGGGCCACGGATTCGGGTCGCCGCGCTCCCGGCCACCGTTCGGTTCTTCGTTCCGGTTCGCCGAGTCGTCTCCACCGCGCTCGTCCGCGCCGCCGGCTCACGCCGCCGGTTCACGCTGCTGGTTCACTGGTCCCGTGACCAACGATCTCTGGCGCGTCGACCGGCTCGACCTCGACGGCTACCTCGCCCGGCTCGCCCTGCCGGTCCGCGAACCGGGCCGGGCCGCGCTCGACGAACTCCACGAGGCGCACGTACGCACGTTCACGTTCGACAACTTCGACGTCGTCCTGGGCAGCCACCCCGGTGTCGACCTCGACGCCGTCCAGGAGAAGTTCGTGGGACGCGGCCGCGGCGGCTACTGCTTTGAGCACGCCACCGTCTTCGCCGCCGCACTCGAACGCCTCGGCTACGACGTACGCCGCCGTCTCGGACGCGTCGGCGATCCGGCCGACGGCACCCAGCAGGGCCGCACCCACATGGTCGTCGAGGTCCGCCTCGACGGGCAGCGGCTGCTGTGCGACCCCGGCTTCGGTATGAGCCTGCTGCGGCCGGTCCCGATCGCCGACGGCGCCGGCGACGAACACCTCGGCTGGCGCTACCGCATCGACGCCGCGGACGGCAGCGGCACCGGCGGCAGCGGTGGCTGGGAGATGCGGCGGTGGCGCGACGACGGCTGGCAGATGATGCACACCACCGACGAACTGCCCGTCCTGCCCGTCGACGTGGTGATCGGCCACCACTACACCGCCACCCACCCGGCCTCGCACTTCGTGCGCACCCTGATGGTCGCCCGCCACCTGCCCGACCGGCACGTCACCCTCACCGAGGCCACCGTGACCGTACGCCGGGCCGGCGCCCCCACCGAGCACCGCCCGCTCCGCGACGGCGAACTCGCCGACTGGCTGCGCGTCCTCGCCGTGCCGCTCACCGGCGACGAGGAGGGGCGGCTCCTGACCTGGGCGGCCGCTCACCGCCCTACCTGACCGCCCTACCTGACTGCCCCGCTTGACCGACCCGCCGCCCGACCGACCGGCTGAATCGCCGACTCACCGGGCGGCCGGTCGGTGAGTCGGCCGGTCTGCGGGGGCCTCAGGCCCCCACGTACTGGGGGGCCTCAGGCCCCCACGTACGCCGCGAGGTGCTCGCCCGTGATCGTGGACCGCGCCGCCACCAGATCGGCCGGCGTGCCCTCGAAGACCACCCGCCCGCCGTCGTGGCCCGCGCCCGGCCCCAGGTCGATGATCCAGTCCGCGTGCGCCATGACCGCCTGGTGGTGCTCCACCACGATCACCGACTTCCCCGAGTCCACCAGCCGGTCCAGCAGCCCGAGCAACTGCTCGACGTCCGCCAGGTGCAGGCCCGTCGTCGGCTCGTCCAGGACGTACACCCCGCCCTTCTCGCCCATGTGCGTCGCCAGCTTCAACCGCTGCCGCTCGCCGCCCGACAGCGTCGTCAGCGGCTGCCCGAGGCTGATGTAGCCCAGCCCGACATCCGCCAGCCGCCCCAGGATCGTGTGCGCCGCCGGCGTACGCGCCTCGCCCGCACCGAAGAACTCCTCCGCCTCGGCCACCGACATCGCCAGCACCTCACTGATGTCACGGCCCCCGAAGCGGTACTCCAGCACGGACCCGTCGAACCGCTTCCCCTCGCACACCTCGCAGGTGCTCGCCACCCCAGCCATCATCGCCAGGTCCGTGAACACCACGCCCGCGCCGTTGCAGTTCGGGCACGCACCCTCGGAATTGGCGCTGAACAGCGCCGGCTTGACCCCGTTCGCCTTCGCGAACGCCTTGCGGATCGGCTCCAGCAGACCGGTGTACGTCGCCGGGTTGCTCCGCCGCGACCCCTTGATCGCGCTCTGGTCGACCGACACCACGCCGTCACCCGCAGCGGCCGCGGCGCCGCGGCCCGGGCCCTTCACCAGCGACCCGTACACCAGCGAGCTCTTCCCCGAGCCCGCCACGCCCGTGACGACCGTCAGCACCCCGAGCGGGATGTCGACGTCCAGGTCCTGCAGGTTGTTCGTCGACGCGCCCCGGATCGACAGCTTCCCGCGCGGCGTCCGCACCGACTCCTTCACCGCCGCCCGGTCGTCGAAATGCCGGCCGGTGACCGTGCCGCCCTTCCGCAGCCCCTCCACCGAACCCTCGAAGCACACCGTCCCGCCCGCAGACCCGGCCCCCGGACCCAGGTCCACCACGTGGTCCGCGATCGCGATCGTCTCCGGCTTGTGCTCCACCACCAGCACCGTGTTGCCCTTGTTCCGCAACCGCAGCAGCAACTCGTTCATTCGCCGGATGTCGTGCGGGTGCAACCCGATCGTCGGCTCGTCGAACACGTACGTGGTATCCGTCAGCGACGACCCCAGGTGCCGGATCATCTTCACGCGCTGCGCCTCACCACCCGACAGCGTCCCGGACGGCCGCTCCAGCGCCAGATATCCGAGGCCGATCTCCACGAACGAGTCCAGCGTCTGCCGCAACGCCGCCAGCAGCGGCGCCACCGACGGCTCGTCGAGCCCGCGCACCCACTCCGCCAGGTCGCTGATCTGCATCGCGCACGCGTCGGCGATCGACACCTTCCCGATCTTCGACGAACGTGCCGCCTCCGTCAGCCGCGTCCCCTCGCACTCCGGACACGTCGTGAACGTCACCGCACGCTCCACGAACTCCCGGATGTGCGGCTGCATCGACTCCTTGTCCTTCGACAGGAACGACTTCTGGATCTTCGGGATCAATCCCTCGTACGTCAGGTTGACGCCCTCCACCTTCACCTTGACCGGCTCGTGGTAGAGGAAGTCCTGCATCTCCTTCTTGGTGAAGCGGCGGATCGGCTTGTTCGGATCCAGCAGGCCCGACTCCGAGTACACCCGCACCGTCCAGAAGCTGTCCGACTTCCAGCCCGGGATCGTGAAGGCGCCCTCCGAGAGCGACTTCGAGTCGTCGTACAACTGCGCCAGATCGATGTCCGACACCGACCCGCGCCCCTCGCACCGCGGACACATGCCGCCGGTACGGCTGAAGGTCGCCTTCACCGTCTTCTTGTTGCCGCGCTCCACGGTGATCGCACCGCTCGCGCGCACCGACGGCACGTTGAACGAGAACGCGTTCGGCGAACCCGCGTACGGCTTCCCCAGCCGGCTGAACAGGATCCGCAGCATCGCGTTCGTGTCCGTCACCGTGCCCACCGTCGACCGCGGATCCGACCCCAGCCGCTGCTGGTCCACGATGATCGCCGTCGTCAGCCCCTCCAGCACGTCCACCTCGGGGCGCGCCAGCGTCGGCATGAACCCCTGCACGAACGCGCTGTACGTCTCGTTGATCAACCGCTGCGACTCCGCCGCGATCGTGTCGAACACCAGCGAGCTCTTCCCCGAACCCGACACCCCCGTGAACACCGTCAGCCGGCGCTTGGGGATCTCGATGCTCACGTCCTTCAGGTTGTTCACGCGCGCGCCGTGCACCCGGATCAGGTCATGGCTGTCGGGATCGACCGGCGCCTGCGCCGACGGCGCGTCCGGCCTCGCCGCCGACCTGCGGGGCCTCGTCATCGCATTTCCTCGATCCGGATCAGGTTCCCGAACGGGTCGCGGAACGCGCAGTCGCGCACACCGTAGGGCTGGTCCGTCGGCTCCTGCACCACTTCCGCGTCCCCCGCCTGCAACCGGTCGAACGTCGCGTCCAGGTCACGCGTCGCGAAGTTGATCCCCGCGAACGTGCCCTTCGCCATCATCTCCACGATCACGCGCCGCTCCTCCTCGGTGATCCCCGGATCCGCGGCCGGCGGGTGCAGCACGATCGACGTCCCCGGCTGCCCCACCGGGCCCACCGTGATCCACCGCATCCCCTCGTAGCCGACATCGTTGCGCACCTCGAACCCGAGCGTGTCGCGATAGAACGCCAACGCCGCCTCCGGGTCGTTCTGCGGCAGGAACGAAGAATGAATCGTCAGGTCCATGCCGCTCACGCTAACCGCGGCCCGACCCCTGTGCTTCTCGATTCCTGACCGGACGCGTCACCTGTTTCGCCACGCACGACGGCATCCCCTCCGTCGCCTGCGCGGCCCGCTGCCGGTACGCACTCGGCGGCGTCCCCACCAACTCGGCGAACCGTGTGCTGAACGTCCCCAGCGACTGGCAGCCCACCGCGAAGCACACCTCGGTGACGCTCATGTCGCCCCGACGCAGCAAAGCCATCGCCCGCTCGATACGCCGCGTCATCAGATACCCGTACGGCGACTCCCCGTACGCCTGCCGGAACTCACGGCTCAGATGCCCCGCCGACATGTTCGCGCCACGCGCCAACGCCTCGACGTTCAGCGGCTGCGCGTACTCCCGGTCTATCCGATCCCGTACGCGACGCAGCCGCACCAGGTCGAGCGCACGCTGCTCGGGGGAGGGTCTGCCGGTCACCCATACGATCCTGCCACACGGCCCGGACAGCCCCCCCGCAGAACACCCCAAATCAACAGCGCGGAAACACCGCCGCCGCACGGGCGCCGACCTCCGTCTGCCGACGTGGCACAGGTCACGCCGCGCCGGCGCGACCTGTGTAGACCGGATCACCCGCGCCGGGCGTATGCGCAGTGAGTTCAGCGAAGACCCGGGAGCCGTGCTTGACCATCGAGGAGTTCGAAGAGTTCTACGCGCACGCCGCCGCCCGCCTCACCGGCCAGATGTACGTCATGCTCGGCGACGCCCAGGAAGCCCAGGACGTCGTCCAGGAGGCGTTCGTCCGCGGCTGGAGCCGACGCGCCCAACTCGACCGCAACGCCCAACCAGAGGCCTGGATCCGCACCGTCGCCTGGCGTCTCGCCGTCAGCCGATGGCGCGGCCGCCGCCGCACCGAGGCCGCCTGGCGACGCACCGGCGCACCACCCGCGGTCGACGGACCCGGCCCCGAAACCGTCGCCCTCGTCGCGGCACTGCGCGAACTCCCGCCCCGCCAACGCCGCACCCTCACCCTGCACTACCTGTGCGACCTGACCGTGGAACAGATCGCCGCCGAGACCGACACGTCCGCGGGCACCGTGAAGACACACCTCGTCCGCGGACGCGCCGCACTCGCACGCATCCTCCAGGACCCGCGCATTGAGGAGGCCCCCGGTGCCTGAGGCCCCTGACGACCGGACCAACCCGACCCACCCCGACAACGCGTACGACCCGCTGCGCGCCGCCTTCCACCGGGCCGGCGCCCACGGCGAGGCCGGCGCCGACCCCGCACCCCTCGGCCACGTCACCGCCCGCGGCGACCGCCTGCGCCGACGACGCGCCCTCACCCAGGTGGCCGCGGCCGCCGTCTTCCTCGCCGGTACCGGCATCGCCGCCGCGGCCCTCGCCCCCGGCGACGGCCACGCGCCCCCCGCCACGCCCCCGTCCGTCTCCGACACCTCGTGGCCCGCCACCCAACCCCCGTCCGCAATCCCCACCGGCCCCCTCACCGGCGTGCCCGGCAGCCCAACCTCCGAGACCCTGTCCCCCGACGGCGTTTCCACCACCACGACCACATCGGGATCGACCTCCGGAACAACCACCGCACCGGGCGGCATCCCGACCTCCCAGAACCCCTAGCCCGCCCAGGTCCAGCCCGGCCCCCCAAGCCCGGCCCCTGGGCCTGGCCCCGTTCCCGCCCCCTCGAACCACCCGCAGCGCACCCACCCACACCGCCCGCGGGCGATGACGCACGCCCTCACCCGCCCAGGAGCTCCGCCGTGACCCTCACCCCACCGCGCACCCCACCCGCCCGACCGGCGCCCACCACGCCGCACCGATCGGGCGACCGCCCGGAAGCCCGCCGGAAACCACGGACCGCCCCAACCGGACCGGCCGCCGCACTCCTCGCCCGCATACCCCGGCTCGACCGCGACGTCCTGTGGCTCTACTTCCTCACCCGCATCGCTCTGTGGACCACCGCGTACGCCACCCGCCACCTCTTCCCCGCCGACGGCGACGCCCGCCACGCCGAACCCACCCTTTCCGCCTGGGCCCAGTGGGACTGGGTGCATTACATGCACATCGCCCGCGACGGCTACTTCCCCGACACCCCCGGACCCGATCTCCGCCCCGGCGACGAAGGCTGGGACAACC
Source organism: Streptodolium elevatio (assembly GCF_053592165.1). Taxonomy (NCBI): domain Bacteria; kingdom Bacillati; phylum Actinomycetota; class Actinomycetes; order Kitasatosporales; family Streptomycetaceae; genus Streptodolium; species Streptodolium elevatio. The sequence continues at coordinate 69,350 of NZ_JBSFVE010000022.1, forward strand.
GCGAGGCGTTCTTCCCCGGCTTCCCTCTCCTGCTGCGCGCCGTCCACACCGCCGTCCCGAACTGGACCGCCGCCGGACTCCTCATCTCCCTGGCCGCCGGAGCCGTCGCCGTCCTCGCCCTCGCCCGCATCGCCCGCCACCATTTCGGCGACGACCGCACCGCCCGCCTGGCCGTCCTGTTCCTGCTCGTCTCCCCGTGCGCCGTCTTCCTCGCCGCCGGCTACACCGAAGCCCTCTTCCTCGCCCTCGCCCTGCCCGCATGGCTCGCCGCACTCCGCGGCAACTGGCCGCACGCCGCACTACTCGCCTGCCTCGCAAGCTCCGTACGCGTCAGCGGCCTGTTCCTCACCGCCGCACTCGCCGTCCACTACGCCACAACCGCCACCACCGAAGCCCGCCGCCGCAAAGCCACCGCACACCCCCGACGGCCCGCCGAACCCCGGCCCTCACCCTGGCGCCACCTCCCCTGGCTCGCCCTCCCCGCGCTCCCCCCGGCCCTCTACACCTGGTACCTCCACACCCGCACCGGCGACTGGATGGCCTGGAAACACGCCGAGGAACGCGGCTGGCACCGCCGCTTCCACGCCCCCTGGGACGCCTGGCAGACCACGTGGAACGCCGCCTTCGACAACACCTACCCCACCGGCTACGCCGTCGAATGGCAGGCCGAACTCCTCGCCATGGCCGTCGGCGTCACCCTCGCGACATTCCTCCTCGTACGCCGCCGCTGGGCCGAAGCCACCTACGTCGCCCTCAGCCTGTGGGCCCTCGGCACCTCCTACTGGTACATGTCCATCCCCCGCGCCACCCTCCTGTGGTGGCCCCTGTGGATCATGCTCGCCGCCGCCGCACACCGCCGCCCGTACGCCAAAACCGCCTACCTCGCCCTCGCCGCCCCACTGTCGACCCTGCTCGCCGCCACCTACCTCTCCGGCCGCTGGGCAGGCTGACCCCGGACACCTCCGTCACGCACCAAGCGCAACAAAACATCACAAACCAAACCCCCGCGCTACCCGCTCCACCAACGTGTCCTCCGCCACCCCTGGATCGACCACCACCGAGCGCAGGCCAAGACGCCGCGTCTCCTCCGCGAGCCGATCCGTGAACAACCGGTCCCGCTCCCGCAAATTGCGCTCCGCCCGCTCCGGGTCCCCCGTCCGACTCGAGATGTCCCCCGCCGACCCCCGCCCCTCAAACGCGGCAGCCCGAAACGCCGGCGTCGGCAGCAACCACACCGCCCGCGACGGGTCCGCGAGCAACGGCGCCACCAGACGCGGCAGCAACCGGAACCCCTCCACCACCACCCGCGAATCCGCAGGCAAGGCACGCAAGTCCTCGACGATCAACCCGAACGCCTCACCGCGAAACCAGTGGAACGTCTCGAGCATCACTTCCGGCGAACGCTCCACCCACCGTTCGTCCATGCTCATCGCCGCGAACGCCGCCAAATACGGGGCTTCCGCCCGCGAACTCCGCGCCGCGTGATCACCCATCACATCGTCGGTCGCATACACCCGCAGACCGAACCGCTCCGCCAGCCGCCGGGCGACCGTCGATTTGCCGCCGCCGCTCCCGCCGCCGAGCCAATACACGTCCCGCGGCAACCCCGGCACCGCGTCACGCCTCCGGCAGTGCCGGGATTGCCAGCTCCGCCAGCCGGTCCGGATCCGCCAGGAGGTTGATCTCCACCACCCGCCCGTCCGCCACCGCGAACGACATCACCGAGAACGCCGTCCCCTCCGGCGCCGTCACCAGCCCGTACGCACCGTTCACCAGCGCCAGCCGCGAATACGGCGCGAACTGCGTGAACGTCAGTGCCTGCTCCGCCACCGCCCGCGCCCCCGACACCAACCGCGACACGCCGCCCACCGCCGCCGCACCTGTGTCCGCCCGCAAGACCACATCCGGATCCAGCACCGCCAACAGCGCCTCGAAGTCGCCCGCGCGCGCCGCCTTCAAGAACGCCCCCACGACCTCACGCTGGCGCCCCCGGTCGACCTCCTCCCGCGGCGTACGCCCCTGCACCTTCCGCCGCGCCCGGCTCGCCAACTGCCGTGCCGACGCCGGAGTGCGATCCACGATCGGCGCGATCTCCTCGAACGGCACCTGGAACATGTCGTGCAGCACAAACGCCACCCGCTCCACCGGCGGCAGCGCCTCCAGCACCACCATCAGCGCCAGCCCCACCGAATCCGTCAGCATCGCCGCGTGCTCCGGATCCACCGAGTCGTCCCGGTCCACCACCGGATCCGGCACGTACACCTCGAGCGCATCCTCACGACGCGACTTGCGCGACCGCAGCATGTCCAGGCACACCCGCCCGACCACCGTCGTCAGCCAGCCCCCGAGGTTCTCCACCCCCGATACATCACTGCGGCTCAACCGGATCCACGACTCCTGCACCGCGTCCTCGGCCTCGCTCACCGACCCCAACATCCGGTACGCCACCGCCCGCAGATGCCCCCGGTTCTCCTCGAACCGCTCCGCCAGCACGTCCATCGGTCCCACCACAGCGCACCCATCCCCTCGTCACGCACCAGACCGACGGCCACACAGACGCAACCGCCTCACAAGATCATCAGCGATCCGCGGCCCCACCGACATCCACAGAGCGCGACACCGCCCCGCCGGCCCCGCCGCCGTCCCCCGTTCGACGCAACCGCCCGCCTTCGCCCCACACCCCCGCAACCACGCCCCGAAAACCCCATCTGACCAGCACAAACATCCCGCGACCCGAACCCACGTCTAGGCCGTCCCGGCTAACCCGCCGCGCTGCGCCGCCGCGCCCTCCGCGCTTGTCTGGGCTCACCGACGCGACCGACGTCCCACCGGTCGCCCGTCCGACACGACACGCACGGCAACACGCCCCGGAGGTCCCCCGTGTACGCAACCCGATTCGCCGCAGGCACCGCCATGGCCGCCGCACTGCTGGCCTCCGCGGCGCCCGCGGCCGTCGCCAACGACGGACGCACCGTCCCCTACGTACACGCCACCCCCGGCAACGTCCAACCCGGCCAGACCGTGCAACTCGTCCTCACCTGCCCCACCGAGGCCGCCACCGCCGAGGGCACCTCGCAAGCCGGGACGATCCACTTCGGCAGCGCCACCAAGGGCGTCTTCACCGGCACTCTCCAGGTCCACGCCGCCGTCCCCGCCGGCCAGTACACCGTCACCGCGAACTGCTCCTCCGCGGCACCCTCGGGCAAGTCCGCCGAGAAGTCCGAGAAGTCCACCGAAAAATCCGCGGGCAAGGCCGTCACCACCACCACGACCGTCGTCGTCACCACGACCACCACCACGACGGCCACCACCCACCCCGCAACCGTCACCGGCCCCGTGCGCACCGGCTTCGGCGGAGCCGCAGGCGGCCCTGACTCCACCCAGATCGCCATCGGCACCACCCTCGCCGCGGCCGTCCTCGGCACCGCCACCCTCATGCTCCGCCGCCGCGCCGCCAACCGCGCCTGACCACCACCCAGGCCCACCCCCGGAACGGCGCACCGCGATGCCCCACGGCACCCCCGCCGACACCACCCCGGACACCACCCCCGGCCGCGCGGCCAGCGCCGCGGCCGGGGGTGGCACACGCCTGCGCGTCACCGCCCTCGCCGCCACCCTCGGCGTCGCGGCCCTCCTCATCCACAACGGCATCACCGGCACCCCCGGCCCACCCACCGCCGACAACAGCGGCACCACACCCACCGGCGGAAGCGCACCCCTCACCCGGTCCACCCCCACCTGGATCCGCATCCCCGCCATCGCCGTCAACGCCCGCCTCATCGGCCTCGACGTCTCACCCACCGGCGAACTCGACGTACCCCCCGCCGACCGCGCCGACGTCGCCGGCTGGAACACCGACGCCGTCACCCCCGGCGAAACCGGCACGGCCGTCATCGCCGGACACGTCGACAACAAACGCGGCCCCGCCGTGTTCTACGACCTCGGCAAACTCGGCACCGGACGCAAGATCGAAATCCACCGCCGCGACGGCCACACCGCCGTCTTCACCATCTACGCCGTACGCACCCACCCCCGCGACAACTTCCCCAGCACCCGCGTCTACGGCCCCACCGGACGCCCCGAACTCCGCGTCATCACCTGCGGCGGCACCTACGACGAGCACACCGGCTACTCCGCCAACACCGTCGTGTACGCCCACCTCACCGCCACCCGCTGACACCCACGCCCCTCGCTCGCGAGACCGCACTCACCGGGCCTCGCCCGTGATCACGCCGGTCAGCGCCGCCGCGAAGTCCGCCGATGTCGGGAACGAATACACCGCGGCCGGTTCCCGCAGAGCGCCCGCACCGGGACCCACGTCCACCGCCGCAAACGGCGGTGCCCCACCCCTACCAGCAACCCCCGCTGACGCGTCCCCACTCACGACACTGGCAAGGAATCCCCGAACCCCACCACGCCCCGGACACAACAAACCGAAGACACCACGACGCCCGACCGCCCCGGTGCCACAGTGGACAGAAGGGCCGCCGCGCCCGGTGGCGGCCCCGCCGAGAGGAGCCGGCCATGCCACGCAAGGTCGCCGACTGCACCAAGGCCCCCAACGAAGTCGGCTGCAGCCTCGTGATCATCGGCGAAGAGGACGAAGTCCTCCGGGCCGCCATGGACCACGCCGCCCGCGTCCACAACGAACCCGAGACCGACGAGGTCCGCGACTGGATCCGCAACGACCTCGAAGACGAGAACACCTGGCTCGCCGCACACCACCCCACTCCCGCCTGACGCGTCCGCCCTCAGCGAGCCGCTGACACGTACCGCAGCCGAGGCAAACCGCCGCGGGGCACGACCACTCACGCCCGCACCCGGCCACCCGGCCACCCGGCATGCTTCACCCATGCGCTTCCGCCCAGCCGTCCGCCCCGACCTCGCCCAACTGCTCGCGCTCCTCGGCGACGCCCCGCCCGCCGACTCGGACGCGCACGTCCTCGTCACCGACGCCCACGAGCGCGCCTTCGCCGCCATCGACGACGACCCCCGCAACGAACTCCTCGTCCTCGACGCAGGCGACGGCACCGTCCTCGGCTTCCTCCAGGCCACCTACATCCCCGGCCTCGGCAACAACGCCGCCGACCGCGCCCTCCTGGAAGCCGTACGCGTCCACCCCGACCACCGCAGCTCCGGCCACGGCCGCCGCCTCGTCGCCCACGCCGTCGAACGGGCCCGCCAACGCGGATGCACCCTGGTCCAACTCACCAGCAACAAAGCCCGCACAGACGCGCACCGCTTCTACGAGAACCTCGGCTTCACCCGCAGCCACGACGGCTTCAAACTCCGCCTCTGACCAACCCGCGGCCGGACGCCCACCACCGCACAGCCCCCTCCCCGCACGGGCATAAAATCGTCCCGCCATGAACAACCCCACCCCGGCCGGCCCCGCCGACGCCCACGCCTCCCACGCTCCCGGCCCCCTCGGTCGCCTCGGTCCCCTCGGCCGAGTCGCCACCTTCGTCGCCGTCGGCGACTCCTTCACCGAGGGCATGTCCGACCCGTACCCGGCGAACGGCGCCCACCCGCCCGACACCTACCGCGGCTGGGCCGACCTGCTCGCCGACCGGCTCGCCACCGCCGATCCTGGCCTCCGGTACGCCAACCTCGCGGTCCGCGGCAAGCTCATCCGCCAGATCGCGCACGACCAGGTCCCGATCGCCGCGGCCCTCGGCGCGGACCTGACCACCCTGGCCGGCGGACTCAACGACGTCCTCCGCCCCCGCTGCGACCTGGCGGCCGTCTGCGCCGTCCTCGAGGAGGCCGCCGCGACCCTCGCCGCGTCGACCGGACACCTGGTGCTCTTCCGCAGCACCGACCCGACGCGGCGGCTCAGGTCCAGCGCCCGCCTCATGCCGCGCATCGAGCAGCTCATCTCCTTCGTCGACGATCTCGGCAAGCGCCACGACGCGACCGTCGTCGACCTCTTCACCGCCCGGGTCTTCGACGACCCGCGCATGTGGGGCATCGACCGCCTCCACCTCTCCACCGAAGGCCACCGCCGCGTCGCCGAAGCGGTCTGCGAGGCACTCGGCCTCCCGCACGACCCCGACTGGCGCGTACCCCTCGCCCCCGCCGCCCCGGACCCTTGGCTCACCCGCCGCAAGGCGGACGCCAGTTGGGCCAGGATCCACCTCGGCCCGTGGCTCTACCGCCGCGTCACCGGCCGCTCCTCCGGCGACGGCCGGCCACCCAAGCGCCCGGACCTCACCGCCTGGGAGTAGGCGGCGAGTCGCGACCGGCGCCCGTCCTGTTGATGAGCGCTTGGGTCGGGGTGAAAAGCAGTCGGCCGGGGCCAGTTATGGGAGATTCACCGGAACGGGGGACGCACGAACAGCCGAGGCTCCGCTTGCCGACCCCGGCCGACCGGCGCAGGCTCGGCTGCATGAGCGACAACCCCATCTCCCTGACCGATCTGACCGGCTCGTACACGATCGACCCGGTGCACTCCCGGATCGGGTTCTCCGCCCGGCACGCGATGGTCACAAAAGTCCGCGGCGCCTTCAACGAGTTCGAGGGCAAGGCGACCCTCGACGGCGACGACCCCGCCAAGTCGCAGGTCTCGGTCTCCATCGCGGCCGCGAGCATCGACACGCGCAACGACCAGCGCGACGGGCACCTGCGTACGAACGACTTCCTGGACGCGCCGAACTTCCCGAACATCACGTTCCACTCGACGGCCGTCGAGCAGGTCGACGACGACACGTACCGCCTGACCGGCGACCTCACCATCAAGGGCGTCACGCATCCGCTGAGCATCGACCTGGAGTACAACGGCGCCGCGCGCGACCCGTACGGCAACCTCCGTGTCGGCTTCGAGGGCTCCGTCGTCATCAAGCGCAAGGACTACGGCATGACGTGGAACGCCACCCTGGAGACGGGCGGCGTACTCGTCAGCGACAAGGTCACCCTCGAGGTCGAGGTCTCGGCGGTCAAGGACGCCTGAGCGGCCCTCCCCCGCCCCGGCCGGCACCCGGCCGAACACACCTTGTGCTGTGTCTCTCGGCCCGCGAGCAACCCGCTCGCGGGCCATCAGGCATCCTCCCGTGCCCGTTCTCCGCATTGTTATAGTTGCGCTATAACAACTGGAGTACCTATGGCACCTGCTCGCACCCGCTCGCTCCGATCCGTCACCATCCGCCGCACACTCGTCGCCGGCAGCGCCCCCGTCGTCGGCTTCGCTCTTGTCGCGGTGGCCTTCGCCGCCTGGCACGCACGGCTGCCCGACCCGCTCGCCACCCACATGACCGCAAACGGACGGCCTGACGGCTTCACGTCGCGCGGGGCCTTCCTGCCTGTGTTTGCCGCCCTGCTCCTCGGCCTCGGCTCGTTCTTCCCCGTCATCGCCTGGGTGTCCCGCGCGAACCCGGGCGGCCAGCGCGGTACGACCGCGACCGGCGTCGGCCTCAGCGGCATCCTGACCTTCATCCCGATCATGTTGCTGCGCACGCACCTGGACGCCGACGACAGCAGCACGGTCCGCTTCGGCATGGGGTACCTCGCCGCCGGGCTCGGTGTGCTCGTCGTCGCGGCCGGCCTGGGGTGGCTGCTGGCCGGTCCCCCGGCGAACGAGGTTGTCGAGGCCGCGACCGCTCCGCATGCGAAGGCCGGTCATCTTGAGGCCCGGGACAGCGAAGTCCTGGTGTGGACGCGGCGCGCGGTGTCCCCCGTCCTGGCGGTCATCTCGGTCGCCATGCCGGTCGTCGGCGTGGTCGTCGGCATCCTCGGGGACTGGTGGCCGAGCCTGGTGTTCCTGGGCGCGGCCCTGCTCACCGGTGCGTTCGCGGCCGTCCGCGTCACCGCCAACACCTCCGGCCTGACCGTCGCGTACGGCCCGCTCCCCCGCCCCCGCACCCAGGTGCCCCTGGCACGGATAAGCGAGGCGGGTACCCTCGACGTACGCGCCCTGCGCGACTTCGGCGGCTGGGGCTACCGCATGCGGCCCGGGGCGTCGGGGGTCATCCTCCGTTCGGGCGAAGCGCTCTCGCTCAAGCTGGCGACCGGCAGCACCTTCGTCGTCACGGTCCGGGACGCCCGTACCGCCGCCTCCGTCATCAACACCCTTGCCGCCCGCAGACGGCAGCCCGACGAACGCGACGACGCGGGCCCGGAGCCCGGCGCCGCGGGCGGCACCGACCACCGAGGGGCTCGGTAGATGCTGTTCCGCGTAAACCCCGGATCACCCCGGCCGCTGCACGAGCAGATCGCCGCCTCGGTCCGCCGCGCGGTCGCCGACGGCACCGTGGAGCCCGGCGAACGGCTTCCCGCCGCCCGGGAGTTGGCTGCATCTCTCACCGTCAACGTGCACACCGTCCTGCGCGCCTACCAGCAGCTGCGCGACGAAGGACTGCTCGACCTGCGCCGCGGGCGCGGCGCCGTCGTCGCCGCCGGAGCCGACCCGGCCCGCCTGCACCTCGCCGAACGCGTCGCGGACCTGGTCCGCCAGGCCCGCTCCCTCGGCCTGTCCGACGACGAACTCGTCACCCTGCTCCGCAGCAATCTCGCGGCTCCCTGACGGCTCGCCGGACCGTCTCGGGCGGGTGCGGCTCCGGTGGCGGGGCGGGGCCGGGTGATGGAGGGTTGCGGGAGGGTGGTCGGCTCTCGACGTCGGGCTACCGCGCGCTGCCGCGCCTACGCCCGGACCCGTTTGTCCGCCCGCCCGTTCGCACGCTTGTCCTGTCCGCAGAGGCTGTCCGCGATGGTTGTCCGCGCCCGCCGTCGCCGACGGCGGCTCCGAGGGGAACGGTGCATGTCCGACCACGACGATCTGGCAAGGCTCGCCGCCGACGCGTATGTCTACGGGTACCCCCTGGTATTCGACGTCTCCATGGTCCAGCGCTGCCTGCGGACCGGCTTCGGCTCGCTCCCCGCCACGCAGGCGAACCGGTTCGCGCACGCCCGCAAACTGGCGGGTCCTCAGGACGACTTCGTGTCGGTCAACAACGACACGATCTACTCGCTCGCCCAACTGGACCTGTCCGGCGGGCCGCTGCTTCTGCGGGTGCCGGACACCGCGGACTCGTACTACGTGCTCCAGTTCGTCGACACTTGGACCAACAACTTCGCGTACGTCGGACGCCGCGCCACCGGCACCGACGCCGCCGTCTTCGTGGTCGCCCCGCCCGGCTGGATCGGCGCCGTCCCGGAAGGCACGCGGGTGATCACCGCCCCCACGACGGTCGCCTCGATCGTCGGGCGCTTCGCCTGTGCGGGACCCGACGACCTCGACCGCGTCGCGAAGCTCCAGGAGCAGCTGACGCTCGAACCGCTCGGCGACCCGGGACCGACGGCCGGCCTGCCGGTGCCCGACGACACCGTCCCCGAGGACCTGCGTTTCTGGGAGCAACTGCGGGTGCTGCTCGCGGCGTTCCCGCCGGACACCGAGGATGCCGAGTACCAGCGGCGCTATGCCGCGCTGGGCCTGCTGCACGAGGGCGGTTCGCCGTACCACGACGCCCCGGGCGACCTGGTGACCGCGCTGCGCAACGGGTACGCGGCCGGCCGGCAGCGGGTCGAGGAGGCGAGCCGCACCGGGCTGGACGACCGGAGCTCGACGTGGCACATGGCGCTCCACCTGTTCGACTACAACGTCGACCGCCTGGGCCTGGGCACCGTCGACTCGCCCGACTGGCGCATCGGCGACCGGCGCGCGTCGTACCTGGTACGCGCCGTCGCGGCGCGGGTCGGCCTGTGGGGCAACCACGCCTACGAGGCGGTGTACGCCACCACCTACACCGACGCCGAGGGCCGCCAGCTCAACGGTTCGCGCAACTACACGCTGACGTTCCCGTCGCCTCCCCCGGTCGACGCGTTCTGGTCGGTCACGATGTACGACATGCCGGACTACTTCCTGATCGACAACGCGGCCAACCGCTACTCGATCGGCGACCGCACGCCCGGACTGGTCCACGGCCCCGACGGTTCGCTGACGCTCTATCTGATGCACGCCAAGCCGGTCGAGGGTGAGGCGGCGAACTGGCTGCCGACACCGGCCGGGGACTTCCGCCCGATGCTGCGCATGTACCAGCCGGGCAAGGCCGTGCTCGACGGGTCTTACCAACTGCCGGACATCCAGCCGCTGGACTGACGCGCTCCCCTGGGCTCGGCGTTCACGGCGCGGGTCGAGCGGGCGGCTCAGGCGGCGGAGAGCCCGCTGTCGGCGGCGAGTGACCGGGTGAGCCAGTCGTGTGCGGCGCCCGGGGTCGGGGGCGGCGGGCCGGAGGCCGGGGTGCGCAGGACGGCGACTTCCCGCCAGTAGTGGTCGACGCGCGGGTCGGCGACGAGTTGCGCGTGCAGTGCGCGGCGGAAGGCGGGCGTGTCGCGGGTGGCGCGGGCGCGGGCGTAGGCGTCGACGAAGGAGTCGAGCGCCTCGCCCGGCTGCGGTGGGCGCCGTGCGAGCAGGTGCGGGGCGGCGAGCGCGTACGCGCCCACGAGTCCGTCGTAGACCAGCGCGGCCTGGTATCCCTCGTCGGGCCGGTGTGCGGCGGGCTGGCACCGCGCGAGGCTGTCGCCGGCGCAGTCGCCGGTGACGAAGGCGTGCAGTCGGGCGAAGGCGAGGACCTGGTCCGGGGTGGGGTCGTGGGGCGGGTCCGGAACGGCGTGTTCGAGGACGGCTGCCGCGACGTGCGACGGCAGGCGTGGCGGCAGCCAGCGGCGCCAGAAGCGGGCGATCGCCGTCGTGTCGGGCGGGGTGGTGATGGCGCCGACGAGCCGCAGCCGGTCCGCACGTTCCGCGGGGGCGCAGTCCTTGACGAGCAGGAGGGCAGCCTCCCGCCAGCGCAACGCGGCCATCTGGGAGCCGAGTTCGCGCAGGTGGCCGGCGACCGCGTCCTCGAGGGCGCCGTCGTCGACGGCATCGGGGTCGGCCGGGTCGCCCACCGCGGGGCCGAGGATTCGGCGTACGGCCGGGAGCGGCAGGTCGAGGGTGCGCAGCGAACGGATGAGGCGGAGCCGGTCCAGCGCCGCGGGGGCGTAGCGGCGGTGCCCGCCGGTGCTGCGGGATGCCTCGGGGAGGAGCCCGTGGTCGGAGTAGAAGCGCACGGTCTTGACCGTGGCGCCGGCCTGCTCGGCCAGTTCCCCGATGCTCCACAGGCCGTCTGCCGCCCAGGGCCGCGCGGACGGCGGGGTGGTCGTGTGCGGTGGGGTCGTGGGCGGCGGGGTCCGCGGTGACGGCGACGGCGTGGGCACGGCTTGAACCTCCCTCAAGGGGAGTTCCTACCGTACCCGCGAGCGTGGTCGGCCGAGGTGGCCGGGGGCGCGGCGGCCGCGGCGCGGTCGTGGTCCGGCGGATGCCCTGGAGCTGCGGGTGTGCGGGAGGAGCGGGGAGTGCGGGAGGAGAAAGTCATGACGGCGTACGTGCTGGTGTCGGGTCCTTTCACGGACGGCTCGGTGTGGCGGGAGGTGGCGGACCGGTTGCGGGAGGCCGGTGCGCAGGTGCACCCGGTGACGCTGACGGGTCAGGGTGACCGCCGGGATCCGGCGGGTCCGGGCACGGATCTCGAGACGCACATCGCGGACGTGCTGCGGGCGTTCGAGCAGTGCGACGCGGACGGCGTGGTGGTCGTGGGCCACGGCTATGCCATCCATCCGGTGCTGGGCGCGGCGGATCGGTGTCCGGAGCGTGTCGCGCGCGTGGTCTATCTGGACGCCGGTATGGCGCGGAGCGGGGACGCGCCGTTGGAGCTGCTGCCGCTCCAGGGGCTGCGCGACGAGTTGCGCGCCCGGGTGGACGGCGGCGAGCCGGGTGACCCCGTCGCTCCCCCGGCACCGGGCGAGTGGCAGTTGTGGGGCAGCACGGACGGTCTGTCGTCGGCGGATCTGGCCGAACTGTCCAGGCGCGCCGCCCCGCAGCCGGCGGGCACGCTCCTCCAGCCGCTGGTGTTGTCGGGTGCGGTCGACGCGCTGCCGACGACGGGTGTGCTGTGCACGTCGAGTGGGGCGAACATCGCTCTTTTGGAGTCGGTGCTGAGTCTCGGGGACGCCGGGCTCAGGACGCTGGTGGACCGTCAGGTGACGTTCTTCGAGCTGGCGACGGGGCATTGGCCGATGCTGACCGCGCCCGACGAGCTCGCGGATGTGCTCTTGCGTGCCACGGCGGGCGAGGGCCACGTGTTGGCGGCCCCTGAGGACGGCAGGGAGCCAGGCCATCTGAAGGGCTTCCTGCTCGACGTGCCGCCTGGTCCGCGCGAGCGGATCGGCGCGGTCGATCTGCATCTGCCGGCTGCCGTGTCCCCGCGTCCTGCGGTGGTGTTCGTGCACGGCGGGCCCGTTCCCCCGGATGCCGCGGTGACGCCGCGCGACTGGCCGGGTCTGGTGGGGTACGCCCGGTTGGCGGCGAGCCTGGGGGCGGTGGGGGTGGTCGTGGAGCACCGGCTGCACGGTCTCGGGGACTTCGACCGCTCCGCGGCCGACGTCGCGGCGGCGGTGGAGCAGGTGCGCGCCCATCCGCGCGTCGACGGGGACCGCATCGCCCTGTGGTTCCTGTCGGCCGGCGGACTGTTGTCGACGGACTGGTTGGCGGCGCCGCCGGAGTGGCTGGGCTGCGTGGCGGTGTCGTACCCGGTCCTGGCGCCGCTGCCGAACTGGGGTTTGTCGGATTCGCGGTTCCGCCCAGCCGACGCGCTCGGCGGCGTGGGGCGGTTGCCGGTGGTGCTGACCCGGGTGGAGTTGGAGCATCCGGCGATCGCCGCGACGGTCGCGGAGTTCGTGGCGGCGGCGGAGCCGGTGGGGGCGGATCTCGAGGTGGTGGACGTACCGCAGGCGCACCACGGCTTCGAGACGATCGACCACACGGACGCGGCCCGTGCCGCCGTGTGGCGGTCGATGGGCTCGGTGCTCGGGCATTTGGGGATCCCCGTCGCCCCGGCGGACGCAACCGGCGGCGTACCCGGTTCCGGCGCGTCTGGTTTCGACGTGTCTGGTGCCGCGGGGCCGGTCGCGGTATGACTGGGCCCCCGACCCGATCCTGACGGGTCGTCAGGAGGTGGACTGTGCCGCACTGGACGATTCTCGACGAGGGGCGGGCGGCCGTCGTGCCGGTGGAGCTGTCCGATGGCGGCTCGCCGCTGCTGAGCCGTGCGGCGGTACGGGAGGCGCTGGGCTGGTCGAGCGAGGCGCACGGCTGGTGCCGGGGCGACGTGTGCGTGCCGCTGGGTGTGGCGGCGTCTGCCGAGGGTCCGGGGGACGCGGTCGACCTGGCGGCGTTCGCGGCGGTGCTGGGGCGCCCGTACGCCGCCGAGCGGGCCGCTTCGGTGGCCGCCCTGGGCACCGGGTGTGCGGATGTGGGCCTCGACCCGGGCGGTGTTGCCCCCGACTTCGCGCTGCCGGATCTGGACGGGCGGGTGCACCGGCTGTCGGATCTGCGCGGCCGGAAGGTCGCGGTCAACTTCTGGGCGTCGTGGTGCGGGTGCCGTTGGGAGCTGCCGCACTGGGAGGCGCGATACGTCGAGCTGGCCGAGCACGGCTTCATGTTGCTGAGTGTGTCGCTGGATCACCGTGCGGCGGACGCGGCGCCGTGGATCGCCGAGGCGAAGCCGACGCATCCGGTGGTGATCGACACGGAGCAGCGGGTGGCGGCGCTGTATCAGGTGGCGAATGTGCCTTCGGTGGTGTGGGTGGACGAGGCGGGGCGGGTGGTCCGGCCGAACGACACGCAGTACCCGTCCGACACGTTCGAGGTGTTCACGGATGTGCCGTCGGGCCCGGCGATGGCCGCGTTGCGTCGGTGGGTATCGGAGGGGGACAGCGGACTGACGGCCGAGCAGGTGGCCGCGTACACGCCGCGTCCGGACGCCGCGGCGCAGCAGGCGCGTACCGAGGCGGCCCTCGCGGTGTGGCTGGTGGGCAACGGTCATGCGGGGGCGGCGCGTTCGCGGTTCGAGCGGATCGCGGCGGAGGCGCCGGAGCAGGTGTCGGTGTGGCGGGCGCTGATGCCGCTGCTGGACGCCGATCCGCTGGGCGAGGAGTTCTTCGCCAAGGCGGCGGTGTTGCAGGAGCGCGGTATCGCGCTGGCGCGGCCGCTGCCGGTGGGCCCCGCGGAGGCGGGGCCCACCGGAGGTCAGGCGGAGTAGATGACGTAGAGGGAGTAGCCGGTGGCGTAGTTGCCGGTGCACTTCCAGTCGCTGGCGGCGCCGTAGTGCACGTACTGCTTGCCGACGTCCTGGCACTTGTAGAGCTGCGGGTAGTTGGCCACGTACTGCCAGGCGGCGGCCTGGGCCTGGCCCGCGCCCGTCGCGAGCAGTCCCACTGCTGCCGCGGCCGCGACGGCTCCGCCCGCGAGTCGGCGCCTCGTGTTGCCCATGATTACCCCATCCGGTCGGCGTCAGATCGGGGTGATCGTTCAGGCAGTGACCGCGAGTGGTCAAGATCCGTCACACGGCGGAGGTTTCCGCAATCCATCGGGCGCGGGAGCACATCCTCGGCGCGTCGCCGCCCGAGTGGTCGGTGCCGCTGCGGCGGCGTGTTGCCGGATGGCGGGGCGGGTCGGCCCAGGGCATGATCATGTGGGCTATATATACCTATTGCCCGGTTTCATGGTGCCGAGTGTGAGGACCCTGCCTTGACGACGCTGACCGTGTGGAAGTTCGGTACCCCCGACGGAGCCGAACTCGCCGAGGAGAAGCTCCTCGGGCTCCAGAAGCAGGACCTCATCACCGTCGTCGACGCGGCCGTGGTGTCGTGGCCCCCCGACAAGAAGAAGCCGCGCACCAGGGAACTCCACAACCTCACCGGGGTCGGCGCGCTCAGCGGCACATTCTGGGGCATGCTCTTCGGCCTCATCTTCTTCGTCCCCCTCATCGGCGCGGCCATCGGCGCCGCGACCGGCGCCCTCGCGGGCAGCCTGAGCGACGTCGGCATCGACGACGACTTCGTCGACGAGGTACGCCGCGAGGTCACCCCCGGCACCTCGGCGCTGTTCCTGATGAGCACCGGCGCCGTCACGGACCGGGTGCACGAGGCGTTCTCCGGCACGCGGGCGCAGCTCATCCGCACCAACCTGGCCGACGACGAAGAGGCCAAGCTGCGCGAGGTCTTCGCGGACTGACCGCACAGGCCAGCCGCGCGGGAACCAGGGCGGGCCGGATGCGCCGGCCCCCTCTCCTCCGGCTGCGGCGCGGGCGGGTCGGCCGCCGCGCGCCGCAGCCGGGCCACGTCCGGCCGCGTTCACCCGTACGGGTCAAGGCGGTTCGGCGACCGGACCGGGGTGGTGCATGCAGATGGCGGACGCCGGGGTCCCCGCCGACCCGGGCAAGCGCGACGGGCGCACCACGCGCACCGAACGCCTCAGGCACTGGCGCGGGGCCTGGGAGACGAGCGTGCCCGGCCGCTCCGTCGCGCGGGCCCTCGAAATCCAGATCACCGACCGCATGATGGCCCTGGCCGCGCAGGCGTTCCTGGCCCTGATGCCGCTGGTGATCGTGGTGGCCGCCGCGGCACCCAACGCCGTCAGCGACGGCCTGGTCGACGCGATGCGCAAAAAGGTGGGCCTCGGCAACGGCACGACGACGCGAAACGTCCAGACCATCGCCTCGTCGGCCGCCGAGACGGGTGTCACCGTCCTGGGCTTCCTGCTGGTGCTGCTGAGCGCCACGAGCTTCAGCCGTGCGCTCCAGCGCGTGTACGAACGCAGTTGGCGCCTCTCCCCCGGCGGCCTGCGCAGCGCGTGGCGCCCGCTCGCCTGGATCGTCGGGATGGTCACCTACTTCGTGCTGATCGGTCTCACCTTCCGCGTCACCCACGGGGGCGGTCCGCTGACGGTGGTGCGCATGGCCCTCGCCTCGGCCGGCTCGATCGCGTTGTGGTGGTGGACGCCGTTCGTTCTGCTGTCCGGGCGTGTGCGCTGGCGGGCGCTGCTGCCGACCGCCCTGGCGACCGCCGCGGGGACCCTGGTGCTCGGCGTCGTGTCCGCCGAGTACGTCCCCCGGCTCCTGTCCAGCAACGAACGCCGGTACGGGACCATCGGCGTCGCCTTCGCGATCGAGTCGTGGCTCGTCGTCCTGTTCGCCGTCGTACTGGCCGCGACGGTGCTCGGCGCGGTGCTCGTCGACACCCGCGGCCGGCTCGGCCTGTGGGCGCGCGGGTCGACGGACCCGGGCGGCTGGCGGCGTACCCCGGCACGCCGCCGCGCCACGGACCCGGACGCCACGGGACCGGACGCCGCAGGCCCGGAATCCGCAGACCCGGAATCCGCGGACCAGGACGGCCCGGACCGGGGCGAGGCGGACCCCGGCGCCGCGGACCCCGACCCGAACCGCGGCCCCGCGGACCGTCGAGCAGGAGGACCCCATGGGTGACGCCATCGGACAGGTGCTGAGCCCCGCGATCGGGGTGGCGATCAGCCCGATCCCGCTGATCGCCGTGATCCTGATGCTCGCCACGCCGAAGGGCCGGGCGAACGGCCTGGCGTTCGCCGCCGGGTGGATCGTCGCGCTGACGGCCGGCGTGACGCTGCTTGTGGCGGTCGGTGCGGGCGGCGGCGCCGACGACGGGGAAGGCGGCCGGAGCGCGGAGTGGACGTACTGGATGAAGCTCGGCATCGCCGTGCTGTTCCTGTTCCTCGCCGTCAAGCAGTGGCTCGGCCGGCCGAAGGCCGGTGAGGAGCCGCAACTGCCGTCCTGGATGCGGACCATCGACCGGTTCACCCCGGCGAAGTCGGCGGGACTGGCGTTCGTGCTCGCGGTCGTCAACCCGAAGAACCTCGCGCTGGTCGTCGCGGCCGGTGTGTCGATCGCGGGCGCCGCGACCGACACCGGGGCGCGGATCGCCGCCGCAGCGGTGTTCGTCGCCGTCGCGTCGCTGTGCACCGTGGTACCGCTGGGCGTCTACCTGTTCGGCGGCGTGAAGGCGGCACAGACGCTCGACGGGTGGAAGGCCTGGATGGCCCGGCACAACGGAGCCATCATGGCCGTCCTGTTCCTGGTGCTCGGCGTCAAGTCGCTCGGCGACGCTATCAGCGGGCTGACCGCATGACGCCCGGGGACACACCCCCCAGGGAGCCGCCCCTGCTGCCGCGCCCGGCCCGCAGTGCGGCGGCGTGGAGCGCCGTCATCCTGCTCGTGGTCGCGGTGGTGGCGGGACTGGTCGCGCTGGCCTTCGTGCTGCGCGCGGTCACCGCGCCGCTCGCGATCGCGATCCTCGGCTCGGCCCTGCTGCATCCGCTGTACGGGCGGATGTTGCGCTGGTCGGTGCCGCGCTCCTGGGCGGCCGGGCTCACCTGTGTGGCGCTGGTGGCCCTGATCGCCGGGACCATGTGGGTACTGGTCCGGACGATCAGCGACAACGCGGCGAAGATCGGCGCGGCGCTGACCGACGCCGCGGGCACGCTGCGCGACAAGTACGGCGGAGGCGGCGACCCGGCGGCGGAGGCGTCCGACGGCCTGCACGAACTCGGCGGCAGGCTGGGCGAGTCCATCGCTAACGGAGTGGTCGACGGGGTGGGCATCGCGGTCCAGGTCGTGTCCGGCGGGGTGCTGGTCCTGGCGCTGACGTTCTTCTTGCTCCGCGACGGCCACGAACTGCCGGGCGTCGTACGCGTGGTCACCCCGCGGCGGCACCGCGACACCGCGGACCGCATCCTGCGCCGGTCGTTCCTGGCGGTGGCCGGCTACATGCGCGGCACCACGATCATCGCGCTGATCGACGCCACGTTCATCGCGATCGGCCTGCTGGTCCTGGACGTGCCTGGGGCTCCGGGGCTGGCCGCGCTGGTGTTCGTCGGCGCGTACGTGCCCTACATCGGCGCGTTCCTGTCCGGACTCCTGGCGGTGCTGGTCGCGTTCGCGGACGGCGGCCTCGGCAAGGCCCTGGGCGCACTCGGGGTGGTGCTCGCCGTGCAGTTGATCGAGGGGACGTTCCTCCAGCCGGGCATCCAGAGCCGCACGGTGGCGCTGCACCCGGCCGTCGTGATGGGCGCGGTGGTCGCGGGCGGTGCGGTGGCCGGGATCCTCGGCGCCCTGCTGGCCGTTCCGGTCGTGGCGGTCCTGGTCTCGGCCCTGGCCGTGGTACGCGACGCACCCGTCGCCCGTGAGACCGGATGACCCCGTCCGGCCGCCCCGGTGTCACATCGGGGGTGCGGAGTCCCGGGCGTCGGGCAGCGCGTCCAGCTCGGGCTGCGACAGCAGCCAGCCGGCTTCCGCGAACAGCCGGGTGCCGAACTCGCGCAGGTCGGCGTCGGCGCGGGCGCGGTGGACGAACTCCTCCGGGGAGTCGCCTAACCGTTCCGCGAGTTCCGGCGAGGCGGCGCACAGGCGCCGGAGGATCTCGGGCTGCGGGAGCAGCGGCGTCGGCGTACGTCCGTCAGGGTGCGCGAGTACGCCCTTGGCATTGACGTAGAGGTGTACGCCGAACAGCGTCTCCCCAGAGGGGTGTGCGACCGGGAAGCGCCGCTCCGGCAGCACCACTCGGCGGTACTCCGGGTATTCGGTGTCGTCGACGGCCTTGAGCTGCACGGTGTCAAGCCAGGTGACAATCAGCTCGGGCGTGGCCTCGGCGTCGACGTACGGGGACGCGGCGACGTAACCGGCGGGGCTGACGTGCGCGGAGAACCCGATGCGGATGCCCCGGAGCGTGGCCAGGGTGAGCGGGACGGTGCCGGGCAGTCCGCTCGTCCTGAGCTTGTGCCGGAGTTGGGCGGGTGCGGCGTGGGATCCGATGGCCAGCACCGGAACGCGTTCGTGCATGCGCGGTTCGCCCAGGACGGCCAGCGCGGTGTCGAGGGCGGTGCGGCGGCCGTCGCCCACCTCGACGGCCCACTCGCCGACAGGTGTGCTGTCCGGGGTGATCGGCAGGAGGTGGTCCCCGCGGAGCAAGGCCGGGTGGGTGAGGGGGGTGCCGGGATAGGTCAGGGGTTCGAGCGAGGGGGTCCGGGCGAGTCCGAGGTCTTCGAGGGTGCGTGCGGTCACCTGGTACCGGCTCCAATGGGCGCGCACCGGACCGGTCTGACGTGCCCCGATCGCGACGCTCTCGGCGGGCGGACGCGGCGACTGTACCCGCGGCCCCGGCGGCGTCCCGGCCGTCCGTGGCGGATTGGCCGGGACGCGCGCGCGGTCCCGCGTTCCGGGGATGTCCGGGGCTCCGCACGTTCGGCGTCCGACGGGCGGACGCCGCGCGGGGAGGCCCGCCGAGAGGCGCGTCGCGGTCCGGCTCAGGTGGCGACGGCCTCCGCGGCGGCTGTTTCGGCGGCGGCTTCGGCGGCTGATTCGGCGGCGGCCGAGTCGAGGCGGCGCAGGGCGAGTTCGGCGTAGATCGCGGCACCGTCGACGAGGACGGCGTCGTCGAACTCGGCTTCGGGTGCGTGGTTCGCGGGTGCCTTGGTGACGTCCCGGTCGGTCGGGCAGGCGCCGAGCATGAGCATCGCGCCGGGGACGTCGTCGAGGACGAGGGAGAAGTCCTCGGCGCCCGCGCCGGGCCGCGGGGACTCGACGAAGCGCTCCTCGCCGAGGACTTCACGGATCACCGTTTCGGCGTGCGT
This sequence comes from Streptodolium elevatio, assembly GCF_053592165.1. NCBI lineage: Bacteria > Bacillati > Actinomycetota > Actinomycetes > Kitasatosporales > Streptomycetaceae > Streptodolium > Streptodolium elevatio. The sequence goes on from NZ_JBSFVE010000022.1 coordinate 88,821, forward strand.
GAAGGCGCCGGCGTCGTTCACCGTGACGGGGTAGCTCATGCGGCCGAAGTCCACCTCGACCTCCAGGCCGTGGGCGGCGCCGACGCCGCGCACCAGGGCGGTGACGTCGTCCTTGATACGGGCGTTGGTCTCGCGGGAGAAGGTACGCAGTGTGGCGTTGAAGACGGCCTCGCCGGGGATCACGTTGTCGACGGTGCCGGCGTGGAAGCTGCCGACGGTGATCACGACGGGGTCGAATATGTCGTACCGGCGCGTGACCATGGCCTGGAGCGCGGTGACCATCTCGCAGGCGGCGGGGACGGGGTCCTTGGCGCGGTGCGGCATGGAGCCGTGGCCGCCCGCGCCGCGTACGGTCACCCGCACCGAGTCGGCGGCGGCGAGCGCGGTCCCGGCCCGGCAGGTGAAGACACCCTGCGGGATCATGGTGGAGGCGACGTGCAGGGCGTAGGCGGCGACGGCGCGTTCGCCGCTCGCGTCCAGGACGCCTTCGTCGATCATGAGGCCCGCGCCGCCGGGGCCTTCCTCGCCGGGCTGGAACATGAAGACGACGTTGCCGGCGAGGGTGTCGCGGCGGGCGGCAAGCAGGTGGGCGGCGCCGGCGAGCATGGTGGTGTGCAGGTCGTGGCCGCAGGCGTGCATGCGCCCGGGGACCGTGGAGGCGTAGTCGACACCGGAGCGCTCGCCGACCGGGAGGGCGTCCATGTCGCCGCGCAGCAGGACGGTGGGGCCGGGGAGGGCGCCGCGCAGGACTGCGGTGACGGAGCTGAGGGCGCGTCCGGTGGTGGTCTCCAGGGGCAGTCCGGCGAGTTCGGCGAGCACGCGCTCCTGGGTGTAGGGCAGGTCGAGGCCGAGCTCGGGGCGGGCGTGCAGCTCGCGGCGCATGCGGACCATGTCGCCGTGCAGCGCGCGGGCGTCTTCCAGGACGGTCATCGCGGGGGCTCCTCTCGTGGCTTCTCCGGGCACGTCCCGGCGCCGCCCGGGCCCGGGCGGGCGCGGGCGCGTGGTGCGGGGCTACCCAGGTCAGGTTCTCCTTCGTGCGTGTGATGGCATGTCAGATGCCGGAACACCTCTCGGGGAGCACGCATGACGCAGGAATCCTTCAGGTCCTGGGGGCGGGACGACCTCGACGAGCTGGACCTGTCGCTGGTCCACGCGCTCCAGGTGGCGCCGCGCGTGCCGTGGACGGAGCTGGGTCCGGTGCTGGGTGCCGACCCGGTGACGCTGGCCCGGCGCTGGCGGCGGCTGGTCGCGTCCGGGAGCGCGTGGACCACGTGCTACCCGGGGCCGGGACGGGGTTCGTTCGACCCGGGGTGCCTCGCGCTGGTGGAGGTCGACGCCGAACGGGGGCGGGTGGGCGAGGTGGCGCGGCGGCTGGCGGAGGACGCGCACGCGATCGCGGTGGAGCACCTGACGGGTGGCCGGGACCTGCTGGTCACCGTGGGTGCGCCGGATCCGGCGACGCTGACGCGCTACCTCCAGCACCGCTTGTCGGCGGTGCCCGGGGTGACGGCCTCGCGTACGCACCTGGTGACCCGGCTGTACCAGGAGGGCAGTTCGTGGCGGCTGCGGTCGCTCGACCCGGGGCAGCGGCGCAGCCTGGTGGCGGCGGGCGACGACACGCCGCGCCCGCGCCGGGTCACCGACGCCGAGCGGGAGCTCGTGCTGGCGCTGGGGTTGGACGCGCGGGTGCCGGTCGCGGACCTGGCGCGGGTGCTGGGGGTGAGTGCGGCGACGGCGGCGCGGCGGCTCGCGTGGCTGGTGTCGTCGGGGCACGCGCGGCTGCGCTGCGAGGTCGCGCACTCCCTGTCCGGGTGGCCGGTGTGCGCGACGTTGTGGGTGAGTGTGCCGCCGGGGGAACTGGAGGCGGTCGGCGGGGCGTTGGCGGCGCACGGTGACGTACGCCTGTGTGCGGCGGTGACGGGGACGGCGAACCTGTGCGTCGTGACGTGGCTGCGGTCGGTGGGCGACGTACCGGTGTGGGAGGCGGACCTGGTGCGTCGCTTCCCGGGTGTCGCGGTGCTGGACCGGGCGGTGACTCTGGAGGTGGCCAAGCGCATGGGCCGCCTGCTGACCTCCGACGGCCGGGCGGCGGGGTACGTGCCGCTGGACATCTGGGCGGATCCGGTGGCCGTGCCGGAGTCACATGCTCTCCAGGGTCCTTCCCTTGGTCTCGGTGACGAAGGCCTTGACGAATAGCAGGGACAGGAGCGCGAATCCGGCGTACATGGCGTACGTGGCCGACAGGTTCCAGTCGCGCATGGTCGGGAACGACTCGGTGACGGCCCAGTTGGCGATCCAGTTGAACGAGGTCGCGACGGAGACCGCGAGCGCGCGGATGCGCAGCGGGAACATCTCGCCGACCATGACCCACAGGATGACGCCCCAGGACACGGCGAAGAAGAAGACGAAGACGTGCGCGGCGACCAGGGCGATCGTGCCCTGGGTGTCGGGGATGGAGATCTCGGTGCCGCTGCCGGTCTTGTAGGAGAAGGCCCACGAGGCGCAGCCGAGGGCGACCGTCATGCCGACGGATCCGATCATCGCGAGCGGTTTGCGGCCGATCTTGTCGATGAAGAGCATCGCGACGACGGTGCCGACGATGTTGACGATCGACGTCGAGATGCTGATGAGCAGCGAGTTGGACTCGTCGATGCCGACCGACTGCCACAGGATCGACGAGTAGTAGAAGATCACGTTGATGCCGACGAGCTGCTGGAAGACGGCGAGGCCGATGCCCGCCCACACGATGGGCAGCGGGCCGAAGCGGCCGAGCAGGTCGGTGAACCGGGGTTTGTGGTCGGTGGCGATGGAGTGCTGGATCTGGGCGATGCGGGACTTCGGGGCGACGCCGCGGCCCTCGACCTCGCGCAGTACGCGGGCGGCTTCGTCGAGGCGGCCGGTGGCCACCAGGTGCCGCGGCGACTCGGGGATGGCCAGGGTGAGCACCAGGTAGAGCAGCGCGGGTACGACGGCGGCCATGAGCATCCACTGCCAGGCGTCCAGCGGGCCCAGCGCGTTCTGGCTCTTGCCGTCGGCGCCTTGCGCGATCCCCCAGTTGACGAGCTGCGACGCGGTGATGCCGAGGACGATGGCCATCTGCTGGAACGAGGCGAGTTTGCCGCGGTGCGCGGGCGGCGCGATCTCGGCGATGTACGTGGGGCCGATGACGGACGCCAGGCCGATGGCGAATCCGGCGAGCACCCGCCACGCGCCCAGCGACCAGATGTCCCACGGCATGGACGAGCCGACCGCGCTGACCGCGAAGAGCACCGCGGCGATGTGCATGACGCGGAGCCGGCCGAGGCGGTCGGCGAGGCGTCCGGCGACGGCCGCGCCCGCGGCGGAGCCGAGCAGCGCGACCGCGACGACGGTGCCGGTCTCCCCGCTGCCGACCTCGAAGTGGTCCTGGATGCCGGTGACGGCGCCGTTGATGACGGAGCTGTCGTACCCGAACAGGAAGCCGCCGAGCGCGGCGGCGGCGGCGATGACCGTGACGCGCTTGAGGCTCTCCCGGTCGACCGGGGTCGTGGGCTCGGTTGTGGTTGCCATAGATCGTGCGAGTAACCGGAATCGCGGTCCGGTATGCGCGGCACAACCCTTCGGTTATCCCGGTTCGCAGTAACCTACGAGCGTTTCCGTCCTCTTCCCTGGGATGCGCCAATGCCTGCGGTGAACAAGCCCCGTCTCGACCAGCGACCCGAATGGGCGGCCTTGCGGGGCCTCCGGGAGGAGCGGTTCCGGGACGCCCACCTGCGCGACCTGTTCGCGGCGGATCCGGGTCGCGCCGAGCGCTACGGCGTACGGGTGGGCGACCTGTTCGTGGACTACTCGAAGCACCTGGTCGACGACGGGGTGCTGGCGGCGCTGCGCGAACTGGCGGCGGCGACGGACGTGGCCGGGCTGCGGGACGCGATGTTCCGGGGCGAGAAGATCAACGTGACCGAGGACCGCGCGGTGCTGCACACCGCCCTGCGCGCGCCGCGCGACGCGGTCGTCGAGGTGGACGGGCGCAACGTGGTGCCCGAGGTGCACGCGGTGCTGGACAAGATGGCCGCGTTCGCCGACCAGGTCCGTTCGGGTGAATGGAAGGGCCACACGGGCAAGCGCATCCGCAACGTGGTCAACATCGGGATCGGCGGGTCGGACCTGGGTCCGGCGATGGCGTACGAGGTGCTGCGCACCTTCGCCACGCGGGACCTGACCTTCCGCTTCGTGTCGAACGTGGACGGCGCCGACCTGTACGAGGCGGTCCGGGACCTGGACGCGGCGGAGACGCTGTTCATCGTGGCGTCCAAGACGTTCACGACGATCGAGACGGTCACGAACGCGACCTCGGCGCGCGACTGGCTGCTCGGCGAGCTGAAGGCCGACCAGGACGCGGTAGCGCGGCACTTCGTGGCGCTGTCCACGAACGCGGAGAAGGTCGCGGACTTCGGGATCGACACCGCGAACATGTTCGAGTTCTGGGACTGGGTCGGTGGGCGGTACTCCTACGACTCGGCGATCGGGCTGTCCCTGATGATCGCGATCGGGCCGCGGCACTTCCGCGAGATGCTGGACGGCTTCCACCTGGTCGACGAGCACTTCCGCAGCGCGCCGCCGGAGCGCAACGCGCCGATGCTGATGGGCCTTCTGGGGGTCTGGTACGGCGCGTTCTTCGACGCCCAGTCGCATGCCGTGCTGCCGTACTCGCACTACCTGTCGAAGTTCACCGCGTACCTCCAGCAGCTCGACATGGAGTCGAACGGCAAGTCGGTGGACCGCGAGGGCAACCCGGTCGGGTGGCAGACCGGTCCGGTGGTGTGGGGCACGCCGGGGACGAACGGGCAGCACGCGTATTACCAGTTGATCCACCAGGGCACGAAGCTCATTCCCGCCGACTTCCTCGGGTTCGCCCGTCCGGTGGACGAGCTGCCGCCGGGGCCGGCCGCGCAGCACGACCTGCTGATGGCCAACTTCTTCGCGCAGACGCAGGCGCTGGCGTTCGGGAAGACCCCGGACGAGGTGCGGGCCGAGGGCGTCGCGGAGGAGCTGGTCCCGCACAAGACGTTCCGCGGCAACCACCCGACCACCACCATCCTGGCGGACGCGCTGACGCCGTCGGTGCTGGGCCAGTTGGTGGCGCTGTACGAGCACAAGGTGTTCGTGCAGGGCGCGGTGTGGGACATCGACTCGTTCGACCAGTGGGGTGTCGAGCTGGGCAAGGTCCTGGCCAAGCGCCTGGAGCCGGTCCTGACGCAGGGCACCGGGGCGGACGGCCTCGACGCGTCCACCGCGTCGCTGATCGCCCGGTACCGCGAGCTGCGCGGCCGCTGACGCGCGGCTCGGCGCCGCCCGTTCGGGTGGCGCCGAGTGGCGGCGGGGTGGCGGGGGCTGTCCCATGGAGGGATGAGCGGGCACGGTCGCGGGTGGTGGACGGAGTTCCCGCCTGCCTCGGGAGCGGCCGTGATGTCCACGGCCATCGTCTCCATCGGCATGCACCTCGCCGGTTTCGAGGTCCTGTCGAAGGCGCTCCTCGCGCTCGCCGGCGTCGTGTGGGCGGTGCTGGCCTGCGCGTTCGCGTTGCGGGTGCGGTGGGACCGGCCGCACTGGCGTACCGACGCCGACACCCCGCCGGCGCTCACCGCCGTCGCCGCGACCTCGGTCCTGGGCACCCGCATCGCCGTGCTCGGGTGGCACGAGGTGGCGGCCGTGCTGCTCGTCCTGGCGGCCGCGGTATGGCCGTTCCTGCTGCTCGCCGTCGTCCGGCACTGGCAGCGCCGCGGCATGCCGGGGGTGGTGTTCCTGGTGTGCGTCGCGACGCAGGGCCTGGCCGTGCTGGCCGGCACGCTCGCCCCGCAGGCCGGCGACTGGCTGATGTGGATCGCGCTGTGCCTGTTCGCGTTCGGCCTCGCGCTGTACGTGGACGCGCTGCTGCGCTTCGACTTCCGCCAGGTGCTGACCGGTGAGGGGGACCACTGGATCGCGGGCGGCGCGCTCGCCATCTCCACCGTCGCGGGCTCGAAGCTGATCGCCTCTCCCGTGTGGACGGGGTGGTCGCACACCGTCCTACGGACGACGACGCTCGTGCTCCTCGCCCTCGCCGCCGCCTGGTACGCGGTGCTCGCCGCCGCCGAACTGTGGCGCCCGCGCCCGTACTACAGCATCCGCCGCTGGTCGACGGTGTTCCCGCTGGGCATGACGGCGGTGGCAGCGCTGTCGGTGTCGACCGCGGCCGGCATCGCGTGGCTGGACCGCCCCGGACGCGTGCTGCTGTGGGTCGCGGCCGCCGTGTGGCTAGTGGTTCTCGTCGGTTTCGTCCGCTCGCTCGGACGTCGCGAGGATCACGCACAGGACGGCGGCCGCCAGTCCGAACGCCACCAGGCCCGCGCCGCGTGACCACGTGTTCGCCACCGCCGCGGAGGCGGCCGCCCCCGCGACGACCGCGGCGAGGCGCCCCAGTGCCCACAAGTCCTGCGCGGCGAGCGGTTGGCCCCCTCCGGCCCGGCGGGCCACGGCGACGAGGGTCCCGGTGAAGTAGGTCGAGGGGGTGCCCCAGGTGCCGGCCTGGAGGCCCATGGCCAGTGCGGCGGCGAGAACCAGGAGCGTGCGCCCGCTCTCGGTGTGCCCGGTGTCGAGTGCCCAGGCGAGGGCGGGGATCGCGAGCAGGGCCAGTTCGACGAGCAGGAGGTCGCGTACCCGCAGCCGGCCGACGGCGGCGCCCGCGGCGGCGGCTCCGGCGACGAACCCGGCCAGGGCGGCGACCGCGTGGCGGACCACGTCTCCGTCGCCGTCGACCGCCGCGGCCCCGACGAGCACGAAGTTGCCGGTCATCACGCCGGCGAAGACCTTGCCCAGGCAGAAAAGGGTGAAGGCGTCGACCGCGCCGCCGGTCGCGGCCAGGGCCAGCAGTGCGATGTGGTCCCACGGCCGGACGGGGTTCTTCGGCGCGGGGGCGGACGTCACACAGGTCATTCTGGGGGCGGACGCGTCATTCGCCCCGCTATGACACCCGGCTCGGCGCCGCCCGTTCCGCCCCGGCGCCGGCACTGGCTCCGCCCGTGTCCGCGTACGCCCGGGTCCGCGTCCGCCCGGGTCCGAATACGCCCGGGTCCGCGTCCGGCGTGGCGTGGCGGACCGAGCGGCGTCGGCGAACCGAGCGGCACTCCGGACCGTGCGGCACTCCGGACCGTGCGCGGGATGTGCCGCCGCTCGGGTCACCCCTTCGTCATGGCCGCGTACTTCCTGAGGAACAGCGCCTCGGCGAGGGCCATGTGCTCGATCTCGGTGGGGTCGACGCTCTCGTTCGGCGCGTGGATCAGGCAGCGCGGCTCCTCGACGCCCATGAGCGCGATCTCCGCGTCCGGGAAGGTCTCCTTGAAGATCGTGCAGAGCGGGATGGAGCCGCCTTGTCCGACCGTCGTCATCGGCCGGTCGTACGCCTCCTCGAGCGCCTCGCGCAGCGCGGCGTACCCGGGTCCGCCTATGGCGGCCTCGAACGGCGATCCGGACTGCTCGGGTTCGAAGGCGAGTTGCACGCCCCACGGCGCGTGCGCCTTGAGGTGGTGGACGAGCTTGTCGAGCGCGTCGTCGGCGTCCTGCCCGGGCGGCACACGCAGGCTGACGCGGGCGCGGGCGACGGGCGGCACCGAGGCGCTGGACCCGACGACGGGCGGGCAGTCGATGCCGAGCACGGTGACCGCGGGGCGGGCCCAGACGAGGTCGGCGACCGCTCCCCCGCCGACGAGCCCGACGCCGTCGAGCACGCCCGCGTCCGCGCGGAACTGCGCCTCGTCGTACGGCTCGCCCTGCCACACCTGGTCGTGCGGAAGTCCGTCCACGGCCGTGCCGCCGTCGGCGTCGCGGAGCGAGGCGAGCATGGCGATCAGCGCGGCCAGTGCGTCGGGGGCGGGTCCGCCGAACATGCCGGAGTGCACGGCGCCCTTGAGCGCGCGTACCTCGACGACGAGGTTGGCGACGCCGCGGAGGGTCGTGGTGAGGGTGGGCAGGCCGACGGCGGCGTTGCCGGTGTCGCACACCAGGATCGCGTCGGCGCGCAGCACGTCGGGGTTGGCCGGCACGTACTCCTCAAGTCCCGCGGTGCCCTGTTCCTCGGAGCCTTCCGCGACGATACGCAGCGACACGGGGATGTCGTCGCCTAGGGCGCGCAGGGCGGTGAGGTGCATGGCGATGTTGCCCTTGCAGTCTGCGGTGCCGCGCCCGTACCAGCGGCCGTCCTTCTCGGTGAGCTCGAACGGCGGGGACTGCCAGGCGTCGTCGTCCAGCGGGGGCTGGACGTCGTAGTGGCAGTAGAGCAGGACCGTCGGGGCGCCGGCGGGGCCGGGGCGGTGGCCGACGACGGCATTGCTGCCGTCGGGTGTCTCCTCCAGGCGGGCGTCGGTGAAGCCGAGTTCGCGGAAGGCGTCGGCGACGAACCGGGCGGCCTTGTGGCACTCCTCCACCGGGAACTGCCGGGCGTCGTAGACGGATTTGAAGCCGACGAGAGTGGCGAGGTCGCGCCGGGTGCGCGCCATCTCGGCCTTGACGCGCTGGGCGAGCGCCGCGTCCGCCGTGGTGCCCTGGGTGGTCATGTGCGGTGGTCCTTCCGGTGGCCGGGAGTCTCAGGGTTCGACGACGTCGTCGAACTTGAGGTCGTCGATCTCGTTGTCGAACGCGGCGACCTTGTCCGGGCAGTACGTCTGCAGCACGATGCGTTCGGCCTGGGCGACCCGGGCGCTGCCGATGATCGGGCGCTGCCCGGGCCCCGCCGCGCCGTTGTTGAGGCTGACCCGGTCGACGCCCTGGCGCAACGCGTCGCCGGGGTCCTCGCAGACGATGCCTCCGTCGGTGCCGAGGTTGCGCACGATCAGGTCCGTGTCGGGCTGCGGGAGCCCTGCGGCGCCGAGGGCGGCGCGCAGCTGGTTGGCCTTGTCGGTGGCCTGGTTCGTCCTGTGCACGCTGTTGTACGCGACGATGCCGCTGATCAGGAGGCCGAGGAGGAGCACGAGGGATCCGACGTAGATCCACCTGCGGCTCATGATGCCGGTGTCGACGTGTCCGGCGTGGTCGACGTCCTCGCCCTGCACGTGGTGTGTCTTGGTGCTCATGCCTGGCCCTCGCCCTCGGTCACGGTGCCGACGCCGGCCTTCCATTCGGTGTCGGGCTGCTTCCAGTGGGGCTTGCGGAATCGGTAGAAGAGGAACGGGATCAGCAGGCCGACGATGAGCAGGCCGCCGCCGACGATGCCGATGTACGACCAGACGCTCCCGGAGCCGAACTGCGACGGCGGCACGAAGCCGATCACCAGGGCCGCGGCGGACGCGAGCAGGCCGGTGACGCACAGCACGGGCAGCACGGGGGCGCGGAAGCCGCGCGGGTGGTCGGGCTTGATGCGGCGCAGCCGCATCGCGGCGACGAACATCAGCAGGTAGACGATGAGGTAGACCTGCGTGGTGATGACCGACAGGATCCAGTAGGCGCTGGAGACGTCGGGGATGAAGGCGTACAGCAGGGCGATGCCGGTGGTGACGATGCCCTGGCTGACGAGGATGTTCTGCTGCACGCCGTGCTTGTTGAGGCGCTGGAGGAACGGCGGTAGGTAGCCCTCTTCGCGGGCGACGGTCAGCAGGCCCTTGGACGGTCCGGCGAGCCAGGTCAGCATGCCGCCGAGGGAGGCGGCGATGAGCATGATGCCGAGCACCGGGGTGAGCCAGTTGACGTTGAAGTACGAGAAGAACGCGTCGAAGGCCTGCATGACGCCCGCGGTCAGCGACAGGCTCGACGACGGCACGACCCAGCTGATGGCGATGGCCGGGAGGATGAAGATGAGCAGGACCAGGCCGGTGGCGAGGAACATCGCCCTGGGGAACTCGGTCGCGGGCTTGCGCAGCGACGAGACGTGGACCGCGTTCATCTCCATGCCGGAGTAGCTGAGGAAGTTGTTGACGATGAGGACGAGGCTGGCCAGGCCCGTCCACGGCGGGAGGATGTGGCTGCTGTCCATCGGGGCCGCCGAGGCATTGCCTTGGCCCAGGAAGACGAATCCGAGCACCACGAGCAGCAGTCCGGGGACCAGGGTGCCGATGATCAGGCCCATGCTGGACAGCCCCGCGACCGTCTTGGTGCCGCGTGACGAGACCAGGACGCCGAGCCAGAAGAGCGTGACGATGACGATCGCGGTGTAGATCCCGTGGTTGGCCAGGCTGGGGTCGATGACGTACGCGAAGGTGCTGGCGACGTACCCGAGCAGGCTCGGGTAATAGAAGATCGTCATCGCGAACTGGCACCACACGGCCAGGAATCCCAGGGGCTTGCTGAGCCCTTCGGCGACCCAGCGGTACACGCCGCCGCTCCAGCCGGACGCGAGTTCGGCGGAGACGAGCGAGGTGGGCAGCAGGAAGACGATGGCGGGCACGAGGTAGAGGAAGACCGCGGCCAGACCGTAGATCGCCATCGTGGGCGCGGCGCGCAGCGAGGCCACCGAGCTGGTGGTCATCAGGGCCAGGGCGATCCAGGAGATGGCGTTGAGTTTGGGCCCGGCGTGGGCGGCGGTACGCCTGCCGGTGGTGGCGACCCGGCTCGCGGGCACGTCCATCGATGCCACGTCTGAGCTCCTTCACGGCGGGGCAGGCACCGGATCCGGGGATCACACGATCAACAGGGCGCGCAAAATGCCTATTTGATCCGGTTTTCATCCACCGTTGCATCATTAGGCAGCCTGATCACTGCCGCAACAGGAGCTGACGCGCTGTCAAAGCACCGAAGACCGCACGCGGACGGGCTCACGCGTACGCGTCGCCGCCGTCCACGCCCAGGAGTTCGAGCGCGGCCATCGCGAGTCCGGCCAGGTCGCCGCCGAGGTACGGCACCGACACGGCGGCCTCGTCGTCGGGCGCGGCGGTCTCGTCGTCGTCCGGCACAGGCCCGTCTTCGTCGGGTCCGTCGGCGTCCTGCGCGATGCGGGCCTGGAGTACCGCCACAGCCTCCGCGCGGGCGGATCCCCCGCCGAGGCACGCCAGCACGAACGCGGCGGCCCAGGCGACCGGTTCGCCGGTGTCCGACATCCCCCGTTCGGCCCAGGGGGTGAGTGCGGCGTCGCCGCCGAGCAGCAGCACCGCCACCGCCGCCGTGGCCACGACGTGTCCGTGCGCCTCGGTGCGCAGCACTTCGACCAGCGCCGGGACGCTGCGCTCCGCGTCCTCGGGGAACCATGCGAGCAGGTACGCGGCGGCGATGCGCACGCCGGGCTCGTCGTCCTCCAGCAGCGCGCGGTAGACCGCCGTCCCGGTGCGCACCGCGTCGTACGACTCCAGCGCCCAGCGCAGGCAGTCGCGTTCGAACGCGAAGTCGAAGACCTCCAGGTGGTAGGCCCGGTTGCGGCGGATGTCCTCGCTCGGCGCCTCGGCGACCCACTCCTCCATCTCGCGGCGCGCGTCCGCCGGGTCGAGCGCGGCGGCCTCGGCGACCTCGCGGCGCAGCCGGGCCGGGTCGAACCCGCCGGGTAGGCAGGCGTCGTCGTACCCGATCGCGAGGGAGGCGAGCAGGGCGAGCACGCGGTGCCGCTGCGGCGTGGCGGTGTCGGCGGCCAGGGATATCAGCGCGCGGGCGGCGAAGGGGCTGGCGGCGTAGCGGGTGCCCTGGTGGAACACGCTGCCGTACAGCGCCGCATACGCCTGGTCCCGGGTGCTCCGGTCGGGTGACCGAAGCGCGGCTATGCGGTCGGGCACATCGTCGGCGGCCCCGTAGGCGTGCGTGAGCGACGCCCAGTCGACGTCCTCGATTGCGGCGCGGGCGAGCGGTCCGTCCCACCGTTGTCCGGAGAAGGTCGTCATGCGACGAACGCTAACGAGGCGGACCGACACTTCCGGCGGTTCCCGGCATGCCCGGCAGGTGCCTGGAGGATGCTTGGCGGGTGGCCCCGCGCCCAGGCGCGAGAATCGGCGCATGGATGAAGAGGACGAGCGCGTGCCGGTGTCCGCCGATGTGGATCTGGGGCGCGCGGCGCTGCTGCCGGACATCGACCGGCCGGGGGCGTGGCTGCTGACCCTCGACGGTTCGCCGCAGTCGTACGTCGACCTCGACGACCCGGAGTATCTGGAGTTCGAGTACGTCCGGCGCCTCGGCCACGTGGTCGACCTCGCCGCTCCCGGCGCCGGGCCGCTGGACCTCGTGCACCTCGGCGGCGGCGCGCTCACCCTCGCGCGCTACGCCGAGGCCACCCGGCCGGGCTCGCGGCAGTACGTGATCGAGGCGGATGCGGCGCTCACCGCTCTCGTGCGGCGCCACCTGCCGCTTCCCGCCGGCTCGGCGGTCGCCGTGGAGGCGTCGGACGCCCGCGCCGCACTCGCGGCGCTGCCCGCGGAATCAGCGGACGTGGTGCTCGCGGACGTGTTCCACGGCGCGCTGACCCCTGCCCACCTGACCTCGGTGGAGTTCGTCGCGGACGCGGCCCGGGTGCTGCGGCCCGGCGGGTTCTACGCGGCCAATGTCGCGGACGGCGGCGCGCTGGACTTCCTGCGGGGGCAGGTCGCCACCGCGCGGGCGGTCTTCCCGTACGCGTGCCTGATCGCCGAACGCGAGCACCTGGACGGGGAGCGCTTCGCGAACGCAGTGCTGGTGGCCGGGCGGGCCGGGCTGCCGGTCGGCGAGATCGCGGCGCGGGCCGCGGCGGACCCGTACCCGGCCGTGGTGCTGGACGGGCGTGACCTGGACGCTTTCGCGGCCGGGCGGCCGGCCGTGACCGATGACACAGCGACGGGGTCGCCGGCGCCGCCACGTGGGGTCTTCGGCATCGGGTGACGCGGCGCGTGTGATCCGTTCCACGGAACCGGTTCGGGCGATTTGATCGTTGATCATCATTAAAGAGAAAATCACCCGGTTCCACCCGTGGCGGCGCCCGCCGCCACCCGGTTCCCCAGCCACGAGGTCACTACGTGAGTCGCGCAGTCATACCCGGCCCCCGCAAGGGGCTCCGCACCGTCCTCCTGCCCGCCGTCGCCGCCTCGGCCCTGCTGCTGACGGCCGCCTGCGGGGGTGGCTCGTCCGACCGGGGCGACGAGGGGCAGAGCAGCCAGGGCGGGGGTTCCGGCGCCGCCGCGACGGAGGCGGGCGACGACTCGGGGACCGGCCAGACCGGCGGCGACGGGGGGACCGGCACGGATGCGAAGCCCGGCGGCCAGGACGGCACCGGCAAGCCGGACGGGCAAGACGCACAAGACAAGGACAAACATGACAAGCAAGACAAGAAAGACCAGGAGGCTCCGCCCAAGGTTCGGGTGGACCCGGCGGACGGCTCGGTCACCGCAGAGGCCGGGCGACCGGTCACGGTGACCTCCGACGAGGGGACCCTCACCGCGGTCCGCGTGACGGACGCCGACGGTGGTGCGGTCGCGGGCGCGCTGAGCGCCGACCGCAAGACGTGGACGTCGAGCGGACGTACCGCACCGGGCACGGCGTACCAGGTCGACATATCGAGCCGCACCCCCAAGGGCAAGGCACAGGAGTCGTCGACGAAGTTCACGACGCAGAAGGCCGACCGCATCAACAAGGTCGCGATGAAGCCCGGCAACGGCGGCACCTTCGGCGTCGCGCAGCCGGTGTCGATCGTCTTCGACTACCCCGTCGCCGACAAGGCCGCGGTGGAGCGGAACCTCAAGGTCAACACGTCGGTCCCGACCCAGGGTTCGTGGGGCTGGATCAAGGACCAGTCCGGCAAGGACCGGGTGGACTGGCGCCCGAAGGAGTACTGGAAGCCCGGCACGCGGGTGACGCTCAACGCGAATTTGCAGGGCGTCAAGAGCGGCACCGGCACGTACTTCGCACGCGACTACGAGACGTCGTTCACCGTCGGCTCCGGCCGCGTCGTCGAGGTGGACGTACCGAACCACAAAGTGAACGTCGTCGAGAACGGGCAGCTGGTGAAGTCGCTGCCGATGTCCGCCGGTTCCGCCGAGTTCCCGACGCGCGGCGGCACCCACGTCATCCTCGCCAAGAACGCCAAGGAGACACTGGACTCGCAGACCGTCGGCCTCGGCGACCGCTACAACCTGCCGGACGTCCCGTGGGTCGTGCACTTCACCTCGTCCGGGACGTTCTTCCACTCCGCCGCCTGGAACACCGCGAACATCGGCCGCAACAACACCAGCCACGGCTGCGTGGGCATGACGGTCGAGGACGCCAAGTGGTTCTACGACCGCGTACAGGTCGGCGACCCCGTGGTCGTCAAGGGCTCGACAAGCACCGCAGTCACCGACCCGGGCAACGGCTTCGGCGCATGGCAGATGCCCTACCCCCAATGGCAAACCAAAAGCGCCCTCTCATAGCCGGTAGGGCTCCCGGGCAGTCGGGTGCGTGCGGTCAGGCGAAGGGCTCGGCGATCATTGCGGTGGCGATGCGGTGGAAGCCGAGCCTGCCGTACACGCGCGCCACGTCGCCGTCGCCCGCGCTCAGGAACACCAGGTCCATGCCGGCGTCGAGGGCGTCGACGACCAGGGCCCAGGTGACCGCCGCCGCCAGTCCCCTGCGCCGGGCGCTGGGCAGTGTGCCGATCGCGACGACCTCGGTGACCCGGCCGCGCGGCTGGTGGCTGCCGACCGCGACGGGCCCCTTGTCGGTGTACGCCGCATAGGTGACGGTCCGCCCGGTGCGCATGCGTTCCCCGATGTACCGCAGCGTCTCCGGTCGTTGGCCGGGCGCCGCCGCGTCGCGCAGTTCGGGACCGCCGAGTCCGATCGCGGTGCCCGGCTCGGAGAACGCGACCACCGGGACGCTCTGCACGCGGGCGAGGTCGAGTGCGTCGTGCTCGACCCGGCGTACCTCGACCTCCTCCGAACGGGGCCGGGTGACCCGCCGGAAGGCGGCCTCGTCCAGCACCATGATCGGGTGTGCGTGCACGTTGAGCCCGGCGCGCAGCGCCACGTCGCGCAGGCCCGGCGTCGTCTCGTGTACCCACTCGAACGCCTCGGGCAGGCCGAGTTCGCGCTGCCGCAGGCGTACCGCGGCGACGTCGCCGACGGTGGGGCGGGCGGTGTGTCCGCGCGTGGGGCGGGCGTAGAACGGCCAGCCGTCGCCGTCCTGGAGGAACAGCGTCAGCGAGCCGAAGTCCTCGGGGAGGACGGTGTTGCGGGGGACCGTGTCGTAATACGCCTCAAGGCGTTCGAGCAGGTCGCGGGTGGTGGCGGTCTCGGTCATCACCGCCAATCCAAGCGGATGCGGAGCAGTGCTTCCACCGGAATGCCCGCACGTTGCGCTCCCTGGACACCTGGCGCGCCCTGGCGCGGCGCCGGTCAGCGGCCGCCATGCACCGGCAGTACGGCCCCGGTGGTGAACGCGGAGGCGTCGGACAACAGCCACATGACCGCCTCGGCCACCTCTTCGGCCGTCCCGGCGCGTCCCATCGGGATGGAGTTCGCCTTCTCCGCAAGGCGGTTCGGCTGCCCGGCACCCGCGTGCAGGCCCGTCTCGATGAGCCCCGGGGCCACCGCGTTCACGCGGATGCCCTCGGCGGCCACCTCGTGGGCGAGGCCGAGGGTGAGGGCGTCGACGGCGGCCTTTGTGGCGGCGTAGTGCACCCACTCCCCCGCGCTGCCCAACTGCGCCGCGCGCGAGGAGATGTTGACGATGAGGCCGCCCGGGCCGCCGCGCCGGGTGGACATGCGGCGGACCGCCTCGCGGGCGCAGAGCATGGCTCCGACCACGTTGACGTCGACCGTACGGCGCAGCGCGTCGCTGTCCAGGTCGTCGAAACGCCCGTGGGCGCCGACGATCCCGGCGTTGTTGACCAGTGCGGCGACCGGACCGCCGAGCACCGCCTCGGCGGCGTCGAACAGGCGGACCACGTCGCCCTCGACGGACACGTCGCCCGGCAGCGCCACCGCCGTGCCGCCGGCCGCCTCGACGGCCGCGACGACCTTGAGGGCGCCGTCCTCGTCCGACGCGTAGTTGACGGCTACCGCCCAGCCGGCGTCGGCGGCGGCGCGTGCCACGGCGGCGCCGATGCCCTTGCTGCCTCCGGTGACGAGGAGGGTTCCGCGTACGGTCATGCGCTGTTCTCCCGGGTCGTCTCGGTTTCCAGGGGTTTCCTGGCTTTTGCCGACACATGATCTCATCGCGGAGTGTCCGTACGGTTGTCGGCGCGGGCTCCGTGCTCCGGCACGCGCGGCGCGGGGCGCGGCCGGTCTGCGCGGCCTCTTGCGAACGGGTGTACGTGCGGGGCGGATACCTATGCGGGCATGCTTGTCCGGCCAGGCACACGAAGGTCCTGTCCGACGTACCTGTAGGCCGACGTACTGACGGGCCATCTGACTATCTGAGGAGTTCGCATGCCACCTTCGGGGCGTCGTCTGAGATCGGCGACGGTGGCCGCGGCAACGACCCTGAGCCTCGCCTGTGCGCTGGCCGCGTGCGGCGGTGGCTCCAAGGGGTCGAAGAAGTCGGACTATTCGGAAGTGTGCGTACACCGGCAGTCGATGATGCGCGTGGCCGACAACTTGTGTCTGACGGACCGCACGAACGTCTACTCCTGGTACTACATACCGCGCAAGACGGGGAAGCAGGAGAACGCCGTTCCCTCCGAGGGCAGTTCCTACACCGGCACCGGCGGGACGTTCACCCGGCCCAACAGCGGGTCGGTCACGCGCGGCGGGTTCGGGGGCAGCGGCGGTGACGGGAGCAGCGGCGGAGGCGGCTGAGCCGGTCCGGCGTCGTCGGCGGGGCGGGGTCGGCCGGAAGACGGGGCCAGGCCGAGACCGGGGCCGCGGCCGGAGCCGCGGCCGTACGACGCTTCGGGCTCAAACCAGCCGCCTCCCTGGCTGCCCGACCCGACTTCGGTCCGGCGCACCTGTCCCCCAACCCGCCGGGCTGCCCGCGTGCCGGTTCCCAGGCCGTGCCACCATGCGGCGATGGACCGGATAGCGATCGAACCGCGGCCCGACTGGAAGCACTTGGTCGAGTCGCAGGGGATGTTGTACGTGACGACCCGCCTGGACGGCGGCGGCGAGGTGCCGTACTGGTTCGAAAACGCCTACTACCGGTTCACGCTGCCGGAGATCGACCGCCTGGAGCAGGTGACGCGGGAACTGCACGAGATGTGCGTTTCGGCGGCGCGGCACGTACTGGAGCGCGGCGACCTGGCGGCGTTCGCGCTCCCGGAGGACGCGCGCGCCTACCTCCTGCGCACGCTCGACGAGGACCATCCGAGCCTGTACGGCCGCTTCGACCTCGCCTGGGGCGGCGCGACCGGCGGCATCGCCGAGCCGAAACTCCTCGAGTACAACGCGGATACGCCGACGACGCTGATCGAGGCGTCCATGATCCAGTGGTTCTGGCTGCGGGACCGCTTCCCCGACCGCGACCAGTGGAACAGCCTGCACGAACGCCTCGTGCGGGCCTGGCAGCGCATGGCGCCGAGGCTCGCGTCCGAGGTCGTGCACTTCGCGCACGTGGGCGGCACCGACTTCGACGAGGAGTGGCTGACCGCCTCGTACCTCCGCGACACGGCCACCGAGGCCGGGCTCACCACGGTCGGCCTGGAGGTCGCCGACATCGGCTGGCACGACGGCGCGCTGCGCTTCGTCGACCTTGAGGACCGGGCGATCGACACGATGTTCGTGCTGTATCCGTGGGAGGACATGCTGACCGATCCGTTCGGGCGCCACGCCGTCGACCACCCGGACACCGTGCGCTTCCTCGAACCGGCCTGGAAGGCCGTGCTGTCCAACAAGGCGATCCTGGCGACCCTTTGGGAGCTGTATCCCGGACACCCGAACCTCCTCCCCGCGTACCTCGACTCCCCGCGCGAGTTGACCTCGTACGTCGCAAAGCCCTTGCACGGCCGCGAAGGCGACTCGGTGCGCATCGTCACGCCCGACTCGGAGTACGTGCACCCGAGCGTCGACTACGACGGCTCCGAGGGCTGGTGCTTCCAGGAGTACGTACCTCTGCCGAACCTCGACGGCAATCAAGTCGTGCTCGGCTCGTGGATCGTCGACGGCAAGGCCGCCGGCCTCGGCGTCCGCGAATCCGACGGCCCCGTCACGGACTTCTACGCCCGCTTCGTCCCCCACATCGTCGACACCCCCGCCCCCAGCGAAGCCGAACGCATGCGATGGCTCGAGGAGGATTAGGCGCGTCTTCGATTTCGCGGGTCGGGCCGTCCGGCCACCCACTTCTACGCACGGGGTGAGCGCGCCTCTCGCGGCGGTGCGACCTGAGCCCGTGCCGGTGAGTCAGGCTGCGAGGCGTGCCACCCCACGCCCGATGCCGCGTAGCAGGCGTACGTACCGGCTCCAGCGCGCCGGGCGTGCCACCGCGCCCGTGCACGCCAGTTCGGCGCGGTCGAGGCTGTCCGCCAGGCAGGCGTTGTGGAGCGGCCGCCACAGGAGTGGCCAGGTGAGCCGGGCCGGTCCGCGAGCGTCCATGGCGAGGGTGTGGCGCAGCAGCGTGTGTTCGTCGTCGACGGCCAGGACGGCGTATTCGTGGAATCCGTGGAAGCCGCGCGGTCCGCTGAAGGCGAAGCGAACCCAGACGGAGGGGACGTACGCGGCGACCGTGTAGCGGACCGGACCGTGGCCGCCTACCGCCCCGGCGGCCAGGGGACGGTCGAACTTCATCGGCGGCCACTCCCGGCGCGGCCACAGTTCGTCAGCGCTGCTCGACAGGGCGTCGATCAGCGCGCCCACGTCGCTCTCCTTCGCGGTCAGCAGTCGCTCGTGCACGTTGTAGATGCCCATGCGTCCTCAGAACTGTTGTAGAGATATCTCTCTAATATTCTGGAGAGTACTCTCTAACTCATGGCCAGACCAGCCCGCTTCGACGCCGACCAACTCCTCGACGCCGCCGTACGCCTGGCCGCGGCAACGGGACCGGGCGGGGTGACCATGTCCGCGGTCGCCAACGACGTGGGGGCCCCGAGCGGTTCGGTGTACCACCGCTTCCCCGGGCGACCCGTGCTGCTCGCCGAGGTGTGGCTGCGGACGGTCGAGCGCTTCCAAGAGGGCTACTTCAAGGCCCTGGACACGGACGTCGACGCGCGGCAAGCGGGACGCGCGGCCGCGCGCCACGTCGTCTCCTGGAGCCGCGCCCACCCGGAGGAGGCCGCCGTCCTCCTGTACGGCGCCGGTGACTTCGGACGCGCCCACTGGCCCAAGGAACACGTCCACCGTGCGGAACACGGCAACCAGCGCGTGCGCACCGCCCTTGCAGCCCTCGCCGAGGCGCTGGGAGCCAAGGCCCGCCAGGACACCGAATGCGTCGAACTCGCCCTCATCGACCTACCGCTCTCCCTGGTCCGCCGCCACCTACGGACTGGTGAGCCGCTTCCCGCCCACGCCGAAGACCTCGCCGAGGAATGCGCCACCGCCCTACTCAACTCGCTCCCCACCAACTCGACTTCGCCGCCCCCGCCCCCAGCCGCCCCCTGACAACCCGGCACGTTCAGCCCTACTCGGCGGACGCCGGTGGGGCTCTGCGCCCGCACCGTCGCACTCAGGGGCTTGTATTCCTCGTTTGGGTGTATCTGTCAGCCGTTCGGGTTGGCGCGGCAGGCTGGACGGAACAGCTCACGTGAACCGGGTCGCGGGGACCGGCGTGCGAAGTCCCAGGCGATCGGCGGTTCTTGCCCGTGGGTCCCGCTCGCGGGACCGCCGCAGAGGAAGGGGCCGATGCGATGGGGATGAACGATGACCAGGTGGAGGCGCGGGACATCGCGGGAGGGGTACGCGACCTGCTGCGCGGGACGGGGTCGCGCGCGGACAGCAAATGGGTGCGGGGGCTCCGGCGGGCCCGGGAGAGCAACGTGCCGTTCGGGGTGGCCCTGCACGCGCGAACGGCCTTGCGGTGATGCCGAATCCCGCCGGTGTGGCGAGCATTGTCTCCGTGCAGGCAATGACGAACTCGTCGCGCGTGATCTTGCCGTCGCGGTCGACGTCCGCGGCATCGGCGAGCGCGGCCCGGAACGTCCCGGCGCCGTCGAGGACCGCTCGGCCCTGCGCGGACTCCCGGGTGAGCCCAAGGCCCTCCACCACCCTTTCGCCTGCGCGCTCGAAGTCGGCCTTGGTGACGACTCCGTCCCCGTCGACGTCGATGGAGTCGAAGCGCACGGCCATCTTGCGCTGGTAAAAGTCCCTGTCCACGGTTTCCTGCCCTTTCGCTCGGGTCGCCACCTGATCATCGGTACGCGGTCGCGTCACCACGAGGGGCCGCTCCGGCAGGGCGTACGAACCTCATGCAAACGGGAGACACCGAGGACGGCCGACTGACGCAGTCGGGAGCAGCGGACCGCTCGACGCGGCGGTTCGCCGACGACGGTCGGTCGGCGTCGGACCACACGTTGCAGGCGATGTTGGCGACCTGCCCAACCCCCTTTGCTCACCGGCAGGAACGGCCGAGGGCGTTCCATTCGGCATCACCACGATCTCCCGCCACCCATGCCCACAGAAAGGCGGCTTCGGCAATGGGCTCTGTCCACCTGCACACGCCCCCGTACCCGGACGACCCTGCCGGTCGCGCCGGCTCGTACGCTGGGGTGTGTGGAGGATCGCGCGGATATCGGGATCGGTGCGCGTCCGGCGCCGACGTTGCGGCGGTACGTGGACTCGTACGTCGGCTTCGACCTGCGCGCCTTTCCGGCAGGTGTGCACTGCGGCCCGCCGAGCCGCGCGCTCACGACGGTGATCGGACTGTCAGGTCCGTTGCAGGTGGCGGCGGGCGTGGACGACGGGTCGCCGGTCAACGAATTCACCGCCGTGGCCGGAGGTCTGCGGTGCCGGTCCGCCGCGATCCACCACGACGGGCGCCAGCAAGGCGTCCAGGTATCGCTGACACCACTCGGGGCACGGGCCATATACGGCTTGCCCGCCGCTGAACTCGCTCACCAACTGGTCCCGCTCGACGAGCTTCTCGGAACGCTGGGCGTCGAGTTGGTCGACCGGCTCCGTACGGCCACGACATGGGCGACGCGGTTCACCGCGCTGGACGAACTGTTCCTGCGGGCCGTCAATCGTGGCAGCGACCGCGTACGCCGGGTGCGACCCGAGGTGGCGGAGGCCTGGTCCCGCCTCGTCGGTGCGCGGGGGCGCGTCCAGGTCGGTGCGGTGGCCGCGGAACTCGGCTGGAGCCGTCGGTACCTCACCGAGCGGTTCAGCGGTGAGCTGGGTCTGTCACCGAAGACTTTCGCCCGAGTACTGCGCTTCGAGCACGCCCACGAACTGGCCACGGCGCGGAATCCCCTCCCGTGGGCCGCTGTGGCGCCCCTTGCCGGCTACGCGGACCAGGCCCATCTCGTACGGGACTGGAGCGAGTTCACCGGCCGGACGCCGACGGCCTGGCGTCGCGGCGAAGTCCTCCTCGGGAGCCGCGCAGGCGAAGGCTCGCTCGGGACCGCATAGCCGCCAGCCGAGTGCCCGCCGCGTCGCCGTCTGTTCCCATTCGTTCAAGACCATCCGAACACTGCGGTGTGACGATCGCCGGTATGGAACTCGTCAACCACACACGCAATGCCATCGACCTCCGAACCACCCCCGTGCACCTCGGCCTTGGCTCGCGGGCAAAGCCCATCGAGGGCTTTGCCTGGGACCCGGAGGTGCTCAAGGCCTACAGCGCCGCGGTCGCGGCAGACGGCGCCGAGGGCCGACTGGTGGCGATCATCGACGGCGACGGCCCCGGCGACCACTGGGAGAACCACCCCGCCGGCGACGAACTGGTCGTCTGCCTCAGCGGGTCGGTCACAGTCACGCGCGACGTGGACGGCGTACCCGACCGCGTTCTGCTCGGCCCGGGCGAGGCCACCGTCAACCCGGCCGGGATTTGGCACGCTGTCGACATGACGGGCCGACGTCCATCCTGACCATCACCGCCGGCATCGGCACCGACCACCGCCCTCGCACGGACGCCGACGCCCAAGGCGACGAGGGCTGATTTCACGACCGGCCGCCCTGTCACCCGTTGGTCCGAGGCCGCGATGCCCGGAGCACGGGGACCGCCCCGCCCACGGGCCGTACCCCTGTCGTGCGATTCGGGAGTACGGCCCGTGGGACGCGCGCGGCTGGTACCGGGTCAGGCGGGGACGTCGGTCAGGCGCCGCAGGGTGAACGGCTCCGCGAGAATCTCCCCCAGGACCTCCGCGACGTGCGCGAAATGCGGCAGCGAGAAGTGGTGCTCAAGAGCGGCCTCGTCGGCCCACTCCTCGACGATGATCATCCGATCGGGGCGGGCCGGGTCGGCGTACGGCTGGTAGCCCAGGCAGCCGTCCTCGGCCAGCGACGGCCCGATCATCGCGTCCAACTCCCGGCGCAGAGGCTGCTCGTGGCCCGGCTTGGCGATGAACGCGGCAACGATGGTCAGCGTGTTCGACATGGAAGGCTCCCCTGCGAGTGAGGCCGTCGTCGTCGTGACCGGCGACGACCGGCGGATGCCCTCCATCCTGCGAGCCGCCGCCCGCCCCACCCAGAGCCCTGCTCGACCCCGGTCCACCGTGCCTGGGTCCACCAGAACCAGGCACCGACCCACCCGGACACCCGACACCGCGGCCGGCGGTCGGAGCGTGCGCTGCCATCTGCATGTAGAGGTGCGTACCGGCGCGGCGCCCGGACGTCGTACTGGTGCCTGGACGGTCAAGCCTCGCACCCGCCGAGCCAGGTGGTCGTGGAGACCTCACCAAGGCGCGGACGGCACGCAGCATCCGCCCCCTCCCGAATTCGTAGTGCGACGCACGGCACAGGTGCCGGCGTGGTGTGGGGGACACGGTTGCGGGCAAAGAGCCCACACCGGCCGACGTTCACACGGCCGGGTGAGGAGGCACGATGACCCGCAAACCGACCGCGATAGCCAAGCGCCCCGCCCACCGCATGCTGGCGCCGCTGCCCATCGCCGGCTACCTCGGGGCCCTGATCGGGTACGCAGCGTACGGAGCCCACCACAGCAGCTTCTGGCTCGACTACGCCATCTCCATGAACGCCCTCGGCGTCGCCGGCGCCGTCCTGGCCGCGCTCCCCGGCGTACGCGACCTCAGGCACGTGATTCCCACCCGCGGACCGGCCCGGCACACGGCAACGACACACGCGGCACTGAACAGCTTCGCCCTCGCGCTCTACGTCATCGCCCTTGCGCTGTACGCCTCCTCCTGGAACGACCCCACGCGAAGCGCCGCGGCAGGCATCACCCTCACCGCCCTCGGCACCGCCGCCACCGCCACGGCCGTGGCCCTCGGCCGCTCACTCGCCCGAGACCACCGCACACCACCTCGCGGCGTGGGCGCCACCCCCATCACCACGTGGCACGCCACCGAAGCCGACTCACCCCACCGGCGACGCTGACCCCGACTGTCCCCGGGGTCGGCCATTCATGGTCGGCGTGATCGCTTCCGGCCGGGGAAGGGGTCCGAATATGGGCTTCACGAGCGCGAAAAACGAACTCAAAGGCAGGGCCAAGGAAGTCGCCGGACGTCTGACCGGCGACCGACCGCGCCGCAACGCCGGCAAAGCCGAGAAGGAGCAGGCCAAGGCACAAGGCCTGACCGAGGCCACCCACGCCGCCGACCGCCCCTCCGGCCCCGACGACACCCCTACGGACGCCACCCGAGCACCCCGGCGACGCCCACCTCGATGACCGCGACGGTCCCGGTCCGGCCCCCCTACGGCACACGTATCAAGCCGACGTGTCGGCCATGGGCGGAGGGGAGGGTCCGCGCATGGACCGCGCCAGCTCGGAGACGTGCCTTGCCTGGGCTTCGGAGAGGCGCCGCACCTCCCACAGCAGCGCGGCGGCATCGACGGCTTCCGGGGCCGGGGGCGGTGGCTCCTCAGCCAAGTGGACGCTCGTCAGCGCGGCCAGTTCCCGGGCGTCGACGCCCAGCAAGGCCGCGAAATCGGTCACCAGGCGGGGCGTCAACTCTTTGCGGCCGCCGCCGATCACCCCGTACGTGGACGCCGACAAGCAGGTGGGCGTCACCACCGCCAGTAGCCGCGCCATGCCCATCCAGTCCAGATTGCGGTACTGGAGCATACGGATGATCCAACCGCCCGGACCCGTGTGGGACGCCAGCTGTTTTGCGGTGAAGATCGACGGACGTGGCTCCTGCGGCAGCGAGCGAATGAGCCCCAGGAGTTCACTCCGCTCGGCAACAGGAAGGCGCACCGCGTCCATCACGATGTACGGCGCCCGCAGCCCAGCGACGCCATCCAGCGGCGCCATCTCGTCCGGAACCGCGAACCCCGCGAGGACCAACAAGTCGACGGCCTCGAAACCCACGGCAGGCGCGACCTGCCGGAGCAACCCCTCGCCGGGGGCCGCCCCCGCGATCACCGCTCGGACCTCGTCGGCCGGCAATCCGGCACGATCGGCCAGTTCCTGCGCACTCAGCTCTCTGTGGGCCAGCAGCCGCGCCAGCACCACGCCGAAGCCAAATCGCTCCGCCATGCCCCCACCCCGTCACCGTGCTGATCGCATAGATACCGCACCGAAAAGGGCCAGCCGCACTCCCCGACCGTGACCCTCACCTGCCGGGCCACATACGCGCCGCAGCCGCCCGACCCTCAACCGCAGTTGACACTTCGTGGAGCTTCGACAGAGCAGGACCGGGTCGGCAGCATCACTGCCCCTTCCGCCGTTCCAGCAGTCCAGGCCGCGGGTCAGGCCGGATGTTCGGGGGGTGCCGGGTTGATGCGGTCGTGTTCGGCGAGTTCTAGCGTGATGAACGCGGTGATCATGGCCCGCCAGACGGCTTCGGCGACCTCGGGGGCGAGGCCGGCGGCTTCGGCTTTGGCGCGTACGCCGGCGATGACGCGTTCAACGCGGTCGGGGGCGCGTACCGATTGCTCGTCGGTCTTGAACGTGGCGGCGGTGCGGACCAGGGACTGACGGCGGGTCAGCAGCGCGACGAGCTCGGCGTCGATCTCGTCGATGTGACGGCGCACTTCGGCGAGGGACTGTGGTTCCGGTCGCGGGTGGACCGGCTCGATGTGGGACGGTTCGGGGGCAAGCGGGGTGGGTTCGGGCACACCAAGAGCTTAGTAGCGTCCTTATGGGCGGCTTGTGGGTTGGGGGTGGGGGTGACCCCGTCGATGAAGGCCCTTGCCAGGCACACCAGTTCATCGGGCTGCTCGAAGAGCGCCAAGTGTCCCGAGTCGAGTTCGGCGTAGGTGCTGTCCTTCATGCCCGCGTGCAGGGCCCGTGCGCCTGCCACCGGCACCGGGTCGGGAGCCGGCGACACGGCTCAGGATTTGGGTTCCGGCGCGGCTTCGGGTGCGGGTCCCGGCGCAGGTTCCGGCGTGGGACCGTCGTGTCGGGCGCTGGACCGCCAGTCGGCGACCCGTACCAGGGACTCGAGATAGGCGAGCCGGAACGGTCCCAGATCGCCGCGGTCCCGCAGTGCCAAGGCCCGCGGTGTCCACGCACCGCCGGGGCGGAACACCTCGGTGTCGAGGGACTGCGCGGGGAAGTGGTCGCCTGGGAAGACGGTCACCGGGGGCGTGCGGTCGCCGTCGCGGACACCGAGCAGCGTCGGCGCGGCCTCGACGGTTTCGGCGGCCTCGGGGCGCACCGACACACGCACCTGGCCGTGGTGCGCGGCGACCAGGTACGTCACCAGGCTCGGGTCGACGCAAGGAGTGTGCCATTGCCCGCCGTGCAGCAGGATGAGTGCGCTGACCAGTTCGTGCCGGAAGTACGGGCGCGCCGAAACCCCGTTGTTCCACGGTGCCTTGGACTTGGCCAGCAGGTGGTCCGGAGGATCGCCGCCACCGCCGTCGCGCAGCATGGCCTGGAACACGCCGTGGCACTTGCCGAGATCGTGGAACCTCGCCGCGCGGGCCACCGCTTCCCGCTGTCCCTCGGTGAGCCCGGACAGCACGGCCGTGAGCGCACGCGCCTCTTCCTCGGTCTCCAGCAGGTGCCGGTCGAGGCTCACCCACGCGACACACTGAAAAGCGGCGATCCCGCGTCCCGTGAAGAGCGAAGGCACCGGCGTTGTGCTCTCGGGCGCCCACCCCACCCCGGGCAGGTGGCCGCCGCGTGCCGAGTCGACCAACACGACTGATCCGGCGCGGAGATCGTCGGCCTGGGCGCGCCGCCACCGGCCGTCGGCAGGCCCCCGGAGCCACGCCCCGCCGTCCAACAGTCCCTGTACGTCGGCGAGTGGGGCCTCGCACTGCTCGATGCGCGCGGGTTCCGGCTCGTCCTCCGCGGGCATCCCCGACTCCCAGGCGCGCCACGCGACGAAGACCGTGCGATCGTCGTCGGCGCAGATCCACGGACTCGCGTCGGTCGGAGCCGCGCCGCGGGCGTTGTCGAACATCGCCAACACATCGTGTTCGTCCAGTATTTGGGAAGACGGGGTGTCGTGGTCGACATTCGCGTGGAACAGGTCGGCGGTGGTGACCGGCTCGCCCTCGTGCGCGTCCAGCCAGCGCGCGACTCCCGCACCTGCCCTTCCTGCCGTCGGTGCAACGCACCACAACAGGTCCCCGCCATCGGGGTGTTCGCCGTGGCGGTTGCACCGACCGGCGCGTTGCACGAGCGCGCTCCACGGGGCGAGTTCGGTGAAGAGCGTACGGCTGGACACGTCGCATCCGACGTCAAGTGCCCCCGTGGTGACCAGGATTCGATCCAGGCCCGCATCTTCCAGATCCCGTGCGCGATCGCGACGGTCGACGGAACGCGCGTACGGCTGCACCAACACGATCTCGCGGCCCTGGTGTGCCGTACGCAGCGCGCTGTAGACCTCACGTGCCCGTCGGGCGGAGTCCAGCACGGCGATGGTCTGCGTGCCGGGCACGTGCGCCGAACCGAGTGCGTCGACGAGGTCCCGTACGTAGCCGTCCGGGTCCGCGGCCGGGTGCAGTCGCCTGACGCGTCGAACCGCCCCCAGACGGGCGCCCATTGCGTCGTCGCCGACGGCCGCGACGTGCGACGCGTCCCCGTCCCCGTCCCACGTCGACGACATCCACGAACTGCCGGTCGGCGCCGTCGTGCCGAGCGACTCGCGCAGCGACTGCAGCCGTACGCTCGTCGGCAGCCCCGGGCCCAACAGGTGCATTTCGTCGAACACCCAGTGCGCGTCGGTGTTGAGGAGCCCGAACGACACGGGCGCCATCGCCCGGGCGTCGGCGAACCCGCGCATCAGGGCGCGGCTCAGCAGCCCGTCGTGCGTGCCCACCAGAATCGCGGTGCGCTCGGGGTGCCGACGCCAGGTCCCGTTCTGCGACTCCGGGCCGGCCAGCAAGTGCAGATCCACTTCGTCCGCGCACCCGAGGCGGTACACCCACTCGGCGATCCTCGCGTGCGTGTGGTCCGCGAGGCGGCCCTGCGGGAGCACGTACACCAATCGCCGCGGCGTCTCCTCGACCGCGGACACCAACCTCCGGTACAGCCAGGCCAACACGGCGGCAGCGGTCTTCCCGCCTCCCGATGGCACCCGGAGGGACCGCGGCAGCCCGCTCTTCGCGAGGTCGGCCTGATAGGCGTAGGGGCGATGCCCGGTCGCCGTGTGGAAGAACTCCCCGAATCCGCGCATCATTCACGACTCCCTCGTAGCCGGACTCCCGACCTTAGATGCCGGTGGACGAACGCGAGCGACGAAACCGCCGTCGATCCGCGGGCCGATCTGTCGACCGCTCACGAACTGCCGGTTGTCGACCCCGGCGAAGCACGCGGCGGCACACAACCGGCGGTCACCTAACACGGCACCGGCCAGGGCCGCGGCAGCGCCCGTGCGGCCCGCGCCCCGGCGTGACCGACGGCCCGCGTAACCCGCCTCCTCGGCGCGACCATCGTGAACGCGTCCACCGGCGTCCTCGACGCCGACGGCCGGCACTGAATATGTGTGGTTGCGAGCACAGAAATCGCCGTGCCGTGCGATGAGGATTTCTCGCACGACATACCGAGGAGAATCGCCGAGCGCACGAAAACGGTCGCAGCGTGCTACTGTCATTCTCAGTTGCAGTTGTGGTTCCCAGAAACTTCAAGTGCCCTCGCCGTGGTTTTTCCCCCGGTGGGAGCACTTTTTTGTGTCCGGCATTCTCCGGCGGGAAATCATCGCGGCGACGCGGGGTCCGTATCGTGCGGACCCCGGGCCCTGCCCCGAAGGAGATCGACATGGCTGCCGGCACTGTGAAGTGGTTCAACGCGGAAAAGGGATTCGGCTTCATCGAGCAGGACGGCGGCGGCCCGGACGTCTTCGCCCACTTCTCGAACATCGCCGCCCAGGGCTTCCGCGAGCTGCAGGAGGGCCAGAAGGTGACTTTCGACGTCGCCCAGGGCCAGAAGGGCCCGACGGCGGAGAACATCGTTCCCGCCTGACTCCTCCTGCCTGACGCCTGACGCGTTCGGCTCAGCCGGGGCCCGCACCTTGGGGTGCGGGCCCCGGCTCGCTTCTGTTTCCGGGCGCCCGGCCACTCCTGCGCTCCGAGCACTCCGAGTGCTCCGGGCACTCGAGTCACTCCGGGCGTTCGACCGGAACTCCGCGCTTTTCCGGCGGGCGCACTTCGCCGCGACCTCCCGCGAAACCCTGCGGCGTCGCTTTTTCCGGACCCGCCGCACCCGCCCCGACCCGGGCGGCGCAGTCGGCGACCCACGAATTCACTCGACCTGTTTCTGCGATTCTCCCGCATTCCGCGCACGACGCGCGTGCCCGCGGGAATTCCTTGACACCGGTCGCATCAAGGAAGGCTCCGCATGAATCGCACACGGACAGAAAACCGCCGCTCAGGCGCCACCGGCGGCCGCCCCGGCTCGGGGCAACACGGCGGCCGCAACGTGTCGGGCGCGTCCGGCCGCCGCGGCGCGACGGGACGCCCGGGAGGGCAGGGCCGCCGCGGACCTGTGCCGCAGGGCGAGTTCGCGCTGCCGGCGACGCTCACCCCCGCGCTCCCGCCCGTCACGGCGTTCTCCGACCTGGCCATGCCGGTGCAGTTGCTGCCGGTCCTCGCGGCACACGGGGTGACCGCACCGTTCCCGATCCAGGCGGCGACGCTGCCGAACGCCCTCGCGGGACGAGACGTACTCGGACGCGGCCGCACCGGGTCGGGCAAGACGCTCGCCTTCGGGCTGGCTCTGCTGTCCCGGATCGCCGGTACGCGCGCGGAGCCGCGACGTCCGCTGGCTCTGGTCCTCGTCCCCACCCGCGAGCTGGCCCAGCAGGTGACCGACGCGCTCACGCCGTACGCCCGCGCGCTGGGTCTGCGGCTGACCACGGTGGTCGGCGGAATGCCGATCGGCAGGCAGGCCGCCGCCATGCGTGCCGGTGCGGAGGTCGTCGTCGCGACTCCGGGCCGCCTCAAGGACCTCATCGACCGGGGGGAATGCCGGCTGGACCAGGTCGGCACCACCGTTCTCGACGAGGCCGACCAGATGACCGACATGGGCTTCATGCCGCAGGTCACCGCCCTGCTGGACCAGGTGCGTCCGGACGGGCAGCGGATGCTGTTCTCGGCCACGCTGGACCGCAATGTCGACCGCCTGGTGCGCCGCTACCTGAGCGACCCGGTGGTGCACTCCGTCGACCCGTCCGCCGGCGCGGTCACCACGATGGCGCACCACGTGCTCCACGTGCACGGCGCGGAGAAGCATCGCGCGACCACGGAAATCGCCGCCCGCGACGGCCGGGTGATCATGTTCCTGGACACCAAGCACGCCGTCGACCGGCTGACCCGGCACCTGTTGGGCAGTGGGGTACGCGCCGCGGCGCTGCACGGCGGCATGTCCCAGCCGCACCGCACCCGCACTCTCGTTCAGTTCAAGTCCGGCCATGTGACGGTGCTGGTCGCGACCAATGTCGCGGCCCGCGGGATCCACGTCGACCACCTCGACCTTGTCGTGAACGTGGATCCGCCCGCGGACCACAAGGACTACCTCCACCGGGGAGGCCGCACCGCCCGCGCCGGCGAGTCCGGCAGCGTGGTCACCTTGGTGACGCCTGACCAGCGCCGCGGCATGAGTCGGCTGATGGCGGCCGCGGGCATTACCGCGCAGACCACCCAAGTGCGTTGCGGCGACGCCGAGTTGAGCCGCATCACCGGCGCGCAGGCCCCCTCGGGCATTCCGGTGACCATTTCCGCGCCGGCAGCAGAACGCCCCAACCGCGGCGGGGCCGCCTCGCGCGGGCGCCGCAGCCGCACCGCGAGGAACCGGGGGGCGGCCGCGTGACCCGACGCACGGACAGAGGATTGGCCGCGTCCGACGCAGCCGCTTGAGCACGTGCCGTCCGGGCCCTACCTGTCCGGAAGGGCCCACCCACTCCCCCTCGGAGACACCTTTGACACTTGTCCTGATGCAGCCCGGCCCGGCGTACGTCGCCCCCACGATCCCGACCGATGCCGTGTGCCCGCCGGCCCTGCGGGTCGGGGGCGACATGACCGTCGAGGTGGCCTTGTCCGTGATGTTCGGCGCCCGCGCCGATTCACTGCTGCTCTGCGACGAGGACGACCAACGCATCGGCCTGGTGACCAGGGCCCGGCTGGCCGCGGTGCGCGACTGCCCGTCCTACACGGACCGCATCCGCCTTCGGGACGTCTTCGGTGTGGACCAGTTCCTCACCGCCACGACAACGGCAGGCCTCGGAGCGCGACCCGCCGCGTGACACGCGCCTTGACACACGGCGTGACACGCCCGATCACTGCCACCTTGCGCCGTAGATCGCCCCGCGCCATTGATCGCCCCGCGCCGTTGATGGCCCCGCCTTCGCCGCTACTTCCCCACGTCTGTGAGGCACCATGCGCTGCATCATCGCCGGTTTCGCATTCGAGCTGTCCAGGAACGGGGTCCTGGCGTCCATGAAGGGCGTCAAACCCGAGCCCATCACCAGCGGTTCCGTGGTCATCGGTCGCCGCCGATACCCCGTCAAGCAGGTCGGCGGCGTCCTCACCCGCCAGGACCGCCGGGACTTCACCGCCGACGAAGTCAGCCGGGCCATGGCCCGGCTCGGCTTCTTGTGCCGGGTCCTCCCCGACGCCGCGCCCTGCGCGCCGACCGCCCTTGAGGCAGCGGCACCAAGCGGCGCCCCCACACCCAACCCCGCCTAACTGGAACCCGCACCGGCAGGTCCCGGCGCAACCAGGCCGGTCGGCCGGGCGGCCGGTCGGCCGGTCAGGTCGTGTCCCGCCCGGCAGGCGGGTGCTCGTTGCGGAGCTCCTCGTTGATCCGGAGCGCTTCCTCCAACTGGTCTTCGAGGATGACGATGCGGCAGGCGGCCTCGATCGGGGTGCCGCGGTCGACGAGTTCCCGGGCCCGGGCGGCGATACGCAACTGGTAGCGGGAGTAGCGGCGGTGTCCGCCCTCGGACCGCAGCGGGGTGATCAGGCGGGCTTCGCCGATGGCACGCAGGAAGCCCTGCGTGGTGCCGAGCATCTCGGCGGCCCGGCCCATGGTGTACGCGGGGTAATCGTCGTCGTCGAGACGGTCGAACGAGTCACCAGCTGTCATTTGCACCTCTCCGTTGGAACGCGTGGAGGGGCCCTGGCGCCATATGGCACCAGGGCCCCGAAGGAACTGCTACACCATCTGTCGGCCTCGGTAGTGCACCGACATTCTGTTTCCGCTCGCCCGACCGTGATGCCGTCGGGCCTGCGGGGATCGCTGTTGCTCGACCGGAGACCACCTCACTATCGATGTCCTGCGGTACCCGGGTTCAATACTCCGCCCGGGCGATCCTGATGGCGCTCGGCTCCTCCGTTCTTCCCTCGATGATCATCTGCGTGCCCAGTGGGCAGGTCGCGTACTGCGGCACTGCTCTCACTGGCGTACTGCCAACCACACGCTGCGCGTGGCCTATCGCGGCGGCCCCTGTTTTGCGGGCCGCTCTCCGACCCGGGTGCCGATCCCGTCGCCCTGTTGCACCATCTCGGCTTCGGGAGTCCGACCACCGGACCGTCCTGCAAACTGCTTTCCTGCAAACTGCTTTGCGCGCCGCTCCGACGCGCTCCCGTCGACCCACAGTTCGTTCTCTGTGAGGCCTTGTGGACTCTCTGGCTACGAGAGAAACCATACCCACACCACCCCCCAATGTCTACTCTGACAAACATAGATTTCGTGTGCGTGTCACCGAGGGATCCTTCTCGAACAGATGACACTCCGGCCGTCGGCGACCAGGGCACCAGAGTGGTCAGGGGGTGCCGAACCAGTGGGTGAGGGCTTCTCGGAGCGTGGACGCGGTGGCCGCGGCGGGGTCGTCGGTGGGGGCGACCCAGGCGACGTGCGCGTCTGGGCGGATCAGCAGGGCGTCGGCCGGGCGCTCTCCGTCGGTCCGCGCGGTGACGATGTCCACGCGGTGCGCCCAGTCCTCGGCTGCCTCGCGCAGGTCCGTACGGTCGGCGAGGTCGACGAGGACCGGCCGTGCGCTGTGCAGGAGTTCGGCGACAGTGGTGGGGCCCTTGTCGGTGCGGAGTGCGAGGTTCGGGGCGAACACGCCGGTCAGGGGATGCTCGTCGGCGTACGGCATCGGGTAGCGGATGTCACCGCCCGCGATCAGGGCTCCGATGCGGCGCAGCGGCTGGTCGTCGACCAGTAGTTCCAGGAAGACCTTGCGCAGCGACTCGGCCGCGGCGTCCTGCCCGCGGCGCAGCGCCACCTGGGCCTGGGTGTGGAGCATCGTGCGCGCTCCCGCGTAGTGGCGTTCGTCGTGGTACGTGTCGACCAGTCCCGCGGGTGCCCAGCCGTGGATCTCGGCGGCGAGCTTCCACGCGAGGTTCACGGCGTCGAGCATGCCGGCGTTGAGGCCGACGCCCGTCGCGGGGAACTGGTGGGCCGCATCGCCGGCCAGCAGGATCCGGCCGTCGCGGTAGCGCTCCGCCTGCCGGGCCTGGAACTGGTAACGCGACAGCCGGCGCGGTTCGCCCAAGGGGAACTCGGCACCGAGCACGCGCCTGATGCTGGCCCCGAGTTCGTCCAGGGTCATCGGCGCGTCGTCGTCGACCTCGGTGAGTTCGTCCTCGGTCGTGGAGATCAGCAGGACGTCCTCGGTGAGCCAGCCGCAGCCGAACAGGCCGCGGTCGGTGCGCGTGAACGCCCCCGCGCGGACCGTACCGAGGCCGGGCACCTCGATGTCGCCGTTGTCCAGGCGGGTCACCGAATCGGGCAGCGTGACCTGGCCGAGCCGGTTCACCTCGGGGTACGTCGTGCCGGGGAAGGCGAAGCCCGCGCTCTCCCGCACCCGGCTGCGCCCTCCGTCGCAGCCCACCAGGTACCGCGCGGTGACCTGGTACGTACCGTCCGGTCCGCGCACGTCCGCGGTCACGATGTCGGCCCGCTGCCGGACTCCGGTGATCTCCTCGCCGTGCCGGATGTCCGCGCCCAACTCTCGGGCGCGTTCGTCGAGCAGGCGCTCGAGTTCCGGCTGCGGAAGGGTCAGCCCGCGCAACGGCGGCTCCGGGAGCGACGAGAAGTCGACGTGCACATCGCCGAACGGGTAGCGCGGAGCCGGGTGCACGACACCGGCAGAGGCCGCTTCGATCCGGTCCAAGACGCCCCGGTAGCGCAGCAGTTCCAGGATCTGCCCGCCGAGCCCGTTGGCCCTCGGGGTGTCCCGAAGTTGCGGCCGGCGCTCCAGGACGAGGGGGCGTACGCCGCCCAGCCGCAGTTCGGCGGCCAGCATCAGGCCGACCGGGCCGGCTCCGACGACGAGTACATCGGCGTCCGTCACAGGTCCGTCTCCGTCCAGTGGTTCTTGGTTGTTCGGCAGGCCGCTGTTCCGGGCATCGATACCAACACGCACTACGCAATTCTCCCGATTCGCCAGATTTCCGACCAACTTTTGGGCCAGGTCGATGATTCTGGGGTACGCCGGGGGCCTTGCCGCAAGGCCCCCGGTGCGCTATACGTTGAACATGGCGAGGAGCGGATGATCTCCTCGCCTTTGCCGTGCCCGGACTCGTCCGCCCAGACCGCCGACCGGCACCCGCCGACGAAGGCCGACCGGACGCAGGGCGGGCCGGGCGGGCCGGGCGGCGCCCTAGTCTCGGGTCCGTGACGATCATGCGTTCCATCGGTTTGTTCCTGCTCGCCGCGCTCGCCGAGATCGGCGGGGCGTGGCTGGTGTGGCAGGGCGTGCGCGAACACCGGGGCTGGGTGTGGGTCGGCGCGGGGATCCTGGCGCTCGGTGCGTACGGGTTCGTGGCCACGCTCCAGGAGGACGCCGAATTCGGCCGCATTCTGGCGGCGTACGGCGGGGTGTTCGTCGCCGGGTCGCTCGCGTGGGGCATGGCGCTGGACGGCTACCGCCCCGACCGCTTCGATGTAGCCGGCGCGCTCATCTGCCTCGTCGGCGTGGGCGTCATCATGTACTCGCCGCGCGGCGGCTGACCGGCCCGGCATCAGGGCGGACCGGGGACGGGCGCCCGTCTTCCATCGGGAGGCGCACGACGCACGGTTTACCAATTCCGATTCCGATCCAGGTTCCGGCTCCGGCCCTGGACGCGGTACGCCGACTGCGTCGTCTGGCGGTTCCATTGGTCGGTACAAGCGCCTGCTCTGGCGGTGATCCGCTTCGCCACGGCTGACGTGTTCGAGCTGGTCGACCGCGGGCGCGAGGTGCGGCTGAGCAACGAACCCCCGGACCCGAGCGCGTTCCGTCCGGTGGACAGCACCGTGGACGTCAGCCGGGCGCCGCATGGCCACTACCGGTTCATCGCATACAACGTCTTCAACGACGGAGTTGCACGTCGTCAAGGACGGACGAGACGGTCGACCGGCCCACCGCGTACGAGCGGGTGACCCAGTTGCCGGCGCACGGGTACACCTGGCCGGCGGCAGGCGGTCGCTCCCCGCGCGGTCCGAGGGAAGCGGGGGCGGCGACCGGCGCGAAGACGGTAGCCTGCAACCTGACCGGACACGGCAGATGCGACCGAGGCCGACACCCAGGCGAACGAGGAGGTGGAACCTGCGATGCGTGGTGAACCTCCCAGTTCCACCGGAGCACCGGCGCCCCCGTCCGCCTGCGCGTAGCCGTCCGCACGGCCGCCGGCCCGCGAGGGCGCCGACACACATGTGCGTCGACTCCCCGCCTGCCGCCAGCACCGTTCGGAGACTCCCGTGGCCGATCGCCGTCACCGCGCCCTGCGCGCGCTCACCCCTCGTGGCCTGCGCCTTCCCGGGCCCCTGTCCGGATCCGGGTCCGGCGATCGGACCGCGGGCAGTCCGGCGCCCGTGGACCACGCCGACGGGGCGTCCGTCATCGACGCCGCGGTGTACGCGGACGGCGTACGCGTGGCCTCCCCCGAGACGCTGGCCGCCACGTACCGCGAGCTGCGGGCCCGGCAGGGGCGCATGGCGTGGATCGGCCTGTACCGCCCCGCCGAGGCGGAACTCTTCTCCCTCGCCGAGGAGTTCGACCTGCACGAACTGGCGGTCGAGGACGCCATCACGGCCCATCAGCGCCCGAAGCTGGAGCGGTACGGGAACACCCTGTTCGTGGTGCTGCGCGCCGCCCGCTACCTGGACGCGCCCGAGGAGGTCGACTTCGCCGAGCTGCACATCTTCACCGGCCCGGACTTCGTCATCACGGTGCGGCACGGCGGCGCGCCGGACCTGACGGCGGCGCGCAAGCGTATGGAGGCCGATCCGGAGCTGCTGCGCCGCGGCCCGGAGGCGGTGCTGTACGCCATCATCGACGCCGTCGTCGACGGCTACGAGCCGGTGCTCGCGGGCCTGGACAACGACATCGACGAGATCGAGACGGAGGTCTTCCGCGGCGATCCCGAGGTGTCCCGGCGTATCTACGAACTGTCGCGCGAGGTCATCGAGTTCCAGCGGGCCACGCGTCCGCTGACCGGCATGCTGGACTCGCTCGCCGCGGGCTTTGCGAAGTACGCGGTCGACCACGAGTTGCAGAGCTACCTGCGCGACGTCGCGGACCACGTGACGCGGACCATCGAACGCGTGGACGGCTACCGGCAGCTCCTGCCGGAGATCCTGACCGTCAACGCCACGCTGGTGGGGCAGCGGCAGAACGAGGAGATGCGCACGCTGACCGAGGCGAGCATCGCGCAGAACGAGGAGATCAAGAAGATCTCGTCGTGGGCGGCCATCCTGTTCGCGCCCACCCTGATCGGCACCGTGTACGGCATGAACTTCGACCACATGCCCGAACTCGGCTGGCAGTGGGGCTATCCCTTCGCCATCGCGCTGATGGGCACCGTCTGCCTCACGCTCTACGCCGTTTTCAAGCGCCGCGACTGGCTCTAGAGCCGAACTCCGAGGACAGGCAGAGGCAGGCCAGGGGTCATGCTGTGTCGAGGTCCGCGCCGACGGCGCCCGCCGAGCGCAGCGAACGGCCGAGATCTCCGGTGAGGATGCGAGGGTGTCGCCGCCACCACCAGAGGTCGGGGCCGGGAATCCTGTGGAACCGGTCCAGCGCCTGGCCGTCGTCGTCGACGGTCGCGGCCTTGTAACGGTCGTCCAGAGCCTTGATCTTCGGGGTGCGGAGCTGGACGACGTGTTCGTCGAGCAGGAGCCACGCCTCATGCAGCCAGTTTCGGCAGTAGAGGTCATTGGTGTACTCGTAGATGTCGTCGCCGTAGCCGCCTTCGACGGCGCTCACCAACGCCGCCCACGCGTTCACCATTTCGGCGACCGTGAACGCGGTTCGCCAGCCGCGCTGGTGCAACAGCTGTCCTACTTCGGTTTCCGTGGCCACGGGCGTGAGGTTCTCACGCCCGGTCGGTCCAGGCCGCAGCGACCTACGCCCCTCCGGATGCATGCTCGCAGCGGTTCGGGGATCACTGGCGGGTCGTGGAGCCTGGGCGGGGCGCCGTCGGACGCGTCGTTCGCGGGGGGTTTGTCCCTGCCCACTGCTGCGACGCCAGGACGCGTGTGTCCGTGTTCAGCCGACCTGTCCGAGTCTCTGCCGCCGTCTTGACCCACCGGGCCCGCTTGGTGACGCGATCTTGACGCGCCCCCGGCCCCTGGCCCGACACCACCACCGCCCGGACCGCCCTACGCAGCCCTACGCAGCCCGGGCGAACACCAGTGCGGCGTTGTGTCCCCCGAACCCGAACGCGTTGGCCAAGGCCGCGTCCACACGGATGCGCCGCGGCGCGCCCCGGACGACGTCGAGCTTCACTTCGGGGTCGAGCGCGTCGAGATTGCGGGTCGCCGGGACCACGCCCTCGCGGATCGCGAGGATCGCGGCGACGGCCCCGAAGGCGCCGGCCGCGCCGAACATGTGGCCGGTCGCAGACTTCGTCGCGGTGACCGCAGGGTGCAGCCCCACCGCCTCGGCGACGGACTGCGCCTCGACGAGGTCGCCCTTCTGCGTCGATGTGGCGTGCGCGGACACCACGCCGACATCGCCCGCCGTGATGCCGACCGAGGTGTACGCGGCGGCCAACGCCCCACGCATGGCCCGTACTTGCCCCTCCGGATGCCCCGCGGTGATGTGGTGGGCGTCGGCCGTGACCCCGGCCCCGGCGAGCACCGCGTGCGCGCGGGCCGTCCTCGCCGCGGCGAAGTCGGCACGCTCCAGCACCACGACCGCCGCGCCCTCGCCGATCACGAACCCGTCGCGCGCGACGTCGAACGGCCGTGAGGCCGCCCCGGGCTCGTCGTTGCGCAGCGAGTGCGCCCGGGCCTGGGCGAACCCGGCCAGCGGCAGTGGGTGCAGACAGGCCTCGGCCCCGCCCGCCACCACGACGTCGGCGCGGCCCAGGCGGATGAGGTCGAGGCCGTACGCGATGGCCTCCGCTCCCGACGCGCAAGCGCTGACCGGGGTGTGCGCCCCTGCCCGTGCGCCGAGTTCGAGGCTGACCCACGCCGCGGGTCCGTTGGCCATGAGCATGGGCACGGTGTGCGGGGACACGCGCCGCGCGCCGCGGGCTTCGAGTACGTCGTCCTGCTCCAGCATCGTCAGGGCACCGCCGGTGCCGGTGCCGATCACCACGGCCAGGCGTTCCGGCTCGACCTGCGGCGCGCCCGCGTCAAACCAGGCCTCACGCGCAGCGATCAGCGCGACCTGTTCGCACCGGTCCAGCCTCCTGGCCTGCACGCGGTCGAGGGCCTCGGTCGGTTCGACCGCCAGTTGCCCGGCGATGCGCACCGGCGAGTCCGCCGCCCACGCCGCTTCGATGCCCCGGATGCCGGACCGTCCCGCAATCAGGGCGGCCCACGACGAAGCCACGTCGCCGCCGAGAGGTGTCGTCGCTCCCAGTCCGGTCACCACCACGCCATCCGTACGCATGCTGCACTCTCCTTGTGAGTTCTCGACAATCGTGTACACCTGTCCAGCAGGCGTCACGAGCACCTGGAACTCACCTTTGCAGCAGAAACACTCCCCTTCGGGTAGCGCACGCCACGGACTCACCCGTCGTGATTTTGTAGCTTTCCGCAATTCACCGCGCTTGCCCGCCAGCCGATCGACCGCGTGCGCGGCCTGCACACGGCATGCGAGGCATGTACGGGATCCCCGCACGGGCCGCCTCGACCGTGACGAGGCGC
This sequence comes from Streptodolium elevatio, assembly GCF_053592165.1. NCBI lineage: Bacteria > Bacillati > Actinomycetota > Actinomycetes > Kitasatosporales > Streptomycetaceae > Streptodolium > Streptodolium elevatio. Next base: position 127,212 of record NZ_JBSFVE010000022.1, read on the forward strand.
ACCCGCGGTCGTTGGCCTGGTCATGAAGAACCCTGGACGACGCACGCTCACGGCAGCGCTCCTGTGCGGGACCGCGCTGTCCCTGCACGGCGCCGCGTACGCCGCCGAGACCCCCAAGCTCGCCGCCGTCAACGCGGCGGGGCTGAGCACGGCGACCCCCGACCGGGAGCAACTCTCCTCGGTACGCCCCGAACAGGTCGTCGCACCGGCCCTGGGATCCCTCCTCGGCACGTCCGACGGTGCCGGGGTCAGGGGGTGACGGCGCTCAGGTAGTCGCGCACGATCGGGCCGGCGGCCCCGGATCCGGAGTCGCCGCCCTCGACGTACACCGCGACCGCGATGTCGCCGCGGAACGCCACCATCCATCCGTTGGTGCCGTCGCCGACCTCGGCGGTCCCGGTCTTGGCGCCGACGCCCGGCATGCCCTGGAAGACGGACGCCGCGCTGCCGGTCGTCGCACAGGCGACCATCATTTCGCGGATGGTCTTCGTGACGTTCGACGGCAAGGTCTCGGAGCGCGTGTAGACCGGCATGCCCCGTTCCAGGACCGGTTGGTGGAACTTGCCGGTGAGTGCGGTGGCGACGACCGAGGCCATCGTGAGCGGGTTCATGACGAGCCCGCCTTGGCCCATCATCTGGGCCGCCTTCTCGTTGGCGTTGTGCGCGGGCGGTACGACGCCGTCCACGCTGCCCTGTCCTGTCGCGACCTTCCACGCATCGCTGTTGAGGCCGAAGTACCGTGTGGAGTACGTGGACAGTTCGTCGTCCTTGATGCGGTCGCGCAGATTGATGAATGCCGTGTTGCAGGAGTGCGCGAAGTCGTCGCGGAAGGTGGCGCCCGGCATCTCCATGTAGCCGACGTTGTGGATGCTCTGGCCGTTGACGGTCGTGAACTTCGGGCACGGCACCTTGGCGGACGCGGTGACTATGCCGCGTTGCAGCAGCAGCGCCGAGGTGACGATCTTGAACGTCGAGCCGGGTGCGACCGTGCCGGACATCCCGGCCTGGCGGTGCACCGTCGACACGATCTCGCCGTTCCGCATGTCCAGCGCGATGAGCGAGGCCGCGGCGTTCTGACCGACCGCGCGCTCCGCGGCGGCCTGCAACTCCGGTACGAGGGTGGACGCCCCGGTACCCGAAGGCGTGCCGGACGAGGACGCCGAGCCCGATGCCGATGCCGACGAAGGGGGCGGCGTCGCCGCGGCTGACGGCGACGTGGGCGGCACCGAGGCGACCGCCGGGTCCGGACGAGGTCCCGTCGACGTCGCCGCGGCGTCCGGCGATTCGTCCGAGACCAACCCGCACCCTGCGGTGAGCACGATGGCCAGGCCGACGCACCCAGCGCCGCCGAATATTCGCTTCTTCCAGGACTTCATGGCTTCTGCCCGCACTTCCCCGTGCTCGTCCGCCTTCCGTGCGATCGGTCCGCACGGCGGTTGCGGCGCTCAGCCAAACAGACGCGTCGCGATGATGTCCAAGATTCATATCGTTCTCACACTCATACACAGATCGCTATCATTGCTGGCCGTGAACCTGATCGCGCATCTGACCTGCTTCGTCGCGGTGGCCGAGGAACTGCATTTCGGTCGTGCCGCGCAGCGCCTCGGCATGGCCCAGCCGCAACTGAGCCAGCGCCTCAAGCGCCTGGAAGGCGAACTGGGCGTACGGCTCGTCGACCGGTCCAGCCGGCACGTCGGACTGACCGATCCGGGGCGCCGCCTCCTCGACGAGGCCCGTGAGATCCTGGCCCGCGTGCAGCGCGTCTACGGCCTGACCGAGAGGTCCCCGGACACCGGGACCCTGCGTGCGGGCGTCCCCGGCGAACTCGGGGCGGGTACGGTGGCCGCGCTCATCGGCGCCTTCCGCGAGCGCCGCCCCGACACCGTGCTGGACCTACGTTCGCTGGGCACCACGGCGCAGGTGGAGCAGCTGGCCGACGGTTCGCTCGACGTCGGGATCGTGCGGCACCCGGTGGAGACACACGGGCTGGTCGTCGGGCCGGTGGCGGCCGAACCGCTCGGCGTGCTGCTGCCCGCGTCGTCGCCGTGGGCGGGCACTGCCGGGGTGCACTTGTCGGACCTCGCGGGATCGGAGCTTGCCGTGTTCCCGCGCGGCGAGGCACCCGAGGCGTACGACCGGCTCCTTGCCGACTGCGCCCGCCACGGCTACCAACCCGCCGCGGTGCACGACTCGCCGAACCCGGAGTTCACCCTCGGCCTCGTGCTGGCCGGACGCGCGGTGGCGCTGACGCCGTACGCCGAACCGCCGCCCGGCCTGACCTGGTGCCCCTTGCTCGGCCGTCCGCTGCTGACGCGCCTGTCCTGCGCGTGGCGGCGCGGCACGGACGAAGCCGGCCCCGTAGGGGACTTCGCCGACGCTGTCGCCGACGTCCTGCGCGAGCGCGCCGCGGCCGCTCCCCGGGAGGCCGCGGTCCGGCCCCGACTCGTGGTCCGTCCGGCATCGGCGTTCCTCGCATGAGCACCAGCACGAGCATGAACTCCCTGCCCGCACGGCCCGAGTCGTCCATCACCGCAGTGTTCCGCGGAGCCGGTGTCACCGGCCGTCTGCACGCCCGCGACATCGACAGCGGGCACGAGGTCGGCGTGGGCTCGGACGATCCGGTGGTCCTCGCATCGGTCTACAAACTGCCGCTGCTTGTGGCGTTCTTCCGGGCCGCCGCCCGTGGCGAACTGGACCCGCGTGCCCTCGTCACCCTGGCACCCGCCGATCGCCGTCCGGGCGCGACGGGCCTGTCCACACTGCTGGACGAGGTGACCATGTCCCTGCGGGACCTGGCCACGATGATGATCACGGTCAGCGACAACACCGCGGGGGACGCGTTGTTCGCGCGGGTCGGCGTCGACGCGCTGGCGGCCACGCTCGCCGATCTGGGCCTGGACGCCACCCACATCCGGTCCGACAGCGACGGGCTGCTGGACGCGTTGCTCGCGGACAGCGGTGCCGCGTCGATGCCCGAACTCTGGGCGCTCCTGGGCGAGCCCGGTGTCGCGGACCGGCTCCGGTCCCTGGACCCGGCCCGCACCAACCGCACCACCCCCCGCGACATGTGCCGGCTGCTGGACCTGTTGTGGCACGACGAGGCCGCGCCTGCCGACGAGAGCGCCCAGATGCGCCGCATGCTCGCCCTCCAGGTGTGGCCGCACCGCCTGGCGTCCGGCTTCCCGTACGACGACGTCCTGGTGAGCGGCAAAACGGGCACACTGCTGACGATCCGCAACGAGGTCGGCGTCGTCGAGTACCCGGACGGCGGGCGGTACGCCGTCGCGGTCTTCACCCACGCCGACGCGCCCCTTGCCGTCGCGCCGCAGGCCGACGCGGCCATCGGCGCGGCCGCCCGGCTCGCCGTCCAACACCTGCGCGCCACGCAGCGCCGCTGACGAGGTGATCACGCACCGGCCCGGACCGCGAAGTCGCCCGTGCCGCCGGCTCGGAGCCGGCCGCCGAAAACCCTGTCGAACCGGGCGGCGGCGCCCCGGCATGATGGACCTGACGGGCGCACCTGGCGCGGACCTGCGCTTCCGCACGCCCGGCCCGACACGTCCGCACTGCCCAGGAGCGCCATGACCGAGCCGACCGCCGAGCCGACAACGGCCACCGCGACCGTCCTCGCCGTCAGCAGCAACGGCGAGTACTCGTTCAGCAAGCCCAACCGCGAGAGCATCCACCTGCTGGCCGGCCTCGGCGTCGAGGGCGACGTGCACGCGGGCGTGACGGTCAAGCACCGCTCGCGGGTGGCGCGCGACCCCAGCCAGCCGAACCTGCGCCAGGTGCACCTGATGCACGACGAGTTGCACGAGGAACTGCGCGCGGCAGGCTTCTCGGTGGCGGGCGGCCAACTCGGCGAGAACATCACCACACGCGGACTCGACCTCCTGGGGCTGCCCACCGGCACACGGCTGCACATCGGTGCGGAGGCCGTAGTCGAGGTGACCGGCCTGCGCAATCCGTGCCTGCAGATCGAGGGGTTCGAGGACGGCCTGCTGGCCCGTGTCGCCGGCCGCGACGAGGCCGGGAACGTGGTGCGCCGCGCCGGGATCATGGGCGTCGTGCTGGCCGGCGGGGCGGTCGCGCCCGGCGACCCCATCCGGGTCGAGCTGCCGGCCGAGCCGCACACCGCACTCGCTCCCGTCTGACCGCCGGTCCCGATCGACCGCCCGTCCCGATCGTCCGCACGGGTGTACGCCCGGTGCGTTCCCCGCGCGTCCCCCGTGCGACCGCCACGCTCCGCACGGACGATGGGACGATGACGACTACTCCTCCGCCGAGCCCGCCCGAGACCCCTTCGCTGCCCGAGCTGCCCTACGAGGCATGGTCGGAGACCCACGACACGATCCACCTGTTCGCGCAGATCGTCGGCAAGGTGAAGCTCGCCGCGACGCATCCGCAGAACCACTGGTGGAACATCACGTTCTCGCCCGACGCCCGCGGCCTCACGACCCGTCGGCTCTACGCGAACAACGTGTTCTTCGACATCGCCTTCGACTTCGTCGACCACCGCCTGGTGATCCGCACCGACCGGGGCGACGTACGCACGTTCGCGCTCGACGGCGGCCTGAGCGTCGCGGCGTTCGACGCGAAGTTGCACGCGACGCTGGCCGAACTCGGCGTCGACGTACCGCTTCTGGAACACCCGTTCGGCGTCGACCACCTCAAGACGCCGTTCCCCGAGGACACCGAGCACCGCACCTACCAGCGCGAGTACGTCGAACGCTACTGGCGCGCGCTTGGCTGGTCGGCTGACGTGCTCCAGGAGTTCACGGGCTGGTTCACCGGCAAGACCAGCCCGGTGCACGTGTTCTGGCACTCCTTCGACCTGGCGATGACGCGCTTCTCGGGCAAGCGCGCGGCTCCCCTCGCGGAGGCGGACCCGGTCACCGCGGAGGCGTACACGCACGAGGTCGTGTCCTTCGGCTGGTGGCCGGGCGACCCGAAGGTGCCCTTCCCCGCGTACTACTCCTATACGGCTCCCCAGCCGGAGGGGCTCGCCGAGCACCCGCTGAGCCCGGAGCAGGCGGAGTGGGTCAACGACGGCGGCATGGCGCTGCTGCGGTATGACGCGGTCCGCGCCGCCGAGAATCCGCGCCGCACGCTGCTGGCCTTCCTGCAGACCGCGTTCGAGGCGGGTTCGAAGGCGGCGGGCTGGCCCGCCGAGGAGCTGACCTCGAACTGGTGCCCGACGCCCGACCAATTGCGCGCCCTGGCCCGCTCAGGGCTGCGCGTGCGCTGACCGCCGCCACCGGCACGCATACACACGGACGCCGCCACCGGCCGCCCGACGCGGTCCCACGAGGTCCCACGAGGTCCCGACGACATTCGTCCTTCCCGACGCCGATGCGTTGCCCTAGTCTGAGCGCCATGCCTGGACCCGGATCCTTCCGCAGCACGCCCCCTCCGGTCGCCTTCTAGGGCGCACCGGCAAGGCCGTTCCCTTCGAGCCCCCGTTGCGGGGCTCTTCCGCCGTGCGCCCGTTTCAGACCCCATTCCGCTGGTTCTGATCCGGAAGGTCTCGGCGTGTCCACGCAACCCTCCATGCGCCCCTCGGCGCAGCAGCCTTCTTCCACCCCGCTCTCCGCCACCCGCGAACGCCGCGCCGCCGCACGGGCGTTCGTACGCGGTCCGCTGCCGATCCTCGCCGCCTGCCTGTTGTGGGGCAGCACCGGGACCGCGGCCTCGTTCGCCCCGCAGGGCGCCAACTCCGCGGCCGTCGGCTGCGCGGGCCTTGTCTTCGGCGGCCTGCTCCTGTTCGTCACCACGCGCGGCTGCATGGCACTCGTGCGGGCCGCCTCCGGGCGGGACCGCCTCGCCCTGCTCGTCGGGGCCGCCGCGGTCGCCGCGTACCCGCTCACGTTCTACCCGGCCGTGTCGCGCACCGGCGTCGCGGTCGCGACGGTCGTCGCGCTGGGCTCCGCCCCGGTGTTCGCGGGGTTGGTCGAGCGCGCACCCTTCGGAATGCGGCGCCGGCTCGCGACGGCTGCGGCCGTGGCGGGCTGCGCACTGCTCGTCGTCGGCCAGGAGTCGGGCGGGGTACGCGCGGACGCGCTCGGCGCCGGCCTCGCCCTCGTCGCGGGCCTGGCGTACGCCGTGTACGCCTCCGTCGGCGCGCGCATGATCACCCGCGGCCACGCGGCCCGCCCGGCGCTCGCCGTGATGTTCGCCGTGGCGGCGGCCGCGGTCGCGCCGCTGGTCGTCGCCGAGGGCTGGTGGCTCGCCGACGTGCGGGGTGCGGCCGTGGCGCTGCACCTGGCGGTGCTGACCACGTGCGTCGCGTACACGCTGTTCGGGCTCGGGCTGCGCCACACCACGGCGGTCGTGGCGACGTCGCTGACACTCGCGGAACCGGCCGCCGCGGCCGTCCTGGCCGTGGTGGTCCTCGGCGAGCAGCTGACCGCGATCTCGTGGGCGGGCCTGGCCGTCGTCGGCGCCGCTCTGGGGGTGATGTCGCGCGGCTGAGCGGGGCTACCGCGTGTGCGCAGACCCGTCGGCGGCGTTGGGCGAGTCGGTGGCGTCGGCGTCATCGGCGTCGGCGTCGGCGTCGGCGTCGGCGGAGTTGTCCACCAGTGCGGCCCGGGCCTTCGCCAGGAAGGCCCGGGCCGCCGGACTCGCGGGGGCGTCGTCCCGCCAGACCAGCTCGATGCGGCCGACCGGCGCCGGGGTGAGGGCGACCGGCCGCAGTCCGGTCGGGTGCCCTGCCACGAAGAGCCGGGGCAGCACGGCGACGCCGAGTCCTTCCGCGGCCAGTTCGGCGACCACGTGCGGGTCGCCCGCCTCGAAGGCCACTCTCGGCTGGAACCCGGCGCCGCCGCAGGCCCGTTCGAGAGCGGTCCGGATGCCGCTGCCGCGCGACAGGCAGACGAGCGGCACGTCGCGGAGGGCGCGCAGCGGCATCGTGCGGCGTTTGGCGAGCGCGTGGTCCGGCGGTACGGCGGCGGCCATCTCCTGTTCGGTGATGACTTCGCCCGCAAGCCCCGGCGGTCGGTCCCCGGCGATCCCGACGACGGCCACGTCCAGGCGCCCGGCGCGTACCGCCGCGAGGAGGTGGTCGGAGCGGTCCTCGGCGAGCGTGATCTCGACGCCGGGGTGTGTGCGGTGGAACGCCGCGAGCAGCGAAGGGAGTTCGGACAACGGTCGGGACGGGATGGTGCCGAGTGCGACGCGTCCGCGGACCAGGCCGGCCAGTTCGTCCGCGACGAGGCGTACCGCCGCGGCGTTCTCCAGCGCGGCGCGCGCGTAGGGCAGGATCGCCTCCCCCGCGCGGGTCGGCCGCACGGTACGCCCCGAGCGGTCCAGCAGCTCCTGCCCCAACTCGCGCTCCAACTGCTTGATCTGCGCGCTCACCCCGGGCTGGGCGACGTGCAGCCGTGCCGCGGCCTTGGTGAAGCCCGCCTCGTCGACGACGGCGACCAGGTATTCGAGCTGACGCAGTTCCATAACCACTGATTCTAGATCGCATAAGAACCATGTCTTGGACTTATGGGAAGCAACGGCCGAACATGGAAGTGCGGGTGGGTGCGGTTCGCGGAGGCGGCCGGTGCCGCCCGAGCAAGAGAGCACGTCCGGCAAGTGAGGAAAGAGGACCGACATGACTGCCACACGTGAGAAGGCCGGCCACCCCGAGGACATCGCGCGCCTGGTGGTCGAGCGCCTCAACGCGCGGGACGCGGAAGGCCTCGCCGACCTGTACGAGGCGGACGCGGTCCTGGCGTACCCGATCGGCAACGAGATCACCGGCCGGGACGCCATCCGCGCCGCATGGGAGCGGCTGATCGCGGCCGAGGTGAAGTTCGAGGTCGAGGAGCCGCTGCCGACGGTGATCGCCGGCGACCTGGCGCTGACGTCGACCAAGCCGAAGGACGGGACGGGTGGCCGGGTGCAGGTCGCCCGCCGCCAGGCGGACGGCACGTGGCTGCGTGTCCTGGACCGGCCGGAAAGCTGACCGGGCCGGGTCGCCGCCGACCAGGCCCGACCCCCGCTACGCGGCTGCCGGTGCTTCGTATCCCAGGAGCATCGGCAGCTTGCGCATGTCGTCGAACAGCACGGTCTCGGGCCCGGCCAGCCGCTCGGCCGGGGTCAGGCCGCCGGTGTAGCCGTAGGCACGCATCCCGGCCGCGCGCGCTGCCTGGACGCCGTACATGCTGTCCTCGATCACCACGCACGCCGCCGGGTCCGCGCCCATGCGCGCGGCCGCGTGCAGGAAAACGTCGGGGGCCGGCTTGCCCAGCGGCACTTCGGTGGAACTGAAGATGCGGCCCTCGAAGCGCGGGTAGAGGCCGGTGGTGCCGAGGGTGTGGCGCATCTTGGCGTGGTCGCCGCCGGAGGCGATGCAGGTGGCGACGCGCGGCAGGATCGCGTCGAGGGCCTCGGCGATGCCGTCGACGAGCGGGAGCCCGGCGTCGACCTCCTCGCGGTGGCGGCGGTGGAACACCTCGTGCCAGTGCGCCCCCGCGCCGGCGCCGAGGCGTTCCTCGACCATCGCACCGATGGCGGCGGCCGCACGGCCGATGAAGAGGTCGACGATCTCTTCGTCGTCGAGCACCCACCCCATGGCGCCGAGGACCTCGCGCTGGATGCGGAGCGCGATCCGCTCGGAGTCCACCAGCACGCCGTCGCAGTCGAAAATGACCAGGTCTGTCGAGTCGATCACGGCCCAAGCCTAGAGGGCGTGATCGGCCCTGCGTGATCGGCCCGGCGCGCCCGGTGCCGCGCGAGCCCGGGGCCTGTTCCCGTCCGGGCGTCGCGCGGCGCGGACCGTACGCGCTCTTCAGCTGCCTCTACATGCTCGACTTGAGGACCGCGAAGATGCCGCCCTGCGGGTCCTGGATCACGGCCATCCGGCCGGCCGACATGTCGAACGCGGGCATCAGCAGCGTGCTGCGCGCGTGGACCGCCGCGGCGACGACACTGTCCGCGTCGTCGACCGCGAAGTACGTCAGCCAGTGCGCGGGCATCTCGGCGGGCGCGTCGTCGGGGATGGGCTGGGCCCCGCCCACCACGCGGCCGTGGGCGAGCATGCCCCGGTAGGCCGGCATCTCCGGCATGGACTCGAACGAGACGCCGAAGACCGCCTCGTAGAACGGCAGTGCCTTGTCGAGGTCGCGCGTGTTGAGCTCGTTCCAGACCAGCGCCCCGGCCTCGTTGACGCGCTGCGCCCCGAAGAACTCGATGCGCTGCCAGGCGCCGACGACCGCGCCGGAAGGGTCGGCGCAGACCAGCATGTGGCCTTGCTCGCCGACCTGCATGGGCGGCACCAGCAGCGTGCCGCCGTTCGCGTTGACCTTGGCGGCGGTCTCCTGGATGTCGTCGACGGCGAGGTACGTGGTCCATGCGGTCGGCGGCGGGGGCGCGCCGTCCATCGACATGGCCGCGCCGATTCCGGCGACCGGCTTGCCGCGCAGCTCGCAGATCGCGTAGCCGCCGAACTCGGGCGGTCCGACTTCGCCGTTCCAGCCGAGCAGGTCCGAGTAGTAGTCGATCGCGGCCTGTTGGTCCGCCGCCATGAGGTCGACCCAGCAGGGGGTGCCTTGTGCGTACGGTTCGCTGATCTCGGCCATGCGGATCCGCCTCCGGGGTGGGGGTGGGGTCAAGTGGATGCAGACCCACCCAATGTCACCCCGCCGCGGCGACCTCGCCACTCGGCGCACCCCAACGGCGCAGTGCGGGCGCGGCGCGTGCTACCCGGGCGTCGCGGACGCCATGGACGTCGCGAACAGCAGCCTGCGTACGGCAGTTCGGGCGCGCTCGGCGGCCCGGGGGTCGTCGAAGAGCTGCACGGACTGATTGAGCGACAGATAGATGCCGAACAGTTCGAAGACGATCTGGTCGGGGTCGGTGTCGCGGGGAAGTTCCTCGGCCTTCACGGCCGCCCGTACGTCCGCGACGAGGCTCTTGCGCCATCCGGTGAACAGGCGCAGGACCTTGTCGCGTACCGGCCCTTGGCGCGCGTCGAACTCGATGGACGCGGTGGTGAACAGGCAGCCGCCCGGGAAGGCGGCGCGTTCGCCGACGAGGTAGGCGGTCCACGCCTCGCAGACGGCGAGGAGGCGCGCGAGGCCGGCGGGTCGGTCGGCGGCGGGCTCCCAGACCAGGCGGACGAACTCCTCGGACGCGCCGTCCAAGGCGGCGATCTGCAGTGCCTCCTTGGTGCCGAAGTGGCCCAGCACCCCGGCCTTGCTCATGCCCAGGTCGCCGGCCAGGCGCCCGATGGTCAGGCCCTCGAGGCCGTCCACCGAGGCGATCGCGGCGCTGCGGGCGATGATGCGTGCGCGCGTGTCACGGGTCTCGGCCACGGATCTGCGGGGGCTCATGGCGGTCATCGTAGCGACATCCTGGACATTTAGCGTCCGATCGATCGGTTGCTATATTTTCCCGGGATCGCCCCCAGTCGCCGTCCTTCAAGGAGACGAGACACTTGTCGGGTTCCCGCATCACCGCTCTTGGCCACTACCAGCCTTCACGAGTGCTGACGAACGACGACCTGGCCGCCATCGTCGAGACCGACGACTCGTGGATCAGGCAGCGCACGGGGATCGCGACCCGTCGCATCGCCGACACCGAGTCGGTCGCCGACCTGGCGTCCGAGGCCGCCGAGAAGGCGATGGCCGCGGCGGGGCTCGCGCCGGCCGACATCGGCATGGTGACCGTGGCGACCTGCACCGCGGTCGACCGCTGCCCGTCCACCGCCGCCCTGGTCGCGGCGCGCCTCGGGATCCCGTCGGCGGTGACGTACGACCTCAACAACGCCTGCGCCGGCTTCTGCACGGCTCTGGCCTGCGCCGACCACGCGGTACGCGCGGGCGCGGCCCGGCACGCGCTGGTGATCGGCGCCGAGAAGATGTCGGACGTCACCGACTGGACCGACCGCACCTCCTGCATCCTGCTGGGCGACGGCGCCGGAGCGGCGGTCATCAGCGCCGCCGACACCCCGGGCATCGGCCCGGTGGCGTGGGGGTCGGACCCGGCGCGCGCCGACGCGGTGCGCATCGGCGGCGACTGGCACCCGCGGTTCGCCCAGGAGGGCCAGGCGGTGTTCCGCTGGGCGACCACCGAACTCCCGGCCGTGGCACGGGAGGCGTGCAAGCGCGCCGGGATCACGGTCGGCGACCTGGCGGGCATCGTCACGCACCAGGCCAACCTGCGCATCATCGAGGCGTTCGTACGGCGGCTCGGGCTGCCGGACACCGCGGTCGTCGCCCGGGACGTCGTCGACTCGGGCAACACGTCGGCGGCGTCGGTGCCCATCGCGCTGTCGAAGCTCGTCGAGCGCCGCGAACTCCCGCCGGGCGGACCGGTGCTGCTGATGGGCTTCGGCGGCGGGCTCTCGTGGTCCGCGCAGGTCATCGCCTGCCCCTGAGCCCGCGTTCGGCCGGTGTTCGGGTCCCGGCCGGGACCCGAACACCGGGCAGTAGCAGGGGCGCACGCGGGGCGCGCGAACAGCGTGATGACTGAGCGGCGCCCTCCCGGGCAGCGGAACAGGGGTGGGACACACCCGAGTCTCACGGACGACTGCCAAGGAGAGCTCTCGTGAGACGTCCGGCATCGCGCTACCAATACGTACGCCGCGAGCCGAGTGTGGCGGAGTACATCGCCATGACCGGCCCGGCCGTGGTCATCGCGGTCCTCGGCTACCTCGGCCTGCTTCTGCTGGTCGGCGTGGGCGGGGCAGGCGTGGCCGCGGTCGTGTGGCTGTGCGGCTTCCTGCTCCTGGCCGGCATCGCGCACGCCCGGCCCACCCTCAAACTCCTGTGCGGCGCCTGGCTGGTCGCGGGCGGCCTGGTGGTCCTGACCGTGTAGACGGACGACCGACGTGGCCGGGGGTTTGCCCGTGGGCCGGGAAAAAGGGCACAACCCCCCCCACATTTTATATAGATTTATGTCGGTCATGCGGAACAAAAAGGACATCAACAC
>NZ_JBSFVE010000023.1:0-134691 GCF_053592165.1 Streptodolium elevatio
TTTGGCGTTGACTTTTGGCACGCTGTTGAGTTCTCAAGGAACGGACGCTTCCTTCGAGACCCTTTCACCGGTCTCTCCGGGCGTTACGCTCTTCGGTGTTTCTTTGTTCTTGCTTTTCTTTCCGCTCTTCGAGCCTACCAGATCCGTTTTCCCGCTCTCAACTCGCTTCCGAGCCTTTGAGCAAGCCGCGCATCCGGCGTTCTCGATGCATCCACCGTAGCAGGTTTCCGCGGGGTTCCGAACCACTTCCCGCGATTGCCTAAACGCACGCGAAAAACAAATTCGGGCAACACAAAGAAGGGCGCACGGAAATCGTTTGAACGATTCCGTTCGATTCGCTTCGATGTGATGGTCGCTGCGGGACCGGCCATCGCGCCACGGATGTGCACCGGCTTCAGGCGCATGACGAAGCATGCGGCACTAGAAGGGGGTTCACGGAGGGCGCATTCTGTCCGGATCTCCCGAACGAGCGACTTGGAAGACATTAGACGAGTCCGCGAGACGAGTCAAGCCGGGCCCGCGAACTCGTCCTGAAGTTCGCGGGCCCGGCTTGATCACGTACGAAGTCCCGTGCAGGTCAGCCCACTTCGTGGGCCGTCCAACCGGCCGTCCGGCTGAACGTCCAGCCGATCTGCGGGCAACCGTGCAGCCGACCGGCTAGCCGGTCACCTCAAGGGCGCCGAGGTTGCGCTTGCCGCGGCGCAGCAACGCCCAGCGGCCGTGCAGCAGGTCGGACTCGGTCAGGACCGCGTCCTCACCGGTCACCTTCACGTTGTTCACGTACGCACCACCCTCCTTGATGGTGCGTCGCGCCGCCGACTTGCTGGCCACCAGTTCGGTCGCGACCAGCGCGTCCACCACACTCGGCAACTCGGCGACCTGCGCCGACGGCAGTTCGGCGACCGCGGCCGCCAGCGTCGCGGCGTCCAGTGCGGTCAGGTCCCCCTGGCCGAACAGCGCCTTGCTCGCCTCGACGGCTGCCGCGCACTGATCCGCGCCGTGGACCATCGTGGTGAGTTCCTCGGCGAGGGCCCGCTGTGCGGCCCGGGCCGCCGGCCGTTCGGCGGCCGCGAGCTCCAGCTCCTCGATCTCCTCGTGCGATCGGAAGCTGAAGGTCCGCAGGTAGCGGGACACGTCGCGGTCGTCCGAGTTGAGCCAGAACTGGTAGAAGGCGTACGGCGTCGTCAGCTCGGGGTCGAGCCACACCGCGCCCCCCTCGGTCTTTCCGAACTTCGTGCCATCTGCCTTGGTCAGCAGATTGGCGGTCAGCCCGTGTGCCGAGCCGTGCGGCTGGTTGGCGGTCACCCGGCGGATCAGGTCCAGACCCGCGGTGATGTTGCCCCACTGGTCGCTGCCGCCGATCTGCATCGTGCAGCCGTGCCGGCGGTAGAGCTCCAGGAAGTCGTTCGACTGCAGAAGCACGTAGCTGAACTCGGTGTACGACATGCCCTCGCCGCCGAGCCGTGACTTGACCGTGTCACGCGCGAGCATCTGGTTGATGCTGAAGTGCTTGCCGATGTCGCGCAGCAGGTCGATGGCGCTGAGGTCGTGCGTCCAGTCGAAGTTGTTCGCCATGAGCGCGGTGGTCGGCGCCTCTCCCTCGAAGTCGAGGAAGGCGCTGAGCTGCCCGCGGATGCGGTCCGTCCACTCCCGTACCGTCGACGCCTCGTTGAGCTGGCGCTCCGCGGACGGCTTCGGGTCGCCGATCAGCCCGGTCGCCCCGCCGACCAGTGCGATCGGCCGGTTTCCGGCCTGCTGGAGACGACGCAGGGTCAGCACGATCGTCAGGTGCCCCACGTGCAGGCTCGCGGCGGTGGGGTCGAAGCCTGCATAGACCGTCACGGGACCCTCCGCGAACGCCTTGCGCAATGCGTCCTCGTCGGTGGTCTGGGCGATCAGCCCCCGCCACCTCAGGTCGTCCACGATGTCGGTCACGGCGGCTCGTCTCCTCTTCATGTGTTCTCGAAGTGTCCAGGCAACTCTTGAACGCCTGTACGTGTGCGTGTGTACGCGTGCGTGTGTACGCGTGGGGCGCGGCGCCTACAGCGTGCCCGACGGGTCGGCCGCCGCGCGAACCGGATTCCGTCGCACGCGCGGCACGTGGGCGCGGTACGGGCTCACCGTCCGGTCCTCGGCTACATGGAACCGCCACGGATACCGCTCGCCGTCCCCACCGTCGCCCGCGACACCGGTACGCGGCCCGCTACGGATCATGCCAGGCTCCACCGGCGTTCCCCGGAGCAGCCGGAACGCCGTCCCCGGCGCGCACGCGTCGACCCCGTCGTGCTCGCGTCCTATCCCGAGTGCGACCGTCAGCCGGGCCGGCCCCTGTGCCAGTTCGGTGTCGCGCTTCGCGCCCGGCCGCCGCGTACGCGCGAGCCCGACGCCCTCGACGATCTCCCCTGCCCGCAGCAGCACCGCGGAAGGTTTGCCGTCAGGTCCGCAGACGACGTTGACGCAGAAGTGCATTCCGTACGTGAAATAGACGTAGAGGTGTCCGGGCGGTCCGAACATGGCGCTGTTGCGCGGTGTCTGCCCCCGGTAGGCGTGCGATCCGGGGTCGACGCCCCCGTCGTACGCCTCCACCTCGGTGATCCGCAGCACGGTACGGCCGTCGTCGGTCTCGTGCACCAGCAGCCGTCCCAGCAGGTCGGGCGCGACGTCCAGGACCGGCCGGTCGAAGAAGGATCGGGGCAGAGCGCGACGGGGGGCGGGTGGCATGGGCCAGACTCTACGGCGACGGGGAGTCATCACGATCACGTGTAGGCCAGGGAGCATCCATGGTGTTCAAGAAGTTCATGGCGAGCATGGGGGCCGGCGGCGCGTCGGTGGAGACCGAGCTCTACCGCCCCGACGTGACGCCGGGCGGCGTCGCCGAGGGTGTCATCCGCATCCAGGGCGGCAAGGTCGACCAGACGATCGAGGGGCTCTACGTCGAGCTCCGCGCGGTCGTCGAGGTCGAGACCGAGGACGGCGAGTACAAGGTCAACCAGGACTTCGCGCGCCTGCAGGTCGGCGGCGGGTTCCAGCTCCGCGAGGGCGCCACGCACGACGTGCAGTTCCAGCTGCCGATCCCGTGGGAGACGCCGGTGACGGTGTTCCGGGGCGTGCAGCTGCGCGGCACCAGCATCGGGGTGCGTACCGAGCTGGAGATCGACCGGGCGATCGACAAGGGTGACCTGGACCCGGTCAACGTGCACCCGATCCCGGCGCAGTCGGCGATCCTCGACGCGTTCGGCAACCTCGGCTTCCACTTCAAGGGTGCGGACCTGGAGAAGGGCCACATCCGCAACACGCGGCAGCGGTTGCCCTTTTACCAGGAGATCGAGTTCACGCCCTCCGGCCAGTACTCGCGTATCAACGAGGTCGAGCTGACGTTCATCTCGGACGAACACGCGACCGAGGTGATCCTCGAGGTCGACAAGAAGGGCGGTCTGATCAGCGAGGGCAGCGACGCGTACCGGCACTTCACGATCGACCACGGCGCGGTCGAGGGCACGGACTGGGCGGCGTACCTGCATGGCTGGCTCAACGAGGTCGGCCAGCGCCGCGGCTGGTTCTAGGCCGACGGCGGCAACAGTCGACGGCGGTACCGGTCCACGGCGGCACGCTCGTGGGAACACGTCGCTCGTCGCTACGGCACGCCGAACAGCGTCCTGACGTATTGCGCCCAGTCCGTCTCGAAGTCGGCGCGTTCGAATCCGGTCGCGTTCTTGAGGGCCTGGTCGACCGCGGACGGCGACGGGTCGGCGTAGACGGCGGCGATGAAGCGGTAGACCGCGGAGGTTCCGCCCAGTTGTTCTATGCGCAGCACGGCGAGGTGCGCGAGTTCGTAGGACGCGGCGTTGCCCACCGGATCGGCCTGGTACAGGTCGGCGTCGGTGGGCAGCGCGCCGCCGAACCGCCCGGTGACCACGTAGGTGCGCGCCTCCGTGAGCTCCGCGTCGAGGTGGTCGCGGTGGTCGCGGAGCGCGAGCCAGTCGGCGAAGCCCTCCACGATCCAAACGGGCTGGTTCTGCCCGGCGAGTTCGGTGCGCAGCGGGGTGATGAGCGCGTGGGCCATCTCGTGGCGCAGCAGCGCGGCCGCGTGTTCGGGGTCTCCGGAGGTGAAGTAGCCGGAGTTGACGTCGACGACTATGCGGGCGCCACCGAATTGCGGGTGCCCGATGACCGGTGAGGCGCCGGCGGTCGCCGATGTGCGCAGGGCGTACGTGAGTCCGGACTCGTCGCCGTGCTGGTCCGCGCGTCCCCCGTAGAGCTCGTAGAACGAGTGCCGGTCGGCCACCGGCACGAGGACGAATCCGGGGCTTGTGCCTTTCGGCCCCTTGTACGTCGCGAGGTCGGCGACCGCGGCCGCCTCTGCGGCGTCGGCAAGGCCCTCCACGCGGTCGGCCAGGCCCTGTTCGGCCAGGACGACGACGTGCGGGCGGCGGGCGACGGTGAGTTCGGACCGGTCCCAGGGCGCGGGGTAGTCGCGGGCGTAGCGGTAGCCGGCGCCCTCGTAGGGCGTGCCGGTCACGCTGGTGATGCGCAGCTGCGCCCCGGGCGCCGGCCGCACGACGGTCCAGCGGTATCCCTCCCCGACCGTCGCGGTGTCGGCGTTGGCGATGCGGTGGTCGAACGAGACGTCGACGATCAGCGCGTCGGGCATGTCCGCGGGGCGGGTGGCGTCGACGTGGTAGGCCGCCTCGTCGAACGGTATGGGCCGCAGGTTGCGGAACAGCCGCCGCTGTTCGTCGACGAGGCCGGGGGTCGCGGGATCGAGTGCGGCCAGGAAGGCGTTCTCGTCGCCTTCGGCGAGGGCGCGGCTGCGGGCGGCCGCGAGCGCTTCGAGTTCGGCTGGTGTGACGGGCGCGGCCGCGGGCGGTGCGGGGCTCGGCGATGCGGCGGAGGGGGCGGGGAGCGGTGCGGACGCCTCGTCCTTGCGGTCGCGGGTGGCGCCGTAGGCGATGACCGCGGCGAGCAGCACGACCAGCATCAGGAGTGTCACGGTGACGCGGGTGGCGGCACGGGAGTCGCGGCGGCGGCCGGGTGCGGCGGCGTGCCCCGTGCTCGTTCGTACCTGCGCCACGGGCGCCGCTCCCCTCACGTGGTGGTCGTTGCCGGGTGCCTTGTCGGGTGCCTTGCCGGTGGCTTGTCGGGCGCCTGTCGGGTGCCCGGCGAGTGCCCCACGGGCACCTGCCGAGTGTCGGCCAGGTGTCCGCCGGGTGTTGTGCGCGCTGTTCTCACCTGGCAACTTCCGCCGGTGGCGGGAGGATACCCGCGCGAGGGCGCGGCGCCGAGAGAAGATCGGCACCGGTGCCCTCGCCCGACGGCGTAGGGTCGGCTCATGTGTGCCGGGTGCGTGCGGCCGCGGGGTGCTCGCCGCCGCCGTGGTGCCCGGGGAATCGTGGTCGGCCGCGGTCGGCCCGGAGCTGGAGGAGCCCGTCGTGTCGGATCCGAAGATGCCGCCGCTGCCGTACGAATTCCTGCCGGAGAAGCCGTGGTTCACGGTGACGAGCACGGATGTCTCGGACGGCGTGACGCTGCCGTCCCCGCAGGTGAGCGGCGTGATGGGGGCCGGTGGCGAGGACAAGTCGCCGCAGCTGGCGTGGTCCGGTTTCCCGGCCGAGACGAAGAGCTTCGTGGTGACCTGCTTCGACCCCGACGCGCCGACCGCCAGCGGTTTCTGGCACTGGTCGGTGGTGAACATCCCGGCCTCGGTGACGGAGCTCGAGGCCGGCGCGGGTGCGCAGGACGGCAAGGGGCTGCCGGAGGGTGCCTTGCAGGTGCGCAACGACGCGGGCTTCCCCGGGTACGTCGGCGCCGCACCGCCGGAGGGCCACTACCCGCACCGGTATGCCTTCGTCGTGCACGCGGTCGACGTCGAGAAGCTGGACGTCGACGGGAGCGCCTCGCCGGCCGTCGTCGGCTTCAACCTCTTCTTCCACACGCTCGCGCGCGCGATCGTGACGCCGGTCTACCAGCGCTGAGCCGCACGGTGCCGATCCGGTAACTACCGGGTAATTGCGTTGTCCCGGTGATCCCCTCCCGGGCACAGTTGTGGCAGCCCGCCGCCTTCCGGCGGCGGGCTGGGCAATCTGGCCGATGGACCGGCCGGATCCGAGAAAGGCGCGCATGACCTCCGTGGCACCACCGCTCAACTGACGACGTTCCCCGGCCCCCAGAACGTGGGCGGGCGGCGCGGATCGCGGCGGGGCGTACGCCCGGCCGGTCCTGGGTCGCCCTGTTCGGATCCGCGGCGGTCCCCACCCTGAAGGGAGGGCGGACGCATGCGGGACACGTTGGTGCTGAACGCGACGTACCAGCCGCTTGCGACGGTGTCGTTCCGTCGCGCGCTGGTGTTGGTGTTGCAGGAGAAGGCCGTGGTCGAGGACGTCGAGCCGGGCCGGGTCATCCGCGCGGCGGCGCTTGAGCTGCCGGTTCCCCGAGTCATCAGGTTGCTCCGCTACGTCCGTGTGCCGTTCCGACAACGGGTGGCGTGGTCGAAGCGGGGCGTGTTGCAGCGGGACGGGCGCCGGTGCGCGTACTGCGGCGGGCGGGCGACGACGGTCGACCACGTACGGCCGAAGTCGCGCGGCGGTGCCGACTCGTGGCTGAACACGGTGGCGGCGTGCGCGGCGGACAACCAGCGCAAGGCCGACCGGACGCCCGAGGAGGCGGGGATGCGCCTGCTCTTCCAGCCGTACGAGCCGTCCGGCAGCCGCGCCTTGGTGCTGGCCTTCGGCGTGACGGCCGAGCAGCAGGCATGGTTCGGCGAGGCCGTCGCCGTGTGAGACGGGGCCACCGCCGAGTGTGGTGGGGCCGGGTGGATGCCGCGGTCGGTTGTGGTCCCGGACGACTCGTCCGGTGGACTCAGCCGAAGTTCTCGCGCGTCCACTCGGCCCAGGCCTTCTCGAACTGCGAGAGGCTTTGTCCGGTGGCGGTCTGGATGGCCGCGTCCACGCCGCGCGAGGTCCCCATGTAGACGTCGGCTATGAACGCGCAGGCCTTGTCGGCGCCGTAGGTGTCGGCCAGGTAGCGGATGGCCAGGTGCGCCTGGTTGTACGCGGCGTCGATGACCTTCTCGTCCTCGGCCGCAAAGTCGTCGTCGTCCGGCAGCGTGCCGGTGAACTTGCCGTCCTTGATCTGCGCGCCGACTCCGTGCGCCTCGTAGCTGTCCGCTATGGACGCGTCCGCCTGCGCCACCCAGTCGGCGAACCCTTCCGCGGCCCACAGGGGTATCTGGTCGTAGTCGGCGCGGGTCAGCGGGTCGAGCAGGGCGTGCACCATCTCGTGGCGCAGGATGATGCGCGCGAACTCGCGGTCCTGGTCCATCTCGTCGAGGTCGATGACGACGCGGCTACCGCCTATGCTGCCGATGTCGTCGGCCGCGCTCAGCGGCAGTGCGAATCCGGCCGCCCAGTCGCCGGGTGACTCACGGCTGTAGAGCTTCTCGAACGTCGTGCGTTCGCGCGTGAGGGTGATGACGAAGCCCGGGGACGCGCCCTGCGGCCCGGTCCAGCGCTCGAGGTCGTACGCGGCGGCGGCCTCCGCCTCGTCGGCGCGCACGCGCAGATCCTCGGCGCTCGCGCTGGGGCCGAGTACGACGACGTGCGGGCGGCGTTCGACGGCCAGGTCCCAGACGTCCCAGGGCGCCGGGTAGCCGGCGGGGCCGGTGATGTTGCTGTCGCGGGCCCCGGACACCTGGGTCAGGGAGCACGGGTCGGCCGCGCTCGCGCAGCGCAGCGTCCATACGTAGCGCTCGACGACCGGGAGCACGTCGACGTTGGTGATCTTGTGGCGGAAGTCGACCCCGACGGTGGCGGTGACCGGCCAGGCACCGGAGGAACCGGTTTCGCCGCGCGCGTCGTTCACCTCGTCGGCCGACCAGGCGCTCTCGTCGAACGGGACCATCGTGAGATTGGTGAACAGGCGGCGTTCGGCGTCGACGAGGGCCTTGTTGTTCTTGTCGACCGGGGTGAGGAACGCGTCGGCGTCGTTCGCGGCGAGTGCGGAGGTGCGGGCGGCGGTGAGCGTACGCGCCCGGTTGAGCACGGCCGTGCGCTGCGCGGCGGAGGCGCTCGGCCCCTTGAGGTCGGGGTCGGAGGTTGGTGCCGGGCTGGGGGTTTCGGTGTCCTGCTTGCCGGGGTCGTCCTTGGCGCCGTCGCTGCCGCCGCTCCCGTCGTCGGCGTCCTGTCCGTCGTCGCCGGGGTTCTTGCCACCGGGGTCGGCGGGTTCGTCGGACGGGAGTCCGGTGCCGGGCTCCGTGGCGACGCCCGCGTCGGCGGCGGCTCTGGCCTCGCCGGTGCGGTCCGGAAGCTGGGTTATCGCCGCGACCAGGGTCACGAGCGCGGCGAGCAGCGAGCAGACGACGATGGCGGCGGTGTGCCGGTCGCGACGCGGGTTGGCGACGGCGTGCGGCCACAGGCCGAGGGGATCGCGGGGGCTGCGGTAGGGGACGTACCCGGAGGTGCCGGCGGGTCCCGCGGTGAAGCGGAAGAACTGGTCGGGGGCAGCGGTCGGACCAAAGGGCGCAAAGGGGTCGAACGGGGCGCGCGGTGCCGGGAGTGCGGGGGCCGAAGGAGCCGCGGGGGCTGCGGGGGCCGCATCGTACGGGTTCTGCGCGGACCACTGCGGGGTCACGGACGGCTCGATCAGCGTCCCGCGTATCCGACCGGGCGTCATGGCGGCGCGGTCGTCGGGCGGCTGGTCCGGTCCCCCGCCCGCAGGCTCCTCGGCACCGGGCCGAGGCGCGCTGTCGTCCATGGTCATCCCCGAGCTCCGCTGTCGGCTTCACCCGTGCGGGTGCAGCGTGAGGATATCCGGGTACGCACCGGCCCGGGGAATCCGTCCCGTTCGTGCACTGTCGTCACCCCGCCTTGCTCTTGACGTATTGCGCCCATTTCGCCTCGAACGCGGTGCGGTCGAGGCCCGTGGCGGTCTTGAGCGCGGCGTCGACCGAGCCGGGACGCGGGTCGCGGTACACGGCGATGACGAACTCGTAAGCCTTGGCAGCGCCGTACTTGTCGGCGATATACCGAATTGACAGCATTGCGAAGTGATAGCCGGACGCGCTGGTCTTGGGATCGGCCGAGTAGATCTCCGTGTCCGTCGGCAGCTTGCCGCCGAACTTCCCGGAGCGGACCAGTTCGCGGGCGGGCGGCACGTACCAGCGGTCGAGCGACCGGTCGCTCCACTCCAGGTAGCCCGCGAACCCCTCGGCCACCCACAGCGGCGGCGTCCCGGCGGAGCGCTGCTGGAAGGTCGCCATCATGGCGTGGCCCATCTCGTGCCGGAAGATGGCGATCGCGTCCTCGGCCGCGCCGTCGGTGATGTCCTGCGACGTGGAGTCGACGTAGATGCGGCTGCCCGCGAAGTCCGGTGTCTGCGGCGACTTGCCGGTCGGATCGGCGGGCAGCGACAGGCACACGCCGATGGCGTTGGTGGTGACGCTGTCACCGCCGCGCACCTTCTCGAACGACGCGCGGTCGGGGGTGAGGAACACCAGGAACCGGCCCGGCGTCTTCTCCGCGCCCTTCCACGCGGTGATGTTGCGGGTCGCCGCGGTCTCGGCGCGGCTCGCCCAGGTCGCGGCCTTCGCCTGGTGCTGCCGGGCGGCGAGGAGGAGCACGTGCGGCTTGTCCACGACGACGAGTTCGGCCGAGTCCCAGGGCGCGGGGTACGTCGAACCGCCGCGCCCGGCGTCGGCGCCGCCGTCGACCTCGGTGACGCGCAGCGGCGTGCCGGGCGCCTCGCGCGTGACCGTCCAGCGGTACGTCTCCGCGATCGGCGCCACGTCCACGCCCGCGATCTGGTGGCTGAACACGACCGTGACGGAGCTGGTGCGCCGCGTCCCGGCGGGGTCCTCGGCCCGCGGGGCGACGGCCTGGAGACGGTACTCGGCGCGCGCGAAGGGGATCTTGAGGAGGTTGCCGAACAGGCGGGTGCGTTCGGCGACCAGCGCCGTGCGGTCGGCGGCGTACGGCTCCAGGAACATGGCCTGGTCCTTGCGCCGCAGCGCCTCGGTCTGCCGGGCGACCACGTCCGCGATCTCGGCGCGGGTCAGCTCCGGGACGCGTTGCGGCGACGACGGCGAGGGGGCAACTGCCGGGTCGCTGCCCTGGGGACGGCCCGCGTCGTGCTGCGCGGCGGCGCTGTCGACGAGGGCGCGGGCGGGGCCGGCGGCGTGGCGTACCACCGCGGCAAGGCCGAGCGAGGCGGCCGCGACGGAGACGACGACGGCGCCGGTGAGAGTCCGGCGAAGCCTGGGGCGGGTCGTCGGGCTGCCCGGTGGCCTGTCGCGATTGGGTTCGGGGTCGGCTTCAGGGTCGCGTGGGGGCGCGGGCGCGCGCGTGCCGGACGCGGGTGGCTCGGATGCGTGCGTACGCGTCGCGAACGCGTCGGGCGCGGGCGTGCCGAATACCGATGTCCTGAGGCTCGATTCGTCGCTGTCCGGTTCGTCGCCGTCCCGTTCGTGGGCCCCCGACATGCCGCGTCCCCAGCGCGGTTCGTCGTGGCCACACGCGTCCCGGCCGCACTCGTCTTGCCCGTACGCGCCTTGCCCGGAGAGGTCCTCCGGTGCCGGAGTCCCCACTCCGCCGGCCGTCATTGCCACCCCACCCCCTGCCCCCTGTTTCCCCCAGGTGCCTCGTGCCGATCACACGTGGCTCTTGACCCACTTCGCCCAATTGGCCTCGAACGTCGCCTTGTCGAGTCCTGTCGCCGTCTTGAGGGCGGCATCGACCGACCCCGGTTCCCGGTAAACGGCGATGACGAACGTGTAGGTCTTGCCTGCGCCGTACTTGTCCACCATGTAGCGGATCACCGTCATGCTCAGGTGGTAGTTGATCCCGTTCGCCTCGGGATCCTCGCCGTAGATCTGGTCGTCTGTCGGAATCTTGCCGGGGAACGAGCGCCCGCGCACATACTCGCGCGCGTCGGGCGCGTAGTAGTCCCCGAACAGGTCGGCCCACTCCAGGTATTCGGCGAAACCCTCGACGACCCACAGGGGCATACGCCCGGCCCGGGTCCCGCTGAAGCCGGCCATGAGCGCGTGGCCCATCTCGTGCCGCATGACGCCGGTCTGCGCGTCGTACGCACTCATGCCCTTGGCGTCCGTGTCCCACGTTATACGGCTCCCGGCTATCGGCCGTGCCGGGTCCGCACCGGGATCGTCCCGGTCGCGCAGCACCGGAGAGCAGAAGGCGACCGTGCCCTCGGGGGTGTCACCGCCGTACGCCTGCCCGAACGTCCCCGGGTCCGGGCTCGCGAACACCAGGAAGCGGGACGGAATGTCGGCCGGCCCCTTCCAGAGCGCCAGGTCGCGCTTGGCGGCCGTCTCGGCGCGGTCCGCCCACTGCGCCGACTTCGCCCGGTCGGCCACCGCGGCAAGCAGGATCACGTGCGGGCGTTCGACCTTGACCAGTTCGGCGAGATCCCACGCCTGCGGGTC
The DNA here is from genome assembly GCF_053592165.1 of Streptodolium elevatio. Lineage (NCBI taxonomy): Bacteria > Bacillati > Actinomycetota > Actinomycetes > Kitasatosporales > Streptomycetaceae > Streptodolium > Streptodolium elevatio. The sequence goes on from NZ_JBSFVE010000023.1 coordinate 11,435, forward strand.
GTCGTTCGCCACCGCGGTGATGCGCAGCGGCGCGCCGATGGCCTCGCGCGAGACGGTCCAGCGGTACGTCTGCACCGCGGGCGCCAGGTCGACGCCCGGTATCTGGTGCACGAACTCGACCGACACGTCGGCGTTCACCGGTCCGCCGTCGCGGGTGGACAGCGATCCGGAGGAGACGCCGTCCCAGCGGAACACCGCCCGGGTGAACGGGATCAGGCGCAGGTTGGCGAACACGCGGCGGCGCTCGGCGAGGAGTTCGGGCTTTGCCTGGTCGTAGGGGGCGAGGAATGCGTTCAGGTCGCCGGCGCGCAGGGCGTCGCCCTGGGCCGTGGCGACGGACTTGACCTCGTCGACCGTGATCTCGGTGCGCGGCGTCGGGGTCGAAGTCGGAGCGGCGGTCGTCGTCGGCGAGGCCGCGGAGGGCGGCGCGGCCGGCGACGTGTGCGCCCGTGTCGTGTCGAGGACTTCGCGTGCGCCGGGGTTGCCGAACCCGACGAGGCCGAGCATGAGCAGGAGCACCGCGCCGAGGACGACGACCGGTATCAGGACCGGGTGCGGGCCGCGGCGCGCGGGGGCCGCGGCCACGAACAGGTGCGCGTTGTGCGGGACCTGCGGCTCCACGTCCTGAGCCTCTGCGGTCTGCGGCTCAACGCCCTGCGGATCCGCGCCGCGCGGCTCGGCAGTCTGCGGGTTCACGCCCTGCGGCTCCGCGGCCTGTTGCGTGGTCGGCTCGTCGGCCGGCACCTTGTCGTCCCCACCCGGCTGGTCGGCCATGCCGCGCCCTCCCCCGTGCCCGCCGCGGCCGTTGCTGCCGGGCCTCCGGGACATGCTGCCTGATCATCCGCAAAACCGCGTCCGCGGAGAGTACCGGTCCACGGCGACGCACCGTCAAGGGGGTTGCCGCGCCCCGGTCCCGGGTGCGGTGTCAGCAGGTGTCGGGGACCCAGCCGGCGCGGTGTGCGGCGAGCAGTTTGTCCGTCGCGGTGCGCAGTACCGCGACCTCGTCCTCGGCGAGTGAGGCGAAGAAGGCGTCCTCGGCCTCGGTGAGCAGCGTGCGGCTCTTGTCCACGGTCTTGCGCCCCGCGGCGGTGACGTGGATCAGGTGGCGGCGGCGGTCCTCGGGATTGCGGCGCCGCTCGGCGAAGCCGTGTGCCTCCAGCTCGTCGATGACGCCGACCAGCACGTTGGGGTCGATACCGAGGAGCCGGCTGACGTCCTGCTGCGAGAGGCCGTCGTACGCGAGCAGCGTCTCCATGACGTGTACGTGCTTCGAGCGCACGCCGAGTGGCGCAAGCACCTCCTCGGCCAGCCCGACGAGCAGTTCCCCCACCTTGACCAGCCGGTATCCGGTCCTCGTGCCCATCGGCGGACGTCTTTCCATGCGCACAACTCTACCGACGCACAATCGTATGCATTGCCGATGAACATCATGGAATATCGTATGCTGCACATACGAATCCTTCGATCGGAAGGCCGGCGATGTTCGCTGCCCTCGCACGCCTGACCACCTCCCGACCACGTCTCCTGCTGATCTCCGCCTTCGTGCTGCTGGCCCTCGCCGCGGTCGTCGGGCGGGGCGCCGCCGACGAGTTGCTCGGCGGCGGCAACGAAGACCCGGGGTCGTCGTCGGCCCGCGCCGCCGCGGCCCTGGACCGTGACTTCCCCGGCAGCCGCCCCAACTTCGTGCTGCTCGTGACGCCTTCCGGTGGCTCGGCCGGGCTCGACGGACCCGGGACCGCGGCCGACGTCAAGGCGCTCACCGACCGCCTCGCGGCCGAACCCGGGGTCACCGGCGTCCGCTCCTACTGGACGACGGGTTCACCGACGCTGCGCACCGACGACGGGCGCTCCGGCCTCGTCCTGGCCCACCTGGAAGGCCGCGAGACCGCCGCGGCCGACACCCTCGAACGAATAGCGCCGCACTACCGCGGCGCACAGGACGGGCTCGACGTACGCATCGGCGGCATGGTCGCCGTGCAGCACGACATCCAAAGCACCATCTCCGAGGACCTCGTACGCGCCGAGTTGATCGCCCTCCCGATCACGCTGCTGATCCTGGTCCTGGTCTTCGGCAGCGCGGTCGCGGCGCTGCTGCCGCTGGCCGTGGGCCTGTTCGCGATGTTCGGCACGAGCGCGGTCCTGCGGGCGGTGGCCTCGTTCACGGACGTCTCCGTGTTCGCGCTCAACCTGACCACCGTGCTCGGGCTCGGACTCGCCGTCGACTACGGGCTGTTCGTGGTACGCCGCTACCGAGAGGAACTCGCGGGCGGTGCCGACGTGCCCGGCGCGGTGGCCGCCACACTGCGCACCGCGGGCCGTACTGTGCTGTTCTCCGCGCTGACCCTCGCCGTCTCGCTCGCCGCGATGCTCGTTTTCCCGCAGTACTTCCTGCGCTCGTTCGCGTACGCGGGCATCCCCGTCGTGCTGCTCGCGGCCGTGGGCGCGCTCGTCGTGCTGCCGGCCGCCCTGGTGCTGCTGGGTCGGCGCGTGGACGCGGGCGACATACGCAAGCCGCTGCGGCGGATCGGCTTCCTTGGCCGCCGCCGCAGGGCTTCCGTGGAGGCGGACGGCGCGGAAAACTTGGCCGGGACAGGGTGGTTCCGCTTGTCTCAGGCGGTCATGCGGAGGGCCCCGGTGGTGACCGTGGCCACCGTCGGTGGCTTGCTACTGCTCGGACTCCCTTTCCTGGGAGTGCAGTTCGGCACCGCGGACGACCGCCAGCTGCCCACGTCGGCGGAGTCGCGGCAGGTTCAGCAGGTGATACGCGACCACGTCGAGGGGCGCCCGGCCGGAACCATCGAGATCGTGGCGCGCGAATCCACCGACAGCGCGGCGCGCGCCGACTACGCGGCACGCCTGTCCGCGCTGCCGGGGGTCGCCCGCGTCGTGGGACCGGAAGGCGTGTTCCGGGCAGGGCAGTTGGAGACGGCGCCCGGGCCCGCGGAGGCAGGGCGGATCGCGGGGGCGGGCGCGGCGACCAGCGCGTACCTGTCGGTGGTTCCGGCTATCGAGGACTTGTCCCCGGCGGGCCAGGAACTCGTGCGCGATGTCCGGGCCACCCAAGCGCCTTCACCGGTGCTGGTGGGCGGACTCACCGCGACGATCGTGGACAGCAAGGACGCGATCGCCGACCGGCTGTGGATCGCCGGGGCAATCGTCCTGCTGGCCACGTTCGTGCTGGTCTTCCTGTTGTCCGGAAGCGTCGTACTGCCGTTGCTGGCCATCGTGTTCGCGGCGTTGAGCCTCACGGCGATGTTCGGCGCGGTGGTGTGGGTGGTGCAGGACGGCAACCTCTCGGACGTCCTCGGCTTCACGCCCACCGGCTCGATCGAGACGGCTTTGCCGGTGCTCATGTTCTGCATCGCGTTCGGATTGTCTATGGACTACGGCGTGTTCCTGCTCTCACGTGTGCGGGAGGAATACGAGTTGACGGGTGATCACCGGCGTTCGGTGGCGGTCGGGTTGGCGCGTACGGGAAGCATCGTCACGGCAGCGGCGGCGGTCATGGCCGTGGTGATGGGGGCGATCGGCACCTCACGCGTCACGAACACGATGATGCTGGGCGGCGGTCTCGCACTCGCGGTCCTCGTCGACGCGTTCATCGTGCGGAGCCTGCTGGTGCCTGCCGTACTCGGGCTGTTCGGCGAACGCTCGTGGTGGGCCCCGCGTCCGCTGCGGCGACTGCACGACCGGTTCGGGATCAGCGAGTCGGGACCCGGGCCGCGGGGCGTGCCCGCGGCGGCCGGGGCGGTGGCGGGTGCCGGATTCGGCGCCGGCGCCGGGGCCGAGGTGGGCGCAGAGGCCGAGGCGGCGGCCGGCTCCGCGGCCGGCGCACGTCACAGCGTCGCGGTGTCGACCTCCAGCCACGAGTCCGGCGCTTTGTAGCCCGGCAGGCCCCACGACGCCCCGGGATCTGCCGCCAGGCCCTCGACGCGCGTGGTCGCGAGCGGGCCGGTCAAGGTGGCGGTGTAGCGGTAGTGGAGATGGCCGTGCGCGGCCAGCCGCGGGTGCAGCGCGTCGATGAGGCGCTGCACCCGCACCTGGTTGGGATGGCAGATGGCGAGGTCCTTGCGGTCGGTGCCGGGGCGGGTCGCGCGGGGTTTGTCGTGGGTGAGGAGGACGTCGATCCCGGCGGCGTCCGCGGTGCCGGAGGCGTCCGCGGTGTCGCCCGCGGCAGATGCGGCGGCGACGATCCTGCGGACGTCGTCGTCCGTCGCCTCCTCCTCGGGGAACCACAACGTCCCCGCGAAGTCCGGGACTTCGGCGGGTGGGCGGCCCGCGGCGATGCGGTGGCCCTCCTTGCGTGCGGCCTTCTGGCGCCGCCTCGCCTCCTCCTTGAGGCGTTCGTCCTTGTCCACGGAACGGGCGCCGCCGAACGCGAGGAAGCGCACGCCGTCCCAGGTCCAGGTGTGGCCGCGCGGGGCATACCGGATTCGGCCCCGAACCTGGAGGAAGCCTTCCGCGTCGGGCCGGTCGCCGTACCGCTCGTGGATCAGGCCGGACTTGTCGTGGTTGCCGTCGAGGAAGTAGACGGTCACGCCGTGGTCGCGGGCGGCGCGGTGCACGGAGTCGAGGAAGCGGACGCCGCTGTGCTCGTGCTCCCAGTAGCCGAAGTCGCCGAGCTGGAAAACGTGTTCGATACCGCGGTCGGCGGCGGCGCCGAGGATGCGCCGCACATGGCCGAGGTTGCCGTGGGTGTCCCCTGCCAGCAGAAGCCGCATGGCGTCGCCTCGTCTCCGTCTGCCGCCCGGTGCGGCGTCGCTCCCATGATCAGCGGTGCGGGGCGCGGGCGGGAACCGGATTTCCGGGTGCGGCGTCGTACCGCCGTTGCCGTGGATGGATGTGCCGGATCGTCATGGGGGCGGGTCGCGATGATTGTGGTGGAGGGGACTGGGGTGGGGAGCCGGAAGGGGGGCGCGGTGGCGTCCGGGCGTACGGCCGGGCAGGCGCGGTGGGGGCTGCGCACGGCCGCGGTGCTGGTACTGGCGCTGCTGATCCAGGCCGGCTGGGTGATCCGGCCGGCCTGGGCCTGCGGCTGCGGGGCGATGGTCCCGGCGGACCAGGCGACGCTGCGGGTCGGCGAGGAGACGTCGGCCGTCAGCTGGGACGGGGTCACCGAGCGGATCATCATGCGGCTGTCGGTGTCGGGGGACGCCGCCGAGGCCGCGTGGATCATGCCGGTGCCCTCGCGGGCGACGCTGGATCTCGGCGACGCGCAGTTGTTCGACCGTCTGGAGCGGATCGTCGAGCCGGTGGAGAAGACCCGGAACTACTTCTGGCCGCGCGACGGTGACTGGCCGTTCACCGGCGGGGGCGGGGACGGCGATTCGTCGCGGTCGGGGTCCGGGGCGGCGCCCGGGGCTCCCCCGGTCGACGTACTGGCCTCCGGGACGCTCGGGCCGTTCGAGTTCGCCCAGTTGGCGGCGACGGACCCGAACGCCTTGGCGGCATGGCTGGGCGACAACGGCTTCCGGATGCCGGACGGGATGGCCGAGTCGCTACGTCCGTACGTCGAACAACGTTGGGAGTACGTCGCGGTACGCCTCACCCCGGCCGCCGCGGGAGAGCGGGACGCGGCACGCGGGCCGGGGCACAAGCAGACGCTGGGCGGTGAACTCGACCCGCTGCAACTGACGTTCGCCTCCGATCGGCTGGTCTACCCGATGCGCCTCTCGCAGCGCGCGACCAGCGGTCAGACACTGAACCTGTTCGTGTTCGCACCGCACCGGGTCGAGGCGGTCGCGGACATCGGAGGCGGCGGCAAGACCGAGTTGCTGTACGCGGGAAGGCCGGATCCGGAACACGTGGGCTGGCCCGGCACGCCGGGCTCGGCGTCGTACCTCACCGCGATGACGCGTCCGCTGCCGAAGCCGTCCACGATCACGGCCGACTTCGAGTTCCGCGCGGCGCCGAGCGACAAGGGCTTCCAACGTGTCGACTACACCGACGAGTTGCTGACCGTGGGCGGGGTCCCGGTGTGGCTGGTCGTGGTCTTCGGGCCCCTGCTGGCGCTCGGGGTCGGCCTGGTGGTGTGGGCGCGGCGGAAGCACGAGCGGCGGATGGCCGCGTACCCTCCCCCACCGCCGTTGCGGCCGTTGTGACCGCGACGGCCGTCGTGATCGCTGTGACCGTCGTAGTCGCTGTGATCGTCGTGAGCGCCGTGTCTGCCGGACGGCTGTGACCGCGGTGGCGCCGGGATCTTGGGACCGTTGCGTCGGTCAGCCGGAGTTGAGCTGACCGACGCTCGGTTCCTTGTTCTCGACCTTGAGACCGTTCTGCGCACCGATCGACTTGAGGCTGTCGACGACCGACGAGACGTCGTTGACGTCGGCCTCGGTCGCGTTGCCGCCGGAGAGCTTGCCGCCGAGGCCCTGGAGCTTGTCGGCCGCCGCCTGGATGGGCACCAGGGCCTTGGACAACGTCGGGTCCCCCTGGGCGGACTCGATGGCCTTCTTGACCTCGTGGTACGTGAACGCGCCCGCGAGACCGGCCTTCACGAGGGCGAACGTCCGCCCGTCGGCACCGCTTTGGAACTTGCCCTCGCGGTAGGGCTTGACGATCCAGCGGTACGACGCGCCCGCCGCGAGACCGGCGTGCAGCACGAACTTGGTCTTGGCGAATTTGACCGGGTCCTTGGACTGCAACGCCGCGTCGCTGGTCTTCTCGTCGCCGTTGCACGCCGCGAGGCCCAGGAAGAGCGCGCAGGCGGTGAGAACGGCGGCCAGGTTGCGGGCCAGGGGTGAGCGCATGGTGGTGCCCCTCTGTCTCCACGAAGTAGGCACCATTGAGCCATGCACGAGTCATGTCGGCACTTTGACCGCAAACCGGACGCGCGGGGTCGGTGACACCGCCCGCCCGCCGGACATCCCCGCGCACCGGGGCGCGTGGCGGGCCGGTTGTCACACTCCCGGCGGTATGAACGGCATGCCCGCCGGGGCGCCGCGCTTGATCAGCCGGTCGACCGCCGCGTTGTCCAAGTGGTCCGCGACCAGATCGCCCAGGGCGTCGAGCCGGGCCTGTCGGGCGGCCTCGAACGACGTGTCGGGTGAGGTGACGAAGCGGCGACCCGCCCATTGGGCCACCTGGGTGAGGTACGCGCGGCGGAAGCCGTCGTTCTCGAGCGCGCCGTGCCACAACGTGCCCCAGACGGAACCGGCGCGGCAGCCGTCGAGGGGGGCACCCTCGGCGTTTGTGAACAGCGGTTCGCTTTCCGGCGCGGAGGCGCCACCGCCTGCGGGCGTCCCCGTTCCGGCGTCGACGGTGACGACTCCGTGGTGGATCTCGTACGCCGCGACCGGCTCGCCGTCCGCGAACCCCGACGGCCGCGCGAGGGTCTTCTCCGCGGCGAACCGCACCCGGACCGGGAGCAGCCCGAGCCCGGCGACGACTCCGGCGCGCGACTCGTACCGGTCCTCGATCTCGCGGCCGAGCATCTGGTACCCGCCGCAGATGCCGAGCACGGGCAGGCCGGCCGCCGCACGGCGGGCGATCACGGCGTCGAGCCCTCGTTCGCGCAGCCAGGCCAGGTCCGCGACCGTCGCGCGCGTGCCGGGGACCACGACCAGGTCGGCATCGGCGAGTTCGCCGGGCGTCGCGACGAACCGGACGACGACGCCCGGCTCCACGGACAGGGCGTCGATGTCGGTGAAGTTGCTGATGTGCGGCAGCCGGACGACGGCGACGCGCAGGATCTCGTCGCCGAGCGGCGGCTCGGGCGTACCCCTGTCGGCGTCCAGCGCGAGCGAGTCCTCGACGTCCAGCCACAGGCCGCGCAGATAGGGAAGTACGCCGAGTACCGGGCGGCCGGTCAATTCGCGGATCCGGTCGAGCCCCGGTTGCAGGAGCCGTACGTCGCCGCGGAACTTGTTGACCACGAACCCGCACATGAGCGCCTGGTCTTCGGGGGACAGGAGGGCGAGGGTGCCGAACAGGTGCGCGAAGACACCGCCGCGGTCGATGTCGCCGACGACCAGCACGGGCAGGTTGGCGGCGCGTGCGAGGCCCATGTTGGTGATGTCGCGGTCGCGCAGGTTGATCTCGGTCGGACTGCCCGCCCCCTCGCAGACCACCACGTCGTAGCGAGCCCGCAGATCGGCGAGGGAGTCCAGCACCGCGGCGAACAGGCGGGGCTTGAGGTCGTGGTAGTTCAGCGCCGAGACTTCGGCGACCGGGCGGCCGAGCAGCACCACCTGGCTGCTCATCGCGCCGCCGGGCTTGAGGAGCACGGGGTTCATCGCGGCCTCGGGGGCGATGCCGGCAGCCGCGGCCTGCATGGCCTGCGCGCGGCCGATCTCCGCGCCGTCGGCGGTCACCATGGAGTTGAGCGACATGTTCTGCGCCTTGAACGGCGCCACCTTGACCCCTTCGCGCGCGAGGCGTCGGCAGAGCCCGGCGACGAGGACGCTCTTGCCGGCGTCGGAGGTGGTTCCGGCGACAAGCAGCGCACCGTTCACGGGAGTTCCTTCGGTTGTCGAGGGCGGGTGTGGGCCTGGCTGCGGGTGCGGGAGCGCGGCGTACGCGGGATGCCAAGCCGTGCGGCGGCCACCGCGGCGGCGGCCGCGGCCAGGCACACGGCGGCGGAGAGCCGGTTCGCGCGCGCGATGTCGGCGGGCACGGGCGGGCGACCGTCGCCCAGCGCGGGGCGGTCCTCGGTGCGGCCCGCGTAGACATTGCGGCCGCCCAGCCGTACGCCGAGCGCACCCGCCGCGGACGCCTCGCAGCGCCCGGAGTTCGGGCTCGGGTGGGCGCCGCCGTCGCGGCGGAGCACGCGCCACGTCTCGCGCGGGGATCCGCCGGTCAGGGGCGCGGCGGCGACGGTGAGGAGGCCGGTGACGCGGGCCGGGAGCCAGTTCGCGACGTCGTCCAGGCGGGCGGACGCCCAGCCGAAATTAGAGTGCCGGAGTGTGCGGTGGCCGACCATCGCGTCGAGGGTGTTGACCGCGCGGTACGCCAGCAGCCCCGGGAGGCCCGCGACGGCACCCCAGAACAGCGGTGCCACGACGGCGTCGGAGGTGTTCTCGGCGACCGACTCGACCACGGCCCGCGCCATGCCGGTCTCGTCGAGGCAGGACGGGTCGCGGCCGACGAGGTAGGGCAGGCGCTCGCGGGCGGCCTCCAGGTCCCCGGCGGTGAGCGGTCCGGCGATGGCACGCGCCTCGCGGCGCAGGGTGGTTCCGCCGAGGACGGCCCAGGTCGCGGCGGCGGTGACGGCGGTGCGGGCGACGGGGTGCCGGCGGGTCAGCCGGTCGGCGGCGATGCCGAGCGCGGCGGTGGCGCCGACACAGGCGGCGGCGTACGCGGCGCCGCGGGGACGGGAGTCCGCGTACATGCGCCGTTCCAGTGCCCCGGCGACGGTGCCGAAGGCGGCGACGGGGTGCGCGCGCCGGGGGTCGCCGGCGAGTGCGTCGAGGGCCACGCCGAGCGCCAGGCCGACGGCGGACATGCGCGGTATGGTGCCGCGCGGCGAACGGCCGCGCGGCGCGGAGGGTCTGGGTCGGTCGGTGGCTGTCATCCCTGGTGTCCCGTGTGCACCTGCGGCTCCTGTGCTCCTGTGCTCCTGTGCTCCTGGTTTCCGGGTCTCTCGGGTCCCGGTCCCGGGTCTCGCGGCCCCGGGTTTTCGCGGCCCGGCCTCGCGGTCCTGGGTCCTGGGCCCCGAGGGGTGTGCGGACGTCGGCGACGGTGCGCGCTACGAGGTCAGCAGATGGACCACCGCGACGAGACCGACGACGACGATGACGCCGCGCAGAACTGTCGGCGACAGCTTGCGGCCGACCGTGGCGCCGAGTTGGCCGCCGATGATCGAGCCGACCGCGATGAGTGCCACGACCTGCCAGGCGACGTCCGCGACGAACATGAAGATGATCGCGGAGACGCCGTTCACGAGCATGGCGAGAACGTTCTTGACCCCGTTGATGCGCTGCATGTCCTCGTGCAGGAACACGCCCATGAGGCCGAGCAGCAGGACACCTTGCGCGGCGCCGAAGTAGCCGCCGTAGATACCGGTCGCGTACACCGCGGCGATGAGGATCGGCCCTCCGTGCGCCGGCCGCGCCTCCCCTTGGCGCTCCTTGAGACGGCGGGCCAGCGTGGGCTGCGCGACGACCAGGACGAGTGCGGCGATGATCAGCGCCGGCACGATCGCCTTGAATGCACCCTCGGGGAGCGTCAGCAGGAGTATTGCGCCGGTGATGCCGCCGAGCACGGATGCGGTTCCGAGTCGGATCAAACGGCTTCGCTGCCCGCGCAGTTCGCGCCGGTATCCGATCGCCCCGCTGAGCGATCCCGGTACGAGACCGATCGTGTTCGACACGTTGGCGGTCACCGGCGGATAGCCGACCGCGAGCAGAACCGGGAACGTGATGAGCGTTCCGGACCCGACGACCGCGTTGATTCCGCCTGCTCCAATGCCCGCCGCGAGAACGGCGAGCTGCTCCAGCCAGGTCATGTGCGTGGTCCTTAGACGTCCCGTCGGATTCAAGATCCGTACAAGCGTTCCCCGTGGAGGAACCCTAACGGTCGCCCGGATCGGGGCCGACCGTACTCCCCTGCCGGGCAGTACGGGGGCAGGGGAGTACGGGGCAGGGCAGGCGGCGCGGTCCTGCTGTGCCGCTGTGCCGAAGTGCCGTGCTGGGGGTACGTGCTGAGCGTGCGTGCCGACGGTGCCGTGCTGGGGTGAGTCGCGGTGCGGTGCGGAGCGCACGACACAGCGCAGGCCCCGCCGACATCTGCCCGTACGCCCGGAAAGCGGCGTATGTACGGATGACCGGCGGGGCCTGCGGTGGCAGACGGTGGGTCTCAGCCCAGCGGGCCGTTGTCCCGCGGCTGCCGGCGTCCCGGGGACGCCGGGCGCTCGATGCGCGGCGGGTCCACGCGCGTACCCGGTCCGGAGGGACGGCGCCTGCCGACCTCGGGTCCGGGCAGGCTCGACGGGCCCAGGTCCTCGGCGGGGTCCGGGTCCGCGGGGACGGTGCCGGCCGGGGGCGCCTGCGCGGGGATCCCGCGGGCGGGCCCGGGCACGGTGGTCGAGATGTCGGACGGCGTCTCGGCCGGGTCCTTGGCCCCGCGCGGGAACGCGGCCGGTTCGTCGCCCGAGGCGGCCGCGGGTGCGGGACCGGGCAGAGCGGCCGCGCCGCCGACCGGGGGTACTCCGGTGAGGTTGCCGAACGCGCCGCCCAGCCCCTCCAGCGCGCGTCCGATCTCACTGGGCACGATCCACAGCTTGTTCGCGTCGCCCTGCGCGAGCTTCGGCAGCATCTGCAGGTACTGGTACGCGATGAGCTTCTGGTCGGCGTCGCCGTCGTGGATCGCGCGGAACACCGTTTCGATGGCCTTGGCCTCACCTTCGGCGCGGAGCGCGGCGGCCGTACGGTCACCCTCCGCCCGCAGGACCGCGGCCTCCTTCTCGCCCTCGGCGATGAGCACCTGGGAGCGCTGCGTGCCCTCCGCGGTCAGGATCGCCGCGCGGCGGTCGCGCTCGGCGCGCATCTGCTTCTCCATCGACTCCTGGATGGAGGGCGGCGGTTCGATCGCCTTGAGCTCGACGCGGTTGACGCGGATGCCCCAGCGCCCGGTCGCCTCGTCCAGCACGCCGCGCAGGCCCGCGTTTACCTCCTCGCGGGAAGTCAGCGTCTGCTCCAGGTCCATGCCGCCGATGATGTTGCGGAGCGTGGTGATCGTGAGCTGCTCGATCGCCTGGATGTAGTTGGCGATTTCGTACGTCGCGGCGCGCGGGTCCGTCACCTGGAAGTAGATGACCGTGTCGATCTGGACGACAAGGTTGTCCTCGGTGATGACCGGCTGCGGCGGGAACGGCACGACCTGCTCGCGCAGATCGATCATCTGGCGTACGCGGTCGATGAACGGCACGAGGATGTTGAGCCCCGCGTGCAGGGTCCTCGTGTAGCGCCCGAACCGCTCGACGATCGCCGCGCTCGCCTGGGGGATGACCTTGACCGTCCTGACGAGGGCCACGATCACCAGCAGGACGAGAACGATGACGACGATGACGACGGCCACGGCCCCTCCCCGATTCCGTTGGGTTGATGAGTCGACCTTACGGGGTGCCCGGGCCCCTGTGTCGCTGTAACACGGCGATCCTTGCCCCATAAGGGAATTGACGAATCGTCATGTCGGCATCGTGCCTGCTCGCACGGTATGCGCACGGGCGTTCAAGTCGGTGGTCGCGCCGTCGGTTGTGTCGGCATGTCGTCAGATCACCACCGCGGTCGCGCCGTCGATCTCGGCGACGTCGACCTTCTCGCCGGGCTCGAACACACGTGTGGTGTCCATGGATCGCGCCGACCACACCTCGCCGGCGAGCTTTATGCGGCCGCCGTTCTCGTCGACGCGTTCGAGGACGACGGCGGTGCGGCCGCGCAGCGCGTCGATTCCGGTGCGCGTACGAGGGCCGCTTTGCAACTGCCTTATCGCGATGGGGCGTACGAAGACGAGCAGGGCGATCGAGACGACCGAGAAAACCACGCACTGACCGATCAGGCCGAGGCCGAGCGCGGCCGCGATCGAGGCGGCGAGCGCGCCGATCGCGAACATGCCGAACTCGACGACGGACGTTATGACACCGATGATGCCGAGCCCGCCGAGGGCTATGAGCCACCACATCCATGCGTCCACGAAGCCATGGTAGGGCGGGGAATCGGCGCGGAGGAGTGGTTGGGAGGGTGAAGATCAGACGAACTCGCCCGCCCGTTCGAAACGATGGGCCCCGAGCGGGTCGGGCGCACGGAACGGGACCAAGGACAGGGAACGGAGCCGAGCGGACGGAACGGGCCGGAGCGCACTGGAGGGGGCAAGCACATGGAACGAGGTCAAGTACGTGGAAGGGGGTCAAGTACATGGAAGGGGCCCGAGCGCACGGAACGGGCCCGGAGGCCAAGAGCCTCCGGGCCCGCGCGTGTTCGTCGGATCAGGCGTTCAGCGGCAGACCCTGCGCCGACCAGCGCGCGTCCCGCTGCTTGACCACCAGCGGCAGCCCGAAGCACAGCGACAGGTTCCGCGACGTCAGCGTCTCCTCGATCGGCCCGGCCGCAAGAACCTTGCCCTGACGCAGCATCAGCACGTGGGTGAATCCCGACGGGATCTCCTCCACGTGGTGGCTCACCATCACCATCGCCGGCGCGATCGGGTCCGCGGCCAGGCGTCCCAGCCGCCGCACCAGGTCCTCGCGCCCGCCCAGGTCCAGGCCCGCCGCCGGCTCGTCGAGCAGCAGCAGCTCCGGGTCGGTCATCAGCGCGCGGGCGATCTGCACGCGCTTGCGCTCGCCCTCGGACAGCGTGCCGAACCTGCGCTCCACGAACGCCGACATGCCCAATTGGTCGAGCAGGAACAGCGCGCGGTCCTCGTCGCTCTCCTCGTACCGCTCGCGCCACGTCGCGGTCATGCCGTACGCCGCGGTGAGCACGATGTCGAGCACCTTCTCGCGCCGCGGCAGCCGGTCGGCCAGCGACGCCGAGGCCATGCCCACGCGCGGGCGCAGCTCGAACACGTCGACCGATCCCAGCTTCTCGCCGAGGACCGCGGCCGTGCCCGAGGTCGGAAACAGGTAGGTGGAGGCGATCTGCAGCAGCGTCGTCTTGCCGGCGCCGTTGGGGCCGACGACGACCCAGCGCTCGCCTTCGGCGACGGACCAGGTGATCTGCTCCACCAGAGGGCCGCCGCCCCGGACCACCGAAACGTCAACCAGTTCAAGGACGTCGCTCATACCGCACCTCGCAGGAGCTCGGCGCCGCCGTGGCGCAACGCACCCTTCATCTTGATTCGCTCGCTCCGCTCGCTCATTTGCCGGTACCAGCTCCCCATTGCGTGCAGCCCCGCGGTCGACTCACCCACTCGTGGAGAAACCTACGACACCACGACGGTTTAGTCTCAACCGCATGCTTGATGTTCCGCGCTCCGGCGTCCTCGTCGCCTGGGGCAACGCCCTGCTCTCCGGGCTCGTGGCGCCCGACGACGCCGTGACCCGGATCACCCACGGGGACGAGCCGCACCGCGTGGCGGGCCTCCCGGGCGAGGACCGCGAGGTGGGTCTGACCCTCGCCCTCGGCCGACTGCGCTCGCTGGGGGTGACCGGGCTGCGCCTCGCGCTCCCGGCGCCCGGCGACCCGCTCGGACTGCCCGGTCCGCCCGCGTTCAACGACGCCGCGCTGGAGGCGGGCGAGGCCGTCGTCACGGTCGGGGCGAACGGCGACGGCGGGCGCCGGCTCGGGCTGGTGCCCGAGGGGCTCGTGTACGGCCCGGAGGGCGATCAGGCGACGCGTGTGGTGTGGCGGGTGTACGAGGCCGCCGACCGGCCGCCGTCGGGCCCGTTCCTGGCCGAGGCGGACCGCGAACTGGCCACGGCACTCAAGGACGCCACGGCCGAGCTGATGAAGCTCGACGTCGGGGGGACCGGAGCGCGCGCGGGCGCGGTTGCGGCCGTACTCCGCGACCGGGGCTCGGACGCGGACTCCCCGCTGGCGCCCGGCTGTCCGCCGCGCGCCGTGCGGGTCCTGGAGCAGGCGCGCCGGGTGGCGACGATCCTGGAGATCGCGGCGCAGGACCACGGCGCGGCCGTCAACGCGTACGAGATGAGTGCCCGCGCGGCCACCCTCGCTCCGCTGGAACGCGCCTGCCGCAGGGCGCTGGTGGCGGCCTTCGGTGCGGCGCTGGAGCCATCCGCGGCGGAATGAATCCGCGCGCGGGTGCGGGCTGCTTCACGCCCGGTGCCGTCTGGCTCGCGCGGGCGCACAACACCGCGCGGGTGCTGGTGCTGACTGCCGTGCGCCGACCGGGCTACCGCCCCTTGCGGCCGCCGACCTTGGGGTCGAGGCGGCGCAGCAGCATCATCGCGACCGTCGCGTAGACGACGATCTGGCCGCCGAGTATGGCGATGTTCGTGTACCAGACGCGCGGTTCGGACTTCCACAACGGGTCGGGTTTGTCGCCCTTGTCCGGCATTTGCACCAGGACGTCGACGCTGCCCGCGGCCGCCGAGAACGCCCACCGGGCCGGCGCGATCCACGAGATCTGCTCGATGACCAGCGCGCCGGTCAGCGGGAACAGCGCGCCGCACAGCACGACCTGGACGATCGCGATCACGACCAGCAGCGGCATGGTGAGTTCCGGTGTCGACACCAGTGCCGAGATGACCAGGCCAAGCGCCATCGCGGCGACCGCCGACAGCACGACCGCGATGCCGACTTCGACGATCGTCGGGCTGATCACGACCCCCTTGTCCGGGAGGTCGTAGCCGATGACCGCGACGGCTGTCAGCGCGACGCCCTGGAGTGTCGCGATGAGGCCCAGCACCAGCAGTTTCGAGCACAGGTACGCCGACACCGACAACCCGGCGCTGCGTTCTCGCTGGTAGATCGCGCGTTCCTTGATCAGTTCGTTGACCGCGGTCGCGGAGCCCATCAGGCCGCTGATGACGAAGAGGACGAGGAGTTTGGTCAGGATGTCCTGGTTCTGTCCGGGCTCGCCGACGAACTTGCCCGGGATAGCCCGGCAGAGCGCGCCCAGGAGGACCGGCGCGGCCAGGAGCAGTGCCAGGTACTTCTTGTCGGACGCGATGACCGACAGGTAGCGCCGCGACAGCGTCGCGAGCTGCGACCCCCAGCTCTGCGGTTTGGGCGGCTTGACCTGCGGCCGTTCGGCCTGCGGCTGCGGCGCGGCGGCGGGCGCGAGGCCCGACTCGACGTAGCGCGCGTGCGGCTCGGAGGCGCGGAACCGCTGGGCGAGCGTCGTCCCGTCCTCGCGGTTGAGCATCTTGAACGCGTCGCGCCAGTTCTCCTTGCCGAAGTACGCCAGCGCCTCGCCGGGAGGGCCGTAGTACGCGACGTACCCGCCGGTCACGAGCACCAGCAGGCGGTCGCACACCTCGGCGCTGTCGAGGTCGTGCAGCACGGTGATGACGGTGCGGCCGTCGTCGGCGAGGTTGCGCAGGTTGTCCATCAGGTCGCCGGCCGAGCCGACGTCGAGGCCCGAGGTGGGCTCGTCCAGGTAGAGCAGCGACGGCTTGGTCAGCAGCTCGACCGCGACGCTGACGCGCTTGCGCTGGCCGCCGGACAGTTTGTGGATGGGCAGTTCGGCGCGCTCGGTCAGTCCGAGGTCGGCGATGACCTCCTCGACGCGGCGGGCACGCTCGGACTTCTCGGTGTCCTCGGGGAAGCGCAGGCGGGCTGCGTAACGCAGGGCCTGACGTACCGTCAGCTGCTTGTGCAGGATGTCGTCCTGCGGCACCAGGCCGATGCGCTGCCGCAGTTCGGCGAACTGGGCGAACATGTCACGGCCGTCGTACAGGACGTTGCCGCGGCTCACCGGCAGCGAGCCGGTCAGCGCCTTGAGCAGCGTCGACTTGCCCGCACCGGACGTGCCGACGACCGCGAGCAGCGTGCGCTCGCCGATCGGGAACGACACGTCGTGCAGCAGCGTCTTGTCGCCGGCCTTCACCTCAAGGCCGTTGATGTGGAGCGAGACCTCGCCGGTGTCGATGAACTCGCGGAGTTCGTTGCCGTCGAGGCGGAAGGTCGCGTGGCCGATGCCGACTATGTCGTTCGGGCCGAGGATCTGGCGCTCGACCGGCACACCGTTGACGTACGTGCCGTTGTGGCTGCCGAGGTCGGCGATCTCGTGCCGGCCGCCGGGCGTGGTGCGCAGCTCGGCGTGGTGGCGCGAGACCATGAGGTCGGTCAGGACCAGGTCGTTGTCGAGCGCGCGGCCGATGCGCAGTGTCCGGACCGGGATCTGCATGACGACGCTGGGACGCCGGTCGACACTCGGACGCGGATCGGCCATCGGGCCGGGCACGATGTTGGCCCACGGCGGCGGACCGCCGGCGCCGGGCGGGGGCGGCGGAGGCGGGGCGACCGGGGTGCCGGCGGAGCCTTGGCCGGGGCCGCGGGCGCCTTGACCGGGCTGGCCCGGCTGGCCGGGACCTGAGCCTGCGCGGGCGGGGCCGCCGTGTGCGGGGCCGGGACCTCCGTGGCCGGGCTGGGGGATGGACTGCGGGCCGGGCTGCGGGACGGGCGGCTGCGGCGGGGCGTACGGCTGCTGCGACTGCGAGGCCGCGGGCACCAGTTCGGTCGCCTCGACGACGGGGCTCAGACGTAGGCGGCCGCCGTCGTCGGGGTCACCGAGGACCACCTCGATGCCGCCGCCCACGACGACGCGGTTGACGCGCTGCCCGCGCACGTACGTGCCGTTCACGCTGCCGGTGTCGACGAGTTCCCAGCCGTCGGCGGCGACGCGGAGCACGGCGTGGCGCCGCGAGACGCGGCGGTCGTCGACGACGACATTGCACGACTGCGGGTCACGGCCGACGATGTAGTCGCGCCCGGGATCGAGCACGACAGGTTGCCCGGCGTCCGTGCTCGCCGTCAGCTGCGGCACGACCGGGTCTTCGGATGCATACCTGCCCCCCATGTCCAGCGAGTTTAGGGACCAACGGGCCCCCGCGGCACCTGTTCGGCGAGGCTTCCACTCGGATCGGCGTACACATGCGGGGTTCCCGGGGGTGACGTGCCGGACAAAATCACCTGCACGAGTGGTCGAGCGGCTGGGCAGATCCACGTGATCATGGGCGACCGGGATGAATCGGCCAACCGTAATTCCGGCCCTGGAACGGGTCTTGGCCCGTGCTTCGCACGGTCGCTGTGTCGAAGGACACGACGCACTGTGTTGTTCGGGCAGTTGAGTGGGACCGGCGGACGGCAAGTCGGTTGGACGGAAGGCCCCGACCGGGAGCCGGACGAGGGAGACCGTTGCGACGCCGCGTACGAGGACGCGACAGAGACGGCAGGATCGACGCGACGCGGAACGCGAACCCATGAGCTGACCGGCACGCCCCCCGCGACACAGCCGCCCCCCCAGGGCGGCCTAGATCTCGAACCCGACGACGCCACCCGACGTCAGAGAGCGGGTATTGGCCCGGTTGGTTGCGGCGGGGAGCCGAACGGGGGTGATTGGGCATGTCGTTGCGCGGGCTCCGGTTTGCGGCCTGCGGTCCCTCGCGGCGTCGCGCAACCGCGTAACAGGCGATCAACCGTGTCGGTGATTCCGTTGACGTGCGTCGCGCGGGGGTCCGATAGTCATTGATGTCCGAGGGGGGCTGGTTACGGATCGTGCCCCCGTCGATTTCTTCCGCAGGGAGCGGGCGTGTCCTGGACCAACCCTCCGCAGCGGCCTGGCCCTCCTGGTGCCGGGCCGCCCGGACCGGCGGGCCGATCGCCCGCGGGGCCGCCGCCGTCGCAGCCGCCTGGTGATGCCCGGACGGGGTCCGCCGCCGGCCTGTTCGGCGGCGTGGAGGCGTGGCTGCACGCGTTCCTCGCGGTGTTTGCCGCCTTCGCGGCGATGGCCGTCACGGCCTGGCTCGCGCTGTGGCTGTTGGGCGCCGGCGACCTCGGCGGCGGCACGATGCCCGCGCTGGTGGCTGCGACCATCGCGCTCGCCGTCGGCGGCAAGGTGGACTTGAAGGGCGCGGAGTCGGCGGGCAGCGACGGGATCCTCGGCGATCTGATCGGCGACGTGTCCCTGGCCGAGGGCAGCGGCGACGTCGACATACTCATGTTCGGCGTCGGCCTTGTCGGCGCGCTCGTGCTCGGCTGGCTGTTCCTGCGCCCATTGCGCTATCGACTGGTCATCGGCTTCGACGAACTCCTCGCCCACATGGCGCGGATCGCCGTCTTCACGGCCGCCGCGCTGGGCGCCTGCGTCGCGCTCGGCAGCGACTCGCTGCCCATCGGGGACGCCATCCCGCAGGCCGAAGCCGCCGAACTCATGGGCATCTTCAACCTGGGCGCGGCCGCCGAGTTCACCACGGACGCCGCAACCACCGTCGGGTTCGGCCTGGGGTGGATGCTGCTGGCCATGGCCGTCGCGCTCGGGGTGTCCGCGCGCGGGCCGCTGCCGCGGATGTGGCTGCGCTATCGCGACGTTCTGCGTCCGCCGATCGCGGGCGTGATGGCGGTGTTCCTCGGTGCGGTCGTGCTCGGCCTGCTCGGCGCGCCGTTCGTGGCCGCCGAGGCCCCTGGGCCGAAGCGCATGATCGGCGGCATGCTGCTCGCCCTGCCCAATGTCATGTGGCTGCTGGTCACGCTGGGCATGGGCGTCGAGTGGAAGTCCTCCGGCGGCGGCGACTTCAGCTTCGGTCTGCCCGGCCCGCTGGGCGAACTGCTCAATCAGTCGGGCAGCCAGGGGCTGCCCATCACGGTCGGACGCCTCGCCGAACTCGACAACCGCGCATGGTGGATTCCGGTGGTCTCCGGAATCCTGCTCCTCTTCGGCGGCACGGTGATGGCCCTGCGGGCGCCCGCGCGGGTGAAGCTCTACCAGCACGCGTGGCGGTTCGCCGTCGCCTTCGCGGTCACCGCGGTGATCGCGGCGGCCATCGCGCAGATCCACGTCAAGGCGGCGGTCGAGATCCTCGGCGACACGATGTCGCAGGGCGGTGAGGTCTCGCTGCACCCCGACTACGTGCAGACCGCCGGTTTCGGGGCGCTGTGGGGTGCGTGTGCGGGGCTGCTCGGCGGTGCGCTCGCGGCGTGGATCCGGGCGGTACGGGAGAGCCGCGATCCCGCGGCCGCGGGACCCCGGCAGACGGCTGGGCCCGGGTACGCGGGGCACCCGCAGGGGTACGCCGGGCCGGGCCCGCAGCAGGGTGGCGGGGTGGGTGGACCGCCTGGGTATCGGGCGCCGGGTCATGCGGGGCCTGGATACCAGGCGCCCGGTCATCAGGCGCCGGGGTACCAGGCGCCGCCTGGGTATCAGGCACCGCCTGGTTCGCAGCGGCCGGGGGGTGGGCCGCAGGGGGGTCAGCCGCCGGGGTACACGCCGCCTGGGTATACGCCGCCGGGGGCTGGTGGGGGGCGGTAGTGCTGGGGGCGGGGTCTGGATCTTGGGGCGGGTTCTGCTCTTGGTTTAGGCGGACTCGGCCCTTGGTCAGGCGGATTCGGCCCTTGGTCGGAGTGGGCGCTTTTGTTTGAGTGCGGCCTCCGGCCGCTCTCCTCGCTGCGCTCGTCGATCACGGAGACATACCGACACCTTCGGGCGGCCTCCGGCCGCGTGGGGGTGGGGCACCGACACGGGCGGAACCGCGCCATAGATGGCGGCAACCGCGGTGATTGTTTTGTGGCCGCTGAACCTCCCCTGTGTGAAGCACCCCGAGGCGGAAAAGCCTCGTGAGTTGTGGGTCGGGTCGGTGGGGGCGGGATGAGTGGGCGGGGGTGGTGGCTGGTGGTTGTGGGGAGGCGGTTCCGGGGTGGCGCTACGTGGGGGCTTGGTGTCCACCCATCGGGACCGTGCGACGGGGGTTGTGGGGGGACGGGTACCGTGATCGTTCATGGACGTCGCGACCCGTACGCTGCTCGTGAAGATCTTCGGTAAGGACCATCCCGGGATCACCTCGTCGCTTTTCGAGACGTTGGCGGGCCAGGGTCTTGAGGTCGTCGACATCGAGCAGACCGTCACGCGGGGCCGTCTGACCCTGTGTGTTCTGGTGCCCGCGCCGGCCGAGGACGGCGAGCTCCGGGCGCGGCTGCACCGTTGGGCCGAGGGCGAGCGGCTGGACATCGAGATCATCTCGGGCAGCGGCGACAACCGTCCGCGTGGTGAGGGGCGCTCGCACGTGACGGTGCTCGGGCATCCGCTCACCGCCGACGCGGTCGCCGCCATAGCGGGACGCATCGCCGCGACGGGCGCCAACATCGACCGCATTTTCCGGCTCGCGAAGTACCCGGTCACCGCGATCGAGTTGCAGGTCTCCGGGGTGGAGCCCGACAAGCTCCGCGCGGAGCTCGCGCCGGAGGCGGCGGCCCGGCTCATCGATGTGGCGGTCCAGCCGGCGGGGTTGCTACGGCGGGCGAAGCGCCTGGTGGTCATGGACGTCGACTCGACGCTCATCCAGGGCGAGGTCATCGAACTGCTCGCGGCGCACGCGGGCTGTCTCGACGAGGTGGCCGAGGTGACGGCCGCCGCGATGCGCGGCGAGTTGGACTTCGCCGAATCGCTGCGGGCGCGCGTGGCGCTTCTGGCGGGCCTCGACGCGTCCGCGATCGACGCGGTGCGCGAGCAGGTGGAGCTGACTCCCGGCGCGCGGACCCTCGTACGCACGCTCAAGCGCCTCGGCTACCAGGTCGGCATCGTCTCGGGCGGCTTCACGCAGGTCACCGATGTCCTCGTGGAACGGCTCGGGCTCGACTACTCGGCGGCGAACACGCTGGAGGTCGTGGACGGCAGGCTCACCGGGCACGTGATCGGCGAGATCGTGGACCGTCCGGGCAAGGCCCGCATGCTGGAGCGGTTCGCGCTGGCGGCGGGCGTACCGCTGTCGGCGACCGTGGCGATCGGCGACGGCGCCAACGACCTCGACATGCTCAACACGGCGGGCCTGGGTGTCGCGTTCAACGCCAAGCCGGTGGTACGCCAGGCCGCCGACACGGCGGTGAACGTCCCGTTCCTGGACACCGTCCTGTTCCTGCTGGGCCTGACCCGGGAAGAGGTCGAGGCCGCGGACGCCGCGGACGGCGGCTGACCGACGGGGGCGGCGCGCGGCGCGCGCCGCCCGAGGCGGTCAGGCCCGGGGTGTCTCGAAGGCCGCCAGGTGCGCGCCCTTTTCGTTGAGGTCTCCCCAGGTGCCCTCGAAGCGCATGAGCGCGATGCCCGACGTCGCGTACTTCTCGCGGGCGCGTTCCAGCGCGTCGCCGTCCGAGCTGCCCGCGAGGGCGGACACCAGCGTGGCGACGCCCGGGTTGTGGCCGATCAGGACGAGGGTTTCGACGTCGTCGGGGGTCTCCTGCACGACGTAGAGCAGGGTTTGCGCCGAGGCGTCGTAGAGGCGGTCGTCGTAGCTGGTGTGCGGCTTCGGATCGAACACCTTGCCCATGAGCTTCCAGGTCTCGCGGGTGCGCTGCGCGGTCGAGCAGACCACGTGGTCCGGGTGCACGCGCTGCCCGACGAGCCAGTTGCCGATCTGCGGGGCGTCCTGCCTGCCACGGTCCGCCAGAGGCCGCTCGTGGTCCGGGACGTCGGGCCAGTCCGCCTTCGCGTGCCTGACCACCACCAGTGTGCGCTGTCGCTGCGATGCCATGGGATCCAGCCTCTCAGAATTCCGGGGACATGCACGGCGGGTCCCGACCCTCAAGGGTCGGGACCCGCCGCGTTGTGACACTGTGTTCGACCGTCGGCCGATCGTCAGCCGACCGGCGGCCTCGGGATCCGGGAGGAGCCGGAGACGTCGTGCCCGTCCTGGCCGTACGGGTCGCCGTAGCCGGGCTGGTACGGCGCCGCGTGGGCCCCCGCGAGCACCGGCTCACGGTGCGGCGTCGCGACCTCGTCGTCCTCGCCCGCGCCGTGGTCCATCTGCGGCAGCCAGCCCAGCCACTTCGGCAGGTACCAGTTGCGCTCGCCCAGCAGGCCCATGACGGCCGGCAGCAGGATCGCGCGGATGATCGTGGCATCCAGCAGGACCGCGACCGCGAGGCCGACGCCCATCTGCTTCATCTGCTGCATGGACAGGGTGCCGAAGACCGCGAACACCGCCACCATGATCACCGCGGCGCTGGTGACGACGCCGGCGGTGCTGCGCACCCCGAAGGCCACCGCGTCGTTGGTGCTCATGCCCTTGTCGTACGCCTCGCGGATCCGGCTGACGACGAAGACGTGGTAGTCCATCGAGAGGCCGAACAGCACCACGAAGAGGAACAGCGGCAGCCACGAGGTGATCGCGCCCGGTGCGTCCGTACCGACCAGGAAGTCGCCGTAGCCGTGCTGGAAGACCAGCGCGAGCACACCGTAGGCGGCGCCCACCGACAGCAGGTTCAGGACGATCGCCGTCAGCGCGATGGCGAGCGAGCGGAACGACACGAGCATCAGCAGGAAGGCGAACAGGAGCACGAAGCCGAAGGCGATCGGCGTGGTCTTGTCGAGCTGGTGGTTGAAGTCCTTGGTCTCCGCGTAGTCGCCGGCGACCGGGGCGTCGACACCCTCGACCTTGCCGAACGTGGCGGGCACCACGTCGTCGCGCAGCGTGCTGAGCGACTTGCCGTCGTCCGCGCCGGTGAACGGCACGTTGATCTGCATGACGTCGTTCTTGTCCGGGAAGGTGCGGACCTCGATCTGGTTCGTGAACAGCGTCGGGTTGTCGGCGACGCGCTTCTTGAAGTCGGTCAGCGCGGCCTGGAATCCGGCGGCGTTGATGTCGTCGGCGGAGATCACGACCTGCGCGGGCGCCGGGCCTCCGGGGAACTTCTCGTTGACGTGCTTGTACGTCTGGACGATCGGCTCGCTCTTGGGCAGTTCCTTGTCGAGCGGCAGCAGCGACAGCTTCATGTCGAGGGCGGGGATCGTCAGCGCGATCAGCAGGCCGCCTGCGACCACGGTCCAGGCGAGCGGACGCTTGAGCACGGTGCGCAGGATCGCGCCCCAGAACTTGCCGCCGTCGGGGGACGGGCGGCGCATGCGGCCCAGGCCGGGGATCTTGCCGGCGTCGACCTTGTCGCCGAGCATCGACAGCAGCGCGGGCAGCACGGTGACCGAGCCGAGCATCGCGGTGAAGACCACGATGATGGTGCCCATCGCCATCGACTGGAACTGGCCCAGGCCGGTGAACATCATGCCCGCCATCGCGACCATGACGGTGACGCCCGAGATCAGTACCGAACGGCCGGACGTCGCGGCGGCGATGGCCAGTGCGCGCTCCGGGTCGCGGCCCTTCGCGCGCTCCTCACGCTCGCGCCGGATGTAGAAGAGGCAGTAGTCGACGCCGACCGCGAGGCCGATGAGCAGCATCACCGACATGGTGACGTCCTCGGTCGGGACCAGCCGGCTCGCCAGGACGAGCAGGCCCATGCTGGCCGCGATGAACGCGGTGAGTGCCAGGACCACCGGCAGCAGGGCCGCGACTACCGCGCCGAACGCGATGAGCAGGATGCCGAGGGCGAGCGGGACGGCGGTCCACTCGGCGGTCTTGAAGTCGTTGCCGATCGTGTCGTCGAACCACTTCTCGGACGTGGCGTCGCCGAGCTGCTCGATCTTCAGGTCGGGGTGGGCGGCCTGGCCGGCCTTGACCGCGTCCAGGATCGGGTCGAGCTTGTCGACCGCGTCGTCGGGCTTGCCCATGACGTCGAACTGGGCGAGGGCCGACTTGCCGTCCGCCGAGATGGCGCCTTCCGCCGTGTACGGCGAGCGGATGTTCTCGACGACGCCGCTGGCCTGCACCTTGGCGAGGACGTCGTCCACGGCGGCCTTGAAGCCCGGGTCCTGCGCGGCGACGGATGCGCTGGTGAACAGCAGCATCTCGCTGGAGGGGTCCTCCACCCCGGCGTCCTCGATGATCTTCTCGGCGCGCCCGGACTCCCCCGGGGTCATGTCCGAGTCCTTCAGTTCCTTCGATCCGAGCATGCCGCCGATGACGACGGAGAGGACCACGAAAAGCAGCCAGGCGGCCACTGCCGTCTTGCGATTCCTCGCGCTCCATCCGCCCATCGAGGCGGCGAGATTGCGCCTGCGTGCCATGGGTTTGTTCTCCTTCGTCGCGTGTGCGTACGCGGCGGAACCGCCCCGAGTCGGTGGCTCCCGTGCTGTCGGTACGACGCTACGAGCCGGGGGCGCGCGGCCCCATCCGGCGGACTGCCGTATCGCTCGGGTGTGGGCGCCCGTAGCCGAGGTAGGGCTAACCCCACCCCCTAGGGGTCGGGTGGCGCCGGAAGGGGTCGACTCGTTGTCGTGTCGCCTGGGCGATCCTGGGCGATCATGATCATTTCGACCACCCGGTTATCCGGATAGCGCGAAACGCCCCTGGTGCACGGTTTGCTGACGTTTCGTCAGCGGCGGCACACAGGGGCGTACGTCGGACGGGGTGTCAGCTCACGAGCGTCGCGATCAGCGAGATGATCCCGGTGATCAGCAGCATGGCGCCGAGGATCCCGAGCATGGCGCGGCTGGCCGGCTTGTCCGGGTCCGGCGGCCCGAGGACGGGGGTGAACCCCTCGTCCCCGCGAGCCGCGAGATCGGCGGCCTCGGCCTCGGCCCGTGCCCGGCGCGCCTCCAGCTCCGCGGCGCGCGCCTGGTCCTCCCGCGCCTTGCGTGCCGCGACGGCACGCGCGTAGCGCTCCTTGGAGGACTCGCCCTTGGCGGGCCGGGGCTGCGACGGTGATGCGGACATACCACGAGTCTCCCAGACGCCGCGGTGCCGATCGCCCGGGGGTTGCGAATCGGGACGACGCCGCGGGGCCGTGCGGTGCGGGGACCCGGGCGAGTGCCTCCGCGCGGCCGGCGAAGCGGGTCGGCCGCGCACAAAGACCCGCGAACCCGCCCTGCGGGCCGGGTTCGCGGGTCTCGTGTGATGCGGTGTCAGGCGCCCATGGCGTGCAGGCCGCCGTCGACGTGGACCACCTCGCCCGTCGTCTTCGGGAACCAGTCCGACAGCAGTCCCACGACGCCGCGCGCCGCGGGCTCCGGGTCGTTGAGGTCCCAGCCCAGCGGGGCCTTCTCGTTCCAGACGCCCTCGAACCGGTCGAAGCCGGGAATCGAGCGGGCCGCCATCGTCTTGACCGGCCCGGCCGAGACGAGGTTGACCCGCACGTTCTGCTCGCCGAGGTACTTCGCCAGGTAGCGGGAGGTCGCCTCCAGACCGGCCTTGGCGACGCCCATCCAGTCGTACCCCGGCCACGCCACCTGCGCGTCGAAGTCCAGGCCGACGACGGACAGCGAGCCGTCCTTCGGCTTCAGCGGCAGCGTGGCCATCGTCAGCGACTTGAGCGAGAACGCGGACACGTGCACGGCCGTCGAGACGTCCTCGTACGTCGTGTTCAGGAAGTTCCCGCCCAGCGCGTCCTGCGGGCCGAACGCGACGGAGTGCACGACGCCGTCGAGGCCGTCGACGTGCTGGCGCACGTTGTCCGCGAGGGCGTCCAGGTGCTCCTGGTTCGTCACGTCCAGCTCGATCACCGGTGCCGGCTTGGGCAGTCGGCCGGCGATCCGGTTGACCAGCGACAGGCGGCCGAACCCGGTGAGCACGACCTCGGCGCCTTCCTCCTGCGCGAGGCGCGCGACGTGGAAGGCGATCGAGGCGTCCGTCAGGACGCCGGTGACAAGAATGCGCTTGCCGACCAGAAGGTCACCCATGTGTCAGTGCCCCATTCCAAGTCCGCCGTCAACAGGGATGACAGCTCCGGTGATGTACGACGCGGCGTCCGAGGCCAGGAAGCGGACCACGCCCGCGACCTCCTCCGTGCTCGCGTATCGGCCGAGCGGCACCTGCGCCAGGATCTCGGCCTTGCGGTCCTCGCCGAGCACCTCGGTCATGGCCGTGTCGACGAAGCCGGGCGCGACCACGTTGGTGGTGATGTTGCGCGAACCCAGTTCGCGGGCGAGGGAGCGGGCGAAGCCGACGAGGCCGGCCTTCGACGCCGCGTAGTTGGCCTGGCCCGCCGAGCCGAGCAGCCCGACGACCGACGAGATCAGCACGATGCGGCCCTTGCGGGCCCGCAGCATGCCCTTGCTCGCGCGCTTGACCACCCGGAACGTGCCGGTGAGGTTGGTGTCGACCACCTCGGTGAAGTCGTCCTCGCTCATGCGCAGCAGGAGCGTGTCCTTGGTGATGCCGGCGTTCGCGATCAGGACCTCGACGTTGCCCTGGTGCGCCTCGACCTCCTTGAAGGCCTGCTCGACCTGCTCGGGGTCGGTGATGTCGCACTTGACGCCGAACAGTCCCTCGGGCGCCTCGCCGGACCGCGACGTGACCGCGACCTTGTCGCCTTCCGCCGCGAAGGCCCTCGCGATCGCCAGGCCGATGCCCCGGTTGCCTCCGGTGACCAGTACGGACCGGCTCAACGGATCACTCCTTATACGTCGCTGTACGGGTCCGTCGACCGTATCGGTCCACGGCGCGGTACGTGGAATCGCCCTCGACAAGAAGATCCGGCCCGCGGCTGTGGGAAGTCGCCAACCGCCGCGTGCCGGCGCACGCCCGAAATCGGCGGCTGCGGCCGCCTCGCCCGTGATTGACTTCCGGACAGCGCGTGCCCTGGTTCCAGAGCAGCAGAAAGACAGGTGAGCAGCCCGTGCCGCACCCGATCGATCCGGCCTTCGAGGCCTATCCGCTGCGCCGCCTCGCGGACGCCGCCCTCGGGCGGGCCCGCGAACTCGGTGCCGCCCACGCGGACTTCCGCCTGGAGCGCATCCGTGACGCGCACCTGAGGCTGCGCGACGGGCGTACCGAGACGTCGCTCGACTCGACCGACGTCGGGTTCGCGGTGCGGGTCGTGCACGAGGGTGCCTGGGGCTTCGCGGCCGGCGTCGATCTGACCGTGGACGCCGCGGTGCGCATCGCCGAGGAGGCGGTCGCGGTCGCCCGCGTGTCGCGGTCGATCGCGCAGGCGTCCGGCGCGGGGCCGGACGACCTCGTCGAGCTCGCCCCGGAGCCGGTGTACGAGGACGCGGTGTGGGTGTCCTCCTACGAGGTCAACCCGTTCGACGTCGCGGAGGCCGACCGCATCGCGCTGCTCGCGCAGTGGAGCCGCGACCTGCTCGCGGCCGACGGCGTGGACCACGTCGACGCGTCGCTCATGGCGGTGCAGGAGAACAAGTTCTACGCGGACACCGCGGGCACCACCACCACGCAGCAGCGCGTACGCCTGCACCCGCAGCTCACCGCGGTCGCCGTCACCGGCGGCGCGTTCGAGTCGATGCGCTCGATCGCGCCGCCGGTCGGCCGCGGGTGGGAGTACCTGACCGGCACCGGTTGGGACTGGAAGGCGGAGCTGGCCGAGCTGCCGTCGCTGCTCGCCGAACGGGTCGCGGCGCCGTCCGTCGAGGCGGGCGCGTACGACCTCGTCATCGACCCGGGCAACCTGTGGCTGACGATCCACGAGTCGATCGGCCACGCCACCGAGCTGGACCGCGCGCTGGGCTACGAGGCGGCGTACGCGGGAACCTCCTTCGCGACGTTCGACAAGCTCGGCACGCTCAAGTACGGCTCCGAGATCATGCACGTCACCGGCGACCGCACCGCCGAGCACGGCCTCGCGACCATCGGCTACGACGACGAAGGCGTGGCGACGCAGAGCTGGGACCTGGTCAAGGACGGCGTGCTGGTGGGCTACCAGCTCGACCGCAACATGGCCCGGATGAAGGGCTTCGGCCGGTCCAACGGCTGCGCGTTCGCCGACTCGCCGTCGCACGTCCCGGTCCAGCGCATGGCGAACGTCTCGCTGCGCCCGGCCGCGGAGGACCGGTCGACCGCCGACCTGATCGGCGGTGTCGAGCGCGGCCTCTACATCGTCGGCGACAAGTCGTGGTCGATCGACATGCAGCGCTACAACTTCCAGTTCACCGGCCAGCGCGCGTACCGCATCGAGAACGGCCGACTCGCGGGCCAGGTCAAGGACTTCGCGTACCAGGCGACCACCACGGATTTCTGGGGGTCGATGGAGGCGCTCGGCGGCGAGTCGACGTACGTCTTCGGCGGCGCCTTCAACTGCGGCAAGGCGCAGCCCGGTCAGGTCGCGGCGGTCGGCCACGGATGCCCGTCGGCGCTCTTCCGGGGCGTGCGGGTGCTCAACACGGTTCAGGAGGCGGGGCGTTGACGGACACGACCACGGTGACGAAGCCCGGCGAGATCGTCGAGCGCGCGCTCGAACTGTCGCGTACGGACGGCTGCGTGGTGATCGCGCAGGAGTCCGGCACCGCGAACCTGCGTTGGGCCGGCAACGCGCTGACCACCAACGGGCTCACGCACAGCCGCCAGGTGACCGTGATCGCGACGGTCGACGGCGCCGAGGGCACGGCCTCGGGCGTGGTCTCGCGCAGCGGCGTCACACCCGCCGATCTGGAGGGCCTGGTGCGCGCCGCCGAGGAGGCGGCGCGCGGCGCCGGACCCGCCGAGGACGCGAATCCCCTGGTGGGCGGCACCGAGTTCGCGGCCGGCTTCGACGAGCCGCCCGCGGGCACATCCATCGAGGTGTTCCGCGAGTTCGCCCCGGCGTTGGGCGAGGCCTTCGCACGGGCCCGGGCCGGCGGCCGCCGGCTGTACGGGTTCGCCTCGCACGAGGTGTCGTCGAGGTACGTGGGCAACTCGGCGGGCCTGCGCGCCCGGCACGACCAGCCCACCGGCACCTTCGAGCTGAACGCGAAGTCCGCCGACATGTCCCGCTCGGCGTGGGCGGGCGCGGCGACGCGCGACTTCACCGACGTGGACGTCGCGCGCGCCGAGGCGGAGCTGGAGCAGCGCGTCGCCTGGGCGGCCCGCCGCGTCGACCTGCCGGCCGGACGCTACGAGACGCTGCTGCCGCCGAGCGCGGTGGCGGACCTGATGATCTACCTCGCCTGGTCGGCGGGTGCACGCGACGCGCACGAGGGCCGCACGGTGTTCAGCAAGCCGGGCGGCGGGACGCGGGTGGGCGAGAAGCTGTCGTCGCTGCCGCTGACGCTGCGCAGCGACCCCGCGTACCCGGGCCTGGAGTGCGCGCCGTTCAGCACCGCGGCCGCGTCCGGCGACACGTCGTCGGTGTTCGACAACGGCTTTGCGCTGCAGCCGACTTCGTGGATCGCGGACGGTGTGCTGTCGACCCTCCCGGCGAGCCGCCACTCGGCCGCGCTGGCCGGCCTGCCCGCCGCGCCCGACATCGACAACCTGGTGCTGGAAAGCGGAGGCGCGGACCGGTCCCTGGCCGATATGGTCGCCTCGACCAAGCGCGGGCTGCTGCTCACCTGCCTGTGGTACATCCGCGAGGTGGACCCGCAGACCCTGCTGCTGACCGGCCTGACACGCGACGGGGTCTACCTCGTCGAGGACGGCGAGGTCGTCGGCGCGGTCAACAACTACCGCTTCAACGAGTCGCCGGTGGACCTGCTGGGCCGGGTGACCGAGGCGGGCGCCACCGAGCGGACCATGCCGCGCGAGTGGGGCGACTACTTCTCGCGGGCGGCGATGCCGCCGCTCCGCGTACCGGACTTCAACATGAGCTCGGTGAGCCAGGCGTCCTGAGGATCCGGCCCCCGCACCCGCACCGGGTGCGGGGGCCGATCCGACGCCCCGGCCCGAGCCGCGAGCGCCGAGGAGGCGTGTGGACGAAAAACGTATGGTCAAGGTGTCCAAATACCTGTCGAGGGCACTCCGGCACCAGCCGGAGCGCATCGGCATCACCCTTGACACCGCCGGTTGGGCGGAGATCGACGACCTGCTCGCGGCGTGCCGCGCGCGGGGCTTCGCGGTAAGCCGCGAGGAGCTCGACCACGTGGTCGAGCACAACGACAAGAAGCGGTTCGCGGTGTCGGCGGACGGCACCCGCATCCGCGCGAGCCAGGGGCACACGGTCGCGGTCGAGCTGGGCCTGACCGCCGCCGAGCCGCCCGCCCTGCTGTTCCACGGCACGGTCGGCCGCGTGGTCGACACGATCATGGCCGAGGGACTGCGCCCGATGGACCGGCACGACGTGCACCTGTCCCCCGACGTGGAGACCGCCCGCCGGGTGGGTGCGCGCCGGGGTCGTCCGGTGGTGCTGATGGTGGACGCGGGGCGCATGCACGCGGACGGGCACGTGTTCCGTGTATCGGACAACGGCGTGTGGCTGGTGCCGGCGGTGCCGCCGGGGTACCTGCGTCGTCAGGAGACCTGAGCCGCAGAGAGCGCTGCGCCGCAAGGGGTGCGGTAGCCGCGAGGGGTGCGGAGCCGCCAGGAGTCCTGGGCCCACGCCGCCGGTTCGTGGTTCGCCCGCCGCCCCGCGGCCTTCTTCGCAGTTCCGGATCACCCGCACGGACGGCAATCGGAAACTCGTGGCCAAGGCGCGCCCCCCGGTCTCGTTCACGGGGTGGGCGCGGCGTACGGTGGGGACAAGGACCTCGGCCCAGGGTCGACCGGGGCTCGTCGGCGGGCAGGTGGGCATGGTGCTGGTGAATCGCGCGGGTCGCGCGGAGACGTACCAGATCAGCGGTGCACGCAAAGGACTGACCGAGGATGTGCGCGGGCGCCAGCGCCGTTACGTGGTGTCGATGTCGATCCGCACGGTGTGCTTCATCCTCGCGGTGGTCCTGGAGGGGCCTCTGCGGTGGGTGATGATCGCCGGTGCGCTGCTGCTGCCGTACGTCGCCGTGGTGGTCGCCAACGCCGGCCGCTCGCGCCGGCTGGATCCGCCGCCCGCCTCGCAGGTGGTGCCGCCGCAGGCACACCGGGCCATCGAACCGCCGCCGCACGCGGTCCTCACCAGTGCCGAGCGGCACGACATCACGGTCGTTCCGGAGGACGCGTGGATCGTGCCCGACGAGGCCGCCGCGCCGCCGCGCGGGACGACTGTCTGGGCGACCACCGCATCCGGTGAGACCAGCGCCGGCAGAGCCGCCGGTTCGGGTGCCGGGGAACCGCACCGCGAGCCGTCCGGCGGGGCCGATGGCGGACCTGACGCTCCGCCAGAAGGTAACCGTCAGTAAGTTGTTCGAGTGCCCGCCGACCGGGTGGGAACAGGTTCGCGGCACCTGCCAAAATCGCTCGACACGCGTTGCCGGATGGGGCTTCACGTCGGGCGTGGACGTGCCATACTTCAAAACGTGCTCCGTATCCCCCGTCGGAGCGACCGACGCGATGCCGGGCGGCTCCCCCCGTGGCTGCCCGGCATCGCCCGTGTCCGGGGCTTGTGCGAACGGGAGTTCGCGGACCGGCGAGGTCGCCCC
Organism: Streptodolium elevatio; assembly: GCF_053592165.1. Classification (NCBI taxonomy): domain Bacteria; kingdom Bacillati; phylum Actinomycetota; class Actinomycetes; order Kitasatosporales; family Streptomycetaceae; genus Streptodolium; species Streptodolium elevatio. The sequence goes on from NZ_JBSFVE010000023.1 coordinate 43,091, forward strand.
GCCGGGGGACGCTCATCACACAGAGCAGCGAAACGGGTGGCCGGGCTCCGCGGTTCCCGACGCGTGACGCGGGTGCCGTCTTGCGATACTGGGGGCATGTTTCCCACCGAAGAGCCGGGACGGCCCATCTGTTCGGCGAAGGGCTGCCGTGTCGACGCGCGGTGGGTCCTGGCCTGGAACAACCCGAAGCTGCACACGCCCGATCGCCGCAAGACGTGGCTGGCCTGCGACGAACACCGGGACACCCTGGGGCAGTTCCTCGCGGTACGCGGGTTCCTGAAGGACACGGTCGCGTTCGAGGCGTGGACGGCCGCCGAGGAGACCGGCGGCACGAAGGCCTGACGGCTGCGCGGAGGTCCGACCGGCGGCCGTGAGTGGGCCGGAACGGCGGTCGCGGGTAGGCCCTGACCGGCTGCGCGAATGCCTGGAGGGGCCGCGCGGAGGCGCGGTGGTTGTGCGACGGTCCCGGCGGGGCGCTCGCGGCCGGGGCAGTCGTCAGTCGGGGGCGTTGGCCGGCGTCGTCGCCCGGATGGCCGGCCCGCGTCGTCAGCCCGAGTGGTCAGCCCGGTGGTCTCAGCCGCCGATGGCCGACATCGGGCGGGCCGGCTGGAGGAACGCCGGGTCGTCGATGCCCGCCCCCGCCTTCTTCGTCGCCATCGCGGCGCGCCAGCGGTCCGCGAGCTCGGCGTCGTCCGCGCCGCCCCGCAGGGCCGCGCGCAGGTCCGATTCCTCGCGGGCGAAGAGGCAGTTGCGGATCTGGCCGTCGGCGGTCAGCCGGGTGCGGTCGCAGGCACCGCAGAACGGCCTCGTCACGGTGCCGATCACGCCCACGCGGCCGGGCCCCCCGTCGACCAGCCAGCGTTCGGCCGGTGCGCTGCCGCGCGCGTCGTCGCCTTCCGGGGTCAGCCGGAACGCCGCCGAAAGGTCGCGCAGTATCTCCTCCGCGGTGACCATCTGCTCGCGCTTCCAGCCGTGCTGCGCGTCCAAGGGCATCTGCTCGATGAAGCGGAGCTCGTACCCGCGCTCCAGGCACCACGCGAGCAGCGCCGGCGCCTCGTCCTCGTTGACCCCGCGCATCAGGACGGCGTTGACCTTGACCGGCGTCAGCCCGGCCGCCGCGGCGGCGGCCATGCCCGCGACGACGTCGTGGTGGCGGTCGCGGCGGGTCAGCGTACGGAAGCGCTCCGGGTCGAGGGTGTCCAGCGAGACGTTGACGCGGTCCAGGCCGGCCGCCTTGAGGGCGGGCGCCAGTTTGGTCAGCCCCAGGCCGTTGGTCGTGACCGACTGCTTGGGCCGCGGCTCCAGGGCCGCGACGCGCTCGATGATGCCGACCAGCCCGCGGCGCATCAGCGGTTCGCCGCCGGTGAAGCGCACCTCGGTGACGCCGAGCCGGGTGACCGCGACCGTGATCAGCCGCACGATCTCGTCGTCGGTGAGCAGCTCGGGCTTGGGCAGCCAGTCGAGGCCCTCTTCCGGCATGCAATAGGTGCAGCGCAGATTGCACCGGTCGGTCAGGGAGACGCGCAGGTCGGTGGCGACGCGCCCGAAGGAGTCGACGAGTCCGCCGGCCCGCGCGGCCTCGGCTGTCGTCTCGACACTCATGGCGGTCTCCTCACCCCCAGCCCGGCGTGGCAGCATGTCAGATTGCCGGTTCGGCTTCGCCCCCAGAGTACGCACGGTCCGCAACAAGGTGACCGGCGCCACCCTCGCGACAGTACGTGACGGTACGTCCGGCGGGCGTGTCGCGTTGCCTCATCTCGGCGTGGCGTATCCCATAGCGCACCTGTGACACTTCACGGCCCCGCAGTACACCGGCATAGGTAATGATCCTGCGGGGAGGATCCGACGTTGAATCAAAGACCGCAAGACCAGGGCTCGGAGGCCGGGCGGGACGCCGCGCGCGGCGGCGCCCGCCACCGTGCCGACACCGGCCCCGGCGGGCACCGGGAGCCGTCGTACTCGGACGCCGCCCGGTACCTCGACAGCGCGTGGGAGTCGAGCAGCAGCGGCGCGCCGCAGACGCCGTACGACGGGCCGACGCAGGTCGTACCGGTGCACCAGATGCCGGTGGCGCCGCAGCCGCCCACCCCGCAGCCCGCGGGACCGCGGCCGTCCGGCGCACGACCCGAAGACGCCCAACCGCACGACGCACAACAGCGCGACGCACAACAGCAAGACTGGCAGCAGCACGACGCCCAGGCGCACCGGGCACAGCAGCACCACGCACAGCCGAACGACGCACGGCCGGACCCCGCGCAGCCGAATCAGGCTCGGTCGGCCGGGGCGCAATCGGCCGGCATGCCGCCGACCGGGTCCCCAGCCCCCGAGCAGCGCAGACCGGAGCTGGACCTGGGCGCGTACGCGATGGGCGCCCCGCAGCCGACCGGCCCCGGTGCCCCCGGGCGCCCCGGCGGGCACGCGGGCGCGGCCGGGCCGACGGACGCCTACGGGTCGGAGGCCGCACACGGGTCCCCAGCCGCTCCGGGGAACGGCAACATGCCGGGCGGAAGCGGTCCCGGCGGCCACGGTGGTGGCGACGGCGGGCACGGCGGCTACGGCGACGACTCGGACGACGGATCCGGGTCCGGGTCCGGCGGCCGCCGCAAGCGGCGCCGCGCCCTGGTCATCTGGGGTGTCGCCGGCGCCGTCGCGCTCACCGGCGCCGGTCTGGTCGCCGCGAAGACACTGACCGGGGACGACAAGCCCAGCACCACATCGGTGGGCCTGACGACGTCGCCCACGCCCGGGAGCGCCCCGCCGTCCTCGGCCCCGCCGCCCTCGACCGCGTCCTCGGCGCCGTCCACGGGCGGCCCGAGCACGGGGGCCTCAAGCGGTCGGCCGTCCGGTTCCAAGTCGGCGAGCGGCAGCCCGTCGGGCAGTGCGTCGACCGGCAGCAAGACGCCGAAGACCGACTCGGACGACGACGGGATAGCCGACGACCCGGGGGCGACCGACCCGGCCAAGCTGGTCGGCGGCGCGCGCACCGCGTATCAGCAGGCGAAGTCGGCGATGGCGGCCGAGGGCGTCACGATGACGCTGACGTCGGGCAAGCGGTCGTACGAGCACCAGAAGGACCTGTGGGAACAGGAGGTGCGCGACAAGGGCTCCACCGCGGCGGCCCGTATGCGCGTGCTGCCGCCCGACGAGTCCTCGCACGTCGACGGCAACGCGATCGACATCAACGTCGCCGCGCAGCCGTGGATGAAGTCGAAGGGCAAGACGTACGGCTGGTGCCAGATCTACGCGAACGAGCCGTGGCACTTCGAGTTCCAGGCGTCCTACAAGACCCAGGGCTGCCCGGCGCTCAAGCCGCACCCGTAGGCACGGCGGCCGATCCTGGCCGGTGACGGCAACGCCGACACACCACAAGGCTGTTCAATGCGCGGCGGTACGGGTTCCTCCCGTGCCGCCGCGTGGTTCTTTCCCCGGAGCCCGCTACGGCTTGTACGGAAGCGAGGGCACCACCGAGCAGTTCGCCGCCATGTCGGGGACCTGGTCGACCCAGCCGCCCTTGCCGCCGTTCGCGGTGTCCTGCCAACGGACCACGTTGGTGCACCACTTCTGCGGCGCCTGCGCCTGTTCGGCGCTCTCCTGCCGGAAGTCCACCGGGATCAGCAGGCCGTGCGCGTCGTACCCCTCGGGTCGGTTCACGAACGCCTCGACGCACTTGCGCGTCACGTCGGCCCCGCAGGAGGCGATGGCGTCGGTCAGCCACTGCGCGGACGCCCAACCCTCCAGCGCCCATTGCGACATCCGGTCCTCGCGGTCCGGGAAGTACTTCAGCATGGCGGCCCGGAACTCCGCGACGGCCGGATGGTCGACGTCCTCGTACGAGCGGCTGAACCCGGTGGCCTGGATGCTGTTGCGGCAGGTCGGCGAGTCCTTGAACTCCCGTCCCACCGCCGCGTTCTGGCTCTGCACCGTGGAGACCTTCGCCTGCACCTTGAGGCCCATGTCGTCCATGGACTTGCAGAGCACCGCGTTGCCGCGCGTGTCCATCGCGTCGAAGACGAGGTCGACGCCGCGGTTCTTCATGTCGACGACTGCCGCGTCGAAGTTCGCCAGGAAGAAGTCGACCTGCTTGTCGACCACGGTGTATCCCTCGGCCTTCAGCCCGTCCTTGATGGTCTGGGCATAGCGCGCCGAGTCGGGCTGGTTGTACGAGACCACCGCCGCCGTCCGTGCGCCGACGCGCTCCTTGAAGTACCGGTAGATCTCGGTGTTCTGGAAGAGCGTGCCGTCCCAGCCGACCTTGCCGTTCCGGGGCGCGCTGGAGCCGTAGAGGCTGTAGAGGTGCTGGTACTGGTCGTAGGCGTTGCCGACCGGGATACCGCCGACATCGGGGACGCCCTTGGAACTGATGTACTCGGCACCGGTGTAGTTGTAGATGCTGTTGCCGGCGAAGGCGAACACCTTGTCGTCGTCGACGAGTTGGCGCGCGCACTTCTGATTGTCGGCGCCGATGCCGCCGTCGTCGCATGCCACGACCTCGATGGTGCGGCCGTTGACGCCGCCCTTCTCGTTGAGGGCCTTGAAGAACGCCTGCGCGCCGTACATCGGGCCGGAGAAGGTCTCGCTGCCCAGCAGACCTGACGCGGTGTCGATCATCCCGACCTTGATGGTGGTGGGGGTGACGCCGACGTCCGAGGCGGCGTTCACGTTGGGCCCGCCCGCGGTGTTCGGGCCAGGCGCCGGTTGCTCGAAATCGCTTGCCGGGAGTCGGGATCCGCAGGCCGCGAGGACGAGACCGAGCGCGGCGGCGGCAGCGGCGTTGCGGACGATGCGGCGCATGTGCTCCTCCCGGGAGCCTCTGTCCTGAGCGGGCCTGGGGTGTCCTGGGTGGATCCTGCGGCACGTTCGCGCGGTACCGCAGGAAGCGAGCCGGCGGCTGCGGGTACGCACGCGGAGGGCGCGTACCCGCAGCCGCCACCGTCAGTCAGGAGGACGGTATTTCGGCACTCTTGGTTCGACCGGCGTCAGGACGCGCAGGCCGGCGGCGCCGGGATGCCGAGGCCCGTACCGAAGCCGCAGACCGTCTTCTTGCCGACCAGCCACTTGCCGTCCTGCTTGACGGCCTCGCCCTTCTGGTTCGGGTAGAACGGCGCGCCGCCGACGATCACGTCGAACGAGACGACGGCCTTGTCGCCGGACACGGCCACGTCGTTGACCTTGATCGACGCGGTGCCGAGGGCCGGGTTGGCGAGCAACTGGTCCAGGAGCGGAGCGATGCCTGCCGCGTCCTGGATGCCCGCCTTGCGCTGGTCGACCGGCACCTTGGCGTCGAGCATCTGGGTGAACGACGCGGCAGCGGCCTTCTGGTCGGCCGTGAAGGTGGCCGGGTCGGCCGGGGCACCCGCGGGCGCGCTGGACGAGCCGCCCGTGGCCGAGGCGGAGGTCGCCGGGGCGCTCGACGACGGGGCCGCGCTGGTCGCCGGCGCCGATGCACTCGGCGACGCCTTGGGCTCGTCCTTGTCGTCGTCGCCGCAGCCCGCGAGCAGCAGCACGCCCGCGACCGGCAGGGCCGCCCACGCCATGCGACGAGTACGTATGTCCCGCATGTGCTTTCACCGTCCGTTCTCGCCAGGGCCATTCCCCGGCGTAGATCACAGAAGTCAGGTCGGAGCGTACGGCACCCTACCCGTGCGTCACATGCCGACTCGGATACCCGTACAACTGTGTCCGACCTGTATCCGCGCCGCGTTGCCGACATGCCGTCGGCACGCAGTCGGTATGCAATCGTTCCCCGCGTTTTCCGATCGCGAAAGCCGGGTGTTCCGTTTCGACCACAACTAACCTGGAGCAGACCCGGGGCGACCGCATCCGCACTGTCCCGGATGCGCAGGCGGCGAACAGGTGAGGCGGGCCGGTGGAGGGTTCCGAAAGACCGCGCTGGGACGGCGACGTGCGTTCGGCCGTTCGGGCGTACGGGGGCTGGATCGTCGTGCTCGTCGGCGCCGTGCTGTGCGCGGTGGGCTGGTACGGCGTGTCGGGCGAGAAGCACGAGGCCCGGCAGCTCCCGTACATCGCGTCGGCCACGGTGCCCGGTGCGGCGCTGATCGTCGCGGGCGCGGTCCTGGTGGCCGCACGTCTGCGGGGCGGAGGCGGGTCCGACGACGCGCTGCGGCGGCAGGTGGCGGAACTCCATGCGCTGATCCTGGAGCCGGTCGGTGCGGACGGCGGTGCCGGGGAGATCCGGGCCGGAGAGACGCGTGACGGCGCGGCCGGGGTGGCGAACGGCGGTCGTACGTCCGGTGGTTCGTCAGCCGGGGCGGTGGCCGCGGGGCCCGGGTCCGCGGCTGACGGGAGCGGCGAGGGGAACGTCGTCGCGAGCGGCGACACGCCGTTCGTCTCGCTACGTGGCGGAGCGCGTTACCACCGGCCCGACTGCGAGCTGGTGCGCGGCAAGAACGGCGTGTTCGCCCTCCGCCCGAAGCAGGCGGCCGAACTCGACCTGCGGCCGTGCGCGTTGTGCGACCCCGACGACACGGGTGCGGCTCCGGCGGCCCCGTCCGCGTCGTCCTCGGCGACCCCCTCGGGTCCTTCCCCGGGCCCGGCCCCGGGGTCCCCCGCCGCGCCCCCGTCTGCCGCGCCCGGCGACGCGGACTGACGCCGCCGATGCCCGAGACCGCGGCCGCCGGCCGGAGGGCGGCCCCGCGCCCATGCTGACCATCGACCTCGCTCTCGCCGGGCTGGCCGTCGGGGCGATCGCCGCGCTCGGCGCGGTCGGCCTGATCACGTCGTACCGGGCGACCGGCGTGTTCAACCTGGGGTTCGGGGCCCTGGCGATGCTCATCGCCTACCTGCTCTGGCAGCAGGTACGCGTGTGGGGATGGCCGGTGGTGCCCGCCGCGCTGTTCGACGTCCTGGTGGTCGCACCCGCGTTCGGGCTGCTGCTCGAACGCTTCGTCTTCCGAGGGCTGGGCAGGCGCGGAGCGGGGCCGGCCGAGATGCTCGCCGCGTCGCTGGGCGTGCTCGTGCTGCTGCTCGGCATCGCGATCCTGACGTGGGGCACCGAGTCGCGTCTCGACCCGCCGACCCTGTTCGAGACCGGCTCGATCGAGCTGTGGGGCGGCGCGACGGTGTCCGAGGCCGCGCTGATCGACCTGGGCGTGGTCGTCGGGGTGGCGGTCGTGGTCGCGGCGGTCACGCGCTTCACCCGTTTCGGTGCCGAGCTCCGGGCCGTCGTCGACCGCCGTGAGCTGGCCGAGCTGAGCGGCGTCGCGGCGGACCGCGTGTCGGCGGTGGGCTGGGCCTTCGGGTCGATGCTGGCGGGTCTGACCGGGATCCTGCTGGCGCCGCACGTACGCCTGGACCCGTTCGGGTTGACCCTCCTGGTCCTGGAGACCATCGGTGTCGCGGTGGCCGCGCGGCTGGCGAGCCTGCCGGTGGCCATCCTGGTGGCGGTGGCGATCGGCGTCGGGCAGAGCGAGTTGACGCGCGTGCAGTTGGAGGGGAAGGCGCAGAACCTTCTGCAGGCCTTGCAGTCCAACCTGTTCGTGGTGGTCCTGCTGCTGGCTCTGCTGCTCTTGCCGCGCATGGTCGAGGTCGGTTCGCGCGCGTCGTACCCGCGTGTGGACGCGGGGACGCGGACACGACTGCCCGCGCTGTGGTGGCTGCCGTACCCGATCCTGCTGGCCGCGCCGCTCGCGCTGGGCACCGAGCACCTGCGGTCCGCGCAACAGATCCCGGCGCTGGCCATCGTGTTCGTGTCGCTGGTGATCCTGACCGGGTACGCCGGGCAGGTGTCGCTCGGCCAGGCCGGGTACGCGGGCCTCGGCGCGCTGTTCGCGGCGTCGCTGATGAGCGGGAAGTTCCTCGGGCTCCCGGAGGTGCCCGGCTTGCTCGCGCTGCTGCTCGCGACGCTGCTGGTGGTGCCGGTGGGGGTGCTCACCGGCTACCCGGCGATCCGGCGGCGCGGTCTCGCGCTGGCCCTGACGACGTTCGCCGTCGCGGTGGTGGTGAGCAGGTTCGTGTTCGCGCAGCCGATGTTCACGACCGGCCTGAGGCTGGACCATCCGTGGCCGTTCTCCGGCGAACGTTCTTTCTACGTCCTCGAGTTGGTCTGCCTGGGGCTGACGCTGCTGCTCGTACGCCGACTGCACACCGGGCGCCTGGGCCGCATGCTGGTGGCCACGCGCGACAGCGAGGGCGGGGCTGCGGCGTCGGGGGTGGACGTACCGGGGCTGAAGGTGTTCGTGTTCGCGGTGAGCGCGGGGGTGGCGGGGCTCGGGGGTGCGCTCATGGGCATGAGCGGACGCGCCTTCGACGCCCAGACGTTCGACCCGCTGGTGGGGCTGATCTGGTTCGCGGCGGTGGTGGTGTTCGGGGTGGACAGCGCGGCGGGCGCGGTGCTCGCGGCGGCGCTGATCGTGGGCCTCGACAGCGGGACGCGGGCGGGTGTGTCGACGATCGTGATCGGTGCGGGCGCGGTGCTGCTGTCGCGTATGCCCGGTGGTGCGCTGGCGACGGCCCGGCGGTTGCTCGGGCCGCTGTGGGCCGAGGACCCGGAGGCGGGGCCGGGGACGGGGTCCGGGTTGCGGCCGGGCTCGGGGATGCGGCCGGAGTGGGGCGCGGTGCGTCTCACGCCTGCGGGTGAGGCGTTGCGGGGGCGGGTGCGGCGGCGTGCGGCTACCGCCGCGGCGGCGACTGAGGCGGCCGCGCGGGACGGGGGCCGTCCGTGACGCTGCGTCAGTCGGACGTACCGAGCCTGCAAGCGCGGGGCCTGGTACGCCACTTCGGCGGCCTGCGGGCCGTCGACGGGGTCGACCTGGCGGTGCCGCCGGGGGAGGTGACGGCGGTGATCGGGCCGAACGGTGCGGGCAAGAGCACGCTGTTCCACTGCCTGGCCGGGGCGCAGCGGCCGGACGAGGGGCGCATCAGGCTCGGCGAGCGCGACATCACGCGCCTGGCGGACCACCGGCGCGCGCGGCTGGGCATCGCACGGACGTTCCAGGTCGTGTCGGTGTTCCCGAGCCTGACGGTGGCCGACAATCTGCGGGTCGGTGCGGAGAACCGTACGGGTGCGAGTGCCACCGCGCGGTTGCTGGGGCTGCCGGATGCGGCGCGTGGGCGTACCCGGACTGCGGTGGAGGCGGCGTTGGAGCTGGTCGGGCTGACCGAACTGCGGGATGTGCGCTGCGGGGAGCTGCCGACCGGGACGTTGCGACTGGTGGAGTTGGGGCGGGCGCTGGCGTCGCGGCCGTCGGTGCTGCTGCTCGACGAGCCGGCGAGCGGGTTGGACGACACGGAGACCGGGCGGCTGCGAGTGCTGCTGCGTGGCCTCGCGGACGACGGGCTCGCGGTGCTGTTGGTGGAGCACGACATGGAACTCGTGTTCGGGGTGGCGGACTCGGTGCATGTGATGGCGGCCGGGCGAATCGTGGCGTCGGGGCCGCCCGAACAGGTACGCGAAAACGAGGCGGCGCGCGCGGCCTACCTCGATCCCGTGACCGGCGACGCCCACGGCGCGGCAGACGAGCCTCCATCCCCGTCCCCGCGACCGCCGGACGACGAGGACCCGCGACCTCTCGGCGTACGCGGATCGCAGCCCCCGGACGAACAGGGAACGCCCCGGGACGGTGAGCGCTGATGCCCGCCTCCCTCGCCCTCCACGACGTCCGCGTCCGCTACGGCCCCGTCGAGGCCCTGCACGGCGTCGACCTCGCCTTCCCGGCCGGCGCCGTCACCGCCCTCCTCGGCCGCAACGGCGCCGGACGCTCCACTCTCCTGCGCACCCTCGCGGGCCTCCTGTCCCCAACCTCCGGCCGCATCGAATGGGACGGCCGCGACGTCACCCGCTGGACCGCCTCCGAACGTGCCCGCGACGGGCTCGCCCTCATTCCGGACGGCCACGGCGTCTTCGCGGGGCTCTCCGTCCGCGACAATCTCCGCGTCTTCGCAAGCGCCGACACCATCGATCCGGCCCTCGACGCGTTCCCCGTACTCCGCAAGCGACTCGGCCAACGCGCCGGCACCCTGTCGGGCGGCGAACAACAGATGCTCGCGGTCTCCCGCGCCCTGCTCCGTCCGTCGCGCGTCCTGCTCCTCGACGAACTGAGCCAGGGCCTGGCGCCCCGCGTCGTGGCCCAGCTCTACGACGTTGTCTCCGAACTCGCCGCCGGACAGCGGACCGTGGTCCTGGTCGAGCAGTACGCCGGGGAAGCGCTGCGCCGCGCCGACGTCGCGTACGTCCTGCGCCGCGGCCGCGTCGCCTTCGCCGGCGAACCCGGCGAACTCCGCACCGACGGCCACGCCTCCCTCTTCGACTGACGCGGCCCTCGACTAACGCGGCGGGGGCCGGATGGACACGCAAAGTGCCGACGGCGCCGATCGTTTCAGGACGCTGCGGCGCGGCAGATCGGACGCCTCCGGCCACCCCTCATGTGTCATTCAGCGGGCGACGCCGCGCAGCACCACCTTTGCCGGTGACAGCAATACGCCCACGTCGTCGCGCGGATCGGCGTCGTAGACCACGAAGTCGGCGGAGGCACCTTCTTCGAGGCCGGGGCGGCCCAGCCACGCCCGCGCCGACCAGGTGGCCGCCGACAGGGCCGCGGTCGGCGGAAGGCCGGCGCGGACGAGTTCCACGACTTCGTGGCCCACCAGCCCGTGCGCGAGGGCGCCGCCCGCATCCGTGCCGACGTAGACCGGGATCCCCGCGTCGTACGCCGCGCGCACGGTGGCGTACCGGCGCGCGTGCAACGCCCGCATATGGGCGGCGTATTCGGGGAACTTGGCGGCCGCGGCGTCGGCGATGCCCGGGAAGGTGCCGATGTTGACCAGGGTCGGCACGATCGCCGTTCCCCGTGCGGCGAACTCCGGGATCATGTCCTCGGTCAGGCCTGTCGCGTGCTCGATGCAGTCGATCCCGGCGGCCACGAGGTCCGGCAGCGACTCCTCCGAGAAGCAGTGCGCGGTGACGCGGGCGCCCACGGCGTGTGCCGCGTCGATGGCCTCCTTGAGCGCGTCGTACGGCCAGCACGGCGCCAGGTCGCCCCGGTCGCGGTCGATCCAGTCGCCGACCAGCTTGACCCAGCCGTCGCCGCGCCGGGCCTCCTGCACGACGTACGCGGTGAGGTCGCCCGGTTCGATCTCGTGCGCGTAGTTGCGGATGTAGCGGCGCGGGCGGGCGAGATGGCGGCCGGCGCGGATGAGCCGGGGCAGGTCCTCGCGGCCGTCGACCCAGCGGGTGTCGGCGGGCGAGCCGGCGTCGCGCAGCAGCAGGGCGCCCGCGTCGCGGTCGGTGAGGGCCTGGCGCTCGCTGGTGTCGTGGTCGACGGCGCCGTGTGCGTCGAGGCCCACGTGGCAGTGCGCGTCGACGAGGCCGGGCAGCACCCAGCCGCGTACGGTCGTCGCCTCTTCCGCGGTGAAGCGGGGCCGCTCGAAGGTGATGCGGCCGTCCAGGACCCAGAGTTCGTCGCGGACGTCGTCCGGCGCGACGAGGATCGGCCCGACGATGTGCAGCGGGCCGTGCGTATCCCGCGGCCTCCTCCCGCTGCCGCTGCCGACGGCGCCCGCGTTCCCTTCGCCGCGACCACGCCCGCTGCTGTTGCCTTGGCTGTGGCTGTTGCCGCCTTCGTTCACGATGCCCCTCCCCTGCCGACGCCCGGCACCGGACCGTCCGTCACGCCCGCATCCGCCACGCCCGCACCCCCGTCGGCATCCGTCCTGGCGCGCGGCACGGCGCCTGCTCCCGGACCGCCGCCTACGGGGCGATCCCCGGTCTCAGCCTCGCCGCCAGCCGCCACAGGCGCCACCGCACCCGCCACCGAATCTCCTTTGGCCGACGGACGCGACGGACCCGACGCAGCCGTCGGCGCCACCGGCCATTCGCCCGCGATGCGTTCGCCGTGCCCCGGCTTCGTACGGTCCAGGTACGCCTGGAACGACGCCGCCTGCTCCGCCGCCCACGCGCGCTGCTCGTTGTGCAGCGTCCGCACGTCGAGGGCCGCGAGCTTCGGGTAGCGGGCGCCCAGTTCCACGGCGAGGCGCAGGCACGCCTCCGCGTCGCCGTCCGCCGTGTGCGCGTCCGCGAGCGCGACCCCGTAGAAGGCGCTGGTCGCCTCCAGCGTGCGCTTGCCGCGCCGGAAGCGGTCCTGGTGCTTGTCGATGAGCAGCGGATCGATGATGGGGCCGATCACCGCCGTGCGTTCGGCCAGCGTCCTTCGTCCGTGCCGTCGCAACTCGGCCTCCAGCAACGACAGATCGAACACCGCGTTGTAGATCGCGACCGGTGTCCCGGCGTCGAGGTACGCGGCCAGCACGTCGGCGAGTTCGTCGAGGCAGTCGACGGCCGGCCTGCCGTGCTCGCGCGCGTACGCGGTCGTGATCCCGTGCACCGCGGTGGCCTCCTCCGGGATCTCCCGGTCGCCCGGATGGACGAGCCACGTCCGGTGTACTCCCGAGGTGTCGCAGACCGCCGCGGTGACGATGAAGTCGGAGGAGACGTCCACTCCGGAGGTCTCCAAGTCGAACGCCGCCAACTCCCTTTGGTGCCAGCCCGTGTGGGTCCCCCGGGCCGGAGCCGCGGGCTTGGGCTCGCAGTTGCGGCAGTACGTCGTCCACGCTCCGCCGACGCGCGTCAACACCCCGTCGCCGGGCGGCACATACGTCGAACAGGTGGCACAGGCAGCGCCATATCGGTTGGTGGCCACAGGCTGGTTACCTCGCTCGGTACGTCGGTTCACCATGCGTCACGATCATCACCACGCTACGCGCTGCCAACGACGTCGGAGGGTACGGCACGCGCTCGTGCGGCCGGGGCCCTCCACGGCACGGCCCCGGCAGTGCCAGGATGTGCGCGTGCGCGTACTGCTCTCCGACGGTTTCGGTATGACCTCACGTCAGGCTGCCCAGCTTCTGCGGCAGGCGGGACACGAGGTCGAGGTCCTGGCGCCCCCGGGCCGTCCGCCGCTGCGCCTGCCGCCGGCGGTGACGCGGGTCCACCCGGTCCCGGCGTACGGCGCGGACCCATGGGGCTGGCTCGACGCCGCGTCGAAGGTCCTGCACGCCGAGGGGCACGACGTACTGATACCGACCGGCGAGCAAGTGGCAGTGCTGGCACGGGCGGACGTGGGGGGCACGACGCTTGCGGCGCGCCTGGCCGTACCACGCTTCGCCTCACTCGAACGGGTGCAGGACAAGGTGTCGGCGGGCGTCACGCTCACCGAGATAGGCCTGCCGCAGCCGGAGGCGTCGGTCGTGAGTTCCGCCGAGGCGCTGCGGCAGATCGCCGATCCCCCGATGTACGTCAAGCTGCCGATCGGTACCGCGTCCAACGGCGTGTTCCCGATCACCCGCCGCGAGGAACTCCTGCGCCTGGCGGACAACCTCGAGGCGCAGGGCGTGTTCGCGGGCGGCGGGCGCGTACTCGTTCAGGAGCCGGTGCGCGGCCCGGTGGTCAGCGTCCAGTCGGTGTTCGACCACGGCCGCCTCGTCGCGATGCACGCCTACGTCCACGTCGTGCCCGGCAGCCGGGGCGGCGCGGCCGCGAAGCGCGGCTTGGTGCTCGCCGTTCTCCGTGAGCACATCACTCTTCTGGGCGCACACATCGGCTGGCACGGGGCCCTGTCCATGGACGGCATCCTCACCGACGACGGCCCGGTCTGGATCGACGTCAACCCGCGCCTGGTCGAGCCGACCAACGCGGCGCTGTCCGGCGTCGACCTGCTGGGCGCGCTCATCGCGGTGTCTCTCGGCCGGTCCCCGGCCTCGGTCCCGACGGCGCAATCGGGCGCGACCACCCACCAGTTCCTGCAAGGCCTGCTCGGCGCCGGCGAGCGCGGACGGGCGGCCGTGCTGCGCGAGCTGTGGCACGCCACGGTGCGGCGCGGCGCGTACCGCGACAGCACCGAGGAACTCCTCTCCGTGCGCCGCGAACCCCGGACGATCCCGGCCCTCCTCGCACTCACCACCGGTCTCCTCGCCGCCCCCGGTTGGACGCTCCGCCGAGCACTCCGCAACGCCGACCGCAACACCCTCGCCCCCCACACCTGGCGCCAAATCCGCGCCGGCGCCCCACCCACCTGACACCGTTCACCCAGGCGCGGCGGGCCCCCGCGGAGACCCGAACCAGACCCGCTGCCCGGCGGCGTCGATGCCGACGCCGAACCCTTGGGCGTCGGGGCACCCGTGGTCGAGCCACCACCGCAGCGCGGCAAGGTAGTCGGCCGCGAGCGAGCGCGGGCCGAACTCGGCGGCGTGGACGCCGCTGCCACGGCCGAACGTGAGGGCAGCGGCGGACCCGTCGGCGTAGAAGTACGCGGTACGGTCGCCGTTCGCACCGGGTTCTGGCTCTGGTTCCGCTGCCGGTGCCGGTTCCGGTTCCGGTTCCGTGACGAGCTTGACGACGCCAGGTGGCATGAGGAGGCCAAGAACGTACTCGCCCCATCCGTCGAGCCCGGCGGCGACGTCGGCGCCTTCGGCGTCCGCCTCCCAGCGCTCGGCCCGGTCCAGCCACCCGTCGGGGCCCAGCGCGCGCTTCCACGCGGCCTCTTCGGCCCGCATTTTCATGAAGTCGAGGCCGGGGCCGAGGCGCCCGGCAGCGGCTTCCGCACCGACGAGCAGGGTCAGGAGCCGGTCACTGCGGCACCAGTCCGTGCCCCACGGCATGACGACCCGGCCTCCGGTTACCGTCTGTTCGATCCACGTCGGGGGGACGGTCCGGACCCCAAAGGTGACCAGCGTGCGATCGAACGGCCCCGCGAGACTGGTGGCACCGTCCGCGGCGAGCACCCGCGCCCTTGCCCCAACTGTGTCAAGCGTGGTCCGCGCGGCCGCAGCCAAGCCGTCGTCGACCTCGACGGACACCACTGTGCCGCTCGTTCCGACTCGGTCCTCGAGTAGCGCGGCCGTGTAGCCGGTACCGGTCCCGACGTCGAGCACGTGCTGTCCGAGCTGGACGTCCAAAGCGTCGAGCATTTGGCGCGTCACGGACGGCTGCGACGACGAACATGTGGCAACGGTTCCCGGTTCGTCGCCCTCATGGTCGCCGTTGTCCCACTGGGTGATCAACGGGACGTCGGCGCGGGCGGCGCGCGCCCATGTCTTGGAGTCACGGGCCCGGTCGACCAGGCGCCAGGCGCCTCGCTGCTCAGCCCACACGCGGGCCGGGAGGAACGGGGTTCGATCGCGCCCGAGCAGCGCCACCGACGCGTTGTCCACGTCGCCGCCGGTCCCCGCAAGAGTGCCCGTCACCGGTGCCTACCCGGCCCGTTGGGGCTGCTGCCATCCGGCGACGGGGGTGGCGGCGGGCTACCGGGCGGAGGCGCCGGCGCGGGCTGGATCGGAGCGGAGGGCCCCTTGAGCTTGCTGTCGGCGGGCATGTCGCCCTCCTTCCGTGTCAGTTCTGATGGTGCCGGGCCCACGGCGACGGGGGACGTTTGCGGACCCGGCGCACGGGGGGTCACAGGACCTCCTGACGAAGAACGTTCGGCAACTCCGCTACGGCCACGGTCCATTCGAGTCCGCCGCGTTCCGGTCTCAGGTACACGGTCGGCCGGTCGTACGGGACGTTGAGCACGTCCATGACCCGCTGGCGGCCGTACACGGTGTCGAGCACCGCACCGACGTCCGGTGCCGCATGCGCCGCCGCCTGCCGGCCGGGTGTTGCCTCGCTCATCGCTTCGCCCTTCGTCTCCGTCCTGCGTCAAGTGAACGAGCGGATCGCCCGGTGTGGGCAGGGCATTCGCGGGTTCGTCCAGTCGCGGACAACCGGACATTTTTGGGTGCGCTTGACGCGCGCCCCTACAGCAGGTTGGACATATGCGATTACCGTCGGTCCATGGGGGATCACCCGCGTAGAGCGAACGAGCAGTTAGCGGCCGCCATGGCGTCGCAAAACCTCGGCCAGGCCGAACTCGCCGAGGAACTGAACCGCGTCATGGCTGACTTCACAGGCAAATTGGGGACGCTGTCGGACCGACACGTTCGCCGATGGCTCACCGGGCAGTCCACATGGCCGCACGAACGCCAGCGCCGAGCACTGGAAACGGTATTCGGATGTCCTGCGGGTGAGCTGGGGTTCGTGCCCCGCGCCGCTCCCGTCCCGGAGGTTGAACCGCCCGTGGAACGCCGCCGCTTCCTCGCCTCAGCCACCGCCGTCACGGCCGGTGCCGCATTGCCCGTCAGCGCGGCGCGCTACACGCTTGGCATGAGCGATGTGCAGCGCCTGCGCTCGCGCCTTGACGGACTGGTCGGCGACGACAACACCCACGGCGGCACGACCAGCCTGGAGTCGCGCGCCTCGGGCCTGGCCGGGGTCACCCTGGACATACTCGACTCGGGGACGGCATCGCAGCGGGTGCGCGGCCATTTCTACTCGCTGGCGGCATCGTTCGCTTCGACAGCGATGTGGGCGGCCCTCGACGGGCGGCGCGACGCGGACGCGGTGCGGCACATGGAGCGCGCGCTGTCCCTCGCCGGGTACGCGCGGGACAGCGCCGCCACTTGGCGGGTGTGGTCGCACGGATCCATGCTCGCGCTCCAACGCAAGCGCCCTGCCGACGCGTTCGCCGCGTCGGAAGCCTCTCAGGCCTGCACCGTTGTCCGCGCGGATCCCTTGTTCGCTTCGCTCACCCACGCCCGGATCGCCGGGATCCGTGCGGCGTTCGGCGACCCGTCCGGAGCGCTGCGAAGCTTGGACTGGGCGGCCGACGCGTTCGGCCGCGCAGACCTCGGCTGGGCGCGTCCGAGTTGGATGGGTTTCTACGATCAGGCCGAACTCGCAGGCCTGGCTTGCGTGGCCCTGCTGGCGGCAGGCCGACCGATGGAGGCCGAGGGACAGGCACACCGCGCCCTCGCGCTCCTGCGCCCGGACCTGCACCGCAACCGCGCTTACTACACGGCGTATCTCGCGCGGACTCAGCTCGCGCAAGGCGACCTCGAGCAGGCAAGCGACACCGCCCGGACCGTGATCACGGATGCCGGTGCGCTGTCGGGACGAACGCGGTCCCTGCTGCTGGGCTTCTCCGCGTCGTTGTCGGCGGCCGCGCCCGACTCCCCCGAGGCCCGGGAGTGGGCCGAAGAGTTGCGGGAGACGCACGATCCAAGGAGTAGGCAATGGAATTGCGACACTACCGACTGCCGGACCTAGAGCAAGCGCGACCCGTGTTGTCGCGGGTGTATGCCGAGGTCTACGGCGACAAGTTGGCCGACGAGTTCCATACGCTCGAAAAGTTCGAGCAGCGGCTGCGCGGTCACACCGCAGGAGACGACTGGGAGGCCGTCATCGCGTGGGACACCGGGGAGCCTGTCGGTTTCGTATACGCGGCTCCGCTGCGGCCGGGGGCCCGATGGTGGTCGGTCATGCGGGAGACGCTGCCCGAGGCGTACACGATGGAGACCGGAAGCCGGACTCTGGCACTGTTCGAGTTGATGGTTCGCGATCAGTGGCGCGGCAGCGGCCTGTCGGAGGAGTTGCACGAGGAGTTGCTGCGCGCACGCTCGGAGGAGCGGGTAACACTGCTGGTCGACCCCTCGCACCCGAAGGTGCTGGACCTGTACGTGTCTTGGGGTTACAAGCGAATCGGGGATCAACAGCCGTTTCCGGACGCCCCCGTCTACGCGGTTATGGTGCGCACACTCCGCTGACTCGCTTTCCCCTGTCTGTCGAGTAACCGCGATCCTCGCCGCCCGCGTAGCCGTGACAAGTCGCGCCCTCCATTGGCCAATTGGCGTACCGCGACGTGCTGCCGTAGGCGATCTCCGGCGCTGCGGAACCCGTTTGCACTAATCGTGGCGGCGGACGGGTGACCATCACCAGACCGGATCGTTGGTTCACGCATGACTGAATCGACAAATACTCACGGCACCGCTCCAGGAGACCGGGCGGAGATCCCCGGGGGCACCGGCGTCCCGGGTGCGCGGGCCGCGGATACGGACTCCGGCGGCGCGTCCGATGCGGGTGCCGACGTCCACGCCGAGACCGCCGACGACGACGCCGACAGGAAGACCGCTTCCGCGCGTCCTGTCTCCATGCTGCGCATCGCCCTCGCCTCCTTCTCCGGCACCGCAATCGAGTTCTACGACTTCTTCGTCTACGGCACGGCCGCCGCACTGGTCCTCGGCCCGCTCTTCTTCCCGTCCTTCTCGCCCGTCGCGGGGACCCTCGCCGCCTTCGCGACCTACGCCGTCGGATTCGTCGCCCGCCCCCTCGGCTCCATGCTCTTCGGGCACGTCGGGGACCGCCTCGGCCGACGCCCTGTCCTGATCGCCTCGTTGCTGATGACCGGCCTGGCCACGGTGCTGGTCGGGCTATTGCCCACGTACGCGCAAATCGGTATCGCCGCGCCCCTGTTGCTGGTCGCGCTGCGCTTCCTGCAAGGCCTCGGCCTCGGTGGCGAGTGGGGCGGCGCGGTCCTCCTCGCCACCGAGCACGCTCCCGCGCGGCGGCGCGGCCTGTGGGCGAGCTTCCCGCAGACCGGGCCGGCCGTCGGGTTCCTTCTGGCCAACGGCGTGATGCTGGTGCTCTCGGCGACGCTGACGGACGCTCAGTTCCGGTCGTGGGGCTGGCGCATCCCCTTCTGGGCGGCGGGCGTCCTGGTCGCCGTGGGGCTCCTGCTGCGTACGTCCATGCAAGAGACCCCGGCCTTCCGGGAACTGACGGCCCAGCAGAAGACCTCGCGCGTACCGCTGGTGGAGGTCTTCCGCGACCACTGGCGCCTCGTGCTGCTGACGGCCGGCGGGCTGTCCGTCGGGTACGCGGTGTTCTACCTGACCACCACGTGGTCTCTACACCACGGCACCCACGACCTCGGAGTCAGCCGTACGACGATGCTCGCCTGCATCATGGCCGCCGTCGCCGTCAAAGGCGTCTGCACGCCCCTCGTCGCGATGCTCGGCGACCGCTACGGTCGCAAGCCGCTGTGCCTCATCGGCACGGTGGCCGTGATGCTGTGGGCGTTCCCGTTGGTCGCGCTGCTCCAGACCGGCGAGCCGACCCTGATGATCTTCGGGTTCGTGGTCGCTCTGCTGGGCTTCATCACGATGTTCGCGGTGCTCGGGGCGTACCTGCCCGAGCTGTACGAGCCGCGCGTACGCTGCACCGGCGCCTCGACCGCCTACAACCTGGGCGGGGTGCTCGGCGGAGCGCTCACCCCGATCATCGCCACCGAGCTGTCGCGCGGGGACGGCACGCCGTGGGGCGTTGCCGCGTACCTCGCCGTAATCGCGTGCGTGAGCCTGCTCTGCTTCCTGGCCTTGCCCGAGACCCGGCCCATCCTGGCCGGCGAACCGGCCGAACCCGCGGAACCCGCGGAACCGGCCCCAGTGGCGGCGTAGCCCACGTCGTACGCGTGGCCCAGGTCGTACACACGGCTCTTGTCGTACGCATGGCCCTTGCCTTCTGCGGCGCGGATCTCCACGATCACCGCATGAGCGAGCGAAACGAGCGAGGCATGAGCGACGACCGGGAGATCCGCACCCGCAACGCCGACACCCTGCGGGCGGCGCTGACCAGCGTCGGCGACGTGGACGCGCAGATGGCGCACTACACCGAGGACGCGGTCTTCGAGTTCCCGTACGCCTCGCCGCCCGCGCGCATCGAGGGCAAGCAGACCGTCTCCGACTACCTCCGGGGCGCGCTCGGCATCTTCGAGATCAGGGTCACGGTGACCGAGATCCACGAGACCACCGACCCGGACACCCTGGTCGCCGAGTTCACGAGCGAGGGCAAGGTGACGACGACCGGCAAGTCGTACACGAACACCTACATCTCCGTGGTCCGCTTCCGCGACGGCCTGATCGCGAGTCAGAAGGAGTTCTACAACCCCAACGCCGCCACCGCGGCTCTGACTCCTGACGAGTGAGCCGCTCGGGATGAGTTCGGCTCCTTGCCCGGCAAGATCACTTGTCTAGACTTGTACGGACCACTTGGAGGGGACCGTGCCCGAGCCGCTGTCCGGTGACCTGCCCGCGTACCAGGAGATCGCGGACCGCCTGCGCGCCCGCATCGTCGGCGGCGCCCTCGGTGCCGGGGCGCGGCTGCCCTCGGAGCAGGAACTCCGCACCCTGTACGGGAGTTCGCGGGAAACCGTACGCAAGGCGCTGGCGATCCTCAAAGCCGAGGGCCTGGTGGTCAGCCAGCACGGGCGCGGCGTGTTCGTGCAGCGGCGCGGCCGCGTGCGGCGCAGCGCGGCCGACCGGTACGTCCGATCCGCGTGGCACTCCGGGATCTCCGCCGGACAGGCCGATCTCGGGGACCGGGGCCCGGAGTTGCGGGCGGACATGGTGCGGGTGGAGACGTTGGAGGCCGATGCGGCCACTGCCGGGCGGGTCGACCTCCCCGCGGGTTCTCGGGTGGTTCGGCGCGAACGCCGTTACCTGCAAGGCGATCGGCCCCTGCAACTGGCCGTCTCGTTCCTGCCCGCGGACATAGCCGGCGGCACGCGGGCGGCGGAACCGGACTCCGGCCCGGGCGGCTCGTGGGCCCGTCTGGAGGAAGCCGGGTGGCGGTTCACCGTCGTCCGCGAGGAAGTCGAGAGCCGCATACCGACGTTCGACGAGGCGACACTTCTGCACATGTCCCCCGGCTCGCCGCTCCTCGTCGTGCACCGCATAGCCACCGGCGAAAGGCTCGGCGAGACCCGCGTGTTGGACTACAGCGCGATTAGTCTCCCCGCCGAACTCCACGTGCTGGTCTATGAGTCCGCGGTGCGCTGAGGCGACCGGACGGTGGCGGCAAGCTCTTGAGCGAACTTGTACGTACATGTACGGTTGACCGGCGTGCACCGGCCCCGCCCGGCTCGCCCGCGACCGGCACCGCCTACATCGCCCACACTGGGGGTCCAGCCATGTACGGCACTTCCGCCCGCTCGTCCGGCATGTACGCCACGTTCGCACGCGGCGTCCCGCTGGCACACGACGCACGCTCGCGCACGCTCTCCGTCCCGTTGATCCTGCACCACGGCGACGGCACGGCCGTCGACGCGTCCGCGCTCCGACTGGGCGGCACCGACACCGAGTTCCTGCACGCGGCCCTCACCCGTCTGCTCAACGGCGCCGAGGTGTCACCGACTCCGCCGCGCGACGCCCAGGAGCATCCCCCTCACGCATGACTGCCGCACGACGGGTCCCGTGGGCGGCCTGCCGTTGCCATGAAGCCCGCGGTGGGTGCGGCCGCCGGCGGTCACGGCCGTTCGTGCTCAGCCGATGAGGTCCCGCTTGGGGCGGACCACGCAGAACTCATTGCCTTCCGGGTCCGCGAGGACCGTCCACGATTCGTCGCCGCTCTGCCCGACGTCGACGCGGCGCGCCCCGAGGCCGAGGATCCGCTCGATCTCCGCCTCACGCTCGCCCGGCGCTTCCGGGTCCGCGTTGAGGTCGAAGTGCAGCCGGTTCTTTCCGGACTTCGCCTCTCCGGCGGGCATGAAGCACAGCCCGAGCGGGGCGTCCGGCGACGGTCCGACGATCACTTCGCGCGGCTTCACCGACAGGATCGGCCAGTCGAGGACCTGCGACCAGAAGCGCGCGAGGCCCGGCAGGTCGTGGGCATCAATGACGATGTGATGGATCGCAACCGGCATGGCGCCACCCTATGCGCGGGATCCCGGCGAGCCGAACCGCGCCGGGCCGAACCGCGGCAGCCCGCCGGGACAACTCTCCCGGCGGGCCCCTTGATCACCATGGCTCACCCCAGCAGGCGCCGGACCACCCCGCGGCGAGCAGGGGCCGATCCGGCGGTCGGATCGTCGTCCTGCTCATGGGTAGCCCGTCCGTCGCCCCGCCGGGCCGGGTACGCCGCCCGGCCGCAGCCGTGCGCACCAGCTCTCTCGGGCGAACTACCGCGGAGACCCTACGGCTTGACCCGGGCCGCGCCCGGCAGGCCGACGAACGCCGGGCACTTGTCCGCGCCCTTCGGGATGTCCTCGATCGCCAGCGGCTTGTAGACCTGCTCGACCAGCGGGCCCACCTTCGCCGCGATCGGCGCGAGCGCGTCGAGGTCGAAGCCGTACAGCTTCGCCGCGTTGCCGCCGACCATCTGCGCCACTTCGTGCGGATCGATCGAGTTGTACGTCAGCTGCAACGCCTCGCGGCTGAACGGGTGGCTGGCCTCCTTGTGCGGGTAGTCGCTCCCCCACATGACGCGGTCCACGCCCACCTCGTAGCGCAGCGCCGCCTCGGCCGGCCGCTGGAAGCTCGCGCCGACGTGGCACTGCCGCGCCCAGTACTCACTGGGCTTGAGCGACATCGAGTTCACCAGCGTGTGGCCCCACTCGTACTCCTGCGAGCCCACCGCCTTGCCCATGCGCGCCCAGTAGTAGTCGAGGCGGCGGCACTCCTCCGGGATCCACGCCGTGCCCTGCTCGGTGAACACGAACTGCAGGTCCGGGTGCCGGTCCATGGTCCCCGACACGATCAGGTGGGTGAAGGCGCGGTGCGCCCACCACGACACCTCGGTCAGGAAGACCACCTTGTCGATGAGCGAGTCGCCCATCGGCGGCGCCGCCGAGCCGGTGTGGTGGTTGACCGGTACGCCGAGTTCCTCGCACGTACGCCACAGCGGCTCGTAATGGTCGTACTCCCACAGCGGCACCAGCCCCGACCCCGGCGGCGTGCCCGGCAGCAGCACACCGCCGGTCAGGCCCGCCGCGGCGGCCCACTTGACCTCCTCGATGGCGGCGTCCAGGTCGTGCAGCATGATCTGGACGATGCCGGCCCGCCGCCCGGGGGTGGCCGCGCAGAAGTCGACCATCCAGCGGTTGTGCGCCTTCAGGCCCTCCCAACGCAGTTGCAGGTCACCGGCGTTGGCGGCCGGCGGCTGGTCGGTGAGGGACGCCTTCGGGAAGAACGGCGGGACGGTGTTGGGGTAGATGACCTCCGCCACCACGCCGTCGTCCTCGAGGTCGCGCAGGCGCCGGTCGGAGTCCCAGTTGCGCTTGCCGTTGTCACCGAGAAGGTCCGGGTACGGGACCTTGTAGCCCTGCACCCACCGGTCGAACTCCTCATGGAGCCGCGCGGGCAAGTACGCACGGTACTCGTGGATCTCGCCGCCGCCGTGGCAGTCGGCCGAGATCACGGTGTAGCGCTCCGGTCCCTCCCACTCTGGCATGCCGGACGGTGTCATGCCGTCGTCACTCATCTACCTCAGACCTCCAGGGCTTGCACGTTCGGGTCGACCACGGCGGCCACGTCGTGACCGGTGATCCAGTGGCGGCCGATCTCCTTGGCCGCGGCCCACTTGGACTCCAGGTCGCGCACCCTGCCGTCGGGTCCGGTCTGCCCAAGTGTCCCGGGCGTCACACCGATGCGCGCGGCGTGCGGCTTGAGGACTTCCAGGTCGAACCCGTAGACGCCGGCGACCGCTTCGCCGAGCATGACGCGCGTCTCGGCCACCGGGACGTCGCCGAACGTCTTGCGCAGGATGTTGAGCGTGTCGGGCCACGTGCCCTCGGGGTGCGGGAAGTCGTTGCCCCAGCAGATGTTCCCGATGCCGATCTCGTAACGCATGCCGATCTCGCGGCGCTTGGTGTTGGACGCCCCGATGAAGCAGTTGCGGTCGAAGTACTCGCTCGGCAGGAGTCTGATCTCCTCGAACCCGGCGAGCTTGGCGGCCCCGCGAGAACCGAGCAGCAGCCGGTCCATGAACCACAGCATGTTGCCGACCCACCAGCAACCGGCTTCCGTGACACCGAACTTCAGGCGCGGGAAGCGCTCGAAGACGCCGGCCCACAGCAGGAACCACAGCGGGCGGGCCGGCCACCACGTCACTTCCTGGACGTAGATGCCGAGGTGGTTGCCGTACGACTCGCGGTCGGCCGGCCCCGAGTGCGTGACGACCGGCAGTTCCAGTTCCTCGCACAGCGCCCACACCGGGTCGTACTTGCGGTCGTGGTACGGGGTCTGGTTCATCCACATCGCCGGGATCATCACGGCGCCCAGCCCGTCGTCCTTGATGCGGCGGATCTCCGCGAGGACGTCCGGCAGGTCGGCGGTGATGGGGATCAGCGCGACGCCGCGGCGGCGCTCCGGCGAGGTCTTGCACAGCTCGGCGAGCCACCGGTTGTGCGCCTGCGCGCCGGCCAGGCCGAGTTCGGGGTCCATGTCGCCGGACAAGCCGAGGCCGGCGCCGAACGGCACGCAGGTGCGCGACTCGACGGCGTCCGCGTCCGGGAAGATCACCTCGCCGGTGACGCCGTCCTTGTCGAGTTCGAGGTCGCGCCGGTCGACCTCCCAACCGCTGCGCAACACCTCCTCGTTGGTCTCGAACCAGTTGGCGGCGAAGTCTTCGTTGCGCACCCCGAGGTCGGTGATCGCCTTGAGCTGCGCCTCGCGTTCGGCGAGGAACCCGTCGAACGCGGCGTGGTGCCGGGTCGCGAGGTAGTCGCGGTACAACTCGGTCGGCAGCCCGGCGTGGGTGTCGGAGGAGATGATCGTGTACGGGTCTTCCGTACTCTGCTGCTGGCTCATGGCGGCGGCTCTCACTTGTCCAGGATGAACGTTTCGAGGTACGTCGGGTTCGAGCGGGCGAGCATGCTCTGCGACCGCGCGGTGATCTGCCCGTCGCTGTGCTCGCTCGGCGGCATGATCCAGAAGCGGTTCTCCCGGATGCCGTCGACGACGTTCGCGGCGACCGACTCGACCGGGGTGAACTCGATCTCCTGCCCCGCGTCGCGCATCGCCTTCTCCCACGCGTCGAGGGTGTTGTAAGGCGTCTTGCGGGGACGGGACTTCGCGTACCGCTCCGGGCGGTTGCGGTACGACTCCCACAGCCCGGTGCGCAGCATCTTCGGCCCGGGGAACAGGACCGAGGCACCCAACTTGGCTTGCACCTGGTGCAGTTGCGCGTACAACGCCTCGGTCATGGTGACCACGGCGGCCTTCGTCGAGGCGTACACCGACGCGTTGGGCAGTGGCGCGATGCCGCCGTCGCCCGACGAGGTGTTGACGATGTGCCCGTCGGTGCCCTGCGCGAGCATGCGCGGCACGAAGGCCTGGATGCCGTTGAAGACGCCGAAGACGTTGACGGCGAAGCACCAGTCCCAGTCCTTGGGGTCGTGCTCCCACATCTTGCCCTCGGAGCCCGAGCCGATGCCGGCGTTGTTGCACAGGACGTGCACCTCGCCGTACCGGTCGAACGCCACGTCGGCGAGGGCGATCACGGAGTCGCGGTCCGACACGTCGGTGACGTGTCCGAGGACGTCGCCGCCGTCCTCGGCGAGCCGGGCCACGGCCTTGTCCAGCGCGCCCTGTTCGATGTCGGACAGGACGACCTTCATACCCTCGGCGACGAAGCGTTCGGCCATCGCGTATCCGATGCCGCTGGCGGCGCCGGTGACGACGGCGACCTTGCCGGTGAAGTCGTTCAGCATGTACGTGGGTTCCCTCGGGTTCGCGACGGCTGGTACGGGGCGACGGTCTCGGACCGCCGGTCAGACGGGGTCGCCGGGCGCGGGCGGCTCGTCGGAGATCTGCGCGACGTCGTCGTACCGCTGGTGGATGTACGGCAGCACCAGGTCGGCCTTGACGTGCTCGGCGACGAACCCCTGTTGGTCGCTGGTGCGTTCGCCGATGGTGATGGACACCAGCTTGCGCACCGGCAGGTCGGCCACCGGGTCGAAGTCGGAGTCGCGCAGGATGACTTCGCCCTCGATGCGGGACGCCGAGCGGTGCTTCTCGTTGCGCGTGACGTGCACGAGCATCGGGTCGGCGTCGAACCCGTCGCCGTCCACCGCGGGCAGGAACTTGTAGTAGAAGCTGGTGGTCGTGCGCGGGTCGGGCAGCGGAAGCTCCTCCACGACGCGCCCGCGGATCTCGACGTACGTCACGCCCAGCCGCGTCACCTTCGCCACGACCTCGTCGCCGTCCCGGTCGACGCTGACCTCGGCCAGCTTCTTGGGCTCGCCGAAGACCTCGCGACCGCCGATGACCGAGCGCTCGGTCGTCATCGGCATGGTGAGCGTGTAGTCGCCCTCGACGTCGCCGTGCTTGCAGCGGACCGCTATCGCGCCCGCGCCGAGCGGGTAGCCGTTGATGTCGACCGCGGAGATGTTGGCGCGTACGAGCGGGCGGTCGGCGGGCACCAGCGGGGGCGGCAGGACGGCCGCGACGACCGCCGGGTCGGTCTCCCACATCGCGACGACGCCGGTGGACCAGATCTCCGGCAGGACGCTGCGGTCCTTCGCGGACTTGCTCAGGGTCTCCAGGGAGCGCGCGCCATAACGGACTCGTGCCACGGAAAACACACCTCTTCTCCACGTCTCCTGGCCAGGGCACGCCGTCGTGCGCCGGCTTCGTGCGGTGGTGCGGTGGTGCAGTAGCGCGGTGGTGCGGTAACGCGGTGGTGCGGTGGTTCTGTCGTGAGCGGTGTGCCGATGTCCGGGACAGTGACCTCCGTCTCTGTAACACTGTTACATGCGCATGCCGACGAGGTAAAGAGCAGAAGCGAGGTTGGCCCGGCTAGCCCTGCTGGTCCCCCGGACCGGTGACGGACGCGAGAATAGGGAGCGATGGACGGAACGAGAGCCACCCCGAAGCCCGGCAACGCGGCCGGCGCGTCCCGCGTGACGCGCGACGCCGTCCTGTCCACGGCCATGCGCCTGGTGATGGAGTCGGGCACCGAGGGCCTGAGCATGCGCAAGCTGGCGGCCGAGCTCGGCGTCGCCGTGACGTCCATCTACTGGCACGTCGGGAACCGCGAGGCGCTGCTCGACGAGCTGGTCGAACGCGTGCTCCGCGACATGGGGACGATCCGCGTCACGGGCACCACGCCCGTCGCCCGGATCGTCTCGATCGCCCAGGCCAGCCGCCACGCGATCCTCGACCGACCGCACCTGATCAGCCTCGTGCGCGAGCGCGGCCTCGACTCGTTGATGATGCTCCCGACCCGACGCGCCCTCGTCCGCGAGTTCGCCGCCGCCGGACTGCACGGCACGCGCGCCGCACTCGCCGTGCAGTCCGTGCAATACCAGGTCGCCGGCTTCGTCATGCTCGAACGCGCCCTGACCGGCCTCCCCGTCGAGCCGCCCCTCGTCCAGGCCTGGCTCGACGAAGTAGCCGAAGGCGACCCCGAGTTGGCCCGCTCCATGTACGACCCCGCCGACACCGACACCCTGTTCGACGTAGCCGTACGCTCCATCGTGGAGTCACTGCTGCACGAGGCCTGAGCCTTCGCGGCTCCCCCGAGACACGACCGCGGGTATCGCTACCGCACCTGGCTCAGCGGGACTTCCACCATCATCAGGGGGCGGTCCAACCGCGTGTAGTCGGCATTCGGGCCCTGGGAGTCACGCCAGACCGTCGCCAGCGGCGTCATGACCACGGCGACGGAGTACCGCTCCGGGTTCGCCCACAACTCGTCCCACTCGGCGAGGCGGCAAAGCCACGCGTTCGCCGCCTTCGTCTCGACGACCGGTACGTCACCCACAGCGGCCAGTCCTCCGGCGACAATGCCGGCCCGCTCTGAACTCCCGGGAACTCCCGGCTCAGCGACTCGACCGTCAACGTCAACCCGTCGCTCCTCGGACCCACAACGTTCCACCGAACCGGCTGCCCGCACGCGAAGCGACCAGCTCCTGCGACCCGGGCATACCGACTTTCCCGTCCCCTACTGCGGGCGTTAGCGGCGCGGGTACGGGTGGCTTTTCCTCCGCGAACGCGGGCGCCGTGGGTCGCTCGTCCGAGGGGGTCAACGTCGCGACGCCAGAGCGCACCGGCGACGGTCGTGACAAAGCGGGCCTGCCCCCACCCCTGCTCCAGCACAAGTGGGCGTCGGTGCGGTTCCGGTGTGCGCGGCTCAGGCGGCGTCTTTGCGGTGGGCTGTGAACGTCACGCGAGTTTCACCGTCGTCCAAGCCTCGGCAACCTCGGCAGGCTCGGTGAAGCCGTCGGCGAGCTTGCGCTCGCGCAGGGTCTTGTAGCGGCTGTGGCTCATCGTTCGGTCTCTCCTCCCTCGATGGTCCGGATGAACTCTTCGGAGTTGGCGGTGTCACGCCAACGGGTTAGCAGGATTTGCCGTTGTTTGTTGTGGGCTTGAGGGTGGTCGCGTATGGGTCCTCGGGACCCCCGATACCGGCAAGGAGCTTTTCGTGGCGCGATGCGAGGTCTGCGGCAACGACTACTACGCCTCGTTCGAGGTACACGCGGGTGACGCCGTGCACGTGTTCGACAGTTTCGAGTGCGCGATCACCCGGATGGCTCCGATCTGCGAGCACTGCCGGTGCCGCATCATCGGGCACGGGGTGGAATCGGACGGACGCTACTTCTGCTGCGCGCACTGCGCCAAGGCGGAGGGCGCGGAGGGCATCAGGGACAACGTGTCGGTGGGCGCGGCCATGTGAGCCGCTGAAACCGTACGTGTGGCGTGGTGGCCCCGATGATCGCCGTCAGGGGCGCCACGCCGCACGCATGCCCTGGATGCGGAGCAGCTGTTGGCCCAGGGCGACGACCTGGGGGTGGTGAAGGCCCAAGGCCCGCTGCTCCTCGGCGAGGAGGGGGCCGAGGAGGGATTCGGCCTGGTACGGGTCGCCCACGGCGGCCAGCAACAGGGCGATGCGCTCTCGTAGTTCGAACCCGAAGTGCAGGTCGGCGCGGTCGGCGGGGATGCGCTGGAAGGCGGCGTGCAGGGCGCGGTACTCCTGGAGCGCCTGGTGTGTCTCGCCCAGTTCCTCCAGGCAGGAGGCGACCTGACGGGCGTACTCCATCGCCTCGGGGTCGAGCGACCCTGCCGTCGCGGCGAATGTCCTTGCCAGGTACCTGAGTTCAGGCAGGGCACGGCGGAACTGGCGGTCTGCGAGGAGGGTGTCCGCGAGGGCTTGGCGCAGTTCCAGGACGACCGGGTCGTGTTCGCCGTGGCGGGCGACGGCGGCGGGGAGGGCCGCGCCCAGGACGTCCACCGCCTGCGCGAGTTGGCTCTCGCCGAGCAGGCGCGCCGCGGCATCCAGGGCCGCGGCGACGTCGAGGCCGCCCGGGTCGGGTCCGGCCGACGGTACGGCGGACCAGTCGGTGCCGCTCGCGTCGAGCGGCGAACCTCCGGCGGGCGCGGGGATGTCGGCGCGACGACCGGCACCGGCGCCGATGCCGCCGCCACCGTTTCCGGAGCCGGAGTCGGCGCGTGCGTTGGCCGCGGAGGGGCCGGCCGACACCGACCATCCCAGCGGGGACGACCCCGGCGCCGAGGCCGGCGCGGCCCCCGGCCCGGAACCGGCGGAGGCGGCCGGGGCGGAACCCGCCGAGCCGGCGCCGCCGACCGCAGGAGCGTGCGTACCCGCGTGGCCGGCCGCGGCGGCGACGCCCGCGATGATCCCCGCGGGGCCGGTCATCACGGCCGCGAGCCCGCCGGCCTCGGTACGGTCCACGGCGGCGTACCGGTCGCCGTGCGGGGGGCCGCCCTGCGCGGGCACCGACAGTGGGAACGGCTGCGGTGCGGCCGGGTGGCGCAGCGGACGGGTCGGGTCCATCGCGGAGTTCGGCGCGAGGGCGGCATCCGCGTCGCGGGCGGCCGGGGGCAGCAGCGGTACGAGCCGCCGGTACACGTCCTGTGCCGTCGCGGGCCGGTCCTCCGGCTGCTTCTCCAGCAGGTCCGCGACGAGGCGGTCGAGTCCCGAGGGCACGTCCGGGCGGTGTGTACCGATCGGCTCCGGACGGTCCGTCAGGTGGCGCTGCAGGACCGCGAGGGCCGTCGGCGCGGTGAACGGCGCGCGCCCGGCCAGCATTTCGTACATCAGGCAGCCGAGCGCGTAGAGGTCGCTGCGGGGCTCGGCGAGACCGGTGAGCGCCTGCTCCGGGGCCATGTACGCGGGTGAGCCCGGCAGCGCGCCGGTGCTCGTGAGCTTCGTCGAGTCCGGGTCGAGCACGGCCGCGACGCCGAGGTCGAGGACCTTCACCGTGCCGTCGCGCCGCACCATCACGTTGCGCGGCTTGAGGTCGCGGTGCACGACGGGGGCGGCGTGGATGGCGGCCAGGACGGAGCAGATCTGCGCCGCGACGGCGACGGCCCACTCCCACGGCACCGGGTCCTGTTCGGCGATCAGGTCCGCGAGGTCCATGCCGTCCAGCAGTTGCATGACGAGGTAGAGGTCGCCTTCGTCCATGCCCGCGTCGTACACGGTGACCAGACCGGGGTGGTCGATCCCCGCGGTGACCCGGCACTCGCGCAGGAACCGGCGTTCGAGGGTGGCCCGGTCGGTGCTGCCGCCCACCAGGTCGGACCGCAGCAGCTTGACCGCGACCCGGCGTTGCAGCGTGCGGTCGTACGCCTTCCAGACCTGGCCCATGCCGCCCCGGCCGACGGCCACGGACAGCTCGTATCGGTCGGCAATGATGCGCCCTGGTGCTGTCACGTCGGTACCGTATCGAGAGCTGGGGAAGCTGTCGCCACAGGTGAACCCGTCTGCCTCAGCGTTTCGTCCCCGGCCTCGGCCCGCCCGGTGCTCGCCCGCCGTCGGCTGCGATGTTCCGGCCCGCACCTGCACCTCCAGCTACGGGTCAGTGCGGCGCCCCGGGCCTTGCTCCCGGGTCCGCGCCGCCCTCGCGCTCACGCAGGCGTTCGCTCAGCCCTTCCAGCCGGGCTCGGGCGCGCTCGACGCGGACCGCGTCCTGCCCCGCCGCCCCCGACGCCGGAGCGGAAGCGGGCGCGGGCGACGGTACAGGCCCCGGAACGGGCGCGGGCGCCGGGGCAGAGACCGGCCCCGAGGCGGGCATCGGCACGGCCGAGGAAGTCGGCGCGCCTCCGTGGTAGTTGTGCGGTCCGCCGGGCGCGCCGTGCCACCCGTACGCCGCAATCGGCATACCGGGCCCGGTCATCGGCGTCGGAAGCGGCGGAACACCGCGGATCTCCGCGCGCGAGCCGCGCCGCGTCGTGACGAACCAGTAGACGGGCACGCCGACCCACAGTGCGATCATCACACCGGCGCCGATGTTGCCCGGCACCGACGCGATGCCCTCGACCTCGGCGCCCTCGCCGCGGTCGCGCTCGGCCTTCTCGCCCTCCGAACCGTTGATCATCAGCAGCACCAACGACGTGACCGCGAGCACTGCGGACGCGGTGAATATCGCCCACGCCTGGCGGGTCCGCCGGTGCAGGCCGAGGATCAGCAGCGGGATCCACGCCAGGAAGCCCACGGACAGGAGCGGCACCAGGGACCACGCGATGCGGATGGCAACGGCCTTGCCGCGGCTGCCGTTCGCCCCGGGGAAAGGACCCGGGTGTGCCGCTGCGGGCGGCGCCGGTGGGTACCCCGGCGGGGGCTGGGTGCCTGACATGGGTACTGCTCCTGGGCGGGGACACGGGCGTGCGGTCCCGCGCGACCGTCCCGGGACCGGACGGGCGTGGGCGGAACGGCGTTGCGTGCGGTGGATAGCTGCGGGCAGGGCAGCGTATCGGGCAATTATCGTGAGGATGAGCCGAAATCCCTACTTCGCCGCCCGGCAGCCGCGCCCGGCGGTGCCCTCGGAGACGTCCGTGCACGAGCGCGACCCCGCACAGCTCCCGGCCGGCCTGACGATCGACGTCGGATCCCCCGCCCCGTTCTCGGGTCCGGGTGCGGTGCCCGACCCCGGCAGGTTCACGTTCGCGCTCGTCTCGGACCGGACCGGTGGCGCGCAGCCAGGGGTGTTCGAACGCGGCATCGCGGCGGTCAACGCGCTCGCGCCGGACTTCGCGGTCCAGCTCGGCGACCTGGTCGAGGGCTACACGCGCGACGGGTCGGTGCTCGACGCCGAGTGGGACGAGATCGACGCGATGCTGGCGCCGCTGCGCGTGCCGATGTTCCACGTCGCGGGCAACCACGACGTGGCGAACGAGGTGATGCGGGAGCGTTGGCTGCGGCGGTACGGCGCGTTCCACTACCACTTCAGGTTCCGCGACGTGCTCTTCCTCGTGCTCAACACGCAGGATCCCGAGCGGGAGATGCCGCCGGACGACGAGGCCCGCCTGCGGGCCCGGCTCGCGGCGGCGGGCGGCGACGAGGAGCTGACCCGGCAGGCGTACGAGGAGGCGTTCGACTGGAACGGCGTGCCGGCCGCGGCCGGCCTCTCCGAGGGACAACTGGGGTACGCCGAAGAGGTGCTGCGCGCGCACGCGGACGTGCGCTGGACGTTCGTGCTCATGCACATGCCGCTGTGGCAGGGCGAGGGGCACCCGGCGTACCACCGCATCCGGGCGGCGCTCGGCGAGCGGCCGCACACGATGTTCGCCGGGCACGTGCACAACTACCAGGCCACCGAACGCGACGGGAACCGGTACATCCGGCTCGGCCCGACCGGCGGCGTCTGGGTCTTCGCCGAAGGCGCGCCCGGGAACGTGCACCACGTCACGCTGGTGACGATGGGCGCCGACGGGCCCTCCGTCGCGAACCTGGCGCTCGACGGCATCCGGACGGCCGACGGCGCACCCGTGTAGCGCGGGTGAAGGCGGTGGCGTCGGCGGTGGCGGACGGGGGTCCGGGGCCGAGGCACCCCGGGGCGCGGAGTACCGTCTTATACCGTGTACCGCTTCCTGCTGACGCCTCGCTGGCTGGCCCTCAACCTGCTGGTCGTGCTGCTCATCCCGGTCATGGTCAAGCTGGGGTTCTGGCAGCTGCACCGGTATGAGGCGAAGGCGGACCGCAACGAGAGAGTCAGCGCCAACAAGGGGCGCGACGCGGTGCCGGTCGACGACCTGTTCGCGGTCGGCCGCGATCTGACGGGTGACGACCAGTGGCGCCGGGCGAGCGCGACCGGGCGGTACGACCAGGCGCACGAGTTCCTGGTCCGGCACCGGCAGCTCGACAACGAGCTGGGCTTCTTCGTCGTGACGCCGTTCGTCACCGCGGACGGTACGGCGCTGCTGGTCAATCGCGGCTGGGTGCAGAACCCGGACAGCGCCACCGCACGGCCCGAGGTCCCGGC
Organism: Streptodolium elevatio; assembly: GCF_053592165.1. Lineage (NCBI taxonomy): Bacteria > Bacillati > Actinomycetota > Actinomycetes > Kitasatosporales > Streptomycetaceae > Streptodolium > Streptodolium elevatio. Next base: position 75,913 of record NZ_JBSFVE010000023.1, read on the forward strand.
GGCACCGGGCGGCCAGGTGACGGTGACCGTACGCGCGCGGCCGTCCGAGACGCGCGACCGCTCCGGCATCCGCGACCGCGACGGGCTGCCCGAGGGGCAGATCATGCGCATCGACACGGATGCGTTGGCGAAGCAGCTGGGGTACCCGGTGTTCGGCGGCTACGGCCAGCTCGCCGAGCAGACCCCGGCGCCCGCCGAGGCGCCGACCGTACTGCCGCTGCCGGACGCGGAGGACACCGGCCTGAACCTCGCGTACGCCGTGCAGTGGTGGATCTTCGTGGTGGCCCTGGTCGCCATGTGGATCAAGATCATCCGTCGCGAGGCCGCGGAGCTGGAAGCCGAGCTCGCCGCGGAGTCGGACGGCGGGTCGGGCGACGGGCCGGACAGCGCGTCGAACAGCGTGGCCCTCGGCGCCGCGGCGGAGCAGCCCGAGCACTCGGAGCGCTCGGAGCGGGACCTGCCGGTCGGCCCGAAGACAGGCTGACCGCGGCCCCGCCCGAGACGCACCGCCCAGGCCCGAGGCACCTACCCCAGCCCGGCGACCAGTCCCGGAAGCACCTCGCCGATCGGCTCGCGAACAACCGCGCCCGCGACCGCGTCGTACGGCGTCGCCTCCGCGTTGACGACGACCAGCTTCGCGCCCGCCTCGACCGCCACCCGGCACAGCGACGCGGCGGGCTCGACCTGGAGCGACGACCCGATCGCCAGGAACACGTCGCACACCTGGGCGGCGATCGCCGCGCGCTCCAGGACGCGCCGCTCCAGCATCTGGCCGAACATGATCGTCGCGGTCTTCTGGATGCCGCCGCAGTTCTCGCAGGCGGGGTCGGGCTCGCCCGCCTCGATGCGGGCCAGGTTCTCGTCCAGGGTCGTGCGCGCACCGCACCGGGTGCACAGCACGGAGAACATCGTGCCGTGCAGCTCGATGACCTTTTCCTCGCTGTTGCCCGCCCGCACGTGCAGGCCGTCGACGTTCTGCGTGATCAGGCCGCGGAGCCGCCCGGCGCGTTCGATCTCGACGAGCGCGCGGTGCCCCGCGTTGGGCTGCGCGTGGCGGACCGGGTTGTCCCGGCGCAGCAGCCACGAGCGGCGGCGGATGTCCGGGTCCGCCATGTACGTGTCGTACTGCACCAGCTTCTCGGCGTCGGGGTCCTTGGTCCAGACACCCTGCGGACCCCGGTAATCGGGGATCCCCGAGTCGGTGGAGATACCGGCACCGGTCAGCACCGTGATGGAATCGGAGGCCCGGATCCAGTCCCGGACGGCGGCGTTCATGCCATCGAGCGTAGCCACCGCGCGGATCTGACGACACGTCGTTAACGGAGGGGCCATGGTGCTGGCAGCGGTACTGCACGGGGTCGGGGAACCGGTCCGCGTCGAGGAGATCGACCTGCCCGCCCCCGGGCCGGGCCAGGTACGGGTGCGCGTGGCCGCCTCGGGGGTGTGCCACTCGGACCTCTCCCTCGCGGACGGCACGCTCGACCAGGCGTTCCCGGTCGTCCTGGGGCACGAGGGCGCGGGCACGGTGCTCGCGGTCGGCGAGGGCGTGACGCACGTCGCCGAGGGCGACCCGGTCCTGCTGATCTGGGCCCCGGCGTGCGGCGAGTGCTGGTGGTGCGAGCACGCCGAGCCGCACCTGTGTGTGAAGGCCCTCGACGCGGCGCGCACGCCGTACGCCGCACTCGCCTCCGACGGCCGCGAGGTCCTGCCGGGGCTGGGGACGGCGACGTTCGCCGAGGAGACCGTCGTCCCCGCGGCCGGCGTCGTCAAGCTGCCCGACGGCACGCGTCCGGGGGCGGGCCTGGAGGAGGCGGCGCTGCTCGGCTGCGCGGTCACCACCGGAACCGGGGCGGTGTGGAACACCGCTCAGGTGGCGGCGGGGAACACGGTCGCGGTGATCGGGCTCGGCGGCGTCGGCCTGTCGGCGGTGCAGGGCGCGCGCGTGGCCGGTGCCTCCGCTGTGATCGTGGTCGATCCGGACGAGGGCAAGCGCAAGCTGGCGCTGTCGATGGGCGCCACCGAGGCCCTGGAGCCGGCGCCGGACCTCGCCAAGCGCGTACGCGCGCTGACCGGCGGCCGGGGCGTCGACCACGCCTTCGAGTGTGTCGGGCGCGCGGCGACGATCCGTGCGGCGTGGGGCCTGACGCGGCGCGGCGGCATGACGACGATCGTCGGGGTCGGCGCGAAGGACGACATGGTGGAGTTCAGCGCGCTCGAACTGTTCCATTTCGCCCGGACGATGACCGGTTGCGTCTACGGGTCGACCGACCCGGTCCGGGACGTGCCGCGCCTCGTCGAGCACGTGGCCGCCGGGCGGGTCGACCTGGGTGCGCTGGTCACGGACCGGATCGGACTCGACGGCGTCAACGACGCGTTCGCGGCGATGCGGGCGGGACGCGGGGCGCGGGCCCTGGTGATCCCGGGCTGACACGCCGGCGCGCGTTCGGGCCGACACGTCGACGCAAGCCTTCGGCCGGCGCAAGCCGTTGGCCAGCGCAAGCCGTGGGCCGACAGGTGCCGGCGCGAGCCGTCGGGCGGACGCGTGTCGGCGCAAACCGTCTGGTGGGGACCGCGCGTCCGATCGGATTATCCGGCTTTTCGGGTCGCGACCTCACCGGCACGGGGCAGTGACGCGCCATGGTTCGGAGCGGGAGGATGGCCGCATGGATCTTGGACTTCGTGATCGCGTGTACCTCGTCACCGGCGCCACCCGCGGCCTCGGCCTTGCCACCGCCCGGGCCCTCGTCGACGACGGCGCCCGGGTGGTGGTCACCGGCCGCGGCGAGGAGAGCGTGGCGAAGGCCGCCGCCGAACTCGGCGGTGCCCCGAACGCCATCGGCATCGCGGCCGACAACGCCGACTCGGGCACCGCCGAGCGCCTGGTCGCCGCCACCGTCAGCCGCTTCGGGCGGATCGACGGCGTCCTGGTGAGCGTCGGCGGGCCACCCGCCGGCACGGTCATGGGCACCGACGACGACCAGTGGCGCGACGGGTTCGAGTCGGTCTTCCTGGGCGCCGTACGCCTCGCCCGCGCCGCCGCCAACGCGATGGGCGACCGCAGCGCCCAGGGCTCGGCGGACGAAGGCGTCATCGGGTTCGTCCTGTCGATGTCGGTACGTCAGCCGATCGGCGGCCTCGCCGTCTCCAACGGCCTGCGCCCCGGACTCGCGATGGCCGCCAAGGCCCTTGCCGACGAACTCGGCCCGCGCGGCATCCGCGTCGTCGGCCTGCTCCCGGCCCGCATCGACACCGACCGGGTACGCGAACTCGACGCGCTCTCCGGCGACGCCGCGGCCGCCCGCGCCCGGCAGGAGCAGTCCATCCCGCTGGGCCGCTACGGCACGCCGGAGGAGTTCGGCCGCGTGGCCGCGTTCCTGCTGTCGCCGGCCGCCTCGTACGTCACCGGCACGATGGTCCCGCTCGACGGCGGTGCCCTGCGCGGCCTGTAGCCGCGCGCCCCGGCGCGCCGCGTCAGTCGAGGTGGCGCTTCGGCAGGCCCTTGGCGCTGCGCAGCTCCACGACGACCGGAAGACGGTGCAACTCGACGGCGTCGCGGCCGTGTTCGAGGACGTCCTCATGGATGGCGTCGAGCACGGCGCGCGGTTCGGCGCCCGCTTCGGTACGCACCGCGAGCTTCAGCACCGGACCGTGGCGGCGGCGTACGAGGCGCGCGTGGACGTCCTCGATGTCGCGCTCGCGCGCCAGGTCGTCGGCGATCGCGTCGGCGAGCGCGTAGCCGTTCACCGTGATGGTGTCGGCGTCGTCGCCGACCAGGCCGAAGCCGGTGCCGAGCCCGGACGGGCCGCCGCCGGCGTCCTCGGACGTGTCGGCCACCCGGATGACCCGCACCGGGCGGCGGCGGAACTGCGCGAGGAACCACCACAGGCAGATGGCCAGGACCGCGCCGGGCACGCCGAAGGCGACCCACCACCACCAGTCGTGGTCGACCAGGCGCTCGGTCTGGCTCTCGGTGATCAGCGGCTTGTGGGGCGTGTGCAGCACGTCCCCGAGCGTGCCCTGGAACCACCCGCGCGAACGCGCGGTGACCGCCAGGCCGCCCACGAGCAGGCCGAGGCCCACGATGGTCAGCAGGATCCGGTTCGCGACACGGCGCATGAGTGCCCGTCACCTTCCACTGGCGGGCTGGAGTCGTACGTCGACGCGCGGCACACGCGCGAGCAGCAGCGCGTCGGCGCGCTCGCGCAGCGCGGTCTCCAGCTCGTCATGCAGTTCGTCGGGGTCGCGGAAGTGGTAGTCCACGCGCATCACGGCCTTGCGCCGAGTGACGCGGACCCGCGCGTCGAGCACCCCGGTGGACATCAGTGCGGTGTGCCTCAGCAGATTGGACGCGGTGCCGCGCGTCATGTACGCCGTGATGTCCGGCCCGACCGGTTTCAACGGCAGCAGGTGCCGGCGCCCCGGCGTCCAGGCGAGGAGCAGCAGCCACAGGCCGACGACCGCGGCGACGACACCGCCGACCCACACCCACTTCTCGGTCCACTCGTGGGTCTGCACCCAGTCCAGGACGTCGTACGCCCACTGCGGCGTGCGCTCGAGCCGGGCCGCGATGCCGAAGAACAGCAGCACCCCGGCGATCCCGCCGACGCCGAGGGCGGTCAGTGCCGCCACGAAGCCGCGCGGCGACCACGCCCGGCGCGGCTTGCGGTAGTCCTCGGCCCCGATCCCGAAGGCGCCACCGCCGGTTTCCGGGCCGGAAGGGTCGGCCGGCTTCTCCGGCGGTGCGTCGAGCACACTCACTGCACGCGCCTCCTGCCCTTGCCGATCCTGGTCATACGCGCCACCACGACGTCGATGCGGACCACCGGCATCCCGGTGAGGCGCTCGACGTCGGAACGTACGCGCTGCCGCACGGTGCCCGCCATCTCCTTCACCTGTCCGGGGTAAGGCACGTCCAGGTCGAGGCGGACCGTCGCATGGTCGTTGCGCAGCTTCACTCCCGCTTTTGGCTCCCGCAGCTTCGTCTCCGGCGCGGCGGCCCCGGTCGCCTCCCGGGCGGCCCGCGCGGCGATCTTCTCGACCACGCGTTCGCCGATGCGCAGCGAGCCGCGCTCGGCCGGCGGTGCGGGCGGCTCCAGGTGGGAGGGGCCGTCAACGCGCGAATGCCCCATCAGCGGCGCCGGCCGCGCGACGAGAACAGCTCGCTCAGATCGAGGTCGCCGTCGAAGTAGCGGCCGGCCAGGAACCCGACCGCGCCGAGCGCGGCGACGAGGAGAAACGCCCCGAACCCGCCGATCGCCGCGGCCAGGCCCAGGGCCATGCCGACCAGCAGGCCCACGATGGGTGTGCTCATGACTACCTACTCCTCGCAGGTGAAGGGACCGCGTTCGGTCGTCCTCGGTTCGCCTTCGATTCGCCTTCTGTCACATCGTTCGCATCGTTCGCATCGGTCATGTCGGTCCCGTCGCCGCGTCCGCCGCGTTCACCGCACCCGCGGGTTCTGCTTTCGCCGGTGCCGTTCCATGATCGCCCGCCACATCTGCGCGGGCAGGGACCCACGCCGGTAGACGGTCGTTTCGGATGCCGGCGGCGGCGGCCGCTTGCCGCCGTCAGGCCCCGCTCCCCCAGGGGAGAGCAGGGCCCGGTAGCGCACGAGCCCGGCGGCGAACTCCGTGGGGTCGCCCCCTCGGTCCGGATGCCGAGTCTTGACGAACTCCCGGTATTCCCGCATCAGTTCACGGCGTTCCAGGTCACTCGGATCCGTTGTCATCACCGGGCCGCCCGATTCACTGAAGCTGGCGTTCCTTGTCGTCTTCGTGCTCGATGTGGATGTCGTCGACGGCGATGTTCACCTCGACGACCTCGAGCGCGGTCATGCGTTCGACCGACGAGATGACGTTCTCCCGCACGGCCGCCGCGAGTTCGGCGATCGGGACACCGTATTCGACGACGATCGCCAGATCCACGGCGCACTGCTTCTCGCCAACCTCGACGCTGACGCCCTGGGCGACGTTGGGCTTGCCGCCCGGGACGCGCTGGCGTACGGCCGCGAACGCGCGCGCGGCACCGCTGCCGAGCGCGTACACGCCGGAGATGTCGCGTGCGGCGATCCCGGCGATCTTGGCGACGACGCCGTCCGCGATCGAGGTGCGGCCGCGGTCGGAACTGAGGCGCGCCACTTCGGTGCCGCTGGAACGCTGCTGTCCCGGCACGCGCTCCGCCCCCTCTTTCTCCACCGCCTGCGATCCACTCCGTTGGGCCGTCGTGTCCGGCATAGACGCACTTCCCTTCGCCATAGGATTCTTCTCCCCCGGTGTTCGATCCTGCACATGCCCTATCTACGGATCGCCACACCTGTACCAGGGTATGAGCAGAACGCCCCTGAGACGGGGATCGAACCACTGTCCCGCGCGGCGTGGACAGCGGACGGACCATGCGGTGCGGACGAAGCGGCGGGCGTATGAACAAGCAGGACAAAAGCACGGCGGAGACCGGGATGCCGACCGCGGCGGAGCTGCTGGCGGCGACGGACGCGGAGTCCGCGACGGTGTCGCGGACGGTGGCGGAGGACGCCGCCGGACGGGCGAAGGGCGGCGGGCTCGCGGCGTTCGGCGCGGCGGTCGGGCTGACCGAGGCGCCGGACGCGCGAGCGTTGCGCGACGCCGCCGACGCGGAGCCCGGCGTACGTTCCCGGAGCTGCCTGATCCGCACCGACGACGACACCGGCGAGACGACGGTGACCATCTCGGTGGCGATCGCGTACGGCCTCGCGCTGCATGCGGTGGCCGAGCGGGTACGCGAACGCGTCGCCGCGGCAGCGGTCGACGTGCTCGGCGTCGAGCCGCTCCCGAAACCCGCCGCCGGCAAAGCCGCGACGAAGACCGCTGCCGCGGCGAAGTCCCCGGCCCGCACCACCAAGGCGAAGTCGTCGGCGAAGTCCGGTGCGGGCGGCGGCGCGCTGCGCGTCGACGTCAAGGTGGTGTGGCTCGACGAACCGGCCCCGGTAGCGGCCCCTGCGGCACTACCCGCGGCCGCACCACGCGCCACGCCGCGCGCGACACCGCCCGCGGCGTCGGCGCCGAAGACCCGGGCAAAGGCGAAGCCGAAGCCCCGGTCCTGACGGACCCGCCGCGCCGCTCCGCGCCCTGGCCGGCACGGCCCGAGTACGCGCCAACCGCCCACACGCGCGATTCGCCCGTCCGGGCGAACCTGCTCGTCCGGGCGAGTCTGCTCGTCCGGACGAATCAGCCCGCGATCGCCGCCGGTTCGCCGTCGTCGACGCCGCGCACCGGCCCCGCGCCGTCGGCGTCCACGTCCGCTTCCGCGACCGCGCCCATCCGGGTGACCGTGTCCCCGTCGCGGAACTGACGGTGGTAGAGGTCGGCGTACATCCCGCCCAGGGCCAGGAGTTCCTCGTGCCGCCCGCGCTCGACGATGCGGCCGTCGTCGACCACGAGGATCTGGTCGGCGTCCCGCACGGTCGAGAGCCGGTGGGCGATCACCAGTGCGGTACGCCCGCGCAGCGCATTGGCGAGCGCCCGCTGCACCGCCGCTTCAGACTCCGAGTCCAGGTGCGCGGTCGCCTCGTCCAGGACCACCACGCGCGGCGCCTTCAGCAGCAGGCGCGCGATGGCGAGCCGCTGCTTCTCGCCGCCCGAGAGGCGGTGGCCGCGCTCGCCGACGACGGTGTCCAGGCCGTCGGGCAGGTTCGCCACGAGTTCGAGGATGTTCGCGTCGCGCAGCGCCTGCCACAGTTCGGGCTCGGTGGCGTCGGGGCGCGCGTACAGCAGGTTGCCGCGGATCGAGTCGTGGAACATGTGCGAGTCCTGCGTCACGACGCCGACCGCGTCCCGCAGCGACTCCAGGGTCACGTCGCGTACGTCGTGCCCGCCGATGCGCACGGCGCCCGCGGTCGTGTCGTACAGCCGGCCGACCAGGCTGGTAATCGTCGTCTTGCCGGCGCCGGACGGCCCGACCAGGGCGATCATCTGGCCGGGCTCGGCGGTGAAGGAGACGTCGTGCAGGACCTGTCCGCCGTGGGCGCGGTCCAGGACGGCCACCGATTCGAGTGAGGCCAGGGAGACTTCGTCGGCCGCCGGGTAGTGGAAGCCGACGTGGTCGAACTCGACGCGGGCGGCGTCCGCGGGCAGCGGTGCCGCGCCGTCCTTGTCCGCGACCATCGGGTCGAGGTCCAGGACCTCGAAGACGCGCTCGAAGCTGACCAGCGCGGTCATGACGTCGACGCGCACGTTGGCGAGTGCGGTGAGCGGGCCGTAGAGGCGGCCGAGCAGGACGGTGAGCGCGACGAGCGTGCCGACGCTGAGCTTGCCGTCGACCGCCAGGTGGCCGCCGATGAGGTAGACCAGGGCGGTGGCGAGTGCCGCCACCAGGGTGAGAGCCGTGGCGAAGACGCGGTTGACCAGCGCGATGCGGATGCCGATGTCGCGCACCCGGCCCGCGCGGGCGGCGAAGACGTCGTCCTCCTCCTCGGGGCGGCCGAAGATCTTCGCGAGCATCGCGCCGGACACGTTGAAGCGCTCGGTCATGACCGTGGACATCTCGGCGTTGAGCTGCATCTGCTCGCGCGTGAGGGCCTGGAGGCGGCGTCCGATCCACTTCGCCGGGATGACGAACAGCGGCAGCAGCACCAGCGAGACGAGGGTGATCTCCCAGGCCAGGTAGAACATCGTGCCCGCGACCAGCACCAGGCTGACGACGTTGGAGACGGTGCCCGCGAGGGTCGAGGTGAAGGCGCGCTGCGCGGCCAGGACGTCGTTGTTGAGTCGCGAGATCAGCGCGCCGGTCTGCGTACGCGTGAAGAACGCCACGGGCATGCGCTGCACGTGGGCGAACACCTGGGTGCGCAGGGCGTAGATCGAGCCCTCGCCGATCCGCGCGGAGTACCAGCGTTCGACGAGGCCCGCGGCCGCGGCGGCGACGGCGATGCCCGCGACCACGAGTGCGAGCGTGGTGACCAAGCCGGCGTCGTGGCCGAGGACGCCGTCGTCCACGATGCGCTGGGCGAGCAGCGGCGGCACGACCATCAGGACCGCGCCGATGACGACGAGGACGAGGTACGCGGCAATTTGCCCGCGGAAGGGCTTCGCGAAGGCACCTACGCGGCGTACGGTCCCCGGGGCGAGCTTCTGCTTGACGACGGAGCCGTCACGGGACCAGGAACGCGGGGAAACCCCCAGAGAGCCACCGGGCATCATGCGTTGTCATTCCCCCTTGAGGGCACGTCGGCAAACGAGTCGACCCACTCAACGCGCGGCCGGGGGAAATCCTTCCGGGGAAGGCAAGGCGGGGGTACGGGCGGGTACGGGGTAGGCACGTACCAGGCACCACTCCCCGTTGACCCCGCGTCAACTCCCCCGCGGTTACTCGCCCTTGCCCAGCAGGTCCCGAAGGCGGCGCCCCTGGGCCTCACGCTCGGCGGCACGCTGCTCGTCGTACGACCGCGCGGCCGCACCGAGCAGCAGGGCCTTGGTCTCGACCACCGCGTCGCGCGGGGCCTGGGTGAGGGCCTGGGCCAGCTCCAGTGCCGCGTCGTCGAGCGCCGCACGCGGTACGACGCTCGTCGCGATGCCCAGCGCCGCCGCCTCCTCGGCGCCCACCCGGCGTCCGGTCACGCAGATCTCCAGCGCCCGCGAATATCCGACGAGGTCCACGAGCGGCTTGGTGCCGGCCAGGTCGGGGACCAGCCCGAGCGAGGTCTCCAGCATGGAGAACTGCACGTCGTCGGCGCACACCCGCAGGTCGCACGCGAGGGCCAGTTGGAACCCGGCCCCCACCGCGTGGCCCTGCACCGCCGCGATGGAGACCAGGTCCGGGCGCCGCCACCAGGTGAACGCCTCCTGGAATCCGGAGATGGCCGCGTCGAGACCGGCCTCGTCCTGTTCGGCCAGGTCGGCGAGCGCGGCCTCGCCGGGAACTCCTCCGCCGCCCGGGAACAGACGGCGGTCGAGACCCGCCGAGAAGGAGGCGCCCTCGCCCCGGAGCACAACCGCGCGGACGTCTCCGGGCAGCGAGCGCCCGATCCCGGCAAGCTCCCGCCACATGGCGGGCGTCTGCGCGTTGCGCCGGTCCGGATTGGCCAGGGTCACCACGGCGAGCGGACCCGTCTGTTCCAGACGGACGTACTCCGACATGCTCTACCTCCACGTGAGGGGTGGTTCCGGGCCGGACGGCGGACCGGGTGCACCGAGATCGGCCACCCGGCCTGGAAGCAGGTCGGGTGGCCGCACGTGAGAGATGGTACCGGCTGGTAACTTCACGAGCCGTCGGCTGGTGCGATGCAGTGCAAGAGCTGTGCAGGCAGTACAAGGTGGAGCTCGGGAGGGCTCAGGAAGACGTAGCCCTGGTCTTGCCGCGCGTGGCCCCGCCCCTTCCGCGCAGGGTCACACCCGATTCGCTCAGCATCCGGTGCACGAAGCCGTAGGAACGGCCCGTCGCCTCCGCAAGTGCGCGGATACTGGCGCCGGAGTCGTACTGTTTCTTGAGGTCCGCCGCGAGCTTTTCGCGCGCGGCGCCGGTCACCCGGCTGCCCTTCTTCAGAGTCTCGGCCACACGTGCCTCCTCATGGGAAGTGCGCTCTGGGTTCCCATGATCACCCCTCGCGGGCGGCAAGGCCAGTGATTCCGCGGAGCCCGTGGGCCCGACCGCGGGCCTTGATCCGCCCGCCGACGGGCAAGATCCATCGTCCGGAACCCCGGGTTCCGGCGGGAATTCCTTGACCTTGTCCGCTGTTGGTCCACAAAGCCGCTGGTCACCCACAAGGTCTACGACCTTGCTCAGCGTGGCTGATCATTTGGTTGGGTGTGCGCCGGGGAGATCCGGAGTTTGGGATTCCTCTTGTGAGGATTTCGTGTGGGAATCCCTGTCGGCCCGGGAAACCCCGGCGTCAGCGGGTTGTTCGGGCACTGCCGGGCCGAACCGCCAGGCCCGGAACGCGCATCGGCGGCGGTCTCGACGGCTCCCCGGCAGTGACCGCGGCCGTACCCTCGGAGTTGCCCCGGGCGCCTCGGCGGTGGCCGCTCCCTCGGCGGTGCCTTACGTGCCGGTCCCGCTCAGGCGAGGGCGACCAGGTCGGCGTAGTCCGCACTCCACAGATCCTCGACGCCGTCCGGCAGCAGGATGATGCGCTCCGGCTGCAGCGCCTCGACCGCGCCCTCGTCGTGCGTCACCAGCACGACGGCGCCCGCGTACGAGCGCAGCGCCCCCAGGACCTCTTCGCGGCTCGCGGGGTCGAGGTTGTTGGTCGGCTCGTCGAGCAGCAGCACGTTGGCCGCCGAGACCACCAGCGTCGCCAGCGCGAGACGGGTCTTCTCGCCGCCGGACAGCACCGCGGCCGGCTTGTCGACGTCGTCGCCGGAGAACAGGAACGAGCCCAGCACCTTGCGTACTTCGACCAGGTCCATGTCGGGCGCGGCGGAGCGCATGTTCTCCAGCACGGTGCGCTCCGGGTCCAGCGTCTCGTGCTCCTGCGCGTAGTAGCCGAGCTTGAGGCCGTGGCCCGGCTCGACGCGGCCGGTGTCCGGCTGCTCGACGCCGGCCAGCAGCCGCAGCAGCGTGGTCTTGCCGGCGCCGTTGAGGCCGAGGATGACGACGCGCGAGCCCTTGTCGATCGCGAGGTCGACGTCCGTGAAGATCTCCAGCGAGCCGTACGACTTGGACAGCTCCGACGCCATGAGCGGCGTCTTGCCGCACGGCGCGGGGTCGGGGAACCGCAGCTTGGCGACCTTGTCGGACTGGCGGACGCCCTCGAGCCCGGACAGCAGCCGCTCGGCCCGCCGGGCCATGTTCTGCGCGGCCACGGTCTTGGTCGCCTTGGCGCGCATCTTGTCGGCCTGCGACATGAGCTGCGCGGCCTTCTTCTCGGCGTTGTCGCGCTCGCGCTTGCGGCGGCGCTCGTCCGTCTCACGCTGCGTCAGGTACGCCTTCCAGCCCACGTTGTAGACGTCCAGCGCGGTGCGGTTCGCGTCCAGGTGGAACACCTTGTTGACGCACGTCTCGACCAGGTTCACGTCGTGGCTGATGACGATGAACCCGCCCTTGTACGTCTTCAGGAAGTCCCGCAGCCAGACGATCGAGTCGGCGTCGAGGTGGTTCGTCGGCTCGTCGAGCAGCAACGTGTCGGCGTCCGAGAACAGGATGCGGGCCAGTTCGACGCGGCGGCGCTGACCGCCGGACAGCGTGTGCAGCGGCTGCGACAGGATGCGGTCCGGCAGGCCGAGGCTGGCGGCGATCGTGGCCGCCTCCGCCTCGGCGGCGTACCCGCCCTTGGTGAGGAACTCGGTCTCGAGGCGCGCGTATCGGCGCATCGCCTTCTCGCGTGCCTCGCCGGCCGAGTTGGACATGGTCTGCTCGGCGGCGCGCATGCCCGCGATGGCGCTGTCGAGTCCGCGCGCGGAAAGGATCCGGTTGCTGGCGAGCACGTCCAGGTCGCCGGTACGCGGGTCCTGCGGCAGGTAGCCGACCTCGCCGGTCCGCGCGATGCTTCCGGCGGCCGGCTGCGTCTCGCCCGCGAGGGTCTTGGTCAGCGTGGTCTTGCCGGCGCCGTTGCGGCCGACGAGGCCGATGCGGTCGCCGGGGGCAACCCGGAAGGTGGCCGATTCGAGGAGGATGCGGGCGCCCGCGCGCAGTTCGACGGCGGTGGCATTGATCATGTCGGGGACGTGGCTCCAGATAGGGCCGGAAGTCGGCTCCGGCGGACAGGGGCATGGGGACCTCAGAGGGCGGCGTGCACCGCCTCGCCCTAATGCACCCCGCGGTCACGCAGCGGATTGAAAGCCCTCACGACCATACGCGTCAGTCTAGCCGGAGACCCGCCGTACGCCGGTCGCCACCCGTCGCGCCACGACCGCGCCTCCACCGCGTCGGGCGGGCGACGGGTGGTCCGGGTGCTGCGCATGCCGCCGGCACGGAGCACCTTTAAATTCTGACAAAAGGGATGTTGATCTCCGCCGGACGACGGGTGGTCCCATGCAGTTCAACGACGACGCCAATCTCGACACGTCGCAGATCGAGGACTCCCGGGGCTCCCGAGGCGGTGGCGGCGGGCTGCGCGGCCCCGGCCTCAAGATCGGCGGCGGCGCCGGGATCCTGGTCGCCATCGTCGCGCTGATCTTCGGCATCAGCCCGGACCAACTCGGCCTCGCGGACGGCGGCGGGGGCGGCAGCGACATCCCGGCCGACAACCAGGCGCTCGCCGACTCCTGCCGTTCCGGGCGGGACGCCAACGCGCGCGACGACTGCCGCGTCGTCGGCGTGGTCAACAGCGCGCAGGGCTACTGGGACGGCGAGTTCACGGCCCGCGGCGGCCGCTACACGGCCGCGCCGACCCGGTTCTTCAGCGGCTCGGTCGGCACCGCGTGCGGCGGCGCGACCTCGGCGGTCGGCCCGTTCTACTGCCCGGCCGACCGGAAGGTCTACATCGACCTGGGCTTCTTCGACGACCTGCGCACCAAGTTCGGCGCGAAGGGCGGGCCGTTCGCCGAGGCGTACGTGATCGCGCACGAGTACGGCCACCACATCCAGAACCTCACCGGCCAGATGGCGAAGGTCGGCAACGACCGGCAGGGACCGCAGAGCGGTGCCGTACGCCTCGAACTCCAGGCCGACTGTTACGCCGGCGTGTGGGCGAAGAACGCCACCCGGCCGCAGCCGGACGGTACTGCGCCGCTCATCACGCAGCTGACCGACCAGGACATCGCCGACGGCCTCGACGCCGCCGCCGCGGTCGGCGACGACCGCATCCAGCAGGAGTTCCAGGGGCGGGTGAACCCGGAGAGCTGGACGCACGGTTCGGCGGCGCAGCGGCAGCAGTGGTTCACCCAGGGGTACCGCACGGGCGACATGGCCTCGTGCGACACGTTCGCGGGCCGGATCTGACGCGTCGTCCGCTCAGGGGTGCGCGGCAAGCCCTGCACGGCGTACCGGCGCCCCCGTGATGTGCCCGCGAGCCCGACGTGGCCCACGAGCGCATCGGGCCCTGTCGGCCCGGCGGCACGTGTTCAGTCCCGGAGCACGTCGACGTCGCACCACACGACCTTGCCGCCCGGCACCGGACGGCTGCCCCACGACTCCGCGAGGGCCTCCACCAGCAGCAGGCCGCGCCCGTGCTCGTCCGCGGAGGCCTCGGCGACCGACTTCGCCCGGCGCGGGCGCGGCAGCAGCGCCCCCGCGTCGGTCACCGCGATCCGGATCGTGCGATCGCCGCGCAGCACCTCGACGGTGACGGTGGTCGACTGCGGCGAGTGCTGCACGGCGTTGGTGACGAGTTCGGAGACCAGGAGTTCGAGGACGTCGAGCGGTTCGCCCGGTATCTCACCCCGTATCGACCCGCGTAGCGCGTGCCGCGCACGCGGGACCGCCTCGACCGTCGCGGGCAGACACAGCGAGAAGACCATGGATGCGGAGCCCTGCGGGACCGCCGGCACCGGGTGCTGCGCCTGCCCCGGATGCCGGCCCGGGGCACCTCCGGCCGCGGTCGCCTGGGCCGGGATGGGCGGTGCGGTCGACGAGTGGACCTGTGTGTGGACCGGATTCGGTGTGTCGGATCTGGACTCCCCGTGCTGCCGCAGCGGTGCGGTCTCGCCCACAGCTCCCCCTGATCGCCGGATCGTGCTGCTCGCCGTGCACTCGGACGGATCCTCGATTCCCTTGTATGTGAGATCGACTTGTGCGGGGCGCGCGAAACCTCGTTGGCGGTAACAGACACGGACGAGGCACGCCCGGCAGGTGCACGGGTGGTGGTCCGGAACCGGGGGCGCACGCCCGGCGCACCGGGGTGGCGACGGCGCGTACCGTGGCAGGGAGAGAGTCACCGCGCCACGTCGTGGCGCTCTACCGGCGGGAGCGCGCCACGTGATAGGCGGCATCTTCGAGGAGTTGTTCAGTCCGGGGCGCAAGCACACCAACGACGAGCACAACCGACTCGCGCTCGCCCGCGACGACGACCACGAGCAGGGCGGCCCCGGGCCGATCGACCTGGACAAGGGCGTCGTGGTGATCCGCCGCACAGTCCCGGCCGCGGCACCGGCCGCCGCACCGGCCGGGGGCGGCGGTACGGAAGCCGCCGCGGACGGATCCGCGCGGCCCGGGGACGGTTCCTGAGGCCGCGAAATCCGGCCGCCGGCCGACCCCCGCGTCGGCTCTGACCTGCCCCGGTCGGCTCCGTGCCGGGAACCAACCGGCGCGCTGCGACGTCCCGCTTGCCGGGTGGTGCGTACGGTACGACCGCCCTGTGCCGACACGCTGCGCGGGCGCTACCGTCGGCACGAGAAGCGGCAACAGAAGAGTCCGCGTCACGGAGGATCCGCATGCAGCCACGGCTTGAGGCCACCCTGGCCGACTTCGTCCCGGCCCTGCGCTTCCTGCCCCCCGACCGCGTGGACCGGCATCTGGGCCACCCGGGCCTGCCGCCCGCGTGGTGGACGAGCGTGCCGATCTCGCGCGCCGTCGACGCGATCGGCGCGGCCGAACTCCCCGACCGGCTGGCGGACCTGGCGTACGGCGAGCTCCGCCACCTGCGCCTCGGCGACCTGCTCCCGGCGGCGTGGCTCGCCCGCAACGACTTCCGGCTCTCCCAGTGGCCCGACGCCGCCCGCACGAACGTCCTGGTCAGGACGCCCGACTGGGCGGACCTGCTGACCGCGACCGTGCAGGAGATCGGCGACTGGACCCAGATCGGCACGTCGACCGTGCGCCCGGTGATCTCCCAGTTGTTCGCGGAGGTCCTGGGGCTGCTGCCCGACGACGCACGCACCGTGGGCGCGCCGGCCGTGCCCGACGGCGCGGCAGACGACTCCGTTGCGGATTCCGTGGCGGGGCCCGCGGAAGAACGTGTGGAAGAATCCGGGGAAGGATCCGTCGACGCCTCCATCGCGGGCGGCTCCGGCGAGACTCCGGCGGAGGCCGCGGAAAGTGCCGCCGAGGCCCTCGCGGAGGCACCCGTTTCGGCGCCGTCTCCGCGCGGTATCCGGATCAGCAAGCGGCCGCCCGTCACACCCGTCGCCGAGCCGGCGGCGGACACCGAACCGGAGCCGGAGCCGCCGTCGGTCGCGCACGAGGCGCAGTCCGCGTACGCCGGTTACGGTGACCCGTCCGCGGACTCCGGCCTCGAACCGGTCAGCGACCTCCTCGACGCGATCGAGGACGAGCTGCGGCCGGTCAGCATGCCCGCCCCGCCGACCGGCGACCTCGGTGACGTCGTGCGCTGGCTCGCCGAGGAGGCGCCGGACGTCCCGCTGATGTCCGAACTCGCCCGCGTGACGCTGGAGACCGTGGCCGTCGTCGGTATCGAGGGCGCACCTCCGGAGGTGCGCACGGCGCTGTTGCGCCTGACCTCGCTGGTGCCGGAGACCCTGCTGCCCGAGGGGCTGGACGTCTCCGAGGACGCCCTCGCGGTGCCCGGCGCCGAGTTGGAGGACCCCTACAACGCCCCCGAGATGACCGCGATGCTCGGCGCCGTACGCCCGGACGACGCCGCCTTCGCACCCGACACCGCCGCCGACGACGAGCCCGAGTCCGGCTCGGCGTCGGACGCCTGGTCCGACAGCCGCGGGGAGCCCGAGCGGGACGCGCGCCCGGCGTTCGGCGCGGACGACCTGACCATGCTGGCGATGCCCGCGGCCACCTCCGAGCCGCCGCGCGTGCCGCCGGTGGGTGCGGACGACCTGACGATGCTCGCCATGCCCACCGTCACCCCCGCCGACGGCGGTGACGAGGGCATCGACGACGGCGCCGGCCACCCGGACCACGCCGCGGATTCGGAGCGTCGGGACGACTCGGAGGACTCCGGCGCGCACCCCTGCGGCGGCGCGTTCGACGGCTTCGGCGAGGTGCCTCCCGCCACCCGCGAGGACCGCGCCGTACGCCCCGAAGCGCCGCGGGAGCCCGCCGACGACGCCATGGACGCCTTCGGCGAGATCCCGCCCGCCACGCGCGAGGACCTGCCCGCGCAGCCCGCGCCGCGCGACGAGCCGCGGTCCGAACCGCGGGACGGCCGCGACGCCGCGGAACGTTCGGTCGACGCGTTCGGCGAGATCCCGCCGTCGACGCGCGACGACATCCCGGTGCCGTCCGCCGCGCGATCCCGGGAACCCGAGGTGTTCGCATCTCCCCCGGCGTTCCACCCGCAGTCCGGTAAGCACACCGAGGCACAGCCGGATTCACAGTCCGAGTGGGACGCGGACGAGGTACTGGACCCGACGTCGCTCGGCGTCGGTCCGTCGTGGATCCGCGGCGGTGGCGCCAAGGCACTGCCGGGTCAAGGCGGCGACAGCGGCACTGCGGGTGCCGGCGACGACGCGGGTGCCGGCGACACGGACGACGAGGTGACGGTCGAGGTCGACTCCCGGCCCATCGCCGCCGACACCGCGGAAGCCGTCCCGGACGCCCGCGACCCGCGCGCCGAAGCCGCCGCCGCGAAGGCCGCGGCGGCCGCCCGGGCCGAGGCGGCACGGGCGGAGAAGGCGGCACGCTCGGAGGCCGCCGCGCACTCGGAGGCGTCCGCGCTGCCGGAGACGCAGCAACCGGCCGGTGCCGTCCCGGACATCGTGATCCCGCCGAAGCCGACGCAGCCGCCGCCCATCCCGCCGCGCCCCACGACGGCGCCGCCGGTGTCGGGTGGCGACGTGGCCGATACGGGCGGCGCGGGAGCGGACGCCGGTGCGGCCACCGCAATCGATCACGGTACGGACTCCGTCGAGGGCGCGTCGTCTTACACCGACTCCGACGACGCCCCCGCCCCCGTCTCCGCCAACATCGTCATGGTGCTCGCGGGGTGGTTCTCCGGCCGCGAACCGCGCTGGCGAACCCTCGCCCGGGACCGGCTGTTCACCGACAGCCCGCGCGAACTCTCGTCCATCGCGGCCGAGTTCGACAAGGACACGGCGGAGGTCGCGGCGCTGGAACGGGCGTTGCGACAGCACCTGCACGCGCAGCTGGACGAGCCGGGCGGAAGCCAGGTGCGCGAACACCTCGCCTACGTGCGCGACAGCCTCGGCCCGGTGGCCACGGTCGCCGAACTCCGCGAACTCGACGACCGGCACAGCGCGTCGGTGCCGGGGCTCGGCGTGCAATTGTGGCAGGTCGTACGCGGCCTGCTCGACCTCAACACGTCCGCCGACGGGTGGATCACCGCCGGCGCGCCCGGTGAACTGGAGTCGCGCACCTCGGAGATCGTCGGAGCCGCGTGCGAACGCGACGGCTCCGTCCCACTGGCGGCCCTCGAACCGCCGCTGTCCGCACTGGGCGTGCGCGTCAAGGTGCGCGAGGCGTGGATCGCCCGGCTCGACGGCTTCGAGATCGCGGACGGCGTCGTACGCCCGTGGCCGCGCGACGAGTCGGGCGAGGCCGCGGCGGTCCCGGAGACGGGCGAGAACGAGGCGGCCGCGGCCACCGTGGAGGCGGCGCGTCCCGACCCCGACCCGGGATCCGGAACGGGCTCCGGGACCGGTCCCGAGGCCGCGTTCGGCTCGGAACCCGGCATGCCGTCCTGGACCGCGCCCGGCTCGGCCGCCGCGCCGGCGGAACCGGACCCGGACGCCGATCCCGGCGAAGCGGCCCGCTGCTTCCGCGACGACCAGGGCGTCTGGTGGTACCGGGTGGACGTCGACATGCCGCTGATCGACGGCGAACGCCTGCCGCTGCCGCCGCAGTTCGTACTGTCCCTCGGCCTGCGTCCGGACCAGGGGCTGCGCCTGCACCACGCCGCGGGTCCCGCCGCGCTGCGGTGGGAGCGGGAGCCGTACTGCGTCTCGCTGCGCGCCATCCTGGCCGGACTCGGCGCCGAGGACGGCGACATGGTGTTCATCGGCTCGGTGCGGCCGGGGCGCCTGGAGACGCGGCTGCTGGCCGGCGACGGCAAGCTGCGGCTGCCGCGCTGGGCGCGTGCGCTGCGGCACACCGGCGTCGACCCCGTCCCCGACCAGGTCAACCTGCCCGCCCTGCTGGGCGCCCGGCTGGGGCTCGACGCGAACTGCGACCTGAAGGCCGTCCTCAAGCGGCTCCAGGACCGGGGCGACGCCGACGTCCTGGAGCTCCTGGGGGTGGCACCCGCCCGCTGAGCCGCCGCACTCCCACGGCCACGACCACGGGAACGTGAGCATCGACTATCCCGTCATCGGCACCCCGGTGGCGGGATAGTTGTATCAGTCAGGCAAACTGCGGTGAGGAGCCGAAGCCGCGCCACCGGACGTCCGGGGCGCAGGAGGGGGCGGGGATGAACGGGACGACCGGCGGGACCGCGGCGCGGGAGACGGGCGGCACGGAGCGGGTGCCGCTCCCGGTGCACCGCCGCACGCTGACCTTCGACGCGTTCGAGGAAGGCGGCGACCTGTTGGTGACCGCGTACCTGCGCGACGAGCGGCCCTGGCAGACCGACGGGCGGGCGGTGCTGCACCACATGCAGTTGGACGTACGCGTCCGCAAGTCCGACATGGTCATCACCGCGGCCGACGCCGGCATGCACAGCTTCCCGCACGCCGAATGCCCGCTGATCGCACCGAAGTTCGGGGAACTGGTCGGGATGCGGGTGGGTGCGGGCTTCAACTCCCGGCTCCAGGAGGGGTTCCGAGGTGTCTCGGGGTGCTCCCACCTGTTCGAGCTGTCCCGCGCGCTCGGGTCCGCGGTGTTCCAGAGCGTCATGTCCTGCCACGCCAGGGCGCGTCTCGAGGCGAACCCGGTCCCCCGCCCCGGCCTGCACCCCCTCCCCGCGGACGTCGTCGAACGGGTGGTCGCGCCGATCCGCGGTACGTGCCACATCTGGTCCGAAGGCGGCGTCGCCGAGACCAAGGTGCGGGCGGGCGTGGACCTGAACCACGGCCCGTACCCGATCCCCGCACTCGGCACCGCCGACTGACTGGCCGACACCGACCAACCGGCGCCGGCCGACAGGCACCGGGCGACAGGCACCGGCCGACAGGCACCGGCCGACAGGCACCGGCCGACAGGCACCGACCGACAGGCACCGACCGAGAAGGCGCCCGCTGACAGGCGCCGACCGACCTGACGTCGGCTCACCGCCGACCGGCAGCCGCCCCCGGAACTCCCTTGCGGGCCGGGCGGACAGCAGCGTTAGGCCAAACGGGTGACGTCACTCGAACACCCGGACGCGCCACCCTTTCGCCACTACCTTCTGTCGACGGACGATCACATTCCGATCACTCGACCGGAGGATTCGATGATCGCTGTCCGCCATTCCGACAGTTCGCTCTCAGAGCTTCTGCACGCTTTCGATGTCCCGGACTCGCTCCGGGCGGAGATCCTCGGGGGAGTCATCGTCATGTCACCGCTCATGCGCGGCCGCCACGCGCTCACCGTCGACCAGGTCCGCCGCCAACTCCAGGCCGCGTGCCCCGCCGACCACCGGCCCATCGGCGGCATCCGCTACCGATGCCCGGCCACCGGCGACGAGCCGATCCCGGACCTGACCGTCGTCCCGGACAAGGCGCTGGACGCGGACCTGCGCTTCCACTCCATGGACATCGTCGAACTCGTCGTCGAGGTCGGCTCCGAGTCCAGCATCAGGAACGACCGCGAACCCAAGCGCCTGCTGTACGCGAGCGAAGGCGTCCCGCTCTACCTGCTCGTCGACCCGCTGCTCGCCCTCGTCACGCTCTACACCGACCCGCAGCACGGCGACTACCTCGCCCACCACACCGTCACCTATGGCGACCCGATCACGATCCCGGAGCCCTTCGGACTCCGCCTGGAGACCGCCGAGTTCCCCGCCAAGCCGCACCGGGGACGCCTCCGCCTGTCCTGACCGCGCCCACTCCCGGTACCTGGAGTCCGGGTACCTGGAGCACCGGCAGACACGCGTGGGGCGGCTCCCGGAACTCCGGGAGCCGCCCCACCTGTTCGTCTCCGCCCGCTAAGGCGACGCGATGCGGTTCAGACCGGGCGGCAGCTGCGCGGCCGCGGAACGGTCCAGTATCCACAGGGTGTTGCGGCGGCCGTACGCGCCCGCCGCGGGGACCTGCTTGTCGCCGCCGCCCGCGAGGGCGATCCGCACGGCCGACGCCTTGTCCTCGCCCGCGGCCAGCAGCCAGACGTCCTTGGCGGTACGGATCGCCGGGAACGTCAGGGTGATCCGGGTCGGCGGCGGCTTCGGGGCCCCGCGTACCGCCACCACGGTCCGCGCGGTCTCCTGCACCGCGGGCAACTCCGGGAACAGCGAGGCGACATGGGTGTCCGGGCCGACGCCGAACATCGCGACGTCGAAGGACGGGACGTCCACCCCGCCCCGTTCCCCCGCCGTCTCCGCCCGTGCCGCGACGGCCAGTTCCGCCGCGTAGCGGGCCGCCGCGGCCTCCGGGTCGCCGCCGTCCGGCCCGTCGGAGGCCGGCATGGGGTGCACGAACTCCGGGGTGAGCGGCAGCTTGTCGAGCAGTTCGGCGCGGGCCTGCGTCTCGTTGCGGTCCGGGTCGCCGCTCGGCAGGAACCGCTCGTCGCCCCACCACACGTGGACGTGCGCCCAGTCGACCGCGTCCCGGGCCGGGGACTCGGCCAGTTCACGCATCAGCGCGTTGCCGTTGCGGCCGCCGGTGAGCACGATGTGCGCCACCCCCCGGGCGGCCTGCGCGTCGACGAGCCGGGTGATGAGCCGGGCCGCCGCCGCGCGGGCGAGGAGCGTGCCGTCCGCGTGGATCAGGACCGCGGGCGTCGCGGTCACGACGAACCACCGCCGGAGCGCTTGCGCGGCGACCGGGACGAGGACGACGACGAGGAAGACGAAGACGACGAACGCGAGTTCGCGGACTTCGCGGTCTTCTTCGTGGCACCGGACGGGTTCGGCGCGTTCGACCCGCCTCCGGACGTACGCGAGGCCGCCCGCTTCGCCGCCGGCTTCGCGACGTCCGCGGTGTCCGCCATCGTCGGGCCGCCGGGCAGCGCGGCGAGCGCCACCGACGACTGCTCGTTCGCGGCCGCCTCCGCGGCGGCGTCGGACGGGTCGGCGGACTTGCCGGCCGCCTTGGCCTCCTCCGCCGCGTGCGCGAGCGTGGTGGCGTAGACGTCGTCCGGGTCGAGTCGGCGCAGCTCCTCGGCGATCAGCTCGGCCGCGTCACGCCGCTTGAGGGCGACGTGCCGGTCCGGCTGGCCCGGCGTGGACAGCGTGGCCAGCACGCCGTCGGGCCGGGTGATCGCGATGTCGCCCTGCACGGTGGTCAGGCGTACCGCGGTGATGCCGGGGCCGGCCGAGACGACGCGCTCCACCGGGACCTTCAGGCGGTCGGACAGCCACAGCGCGAGCAGTTCGGCACTCGGGTTGCCCGCCTTGGCCTCGACCGAGGCACCGGTGATCCGCTCGTAGCGCTGGTCGAGCGCGGCGGCCAGCAGGCTGCGCCACGTCGTGGTGCGCGTCCACGCGAGGTCGGTGTCGCCGGGCACGTAGCCGGACGCACGGATCTCCAGCCAGTCGGTGCGCCGGGGCGCCGCGACCGCGTCGGTGATCCTGCGCTGCGCGAGCACGCCGAGCGGGTCCTTGCTGGCCGTCTCCGGTGCCTTGCCCGGCCACCACACCACCACCGGGGCGTCCGGCAGCAGCAGCGGCAGGCACACCGACTCGGCGTGCTCGGCCAGTTCGCCGTGCAGCCGCAGGACCACCGTCTCGCCCGCACCCGCGTCACCCACACGCACCTCGGCGTCGAGGCGCGGCGGGATGTCCGGTCCGGGGCGGCCGATGACCACGAGGATGCGCGAGGGGTGCTCGCGGGCCGCCTCGACGGCGGCCTTCATGGCGTCGTACTGGTTGCTCTCGTCGGTGACGATGACCATCGTGAGCACCATGCCGAGGGCGGGTGACCCGATGGCGTGCCGCGCGTCGACCAGCGCCGCGTTGACGGCACTGGATTTCGTGTCGATCAGGTCGATCATCATGGGCGGCGCCAGCTCCGTCCGTCACGTGCGAGCATTTGGTCGGCTGCCTCGGGGCCCCACGTCCCGGAGACATAGGTGTCGGGCTTGCCGTGCTTGTCCCAGTACTTCTCGATCGGGTCGAGGATCTTCCAGGACGCCTCGACCTCCTCCCAGCGCGGGAACAGCGGGGCGTCGCCGAGGAGTACGTCGAGCAGCAGGCGCTCGTACGCCTCCGGACTCGACTCGGTGAAGGACTCGCCGTACGCGAAGTCCATGTTGACGTCCCGGACCTCCATCGCGGTGCCGGGCACCTTGGAGCCGAACCGCAGCGTCATGCCCTCGTCCGGCTGCACCCGGATCACCAGCGCGTTCTGCCCCAGCTCCTCGGTCGCGGTCTCGTCGAACGGCAGGTGCGGGGCGCGCTGGAACACGACGGCGATCTCGGTGACGCGGCGGCCGAGGCGCTTGCCGGTGCGCAGGTAGAACGGCACGCCCGCCCAGCGGCGGTTCTCGATCTCCAGCTTTATGGCCGCGTACGTGTCGGTGCGCGACGACGCCGAGATGCCGTCCTCCTCCAGGTAGCCGCAGACCTGCTCACCGCCCTGCCAGCCGGACGTGTACTGCGCGCGCACGGTGTGCTTGCCCAGGTCGTCCGGCAGCTTGATGGAGTTGAGCACCTTGAGCTTCTCGGCCACCAGCGAGTCGGCCTCGAACGACTGCGGCTCCTCCATCGCGGTCAGTGCGAGGAGTTGCAGCAGGTGGTTCTGGATGACGTCGCGCGCCGCGCCGATGCCGTCGTAGTAGCCGGCCCGGCCGCCGATGCCGATGTCCTCGGCCATGGTGATCTGCACGTGGTCGACGTACGAGCGGTTCCACAGCGGCTCGAACATCGTGTTGGCGAAGCGCAGCGCCAGGATGTTCTGGACGGTCTCCTTGCCCAGGTAGTGGTCGATGCGGAAGACCGACTCGGGCGGGAAGACGTCGTCGACGATGTTGTTGAGCTCGATCGCCGTCTCCAGGTCGCGGCCGAACGGCTTCTCGATGACCGCCCGCCGCCACGAGTCGGCGTGCGGCGGGTCGGCGAGGCCGTGCTTCTTCAGCTGCGCGACGACGAGGGGGAAGAACTTCGGCGGTACGGAGAGGTAGAAGGCGTGGTTGCCGTGCGTGCCCTGCTTCTGGTCCAGCTCGGCGATCGTCTGGCGCAGGTGGTCGAACGCCTCGTCGTCGTCGAAGTCGCCCTGGACGAACCGGAATCCCTCGGAGAGCTGGCGCCACACCTCCTCGCGGAAGGGGGTGCGGGCGTGCGCCTTGACCGCGTCGTACACGACCTGGCCGAAGTCCTCGTCGGCCCAGTCGCGGCGGGCGAAGCCGGTGAGCGCGAAGCCCGGCGGCAGCAGGCCGCGGTTGGCCAGGTCGTAGATCGCGGGCATCAGCTTCTTGCGGCTCAGGTCGCCGGTCACCCCGAAGATCACCAGGCCGGACGGCCCCGCGATGCGTGGCAGACGGCGGTCCTGCGGGTCACGAAGCGGGTTCGCGGGCCAAACAGCCGGCGAGCGTGTCATGCGGCACCCTCCAGTGCGCGTGCGTCGGACAGCAGACCTGCCAGGGCTTCGGCGGGGTCCAGGAGGTGGAGGCGCAGCACCGGGCGGCCGCGCGCGGTGAGCGCGCGGAGGTCGCCGAGCGCCTGGGCCTTTTGCAGCTGCGCGAAGGTGTACGGGCGGCCAGCCACCGGCAGGTCGCCGGTGACCTCGCTGGTGATCTGCAGGAACGCCCCGACTTGCGGGCCGCCCTTGTGGAACTGGCCGGTCGAGTGCAGGAACCTCGGCGCCCAGCCGAAGGTGACCTGCCGGTCGCCGAGCGCGCGGGCGAGCAGCGGGCGCAGGTCCGGCGCGCCGGTGTCACCGCCGCGGTCGAGGTACGCCATGACCGCCAGGTAACCGCGTTCCGGTACGGCCGCGAGCAGCGCGCGCAGGGCGTCCTGAACGGTGGCGGTGTCGCCGAGCAGGTCGGCGTCGCCGTACACCGCGGTCCCGCCGTCGACGAACGCCGCGGTGCCTTGGGGCAGCGTGCCCTCGGCGGCGAGCGTGTCGAGCAGCTTGGCGGTGTTGTCCTTCGATTCCTGGACGTTGGGCTGGTCGAAGGGGTCGATGCCGATGATGCGGCCGGCGACGGCGGTGGCGTACTCCCAGAGCAGGAACTGCGCGCCGAGCGGGCCGGTGACGGCGATGTCGGGGGTCCCGGGTGCGGCGGACGAATCGGCCGCGGCGGACGGAGCGGTGATGTCGCCGCTACCCGCGCCGACGGCCGCGACCACGGCGTCGCGCCCCCGGCCGGCGATGCCGGGCGCGTCGGGGCCCTCGACGACGACCGGCAGGATGCCGCGGCCCTGCTTGCCGGTGGACTCCGCGATCAACTGCTCGGCCCAGTCCCCGAAACCGGGCAGGCCGGCGCCGTCGGAAAGGACGAGTTTGTCGCGGCCGGACGCGGCGGCCGCGCCGAGTGCGGCGCCGAGCAGCAGCCCGGGGTTGTCGGTGGCACCGCCGAGGGCCGGGGCGAGTGCCGCGGCCTCGTCGAGCAGACGTGCCACGTCGGCGCCGGCGAGGGCGCTCGGCACCAGGCCGAACGCGGTCAGCGCGGAGTAGCGCCCGCCCACATTGGGGTCGGCGAGGACGACCGTGTAGCCGGCCTCCCGCGCGGACTTCTCCAGCGGCGATCCGGGGTCGGTCACCACGACGATGCGCGCGGCGATCTGGCTCGGTGTCAGACCCGCGTCGCGGAACGCCTGTTCGAAGGCGCGGCGGTGGCTGTCGGTCTCGATCGTGCCGCCGGACTTGCTGGCGACCACGACGACGGTGCGTTCGGTGCGTTCGCGGAGGGCGCGGCGCAGCTGGTCGGCGTCGGTGGTGTCGACGACGGTGAGGGGGACTCCGTGGACCGCGGCGACGACCTCGGGGGCGAGCGAGGAGCCGCCCATCCCGGCCAGGACCACGTGGTCGAGTCCTTCGGCGCGGACCTGCTCGCGGAGTTCGGCGAGCTGCGGCAGCAACGCCCGGGAGGAGGCGGGGAGGCCGACCCAGCCGAGGCGCACGGCCGCCTCGGACTCGGCGTCCGGTCCCCACAGGGTGGGATCCGACGCGGCGAGCCGCGCGGGAACCTTGTCGGTGATCGACGTCGCGACGGCGTCGTGGACAGCTGCGGCACGGACGAGGTCACCGGTGACGGTGACTTCCACGCCGCCGGCGGCCACGCGTTCGTCGAATGCGTGTTGCACGGGCGGTCAGCCCTCCTGTGTTGTGGAGTCTGCTGAAATCATGCCCTGATTGCGTGGATTTCCCCGGTTGTCACGGCCGAACGGGTGACGTTCGGCCGTGACAACCGAAGAGTGCTGCTATAGGGCTCCGACGAGGGATCGAGGCCCGGGGACGCGCCGGTTCACGGGCGCAGGCGCTGGAGCTCCTTCTGCACGGAGTCCAGGAGTTCGTTCCACGAGGTCTCGAACTTCTCCACGCCCTCGTCCTCGAGGAGCTGCACGACCTCGTCGTACGAGACCCCCAGCTGCTCCAGCGCGGCCAGGTCGGCGCGGGCCGCGTCGTACGTCCCGCGCACCGCGTCGCCGTGGATGTCGCCGTGGTCGGCGACCGCCTCGAGCGTGGCCTCCGGCATCGTGTTCACGGTGCCGGCGACCACGAGCTCGTCGACGTACAGCGTGTCCTTGTAGGCCGGGTCCTTGACCCCGGTCGACGCCCACAGCGGACGCTGCGGGTTGGCCCCCGCGGCGGCCAGCGCCTTCCAGCGGTCGGAGGCGACGACCTCCTCGTACGCCTCGAACGCCAAGCGCGCGTTGGCCAGTCCGGCCTTGCCGCGCAGCGCCTTCGCCTCGTCGGTGCCGAGCTTGTCGAGGCGCCCGTCGATCTCGGTGTCCACGCGGGACACGAAGAAGGACGCCACCGACTCGACCTCGGCGAGGTTGAGGCCGGCCTCCTTGGCGCGCTCCAAGCCGGTCAGGTACGCGTCCATGACGGCCTTGTAGCGCTCCAGCGAGAAGATCAGCGTGACGTTGACGCTGATGCCCTCGGAGATCGCCTGCGAGATGGCGGGCAGGCCCGCCTTCGTCGCCGGGATCTTGATGAACAGGTTCCGGCGGTCGACGAGCCACCACAGCTGGCGGGCCTCGGCGACGGTCGGCTCGGTCTTGTGCGCGAGCCGCGGGTCGACCTCGATCGACACGCGGCCGTCGACGTGGTTGCTCGCCACGTACACCGGCTTGAGCACGTCGCACGCGCGCCGCACGTCCTGCACGGTGATCATGCGCACGGCTTCTTCGACCGTGACCTCGCGGACCGCGAGGTCCCGCAGCTGGGCGTTGTAGTCGTCCTTGCCCGAGATGGCCTTCTGGAAGATCGCCGGGTTCGTGGTGACGCCGACGATCTCCTTGTCGCGCACGAGTTCGGCGAGGTTGCCGGAGTCGAGGCGGGCACGGCTCAGGTCGTCGAGCCAGATAGCCACACCCTCGGCGGAGAGGCGACGGAGGTTGTCCGTCATGTCTTTCGCTCCTCAGTGGTCGGTGAATGACCGATCGAGTGGTCGCTGAATGTCTTTAGCCGGTCTCGTCCGGCTCAAGCGCCCGCGGCGCGCAGGGATTCCCGCGCGGCCGTCACGACCGCCGCGGCGGTGATGCCGAACTCCGCGAAAAGCGTCTTGAAGTCAGCGGATGCCCCGAAGTGCTCGAGCGACACGATCTTTCCGGCGTCGCCCACGATCTCGCGCCAGCCGAGCGCGATACCGGCCTCGACCGAGACGCGCGCCTTCACGTTCGGCGGGATGACGTGCTCGCGGTACGACTGGTCCTGCGCGTTGAACCACTCGATCGAGGGCATCGACACGACGCGCGTCGCGATGCCCTCGGCCTCCAGGGTCTCGCGCGCCTGCACGGCGAGCTGCACCTCGGAGCCGGTGCCGATCAGCACGACCTGCGGCAGCCCCTTCGACGCCTCGGCGAGGATGTAGCCGCCCCTGGCGGCGCCCTCGGCCGAGTTGTGGTCGTCGCGCTCGAACGTCGGGACGTCCTGGCGGGTCAGCAGCAGGCCGGCCGGGCGGTCGG
This sequence comes from Streptodolium elevatio, assembly GCF_053592165.1. Lineage (NCBI taxonomy): Bacteria > Bacillati > Actinomycetota > Actinomycetes > Kitasatosporales > Streptomycetaceae > Streptodolium > Streptodolium elevatio. Next base: position 103,838 of record NZ_JBSFVE010000023.1, read on the forward strand.
TGTGCGACAGGATCGTGCGCCACGCGACGGCCACCTCGTTGGCGTCCGCCGGGCGGACGACGTCGAGGCCGGGGATCGCGCGCAGCGCGGCGATGTGCTCGATCGGCTGGTGGGTCGGGCCGTCCTCGCCCAGGCCGATCGAGTCGTGCGTCCACACGTACGTGACCGGCAGCTTCATCAGCGCGGCCAGGCGCACGGCCGGGCGCATGTAGTCGGAGAACACCAGGAAGGTGCCGCCGAACACGCGGGTGCCGCCGTGCAGCGCGATGCCGTTCATGGTCGAGCCCATGGCGTGCTCGCGGATGCCGAAGTGGATCGTGCGGCCGTACGGGTCCGCGGACTTCAGCGCGTTGCCGACCGGCAGGAACGAGCTGGACTCGTCGATCGTGGTGTTGTTCGACTCGGCGAGGTCGGCGCTGCCGCCCCACAGCTCGGGGATGACGCCGCCCAGCGCCTCCAGCACCTTGCCGGACGCCTTGCGGGTGGCCATCGGCTTGCCGGTCTCGAAGGCCGGGAGGGCCTGCTCCCAGCCGTCGGGCAGCTGCCGCTTGGCGACGCGCGCGAGGGTCGCGGCGCGCTCCGGGTTGGCGGCACGCCACGTGTCGAGCGCGGTGTCCCATTCGGCGCGGGCGGCGCGGCCGCGGTCGACGACCTTGCGGGCGTGCGCGAGGACCTCGTCGGCCACCTCGAAGCTCTGCTCGGGGTCGAAGCCGAGGATCTTCTTGGTCGCGGCGACCTCGTCGGCGCCGAGCGCGGAGCCGTGCGCCTTGGCGGTGTTCTGCGCGTTCGGCGCGGGCCACGCGATGGTGGTGCGCATCGCGATCATCGTCGGGCGGCCGGTCTCGGCGCGGCCGGCGAGCAGCGCGGCGTACAGCGCGTCGACGTCGATGTCGCCGTTGGGCAGCGGCTCGATGCGCAGGGTGTGCCAGCCGTAGGCCTCGTAGCGCTTGAGGACGTCCTCGCTGAACGCGGTCTCGGTGTCGCCCTCGATCGAGATGTGGTTGTCGTCGTACACCGCGACGAGGTTGCCGAGCTTCTGGTGACCGGCGAGCGAGCTGGCCTCGGCGGAGATGCCCTCTTCCAGGTCGCCGTCGGAGACGATCGCCCAGATGGTGTGGTCGAACGGCGAGGTGCCGGCGGGCGCCTCCGGGTCGAACAGACCGCGCTCGTAACGGGCCGCCATCGCCATGCCCACCGCGTTGGCGAGACCCTGGCCCAGCGGGCCGGTGGTGGTCTCGACGCCGGAGGTGTGGCCGTGCTCGGGGTGGCCGGGCGTACGGCTGCCCCAGGTGCGGAACGCCTTCAGGTCGTCCAGCGTCAGGCCGTAGCCCGACAGGAAGAGCTGGGTGTACAGCGTCAGGCTGGTGTGCCCCGGGGACAGCACGAAGCGGTCGCGGCCGGCCCAGTCGGGGTCGACCGGGTCGTGCTTGAGGAGCTTCTGCCAGATGAGGTAGGCCGCGGGTGCGAGGCTCATCGCCGTACCCGGGTGGCCGTTGCCGACCTTCTGCACGGCGTCCATCGCGAGGACACGAGCCGTGTCCACCGCGCGCTTGTCGAGATCGGTCCACTCCAGCGCGCTGCTGTCGTTGGTCGGCATGGTGCTCACCCTTGTCAGGGCTCCTTCCGGTTTCTCCGGTTGATCGCCGAAATCGCGGGTCTACCGCCCGCGCGGCGTATACGGCACAAGGCCGAGCCTACCGGGGCACCGGGGACGTCACGCGGTGGAGGACTCCGGCCGGGTGGCCGACGGCGGCCGACGCCGCGCGGACGTGCCCCCCGCACAATTCACAAGCGAGCGAGGGACTACAGTTTCCCGTTAGTTCTAATCCGCTGCTGATGGGGTGTTCGTGACAGCCGTCGAATCCCGACCGGCCGGGCTCGCGGGACCTACCCGCGGCAGTCGTCCGCCGGCGGCCCGGGTCCTCGCGTTCGTGGCCCTCACGAAACCGCGCATCATCGAACTGCTGCTGATCAGCACGATTCCGGTGATGTTCCTGGCCGCCAAAGGGCTGCCGGACCTGAGCCTCGTACTGGTCGTCTGCTTCGGCGGTTACCTGTCCGCGGGCAGTGCAAACGCCTTCAACATGTACCTCGACCGGGACATCGACCGGCTGATGCACCGTACCGAGCGGCGCCCGCTGGTGACCGGCATGGTGTCGCCGCGCGAGTGCCTGGCGTTCGCCACCGCGCTCGGCGTGATCTCGACCGTGTGGTTCTGGGTGCTGGTCAACCCGCTGTCGGCGGGTCTGTCGGTGCTGGCGATCTTCTACTACGTCGTCGTCTACACGATGATGCTGAAGCGGCGTACCCCGCAGAACATCGTGTGGGGCGGCATCGCGGGCTGCATGCAGGTGCTCATCGGCTGGACCGCGGTCACGAACTCCCTTGCCTGGGCGCCGTTCGTGCTGTTCATGGTCATCTTCTTCTGGACGCCGCCGCACTACTGGCCGCTGTCGATGAAGTGCGCCGACGACTACGCGAACGCGGGCGTGCCGATGCTGCCGGTCGTGGCCGGCAACAAGGTCGTGGCCAAGCAGATCGTGGTCTACAGCTGGGTCATGGTCGCCACGTCGCTGCTGCTGTGGCCGACCGCCGACACCGGCTGGCTCTACCCGGCGGCGGCCCTGGTGCTCGGCGTGGCGTGGCTGTACGAGGCACATGCGCTGAACCGCCGCGCGAAGGCCGAAGAGACGGGCGCGAAGCTCAAGGAGATGCGCCTGTTCCACTGGTCGATCACGTACCTGACGCTGCTGTTCGTGGCGGTCGCGGTCGACCCGGTCATCTTCGGCTGAGTCCCTCACCTGCGGCGGCCTGGTCCGTGGATGCGCGACGCGCTGTGATGATCCCCACGGCGCCGGTCCGACGACCCGTCGGTAGCATCCTGCGCATGAGCGAGACAGAGACCGCCGCGGCGACTCCCCCGGCCGAGCCGGCGGACGCGGCACCGAAGACCGACCGCCAGGTGCGCCGCCTCGCGCGCAACCTCACACGGTTCTCGAGCCGCCACGCGGCGGGCGGCGACTCGACGGCCGACGCGGTCGTGGAGTACATCGGGCGCGACTCGACCCGCATCGTCGTCGTCGGCGCCGACGGCCAGTGGGGCGACCAGGTCGCGCGCGACCCGGAAACGGCGCGCAAGGCGATCGAGGCGGCCGGCCTGCGGCTGCACGACGAGTTCCCGAACGACGTGGCGCTGCGCGTCAAGACCGGGCAGTACGAGTGGACCCGCATGGCGGGCATCCAGATCGGCGGGCCCGCGAACGCCTGACGGCGGTCCGCCGCGGCATCCCGCCCGCGAACGGTCGGGAGCCGGCGGGAGCGGTCGGGAAACGGCCCTGCGGTGAACACCTCGGGCCCGCGGCCCGGCCCCAGGGGTCAGGTCTGCGGCGGCGCGTCCAGGACCGTGACGGACAGGAACTTGATGGGCAGTGCGACGAGTTCGTCGGGCCCGTGCGGTCCTTCGCCGTCGAACTGCAGCGTGTCGCCCGGGCGCATCGTGTAGCGGGCGTCGCCGTGCCCGTACACCATCTCGCCCTCCAGCATGTAGAGGACTTCGACGCCCGGGTGCTGGAAGAGCGGGAAGACCTCGCTGGACTCCGTCAGGGTGACCAGCACGGCTTCAAGTCGCTTGCGCGGGCCGCGCAGTTCGCCGAGCAGCTGGTAGTGGTGGCCGACGCGCGTGCCGCGGCGCACGATCTGGGCGCCGTGCCCGGCCGGCACGTACACCGCCTCGCGGTCCGAGTCGACGCCGCGGAACAGCGCGGTCACCGGCACCTTGAGCCCGTCGGCGATGCGTTCGAGTGTGGCCAGGCTGCACGACGTCTGCGAGTTCTCGATCTTCGACAACATCGCCTTGGACACCCCGACGAGTGTCGCCATCTCGGCGATCGACAGTCCGGCGGCACGGCGGTACTCGCGGACGCGGAGCGCGATGACACGCTCCAGTCGTCCGGTCCCCCGGCCCGATGGCGCGTCCGGCGCAGCGGCGGTCATGGCCGCAGATTAGTCCGTTCCGGTGAACGAGAGTTTGCCGGGGTGGCAAATTGTGATCTTGCCGGTCCGTCCGGGCCGGTGGGAGGTCGTATGCCGGCGGCGGGTCAGTAGCGCGTCGCGGTGACCGGCTCGTCGGCCTGCGCGGGTACCCCGGCGGCGTTCTCCGCCTTGCGGTCGGGGCCGTCTGCCCCGTCTGCCGCCTCAATTTGCTCGCCGCGCTCGCGCAGCCCGAAGAGGATCCGCGTGGTGGTGACCACGACCAGGCAGGCACCGAACATGTGCAGCGAGACCTGCCACTCGGGCAGACCGTTGAAGTACTGCGTGTACCCGATGAGGCCCTGCGGGACCATGACGCCGAGCAGCCACCACACCCGGTGCTGCGCGGCGGCGGGCGCGTCCGTGACACGCAACGCGAGCGCGAGCGCGATGGCCGCGCCCAGCAGCAGGAAGGCCAGGTCGGCGTGCAGCCATGCCATCTGGTCGACGTCGACGTCGAAGCGCCGGGCCTCTTCGTCGCCGGCGTGCGGGCCCGAGCCGGTGACGATCGTGCCGACGACGAGCAGCGCGGACAGTACGCCGATCGCGCCGGCCCCGAAGCGGCGGATCTCGCGGCGGACGAGCGGGCGTACCGGGCCGTCGCCCTCGCCGGAGCGTTCGTAGAGGGCGACCGCCGAGCCGATCATGAACATCGACACCAGCAGGTGGCTGGCCACGGCCGCCGGGTGCAGGTCCGTCAGGACCGTGATCCCGCCGACGATCGCCTGCCCGACGACCGCGAACAACTGGAACACCGCGAGGTAGCGGATCTCCTTGCGCACCGGCCGGTGCCGCCACGCCACCACGATCGCCGCGACCGCGATGGCCCCGACGACGTACGCCAGCATGCGGTTGCCGAACTCGATGAACGTGTAGATGTCGCTCTCACCGTGCGGCGTCCACTGGTCGTCGTTGCACCTCGGCCAGGTGTCGCACCCGAGCCCTGAACCGGTGAGCCGCACCAGCCCACCGGTGATGACGATCCCGATCTGAGCGCACAGGTTGGCAAGAAAGACCCGTCGCGCAAGCGGCGACACGGCAGACGGCGAACTCATGCCGCAAAGCGTACGTTGTGAACTCGTTCACGAAGTACACGGGGCCCTGCTCCGCGGCTACTCCCAGCGGAAGAAGCGGGCGGCGGCGGCCAGTCCGAGGACGGACCAGGCGGCGAGGATGCCGGCGTCGGCCCAGGGCATGGACGAGCCGTCGCGCAGGACGTCGCGCAGGCCGTCGGAGAGGGCCGCGATGGGGGTGAGTTGGAGCACCGCCTCGACGCCGCCCGGGAACTTGTCGAGCGGGATGATCACGCCGCCGCAGACGAGCAGGAGGATGAAGACCAGGTTCGCGGCGGCGAGGGTGGCCTCGGCGCGGAGGGTCCCGGCCATGAGGAGGCCGAGCCCGGAGAACGCGGCGGTGCCGAGGACCAGCAGCAGGACCACCGCGAGGGGGTTGCCGTGCGGGGACCAGCCGAGGGCGAAGGCGATCGTGGTCAACAGGGCGATCTGGAGGAGTTCGACGACGAGGACGCAGCCGGTCTTCGCGACCATGAGGCCCCAGCGCGGCAGCGGCGTCGCGCCGAGGCGCTTGAGGACGCCGTACCGGCGCTCGAAGCCGGTCGCGATGGCCTGGCCCGTGAACGCGGTGGACAGGACCGCGAGGGCCAGCAGGCCGGGGGCGAGGAAGTCGACGCGCTCCTCGCCGGGTGCCAGGTCGCCGACGTCGACGACGTCCACGGCGCTGAACAGCACGAGCAGGAGTGTGGGGATGACGATGGTGAGCAGCAGTTGTTCGCCATTGCGCAGCAGCATCTTGGTCTCGAGTGCGGTCTGCGCGGCGATCATGCGGCCGAGCGGGGCGGCCCCGGGCCTGGGGGTGAAGGTCCCCGTCGTCGTCACGGCCGCAGCTCCCGCCCGGTCAGTTCCAGGAACACGTCTTCGAGCGAGCGCCGCTCGACGGTCAACTTCTCCGGCATGACGCCGTGTTGCGCGCACCACGAGGTGACGGTCGCGAGCAGCTGCGGGTCGATGTCGCCCTCGACACGGTACGTCCCGCGCGCGACCTCGAACGCCTTGGCCCCCTCGGGCAGCGCGGCGATCATGTTCGCCAGGTCGAGCCCCGGAGGTCCGGCGAACCGCAGTGAGTTCTCCGCCCCGTCCCGGCACAGTGCCTCGGGCGAGCCGGAGGCGATGGCCCGGCCCCGGTCGACGATGTGCACGTCGTCGGCCAGTTTCTCGGCCTCGTCCATGAAGTGGGTGGTGAGGACGACCGTCACGCCGTCGTCGCGCAGGTCGCGGACCAGGTCCCAGGTCGCGTGCCGGGCGTGCGGGTCGAGCCCGGCCGTGGGCTCGTCGAGGAAGACGAGCTCGGGGCGTCCGACCACGGCGAGCGCGAGCGCGAGGCGCTGCTGCTGGCCACCGGACAGCCGCCGGTACGTGGTGCGCCCGCAGCTCTCCAGCCCCAGCCGCTCGATCAGCATCCCGACGTCGAGCGGGTGCGCATGCAGTTTGGCGACGTGCCGCAGCATCTCCTCGGCGCGCGCGCCCGCGTACACGCCGCCGGACTGCAACATGACCCCGACGCGCGGGCGCAGGCGCTCGCCGTCGGCGGCCGGGTCGAGTCCGAGGACGCGCACCGTGCCGCCGTCCGCGCGGCGGTAGCCCTCGCAGATCTCGATAGTGGAGGTCTTGCCCGCCCCGTTGGGCCCTAGCACGGCGGTGACGGTCCCGGCCTCGACGACGAGGTCGAGCCCGTCGACGGCGGTCTTGTCGCCGTACCTCTTGACGAGACCCGAGATCTCGACGGCCGGCTGCGGGGAGTCCATGGCCGAACAGTCTAGGTAGGCCCGGGTGCGGCCCCGGTACACGGTCGCCCATGGGCCGCGCCGGGGTCCGCACGGCGGCTCAGCCCCGGGCGTGGACCTTGCCGGGGGCCTTGTCCGGGTCGTCGCCCGGGTTCTTGCCCTTGCGGAACAGGGGCAGGGCGGCGACGGCGGCCAGAGCGGCGCAGACCGCGGCGGCCGTGAACGCGGCGGCGACGCCGTGGGTGAGGACATGCTCGGGGGTCGCGCCCGGGGCCGCGTCGCGCGTCGCGTGGCCGAAGACCGTCACCCACAGGGCGAGCCCGACGGTGCCGGCCAGCCACTGGGTGGTCTGGAGCAGGCCGGAGGCGGCGCCGGACTCGTGGGCCGCGACGCCGGTCATGCCGTAGGTGGTCAGTGGTGACATCGCCGCGCCGGCGCCGATGCCGATGAGGAGCAAGGCGGGCAGCACGGCGGTCGGGTAGGCGTCGGACTCGCCGATCCTCGACAGCAGGGTCAGTCCGGACGCGCCGAGTGCGGCGCCGACCGCGGCGGGCCAGGCCGTCCCGACCCGGCGGACCAGCCACGGGGACAGCCTGGCCATGGTGAACTGCCCGATCATCAGCGGGAGGAAGGCGAAGCCGGCCTTGACGGGGCTGTAGTCGCGTGCCTCCTGGAAGTACTGGCCGAGGAAGAAGAGGACGCTGAACATCGCGGCTGCGTAGAGGGCGACGGGCGGCAGGACGCGGGCCAGGGTGCCGCGTACCGCGAGCCGCAGCGGTGTGATCGGCTGGGCGGCGCGGCGTTCGACCAGGACGAACGCGGGCAGCAGGACGGCGGCGGCGACCAGTGCGGCGACGGTGCGCGTGTCGCTCCAGCCGGTGTCCCCCGCCCTGATGCAGGCGTACACGAGTGCGGCGACGCCGACCGTGCCGGTGAGGGCGCCCGCGAGGTCGAACTTCGGGCGGTCCGCGGCGGCTTCGGGCCGTTGCGGCTCGCGTACGACCCGCCGGGCGAGCACCATCAGGGCCGCGCCGAGCGGTACGTTGACGAGGAAGACCCAGCGCCACGAGGCGAGTTCGGTGAGCACGCCGCCGAGTACGAGGCCCACCGAGGCGCCGCCGCCGAGGACCGCCGAGTACCAGGAGATCGCGCGGGCGCGGGCCGGCCCCTCGAACGTGCTGACGATGAGGGCCATCGTGCTGGGCCCGACGAGCGCGCCGCCGACGCCCTGCAGGACGCGTGCGGCGATCAGCCACCATGCCCACGGCGCGAGGCCGGCCAGGAGAGAGGCTGCGGTGAAGAGTCCGACGCCGGCGACGAACATGCGGAGCCGGCCGTACGTGTCGCCGAGTCGGCCGCCGAGCAGCAGCAGTCCGCCGAAGGCGAGCGTGTAGGCGTTGAGGGCCCACGAGGACGCGGTCGGGGACAGGTCGAGGGCCGCCCGCATGTCGGGCAGCGCGAGGTTGACGACGGTGACGTCGATGCCGATGAGCAGCATCGAGCCGGTGATCACCGCGAGGGCGAGCCCTGGCCGCTGCCCCGGGGGCGGGGTGGTGCCGCCGCCCGGCGGTGCCGCGGCGGCTCGGGTGGAAGCAGATGGGGAAGCGGGCATGGGGTACCCCCGGATCGCGGACAGGCGGAAGGAAGCGCAAAATAGGAGACCAAGGAGTCTCTTATCTGGGTTCACCTTAGGAGACTGCTCGGTCTCTTACAAGCCTCCGGCGATACTGGGGGCGGAGTTGAGGGATTCGAGAGAGGTGACCCGAGGTGACAGCCCGCACCGACGAGCCGTCCCCCGCCGCGGGACCGCCCACCCGCAGGCGCGGACGCGCCCTCGAACAGGCCATCTTCCAGGCGGTGTTCGACGAACTGCGCAGAGTCGGGTACGCGGGGCTCTCGATGGACGGCGTCGCCGCCGCGGCGCGCACCGGCAAGGCCCCGCTCTACCGGCGCTGGCCCGACCGGGACGCCTTGCTCGTCGACGCCCTGCGCGACCGACTCCCCTGCGCCGACGACATCGAACTCGTCGGCGAACTGCGCGCCGACCTGCTCGCCGTACTGCGCTTCATGCGCGCCGCCTGCGAGCTCACAAAGGACCCGGCACTCCAGACCGCCAAGACCGAGTCCAAGGAGACGCACGCCATGATGCGCGAGCGCGTCTCGGTGCCGACCCGCCGCATGCTGCTGGAGATCCTGCGCGACGCCGAGGCGCGCGGCGACATCCGCGAGGGGGCCGCGACACCGCTGACGGCACGCGTGGGACCGGCGATGGTGACGTACCAAAACCTGACCGCGCCCGGCGATCTGACCGAGGGCTTCGTGGTCGAGCTGGTCGACGACGTCCTGCTGCCCATGCTCAGGCCTCGGGACACTCCGGCCGATCGCGCGTGAAAGGTCATGTACTTTGCGTTATCCCCCCAGCTCAGAGGCTCGTTAGGCAGCCCTAAGTGATCGACCGCACGCGGGGCGGATTCGCCTTCGGGAACCATTAACGCAACAATGGCGTTGTGAAATACATGCGCGAGGACACGGGAGGTCCGGGGCGGCACGCCGCCCAGGGCCCGACCGCGCCCGAGAACGACGCGCATGCCGGCACCCGCAACAAGGTCGCCCGGTCGATCCTCGAGCACGGTCCGTCCACCGCGGCGGATCTCGCCGAGCGGCTCGACCTGACCGCCGCGGCCGTGCGCCGACACCTCGACGCGCTGCTCGCGGAAGGTGTCGTGGAGGCCCGGCAGCAGCGGGTGTACGGTCACCGCGGGCGAGGCCGCCCCGCCAAGGTGTTCGCGCTCACGGACACCGGCCGCGGATCGTTCCACCAGGAGTACGACGTCCTGGCCGCCGACGCCCTGCACTTCCTCTCGGAAGTCGCGGGCGAGGACGCGGTCATGGCGTTCGCCCGCACCCGGGTCGCCGCACTCGAGACCAAGTACCTACCGGTCGTCGAGAGCGCGCCCGAGGGCAAACGGGCCGAGGCGCTGGCAGAGGCGCTGTCCGCCGACGGATACGCCGCGAACGCGCGGCAGACCCCCGGCGGAGAGCAGCTTTGCCAGCACCACTGCCCGGTGGCGCACGTCGCCGAGCGGTTCCCGCAGCTGTGCGAGGCCGAGGCAGAGGTGTTCGCACGCCTCCTCGGCACCCACGTCCAGCGGCTGGCAACGCTCGCACACGGCGACGGCGTCTGCACCACGCACGTACCGAAGAACGTCACCGGGAGGAACCCCGCATGACCACCGAAGCTCGCCCCGAGCTTGAGGGACTGGGCACGTACGAGTACGGCTGGGCCGACACGGACGTGGCCGGTGCCAACGCGCGCCGCGGCCTGTCCGAAGAGGTCGTCCGGGACATCTCGGCGAAGAAGAACGAGCCCGAGTGGATGCTCAAGCTCCGCCTCAAGGGCCTGCGTCTCTTCGGCAAGAAGCCGATGCCGACCTGGGGCTCGGACCTGTCCGGGATCGACTTCGACAACATCAAGTACTTCGTGCGCTCCACGGAGAAGCAGGCCGCCTCGTGGGAGGACCTGCCCGACGACATCAAGAACACGTACGACAGGCTCGGCATCCCCGAGGCGGAGAAGCAGCGCCTCGTCGCCGGTGTCGCGGCGCAGTACGAGTCCGAGGTCGTCTACCACCAGATCCGCGAGGACCTGGAGGAGCAGGGTGTCATCTTCATGGACACCGACACCGGCCTGCGCGAGCACCCGGAGATCTTCCAGGAGTACTTCGGCTCGGTGATCCCGGTCGGCGACAACAAGTTCGCCGCGCTGAACACCGCCGTGTGGTCGGGCGGCTCGTTCATCTACGTGCCGAAGGGCGTGCACGTCGAGATCCCGCTGCAGGCCTACTTCCGGATCAACACCGAGAACATGGGCCAGTTCGAGCGGACGCTGATCATCGCGGACGAGGACTCGTACGTGCACTACGTCGAGGGCTGCACCGCGCCGATCTACTCGTCGGACTCGCTGCACTCCGCGGTCGTCGAGATCATCGTCAAGAAGAACGCGCGCGTGCGGTACACGACCATCCAGAACTGGTCGAACAACGTCTACAACCTGGTCACCAAGCGTGCCGTCGCCCACGAGGGCGCCACCATGGAGTGGATCGACGGCAACATCGGCTCCAAGGTGACCATGAAGTACCCGGCCGTCTGGCTGCTCGGCGAGCACGCCAAGGGCGAGACGCTGTCGATCGCCTTCGCGGGCGAGGGGCAGCACCAGGACGCGGGTTCGAAGATGGTGCACTGCGCGCCGAACACGTCCTCGAACATCGTGTCCAAGTCGGTCGCGCGCGGCGGCGGGCGCACGTCGTACCGCGGCCTGGTCCAGATCGAGGACGGCGCGAAGGGCTCGACCTCGTCGGTCAAGTGCGACGCGCTGCTGGTCGACACCATCTCGCGGTCCGACACGTACCCGTACGTGGACGTGCGTGAGGACGACGTGTCGATGGGCCACGAGGCGACCGTCTCCAAGGTCTCCGAGGACCAGCTGTTCTACCTCATGAGCCGCGGCATGACCGAGGACGAGGCCATGGCCATGATCGTGCGCGGGTTCGTCGAGCCCATCGCGCGCGAGCTGCCCATGGAGTACGCCCTCGAGCTGAACCGCCTGATCGAGCTGCAGATGGAAGGGGCTGTGGGCTAGGCCCGCAAATACCTATGGCAAGCGCTAACAACTCCGGTAGCACCACGGCCGGTTCCATCGCCGTGCGCGAGGCCGGGGCCCCCGACGAGCTCGCGGGTCCCGGCACCGGGCGCATGGTCAGCCAGCCGGCCGACGCCCGCCAGGTCGCGGTCGCGTCGTACGACGTGCACGACTTCGGCGTGCCCACCGGCCGCGAGGAGGACTGGCGGTTCACCCCGCTGGACCGGCTGCGCGGGCTGCACGACGGCACCTTCGGCACCGTCGGCGAGCTGTCCGTCGAGGTCGAGGCCCCGAGCGGGGTGGTCGTGGAGACGGTGGGCCGCGACGACGCGCGCCTCGGCAAGGCGGGCGCGCCCGTCGACCGGGTGGCGGCACAGGCCTACTCGTCGTTCGAGAAGGCCACCGTGGTCACCTTCCCGCGCGAGCTCGCGCCGGGCGAGCCGGTGGTCGTGCGTACGCGCGGCGCCGGCACCACCGGCTTCGGCCACCTGACGGTCGTCGTCGAGGCGTTCGCCGAAGCCGTGCTGGTGCTCGACCACGCGGGCAAGGCGTCGTACGCCGACAACGTCGAGTACCTGGTCGCCGACGGCGCCCGCCTCACCGTCATCTCGGTGCAGGACTGGGACGCCGGCTCGGTGCACCTGGCCCACCACGTCGCGCGCCTCGGCCGCGATGCGACGTTCAAGTCGGTCGCGGTCACGCTCGGCGGCGACGTCGTCCGCCTGTTCCCGCGCGTCGTCTACGACGCACCGGGCGGCGACGCGGCGCTGTACGGCCTGTACTTCGCCGACTCCGGCCAGCACCTGGAGCACCGCCTGTTCGTCGACCACGACGTGCCGCGCTGCCGCAGCCTGGTGACGTACAAGGGTGCGCTGCAAGGCGTCGACGCCCGCACCGTGTGGATCGGCGACGTGCTGATCCGCGCCGCGGCCGAGGGCACCGACACGTACGAGCTGAACCGCAACCTGCTGCTCACCGAGGGCGCGCGCGCCGACTCGGTCCCCAACCTGGAGATCGAGACCGGCGAGATCGCCGGTGCCGGCCACGCGAGCGCCACCGGCCGCTTCGACGACGAGCAGTTGTTCTACCTCCAGTCGCGCGGCATCCCCGCCGACGAGGCCCGCCGCCTGGTGGTGCGCGGCTTCTTCGCCGAGGTGCTCGCCCAGATCGGCATCCCCGCGCTCCAGGAGCAGCTGATGCTGCGTATCGAGGCGGAGCTGGAGGCGAGCGTCTGATGGCGTACGAACGCGCCTGCGCCGAGGCCGAGTTGGCGGAGGACACTCCGCTGCGCGTCGTCCTGGGCGATGTCCCGGTGACGCTGGTGCGCACCGAAGGCGAGGTGTACGCGATCAACGACGTGTGCAGCCACGCCAACGTGTCGCTGTCCGAGGGCGAGGTCGAGGACTGCGCGATCGAGTGCTGGCTGCACGGCTCGCGCTTCGACCTGCGCACCGGCCGCCCCTCCGGCCCCCCGGCGAACCAGCCGGTGCCCGTCTACCCCGTGAAGATCGAGGCCGACGCGATCTACGTCGACCTGAACCAGGAGTCCTGAGTCCGTATGGCAACGCTTGAGATCCGCGACCTGCACGTCAGCGTGGAGGCCGAGAACGGCCCCCGCGAGATCCTGCGCGGCGTCGACCTGACCGTGAAGCAGGGCGAGACCCACGCCATCATGGGCCCGAACGGCTCCGGCAAGTCGACGCTGGCGTACTCGATCGCCGGGCACCCGAAGTACACCGTCACCGGCGGCACCGTGACGCTCGACGGCGAGGACGTATTGTCCATGTCGGTCGACGAGCGGGCCCGCGCGGGGCTGTTCCTCGCGATGCAGTACCCGGTCGAGGTGGCCGGCGTGTCCGTCTCCAACTTCCTGCGCACGGCCGCGACCGCGGTGCGCGGCGAGGCCCCCAAGCTGCGGCTGTGGGTCAAGGAGGTCAAGGAGGCCATGGAGCGCCTCCACATGGACCCGTCGTTCGCCGAGCGCAACGTCAACGAGGGCTTCTCCGGCGGCGAGAAGAAGCGCCACGAGATCCTCCAGCTCGAACTGCTCAAGCCGAAGATCGCGGTGCTCGACGAGACCGACTCGGGTCTGGACGTCGACGCGCTGCGGGTCGTGTCGGAGGGTGTCAACCGGGTGCGCGAGACCGGGGAGATCGGCACGCTGCTGATCACCCACTACACGCGCATCCTGCGCTACATCAAGCCCGACCACGTGCACGTGTTCGCGGGCGGCCGCATCGTCGAGTCCGGCGGTCCGGAGCTGGCGGACAAGCTCGAAGCGGAAGGCTACGAGTCGTACGCCGGAGCCAAGGAGACCGCATGACAACCACCCTTCAGGGGCTCCTGGACACCGAGACCATCCGCAAGGACTTCCCGATCCTGTCGCGCGTGCTGCACGGCGACAAGCCGCTGGTCTACCTCGACAACGCCGCGACCTCGCAGAAGCCCAAGCAGGTCCTCGACGCGCTGAACGCCTACTACGAGCTGCACAACGCCAACGTGCACCGCGGCGTCCACGTGCTCGCCGAGGAGGCCACGGCGCTGTACGAGGGCGCGCGCGACAAGGTCGCCGCCTTCATCAACGCGCCGTCGCGCGACGAGGTCGTCTTCACGAAGAACTCCTCCGAGGCGCTGAACCTCGTGGCGAACATGCTGACCTGGGCGGACGAGCCGTTCCGCGTCGGCCCGGGCGCCGAGGTCGTCATCACCGAGATGGAGCACCACTCGAACATCGTGCCGTGGCAGCTGCTCTGCCAGCGCACGGGTGCCACGCTCAAGTGGTTCGGCCTGACCGACGACGGCCGCCTGGACCTGTCGAACATCGACGAGGTCATCACCGAGAGCACCAAGGTCGTCTCGGTGGTGCACACGTCGAACATCCTCGGCACGGTCAACCCGCTGGACGCGATCGTGCGGCGTGCGCACGACGTCGGCGCCCTCGTGGTGGTCGACGCGTCGCAGGCCGCGCCGCACGTACCGCTGGACGTGCAGGCGCTGGAGGCGGACTTCGTCGCCTTCACCGGGCACAAGATGCTCGCCCCGACGGGCATCGGCGTGCTGTGGGGCCGGCTGGGCCTGCTGGAGGAGCTGCCGCCGTTCCTGGGTGGCGGCGAGATGATCGAGACCGTGACGATGAGCGCGTCGACGTACGCGCCCGCGCCGCACAAGTTCGAGGCCGGCACCCCGCCGATCGCGCAGGCGGTCGGACTCGGTGCGGCGATCGACTACCTCGACGCGCTGGGCATGGACAACATCGCGGCGCACGAGCACGCGCTCACGTCGTACGCGATCGACGCGCTCAACGGGGTCGAGGGCCTGGAGATCATCGGCCCGAAGACCGCGGAGATGCGCGGCGCGGCGATCTCCTTCCAGTTCGGCGACCTGCACCCGCACGACGTGGGCCAGGTGCTGGACGAGCAGGGCATCGCGGTCCGGGTGGGCCACCACTGCGCGCGGCCGGTGTGCCTGCGGTACGGCGTCCCGGCGACCACGCGCGCCTCGTTCTACCTCTACTCGACACCCGCCGAGGTCGACGCCCTGGTGGCCGGCCTGGAACACGTGCGCCGCTTTTTCGGCTGAACGTGACGGCTTGAGAAGCGTAGGCAGGGAGCGAAGCGGGCGATGAAACTCGACTCGATGTACCAGGAGATCATCCTGGACCACTACCGCAACCCCCACCACAAGGGGCTGCGGGACCCGTTCGACACCGAGGTGCACCACGTCAACCCGACGTGCGGCGACGAGGTGACGCTGCGGGTCAAGCTGGAGGGCACCGGCGAGGACGCCAAGGTGGTCGACGTGTCGTACGAGGGCCAGGGCTGTTCCATCAGCCAGGCCAGCGCGTCGGTCATGACCGACCTCGTCATCGGCCGCACGGTCGCGGACGCCCTCGCGGTGCAGGAGGAGTTCCTGCGCCTGATGCAGTCCAAGGGCCAGGCGGAGCCGGACGAGGACGTGCTCGAGGACGCCGTGGCGTTCGTCGGCGTCTCGAAGTTCCCGGCGCGCGTCAAGTGCGCACTGCTCGGCTGGATGGCCTGGCGCGATGCGACCACTCAGGTGATGGAGGGTCAGAAGTGAGCGACACCAAGATGAGCCCCGCAAGCGCGGACGAGGTCACCGAGGCGCTGTACGACGTCGTCGACCCCGAACTCGGCATCAACGTCGTCGACCTCGGCCTCGTCTACGGCGTCACCGTCGACGACGCGAACATCGCGACCGTCGACATGACCCTGACGTCGGCCGCCTGCCCCCTCACGGACGTCATCGAGGACCAGGCGAAGACCGCCACCGAGAACCTGGTGAGCGACCTGCGCATCAACTGGGTCTGGATGCCGCCGTGGGGCCCGGACAAGATCACCGACGACGGCCGCGAACAACTCCGCGCGCTGGGCTTCAACGTCTGAGCACTCCCCTTCCGCACGGCTTACGAGGGTGGCACCGACAACCGGTGCCACCCTCCCCCACATCCCGACCTTTTCCGGCTCCCCTCGGAACGCAGCTCGGGGTCGGCGGCTTGTTCCCGCTCCTCTCGTCTGTCCACGCAACCGTGTTCCTGTCGGGCGCGCCCCTCGGCGACGCTGAGGTCTCCGTTCGCGGCGGTGGGTACGGTGGCGGGGTGAGTGGCGATGTTGTGGTGGATCCGGTGGCCGAGTTCGAGGCCGAGCGGGGGCGGCTGTTCGGGATCGCGTACCGGATGCTGGGGTCGGCGTCGGAGGCGGAGGACGCCGTGCAGGACGCGTACCTGCGCTGGCACGGCGCCGATCGGGAGCACATCGAGGCGCCGGGCGCGTGGCTCGCCAAGGTGCTCACCAACCTGTGCCTGAACCGCCTGACGTCCGCGCGGGTGCGGCGCGAGGAGTACGTCGGGCCGTGGCTGCCCGAGCCGGTGCGTACCGACGCCGGCGCGCTGGGCCCGTTGGAGACGGCCGAGCAGCGGGACGCGGTGTCGATGGCGATGCTCGTGATGCTGGAGCGGTTGTCGCCGCCCGAGCGGGCGGTCGTGGTGCTGCGTGACGCGTTCGAGTACTCGCACCGGGAGATCGCCGAGGTGCTGGACTGGTCGGAGGCCAACACCAGGCAGACGTACCGTCGGGCGAAGCGGCACCTGGCCGACGGGCGGCCGCGCTTCGAGGCGTCCGCGGCGGTGCGCACCGATCTGCTGACGCGCTTCCTGGCCGCGGCGGCCGAGGGTTCGCTCGACCAGTTGGAGTCGCTGCTCGCGCACGACGTGACGGTGTGGTCGGACGGCGGCGGCAAGGTGTCGGCGAGTACCCGCCCGGTGTCGGGGCGCGACAAGGTCGCCCGGTTCCTGCTGGGTCTGGTGCAGCGCTTCGGGTCCGACATGGTGTTCGGGTTCGTCGAGGTCAACGGGGAGATCGCGCTGCTGGCGTGGGAGTCCGGGGTGCTGACGACGGCCGCGACGTTCGCGTTCGGCGCGGAGGGCATCGCCGAGCTGCGGATGGTGCGGAATCCGGACAAGCTGAAATTCCTGGAAGCCCAGTCGCGGGAGTTGTCACAGAACGCGGGGCCGTCCGGTTCCTAGCTGACGAGGGCGACGCCGCGGCGTGCGGCGGCCTCGGAGCAGAGGGGTTCCGATTCCGATGACGACAAACGTGATCATGGTGACGGGCGCGACCGGTGTGCTGGGCCGCCAGGTGCTGGAGCGGCTGCGCCGCACCGGGCTGCCGGTCCGTGCGATGACCCGCAGGACGACGCTGCCCGACGACCCGGGCGTGCGCTGGGTGACCGCCGATCTCACCACCGGCGAGGGCCTGGACGCGGCGCTGGAGGGGGTCACGACGGTCATCCACTGCGCGTCCGACACCCGGCGGCCGAAGAACGACGTGCCCGGCTGGCGGCACCTGCTGGACGCCGCGAAGCGGGCGGGGGTCGGGCACATCGTGAACATCTCGATCGTCGGCGTCGACCGGATCCCGTACTTCTACTACAAGATCAAGTTCGAGGGTGAGCGGCTGCTGGAGGAGTCCGGCGTCCCGTGGACCAACCTGCGGGCCACCCAGTTCCCCGACCTGTTGAACAAGGCGTTCCGTGTGCTGTCCAAGCTGCCGGTCGTGCCGGTGCCGTCCAAGACCGCCTGCCAGCCCGTCGACCAGGGCGAAGTGGCGGACCGCCTGGTCGAGTTGGCGCAGGGCGAGCCCGCCGGCCAGGCGACCGAGATCGGCGGGCCGAAGGTCTACGACGCCCCCGAACTCGCACGCACCTGGCTGGCGGCCGCGGGCAAGCGGCGGTTCGTCCTCAAGGTGCGCATCCCGGGGAAGGCCGGCGCCGCCTTCCGCGCCGGGTACCTGACCACCCCGCGGCACGCAACCGGCGTGCACACCTGGGAGCAGTACCTCGCCGACGAAGTCCGCCGCTGAGGCGTGGTCCGAGGGGAGGCGGGGCGAACTCGGGCGTAGGGTGCCGGTATGGCTGGCGGATCCGGGTTTCAGGTTTCAGGTGACGCGGCGGTGCGCTACGAGCGCCATGTCGCGCCGATCATGGCGCCGTTCGTCGGCGCCCTGGTCGACGCGGTACGGCCCGCGCCCGGCGAGGCGGTGCTCGATCTGGGGTGCGGCACCGGTTTCGTGGCGAGGGAGGCCGCGCGCCGGGTCGGGGCCGAGGGGCGGGTCACGGGCGTGGACCTGAATCCCGGGATGCTGGCCGTCGCCGCCGAGCAGGCGCCCGAGACGCCCGAAGCACCCGGGGCGCCGGAGGTGGTGTGGGCACAGGCCGCCGCCGAGGCTCTGCCCTTCGGCGACGACGAGTTCGACGTCGTGCTCTGCCAGCAGAGCGCGCAGTTCTTCGCCGACCTGGACGCGGCGCTGGCGCAGGCGGCCCGCGTCACCCGGCCGGGCGGCCGGTTCGGAGCGACGGTGTGGGCATCTCTCGAAGGGTCGCCGTTCTTCGTCGCGCAACGCCTGGCCATCGAGGCGATCGGGGGTGCGGAGGCGGCGCGTTCGTTCGACACGGCGTTCCGCTGCCCGGCGCGCGTGCTCGTCTCCGCGGTACGCCGCGCCGGGTTCGTCGCCCTGGACTCGCGCGACGTGACGGCGAACGTACGCCTGCCGCGGCTCGACTCGTTCGCGCCCCTGCAGCTCGCGGCGCTGCCGTGGGGCCGGGTCGTCGCGGAGGCCGGGCCCACCGCGCCCGCGGCCTACGCCGCGATCCTCGCCGATCTGCTCAACCCCTACGTCACCGCGGACCAGAGCGTGTTGATCCCGTTCGCGTCCACGCTGGTGACCGCGACCCGATAGCACGCGGCGAGTGTGCGGGCAACTGCCCGCGGCCGCCTGGCCGGTGCTCGCCTGTCCGTCCCACGCTGGCCATTTCGCGCGGCAGTTCGCCGGAGTGCCGGGTCGTCGCGCGCGTTCCGCTCTACGGTGGCGTCACCGACGTACAACCGTGCGTGGCCGCATTCCTCACAAGGGAGCACCATGACCGACTCCGCCGCGATCGGCCTGCCTCATGCATGAAGTCGCCCGGATCACCGAACAGTTGCACGCTCTGGGTCTGACGGAGGGCGACACCGTCCTGGTGCACAGTTCGCTGCGCCGCGTAGGGGCGGTCCAGGGCGGTGCCGAGGGCCTGCTGGACGCGCTGCGCCTGGCCGTCGGCCGTGCGCAGGGCACCGTGGTCGTACCCGCGTTCACCCCGGAGACCTCCGACACGTCCGATGTCTACCGCAAGGCGACGGCCGGGATGACCGCGGGCGAGGTCGCGGCGTACCGGGCCGCGATGGCCCCGTTCGACGCGGCGACGACCCCCGCGTCCGCCGAAGTCGGCGTGCTGGCCGAGGTGGTGCGCCGGTCCCCGGGCAGTCGGCGCAGCGCCCACCCGATGGCGTCGTTCGCGGCGCTCGGCCGACGGGCCGCAGAGACGACCGGGCACCACGATCCGACCTGCCGTTTCGGCGAACGCTCGCCGCTCGGGCGGCTGTACGAGACGCCGCAGGCCAAGATTCTGCTGCTGGGCACCGGGTTCTCCGCGTGCGTGGCGTTCCACCTCGCCACCTACCGCCTTCCCGGCCGCCGCCAGCGGATCTACCGCTGTGTCGCGGGTGGCTCGGAAGGCCGCGTCTGGTGGAGCCACAGCGATCTGGCTTTGGACAGCAGGGACTTCGCCGACATCGGCGCTGACTACTGTGCGCAGGCGGCAGCTCCGGAGGCGGCAGCCGAGCCCGCGCGTACCGGAAGCGTGGGAGCGGCGTGGGCGACGGTGGTGCCGTTCGCCGCAGCGGTCGACTTCGCGACGGCGTGGTTCCGCGGACGCGCGACGGCGCCCGCGGGCCACACACTCGGCGGCAACGGCGCGCTCAGCGCCTGTACTTCGCGATCGAGCGCTTGATCTCGTCGGCGTACGGGCCCTCTGTCCAGGGCTCGGACTTGGCCAGGATCGGGCGTTGCCCGCTCATCTGGATCAGCAGTCGTCCGCGCGGCAGGTTGGCGACGTCGGAGGGGTGCAGGATCGCCTCCTCCCTGCTGCCGCGGCTGTAGCTGCCCTTCAGCCTGGGGATCTGGTGCGAGGTCGACACGGTCCCCGGTTCGAACTTCCCGGCGGCCAGGGCGTAGTCGTCGATCGTCCTGGCCTCGGTGCCACCGCCGCCGTACACGCGGACCGAGGCGGCCCCCCACAGCTTCGCCATGCCGTCCGCGCCCCAGACGTCCACGCCCTGGGCCCAGGACTGGAGCATCGTCATGACGATGACGCCCCGCGAGCCGAAGTGCGAATAGCGGTTCGGCCAGAGTTGGAGCTGCGCGACGTTGGCGGGCTCGTCGAGCACCGCGAGCAGCGGCTTGCGCAGTCGGCCGCCGGGCATCTTGGCCGAACCGGTCTCGCCGACGACCACGACGGCGGCGGTGATGGCGCTGACCGCGGGCGAGGCGGTCTTGTCGTCGGTACGTGACATGACGTACAGGGTGTCGGTCGACTCGCGGGCGAACTGGACGAACGGGAACTCCTCGCGCCC
The DNA here is from genome assembly GCF_053592165.1 of Streptodolium elevatio. Classification (NCBI taxonomy): domain Bacteria; kingdom Bacillati; phylum Actinomycetota; class Actinomycetes; order Kitasatosporales; family Streptomycetaceae; genus Streptodolium; species Streptodolium elevatio. The sequence goes on from NZ_JBSFVE010000023.1 coordinate 124,271, forward strand.
TTCACCCGGGGTGATCCACGGGATGATGCCGGGCACGCCCAGCCACGACATGTACTGGGTCGCCGCGCCGTAGACGCCCGCCCTTTGGCTGACCGGCAGGGCGACCAGGCCCTCGAACGCGTGCACGGCGAGATGGTGCCGGTCGACGTCCCTGATGAGGTTGACCGGGGTGTCGTCGTCCGGGCGTTTGAGCCACCTCAGGATGTCGGTGATCGGGCGCCGCCCGGCGTCGGCCGCGAAGAGCATCAGCGAGATGAGCGACTGCGCGGCGGGCTCGAAGTAGGCGTCGGTGCGGTGGTGCTCCTGGCGCTGGGTGGACATGAAGAGGCCGGCGACCGTCATCGCCTCCTTCATCTCGCCCTCGATCAACTGCAGCGGGCTGAAGTACCAGTCGGGGCGTTCGCCCCAGACGTTCTGCGGGTCGTAGACCCAGGTCCTTCCTTGTCGTTCGCGGAGGGCCCGGGTGGCTTCGACGACGTGGTTCTTGCACGAGGTGACGATCACCGGTCCGGGTGCGGTGATGATGTTGGGGATGGCGCGGGACATCGTCTTGCCGGTCCCCGGCCCCGAGATCTCGACGTACATGTCCTCCCAGGTGGACCACAACTCCCGGTCACCGCGCACGGATTTGCCGAGGTAGAGGCCGGGGCTGGACAGGTGGCCGTACCCGAGGTCCCGGGCGACGCGCCGCACGCCCTCGGCCGTGTTGCGGGACATGCGCGACGGCGACTCCAAGAGGCGGGCGGCCACGTCGATGTGGCTGCGTCCGCGCGGGCGCAGGTCCCACGACACGGCGATGTCGACGGCGACCACCACGACGATGACAATCGCCGACCAGGCGGGGCGTCCGAGGCGCGCCGCGATCAGGTACGCCACCAACAACGCGACGATGTTGAGCCCGATCATGAAGACGATCAGGATGTGCGCGCCGATGTCCGGCCCGCGGCGGCGGATTGTGCTGGTCACGTGTTCCCACTCCTGTCCCCGGCTCTACCCTTCCTGGGGCACGGTCCGGGGCCGGGGCGAGTGCCCGCAACCGATACCGGTGAAGATCGCGCTGTGCGGACTTCCTTCGGCGCCGACGGGCAATTCCGAAGGAAAAGGGCGGCCGGCGGGACCACGCGTCCTCGGTCGACGCGGAGGCGGCCGTACGCTCCCGCGCGGGTCAGCCCTCGGACACCGCGGGAGCGCGGCCGGACACCGCCGCGGCGTGGCTGGGCGTCTCCCGGGACACGTCGCCGAGGGCGGTGGTGACGCGGAGGGCGGTGACCATGTCGCGGTAGAGGGTGTCGGTGGCCAGGAGTTCGCGGTGGGTTCCGGTGGCGCGCAGGCGGCCCCGCTCCAGGACCACGATGCGGTCGGCCTCGACCACGGTGGAGAGGCGGTGGGCGATGGTGACGACGGCCGCGTGCGCGGAGCGTTCGCGGATGAAGGTCTGCACGGCCGCTTCGGTGAGGCCGTCCAGCTGGGCGGTGGCCTCGTCGAGCAGCAGGATCTCCGGGTCGGCGACGAACGCGCGGGCGAGGGCGATGCGTTGGCGTTCCCCGCCGGAGACGGTGGTGTCGGCGAGCACGGTGGCGAGGCCGTCGGGGAAGGCTTTGGCGCGTTCGTCGAGGCGTACCGCGCGCAGTGCCTCCCAGAGTTCGTCGTCGCCGGCGGCGGGGCGCAGGTACCGGAGGTTGTCCGCGAGGGTGCCGGGGACGAGCGGGGTGTCCTGCTCGACGTAGGCGATGCGCCGCCGCGACTCGTGCAGCGGCCACAGGTACGCGGGCCGGCCGCCGAGGCTGAGGTGGCCGGCCTCGGGGTGCAGGAATTCGAGCATGAGGGAGAAGACCGTGGTCTTGCCCGCACCGGAGGGCCCGACGATGGCGGTGTGGCCGACGCGCGGGACGTCGAACGAGACGCCGTCGAGGGCCGGTTGGGCGTCGGGGGCGTAGCGGGCGGTCACGTCGTGGAAGGCGATCGCGGCGGCGGTGTCCGTGTGGGCGTACACCTGGGACGGTACGGCCGCCTTCGCGCGCGGATCGGGCCCTTCCAGATCCAGTTCGTTCAGCTGCGCGATGCGTGAGGCCGCGGCGATGCCGGACTGCAACTGCGTGACGACGGTGGCGAGTTCGGTCGCCGGTTCGAGGAGCTGGAAGGCGTAGAGGAGGAAGGCGATCAGGCTGGACACGGACAGCGCGCCGGACTCGACCCGGTAGGCACCGATCGCGAGGATCAGCAGGATCGCGAGCTGTACCCCGGCCATCGTGATGGTCCACACCACGGCCTCGATGCGGACCGCCCGGATGCTGTGCCGGGCCGACTCGTCGGCCTCGGCCTCGATCCGCAGCGACTCGCGCTCCTCGGCACGGGCGGACTTCACGGTGCGGATCGCACGCAGCGCGCCGTCGAGGGCCGCCCCCAGGCGCCCGACCGATTCCTGGGCCGCCGCCTGCGCCTTGGCCATGCGCGGCATGAGCACGGCGACCAGCAGCGTGACGACGGCCAGGCTGCCGACGGTGACGGCGAAGAGCACCCAGTCGAGGAAGGCCATGAGCGCGAGCGCGCCGACCAGGCCGATGGCGCCGTTGACGAGCCGGGTCAGGCTGGACGCCGCGGCTTCGCGGATGAGCACGGTGTCGGACGTGACGCGCGTGACCAGCTCGCCGCTGGAGCGGCCGGTGAGGTCGCCGAGGCGCAGCCGCAGCAGGCGCCGGACCATCGAGGAGCGGGCGTTGCGGACGACCTGCTCGCCCATGCTCCCGAGCATGATCCATTGGAACGACTGCACGGCCGAGCCGACGACCAGCAGGCCGGCGAGCACGGCCACGGCCGGGGCGATCGAGCGGGACTCGTCGAGTGCGTCCAGGACCCACTTGGTGGCCATCGGGCTCGCGAGGGTGGTCGCGGTGACGAAGAGCCCGAGGACCAGCCCGAGGACGAGTGTGCGTCGGTGGGGCCGGACGAAGGACCACAGGATGCGCAGATTCGGCACGACGACCCTCTCCATGAAACGCCAGTGCAACTTTTTGAGACACTAGAGTCCCATTTTTAGATGCGCAAGTCCTTTTTCGGGTACTGGCTGCTATGTTGCGGTCGTGAGCACCACCTCAGCCGAGTCCGGGGCACGCGGCCGTACGCGCCGCGCGATCGTCAGCGCCGCCGCCACCCTCCTCGCGCGCGACCGCAGGGCCACGCTGGCCGAGATCGCCCAGGCCGCCGAAGTCGGACGCAGCACCCTGCACCGCTACTTCGCGGACCGCGACGAGCTGGTGCGCGCCGCCGTCGAGGACTCGCTCGCCCTGATCGAGCAGGCCGTGCTGGACGCCGCCGTCGACGAGGGGCCGTGCGTCGACGCGATGCGGCGGCTGGTCACCGGGCTCGTCGCGACGGGAGACCGCCTGCTCTTCGCGTTCGGCGACCTGAGCGTGCTCGAAGAGCTGCCGGACTACGACGACCGCACCGAGCGCATGGTGACGGACCTGATCGAACGCGGCCAGGCGGAAGGCGTGTTCGATCCCGAGGTCTCGGCGGGATGGATCATGGCCACGGTGTGGGCGATGGTGTACACCGGCGCGGAGGCGGCGCAGCAGGGCAGGGTCCCGCCGCACGGCGTCGCCGCACACGTCATCCGCACCCTGGAGGGCGGCATTCGGCGACCCGACGCGGGTACGCCCGCCACCCGATGGACACGCCCCTGAAGGCCCCGCTGCGTACGAGCGCCAGCCGCTGAGATCGCCGGCGGCAACAAGGCCCGCAAGCCGGCGTGGATCATCCCGGACGCTCTCACGCGGCGCTCCCCCACGATCCTCACGTTCGGCGCCCTCGGCACCAACCACGGCCTGGCGACGGCGCGTTACGCGATGGCGCGCTACGCGATCGCCAACGGCCTGCCCGGCGCGCCAGACCTCGCCGTCCCCGTCGACGACCACGTGGGCGCGCAGTTGCCACGCCTGGAGGAGTCCGGGGCGACGATCCACCGGACGCACATCGCTCGCCGCACGTACGCACTCCCCCCGTGGCTGACCCTGCGTCACGGGGCCTTCGCGCGAACGGCGCGGGAGCCGGCCGTGGAAACGGGAATGCGGCGAGGACGAGTTCACCGCAGGTGGCGCCTTTTCGGCGCATCCTGAGGGCAGGGTCCTCGCCGCATCCCCGTACCGGAGGCGGCGGCCGCGCGTGCCGCACGCCGCCAAGTCACGCGCGGGCCACCGGCCTCCGGGCCACAGTGCGTCCGGACTTGCTCAGTGTCCGGACTGCTCGGTCTCCGAACGGCTCGGTGTCCGGACTACTCGACGTCCCGACTACTCGGACGTCCCGACTAGTCGGCGTCCGGCCCGGACTCGCGGACCTGCTGCACCTTTTCGAGGGACTCACGCAGTTCGGTGAGCCATGTGTCGGTGTTGCGCTGCACGAGGCGTACGCACCAAGCCAGTGCCTCACTCCGGCTGCGGGCCACACCACCCGCGATGAGCGTGTCGAGGACCTGGCGCTCCGGCTGGCGCAGCCGCGTCATGACCGGCACGGACACGTGCGTGTAGAGCGCGCGGCGGTCGCCGCACACGACGCCCCAGGACACCTTGCGCCCGAACTTCCGCTCAGCCTCCCGCGCGACCTTGATGCGGTCGTCGCGCGTACGCTCCCGGAACTCCGAGATCTTGCCCTCGGCCGCGCCCTCGCGTGCGGCGTCCGACGCGTCCTCGGCCAACTCCGGCTCGGCTATGCGGCCGACGACGGTGATCTCCTCGCGGTCGACCGTCACCTCGACCAGTTCGACGAACAGACCCTCGGGGAGCCGTCCGGCGAACCAGCCCCTGACCTTCTCCTGCTGCTCGCTTGTAATCATGTAATCGAGATTACGTCGGGTCTGGGAGGCCGCCAACAACGTCCGCCCACGGCGTAACCGGCCAGGCACGGGAGCCGGCGTCGCATGCCACCTCCGGCCGTCACGATGCGCGACCGGAAGTTCACCGAGGCGTCCGATCCCCGCCTTTCCTCCCGCCGCCTTCCTCTCCCGGGTGAACTCGCTGGCTTGATCCCCTCCTTGGTCACTCCGCCACCACCGGTCGCGCGGTAGCGTCGCCCCGACAGTGGGCGAGCCGTGGGGTGGGGTGGGGACGCGTGCTCTTCAGATGGCGGCGCCGGCATGAGCGCCACCTTGCCGCGTACCGGCTCCGGATCGAGGAAGAAGCGGCCGTGGCGAGCAAGGCGCTCGCCATACGGAACTCCTATCTGGCGCCCTACCAGCGAGATTCGGCCGAACCGGAGCCTGACCTTCCGTCAGAACAGGTGCCCTCCCGGGCGGTTGCCGACGCCGTACGCCGGGACGAGCGCGAACGCGCGGCGATGCTCGCCGACCGGGCCCGGCAGCTCAGCCGGGCGGGGCGGCATGTCGAGGCGTCCGCCCCGGCCCGCGCCGCGGTGCGCGTGCTGGGCGAACTCGCCGAACAGGACCCGGCCGAGCACTCCCCCGCACTGATCGACGCGCTGCGGGCGCTCGCCGCAGTGCTCGCCGGCGGCGGCCAGTACGGCGACGCCGTCAAGGTCGCGAACAACGCGGCGTCGCGCGCCCGCCGCCTCGCCGCCCTCGACGTGCACCGCCACCGCCCGCTGCTCGCCGCGACGTTGCGCGACCTCGGCGCGCGGCTCGGCGACGCCGGGGAGTCGGACCGCGCGCTCGCCGTGCTGCACGAGTGCGTAGAGGCGTACCGGACGCTCGCCGCCCGCTCGCCCGAGGAGCACCGCCCCGGACTGGCCGACGCCCTCGACGAGTTCGCCGGGCGCCTGGCCGCCACCGGGCTGGTCGAGGAGGCACTCGCGCTGTTCGACGAGGCCGCACACCTGCTGACGCTCGCCGACGCCGACGTGCTCGCCCAAGTGACGACACGTCAGGCGAACCTGTTGGCACGCGTCGGCCGCGTCGACGAGGCGATAGAAAGGGCGAGTTCGGCGGTACGCCTGAGACGGGCCCGCACCGAGAACGGTCCCACCTCCGGCGACGACGCCCTCGCCTCCGCCTTGCAGAGTTTCGGCCTGCTGCTCAGCGGCGCCGCGCGCCACGACGACGCGGTCGAGGCGCTGGAGGAAGCGGTCTCGCTCCGGGCCCGGCGCGTCCGCGTCGACCCGGCCATCGCCCGGCGCCCCGAAGTCGCCGTCACCTACGCGGTCTACGGCCTGGTGCTGATCTCGGCCGACCGGCCCGCCGACGCGGTGCCGCCGCTTGCCGCCGCCCTCGGCGTCGGAACGGCACTGAACCTCCCGCAGGTCGTGGACATGGCCACCGACGCCCTCGTGCGCGCGCACGCCGCCGAGCCGGTCGCCGTACGCTCGCGCTGGCGCGCGGCCACGGGCGAGGACGCCCCGGCGTGGATCACCGGCTCGGGCCCGCGTACCGCGGCCGTTCAGCCGCCGCCCCCGCCGACCCCGACCCCGCCGCCACCACCGGCTCCGGCACCGCGGACCGCGGCGCCGGCCGCCGCTCCCCCGGTGGCACCCGCCGCACCGACACCTCCGCCCGTCCCCAGGCCGCCCGCACCGCCTCGTGTGCCCGCCTCCGCGGCCGGCCCGTCGCCCGGCAAGTCCCGCGGCGAGGCAGCTCCGACGCAAGCGGCACCCCAGGCCGCGGCACCACGCGCAGAATCGCCGGCCGAGCAGCAGGCGGAGCCGCAGCCGCCCTCCCCGGTGCCGCCGCAGCCCCGCCGGTCCGGCCGTCTCACCGCCGACCGCCTGACCCCCGAACGCCCGAAGCGCCGCCCCATCCCCTCCCCCGCCGCCCGTCCGCCCTCGGACGTCGACGTATAGGGCGCCCGGTTCGCCAGGCCGCGGAGCGGCTCCGGGTCCGCGCTACTCGGCGGCCGTCCGCTCCACCGGGATCCACAACTCCGCGTCCGCATAAGCCCCGTCGTCGGAAAGTCGGGTGCTGACGATCTCCGGCCCCGGACGGCTGCGGTACGGATTGGACGGGAACCACTGCGTGAACACGTCCCGCCACAGGTACTGCAGCGTCTCCGGGAACGGCCCCGAGTGCGCGAACACCGCCCAGGTGCCCGCCTCCACCGGCAGCGCGTCGAGGCCGTCCGGGACCGCCGCCCCGGTCACGACCCCGTGGTAGTAGTCGAGTTCGGTGCCTTCGGCCCGGGAGTCCGCCAGGTCGTCGCTCACGTTGACGAGACCGCGCGGCTCCTGGTCCGACAGCTCCTCGATGCGCCGCACCTCGGCGGGGTCGAGCCCGCGCATGAACTCGACGATCGCCGGGTTCATGCCCTCGTGCACCAGGGGCACCCGGGCCTTTCGGCCCACGAGGTTTAACGCGTCCTTCTCCACCAGCCGGTACCGCATGCTGCCGCTCCCTTCGATCACCAGGTGGAAGGAAAGGCGCTGCTGTGACCGCAGGACCGCACCGGTGCCCCGTGCCTCGGCGGGCCCCACGCCGTGCACGGCCCGGAAGGCGCGGGCGAAGGCCTCGCCCGAGCCGTACCCGTACCGCACCGCCACGTCGAGCAACGTCCGTTCCCGCGCCAGGACTTCGGCGGCCGCGACGGTCAGCCGGCGGCGCCGGACGTACTCCGACAGCGGCATCCCGGCCAGCGCGGAGAACATCCGCCGGAAGTGGTACTCCGTCGTCGCCGCGACACGCGCGAGCTCGCGTACGTCGATGTCCCCCGCGAGGTTCCGCTCGATGTGGTCCATCGCCTGATTGAGCCGGTCCAGCACGCCGCGCTCCTTCCCTCTTACGTCCCCACGCTAGGAAGGACCGGCCACCCGCCACCCGACATCCCGTGCCCGTTCCTGTCGGGGCGTCCGGCCGTCACACCGCCGGCGGGCGCGACACGTCGTAGGTGTCCCACTCGCCCTGCCAGAACGGGTCGAGCCCGCGCTCGTCGATGAACCGGCGTTCGATGTCGTGCACGGGGTACAGGGCCTGGATCGTCACCAGGTCCTCGCGCCCCGGCTCCCCGATGTCCACGCCCACCGCGTCGTCGCGCTCCACGACGGTCGACGCGAAGACGAAGAACGCCGTCATCTCGGTGTCCGGCGCGATCCGCCGGCCGAAGTCGATGGTGTTGCCGTACCCGAACGGGCACACCCCGCGCAGTTGCTCGCCCAGCAGCCCGAGCGCGCGCGGCCACGCCGTGTCGAGCGACCGCACGCACAGCGACAGTTCGGCGGACCCGCCCACCCACTCGGGATGGTCGGCGAGCGAGACGCCGTACGTGAACGCCGTGGCCAGCCCGTCCTCCGGGAGGTCCGGGTACCACAGCACGGTGACCGGCAGCAGGTCCGGTCGCGTCGAGTCGACGCGGAAGACGACCGGGTCGTCCTCACCGGTCAGTAGATCGAGGTGGGCCGAGTACCGGTGCGCGCGACCATCTGCCATCACCCCATCCTGCCGCCCCCACGGCCGCGACGGTGTGCGGCGCGCAGCGGGGCGCCGACGGCGTGCATGTGGGCGAGGGCCTGACGGTACGACTCGACCAGACCGGTCTCGGCGTACGCGACACCCAGCCGCGCGCAGTGCGCCCGGACGATCGGCCGCGCCTTGCGCAGGTTCCCGCGCGGCATGCTCGGCACGAGATGGTGCTCGATCTGGTAGTTCAGCCCGCCGAGCATCCAGTCGGTGATCGGCCCGCCGCGCACGTTGCGCGAGGTGAGCACCTGGCGGCGCAGGTGGTCCCACGGCACGCCCGGTTCCGGCATCGGCATGCCCTTGTGGTTCGGGGCGAAGACCGCGCCCAGGTGCAGCCCGAACAGGGCGTGGTGGACCAGCACGAAGACCAGGGCCTTGGCGGGCGACATCGCGACCAACAGCAGGGACGCGTACGCCGCGAAGTGCAGCGCCATCAGCGAGCCCTCGACGAGGCGTTCGCGCCGGGTCCGGTTGCGCAGGTCGACGACGCCGTTGACCTTGAGGTTGAGTCCTTCGAGGAGCAGCAGCGGGAAGAACAGCCGGGCCTGGTGGCGGGTCAACCAGCCCGCGAGGCCCCGGCGTCCGCCGGTCTGGTCGGCGTCCCACACCAGGACACCCACCGCGACGTCCGGGTCCTTGTCGCGGTGGTTCGGGTTGGCATGGTGTTTGTTGTGCTTGGCGTTCCACCACCCGGCGCTCATGCCGTTCATGAGGTTGCCGTGCAGCAGCGACATCGCCCGGTGGGTGCGGTGGCTGCCGCCGATCTGGCGGTGCCCGGCGTCGTGGCCGACGAAGGTGGCCCGGGCCGAGAACAGCGCGACCGGGACCGCGAGCAGCAGTTGCCACCACGTGTTTCCGAGCCACAGCACGGCGGCCCAGGTGGCGGCGAACAGGAGCAGGTTCACGGTGATGACGCGGAGGTAGTAGCCGGGCCGCCGGTCCATCAGCCGCGCGGCCTTCAGGTCGGCGAGCAGCGGCGCGAAGTCGCTCGCGGCGCGCTCGGATCGCGGGGCCGGCGGCGTACGCGGGGGCGGAGGTCGGTCGGCGGTCTGAACGGTGGCAGCAGGCATGGACGTCCCTGGGATCGGCGTGGTGGGAGGCGGCTTCGGCACGGCTTCCGAGCACGGCTTCGGAGCACGGCTTCGGAGCACGGCTTCGGAGCACGGCTTCAAAGCGCGCTGGAAGGACTTGCGAGGACTTCGGAGGGGCTTCGGAGGGGCTTCGGAGGGGCTTCGCGGATGGCTTCCGGTGGACCGGCCCTCGGCGTGGTCGTGGTTCCACACTAGGCAGCCGCCGGGGACGGGGCGATCCTGCTGGCCCCCCAATCCCGATGGCCCCCGCCCCCCCGGGAAACCGGGGGTCGGGGGCCATGGACGCGGCCGGGGTCCTGTGTTACGCGTACGGGCGCGTGATGATCTCCATGGCGTGGCCCGCCGGGTCGAAGAAGTACAGGCCGCGTCCGCCGTGGTGGTGGTTGATCTCCCCCGCGCTCTGCAGCCGGGGGTCCGCGTAGTACGTGAGCCCGCGCTCGCGGATCCGCGCGAACGCCGCGTCGAAGACCTCGTCCGAGACGAGGAACGCGTAGTGCTGTGTGGTGATCGACTCCGCCGGAACGGTCGCGAAGTCCAGCGTGACCCCGTTCGCGGTGTCGAGGGGGACGAACACCCCGGTTTCCGGCCCGACTTCCAAGCCCAGGATCCCGGCCAGGAATTCGGCCGACTCCCGCTTGTCCAGGGCGTGCACGATCGTGTGGTTCAACTCGACTGACATGGGTGGCATGCCTCCGCAAGGCACTCCCAGCACCTCCATGCCTCACCCGGACGGTGACCGGCACGCGATGCTGCGTTGTCGATCGTACGCACCCGGCGCGCGATGGCAACCACCTCCCGCGTCCCGCCCGCGCGATCCGGGCCGTCGGCCGGCGGGGGTCGACCGGCGGCGAAGCTCCTATAGGTCGTCAAGCGGTCTGTGGGAGCTGTGTGGGGGTGTGTGTGAGTCGGGGCAGGTGTTTGTAGATCTCGCGGGCGACGAA